>JAEYOW010000048.1 GCA_023411375.1 Bacillota bacterium | reverse complement strand
GCGGCGGCGGCGCCGGCGCCGGCGCCGGGGAAACGTGCGCGCCGGCTGACGGACCGCCCCCTGCGGAGGGAACGGCGGATTCGATCAGGGGAACCGCCGCATACGAAAAGGCCGCCACGCTTTCCCGCGTACGGCAGCTTTGGCAGGGGAACAGCATTCCCGCGCATACGCCGCACAGCAGCGTGAGCAGCAGTATAACCGCCTTTTGTACCTTCTGTTGCCTGTTCATATCGGGTCACCGCCTTTAGCGTCTTACCCGAAAGGATATGCTACCCACGCATATAGGTATGCAATGTATCCCTGTCTATGGAGGGATGAAGCGCCTGATTGAGGCCGTCGCTGAGCAAATCCGCAACGCTTAGCACCAATTCGTCAATTTCACGCGGCGTAACGACCATATCGCCTAAAAAGCCCTCCGACACCTGGCGCAGCAGCTGCTCGGCCGCGTCCTCGTGCCCGCTTTCAAAAATACCGTACTCGTCGATCAGGCGCGCCATAGCGTCCCTGGCGATGGTAGATGCGTAGACGACCATCGGCACGCCCACGGCGATTACGCGCACGCCAAGGGTTTCATCCGTCAGGCCCAGACGGTGGTTGCCCACACCGCTGCCGGGTTCGATGCCGGTATCGGTGATCTGGATGGTGGTACAGATGCGTTCGCTCTCGTAAGCGGCGAGCGCGTCGATGGCGATGACGGCCGCGGGCTTGACATGCGCGACCAGCCCGCGGCAAAGCTCGGCCGTTTCGATGCCGGTCAAACCCAGCACCCCCGGAGCGATGGCGCTGACGCCCCTGAGCTTGCCCTTTAATTCCCGCGCCATGGCCTGCCTCAGGTGGCGCGTTACCAGCATCTGCTCCACCACGCGCGTGCCCAGCGCGTCGGCGGTCACATTGCGGTTGCCCAAACCCACCACGAGCACCTCGCCCTGGTCGGGCAGCATGCCCCGCACGCCCTGTGCGATCAGCTTGGCAAGCAATTCCTTCATACGCGTGTCGCAGCGGGGCAGGTCATGGCATTCCAGCGTGATATATTCACCGCATTTCCGGTTTAAAATCTCTGCGGCATGCTGCTGTTCGATACGGATGCGTGTGTGCGTTACGCTGCCGATTTGGTGCGCGGTTACGCGCACACCTTCCACCCGTCCGTTTTCCTCGCCGATGCACTCCATCGCCAAATCCGTACGAAAGCCGCGCATGCCATCCCCATCCTTCCTGTGGATTAGCATGCGCGGCTTTTGTGAAATCATTCGTCAGTTTTAGGATTAGCCTTCGTAGTGAAGCGCCTCGATGGGGCGCAGTTTGCTGGCCTTGTTGGCGGGGTACATGCCGAATACCACGCCGATGAATACGGAGAAGCCGATCGCCATCCACGCCACTGCTGTCGGAATTTCCAGCGTCATATCCAGCAATGGCCCCAGCGCCCGCACCGCGCCGATGGAGATGAGAAGCCCCAGAAGTCCGCCCATGAGGCTTACGACGAGCGATTCAATGAGAAACTGCATCAAAATATTGCTCCGCGCGGCGCCAATGGCTTTGCGGATGCCGATCTCGCGGGTGCGCTCGCTTACGCTGACCAGCATGATGTTCATAATGCCGATACCGCCCACCAATAGCGAGATGCCCGCAATGCCGCCCAGCATCAGCGTCAGGGTGCTTGTGGTTTCGCTTAGGGTGCTCAACATTTCCGACTGGTTATACACGCTGTACTGCGTGCCGTACGAGCTGGTGTTGTAGCCCTCAAACGCCTTTTCAAGGTAGCTTTCCACCGCCTGCTGTGCCTTGTCCACCGCGTCGGAGGAGACGGCCGAAACGTAAAAGGTCGAGATGCCGCGCTGGGAGAAGATGCGTTCCGCAAGCGAAAAGGGAATGAGAATCTGGTTATCGTTGCTACCGGATGCGCTGGAGCCGTTTTCCGCCAGCACGCCTACGACGGTCATTGTGTAGCCGTTGATGGAAAAGGTTTCGCCCACCACATGCGTTGTGCCGTACATCTCGGCCGCGGCCTCTGCCCCGATGACGGCGACGAAGCTGCGGTTATCGATATCCGGCTGCTTGAGAAAGCGCCCTTCCGCTACCGTCCAGTCGCGGATTTCCTCATAGCCGGGCGTGGTGCCCTGGATGCTGCCGTCGTCATAGGTGGTAACGCCGGCCTTAACCGTGCCGGACACGTTTGCGATGGGCGCGACATGCGCGATGTTCTCATCCTCCGCAAACCCGTTAAGCCCGGCCATGGTAACGGGATTGGTACGCCTGGCGCGGATGGAAACGTTGATGAGGTTGGTGCCCATGCCCTCGATGCTGGAGACGACCGAGCTGTTTGCCCCCTGGCCGATGGAAACCAGCACCACAATGGCCACCACACCGATTACCACGCCCAGAATGGTCAGAAACGAGCGCATTTTGTTGCCCGCGATGGCCTTGAGCGCCATTTTAAACGATTGAAAGATCATCGTCGGGCACCTCCTGGTTTTCGTATAAATGGCCGTCCTCGATGCGAATGACCCGCTGGGCGCACCTGGCCACTTTGGGGTCGTGAGTGATGAGCACGATGGTGTTCCCCGCGCCGTGAAGCTCGTTGAAAATTTCAAGGATTTCACGGCCTGTTTTTTTATCGAGATTGCCGGTAGGCTCGTCGGCCAGGATCAGCGAGGGTTTGACCGCGATGGCGCGGGCGATGGCGCAGCGCTGCTGCTGGCCGCCGGATAGCTGGGTGGGGCGGTGTTTGGTTCGCCCGCCCAGGCCTACGCGGTCAAGCGCTTCGCGGGCGAGTCTTTTGCGCTCGCCCGCGCCGATCCCCTGATAGATCATCGGCAGCTCGACATTTTCCTGAGCGGTGAGCTTTGGCAGCAGGTTGAAGCCCTGAAAAATAAAGCCGATCTGCCTGTTGCGGATGCGGGCAAGCTGGCGCTCGCGGTATTTCTGGATGGGCTTGCCGTTTAACATGTAGAAGCCGCTGTCCGCGATATCAAGGCAACCCACGATGTTCATCAGCGTGCTTTTGCCGCTGCCGGAGGGGCCGATAATAGCGACGTATTCGCCTTTCTCCACGGCAAGGGAGATATGATTGAGCGCGTAGATGGTTTCGCCGCCGAGGCTGTAGCGCTTGACCACGTCCTTCATATCGATCATGCTAACGCCCCCTTAATTGCCGCCTGGCCGACCGCCGCCGCTTCCCCCGCCGGAGGGAGCGCCGCCGCCGGAGGGAACCGCGCCGCCGCCTGCCGGCATGCCGCCGCCCATATCCATCATCATGCCGCCGCCCATACCGCCAAAGCCGCTGTTGGAGGAGGTGCTGGCCTCGCGTGTGATCAGCACGACGTCGCCCTCAGAAAGCCCGCTTGTAACCTCTGCGAAGTCCTCGTCGGACAGGCCGGTTTCAATGTAGGCACGTACGCCCGGCTCGTCGCTGTCCCCGGTTTGGCTTTCGGACTTTACCCAGACATAGCTGCCGTTGCGGGAGGAGTTCATGGCGCTGATGGGCACCAGCAGAACGTCCGAAACCTCCTCAATCTTGATGGTCGCGGTGCCGTTCATGCCCAGCTTTAGCTGCTCGTCGCCATCGATGGTCAGGGTGACGTCATAGACGGTTACGCCGCTTTCGGAGGTGCCGATCTGGCTGACCTTGGAGACGGTGGCGGAATAAGTCTTGCCGGTGATTGCGTCCATGGCGATATCCGTATCCTGCCCCACGGCGACGCTGATGATATCCAGCTCGTCAACGCTGACGACCATCTCCTTCTCGGCGCCCACGTAGAGGGAGGCGAGGGTTGTATAAGCGGCCTGCTCGGTGGCCGAGGCTTCGACGATGGAAGCCACGATGCCGTCCGCCGGCGCGGTGATGCTGCCGGCGCTCAGAAGCGATTTTAGGGCCTGAATCTGCCCGGTCAGCTTTTCGCGGGTGCTTTGAAGCGTCTGGTAGCTGTCCGGCACGGGTACGTTAATCAGGTAGGCGATCTTGTTGCCTTCCCACTTGCGGGCGTTTTCCTCCATGTACACGGCGTATATGTAGCCCTTCTCCGTGGTGGTAAGCCGGTAGGGCATGTGGATGTGCGCGGCCGCCGTGCCAAGCGTTTGCTTGCCAAACGTCAGCTCTACCTCGCCGCCCTCCGTGCCGTAGGCGTCTGAGAAGGTGACGGTGGCCTTGCCGTTTTCCAGCGCGCGCACGGTGCCGTCCAGCGTGGCGCGGCCTACCTTGACCTTGACGGTAGAGGAGATTTCCATGCCGTCCACGGCGTCCGTTTCCACATACATCCATCCGTCCAGGGATAAAAGCGCGATGCAGCCCTTTTCAGCCATGACGTCCTGGATGTATTGGCCGGCGGAGATGTAAACCTCCTTTATACGGCCGTATTGCGGCATTTTTATATAGGTGGTGCTGGAAAAGCTGTCGGCGATGCCGGCCATGTCGCTTTCGCAGGCGTCCAGTTCCTCCTGAAGGGTGTCGATGGTAGTCTGAAGGGCGGCGGTGTCTATTGCCAGCAGCGCCTGCCCCTCGCTTACGGCCTCGCCCGCCTCTGCCAGGACGTTTGTAACCGTGACGGCGCAATCAAGCGAAATATCCCGCGTCTGACTGATGCTTAATGTGCCGGTGCCGGTGACGGTTTTGCTCAGGTTGCCCCGGCTGATAACGTACTCGGTGTAGCCGGACCCGGCGGGTTCCTGCGTTGCGGTCGCATAACGCTCCGTATAATATTGATAGCCAAAGTATGCCCCTGCGCCCAATATAACCAGTACCAGCAGGATTTTTAAAAGCTTTTTCATGGTAACCTCCTCCAGGGAACTTTCTGTCAGCGTTGCCATGGTAGTCTTTTTTTCTTGTGAACGGATGATGGTTTTGTGAAGGCTGTGTGTAAAACCAATGGAAATTTTTTTATGGGCGCTTTGGCTACCCCGGAGAAGGATTTTTTCCCGAATGCGTTTCCAATCAGGGCTGCTTTTGCCTTGCTTAAGGGAATATCCCTTAAAAACAAATCATCTCATGCTCTTTAAAGATAATGGGTATGGGGTGAGAAGCATGTATGAGCGGATCCGGAATATGCGCGAGGACAAAGATATGACGCAGGCCGATATGGCCGCCTATCTGAACATTCACCAAACCACTTATTCGGATTACGAAACAACCGTAACATCGCTACACGCCATGCAAAGCGTACAGCCTTCTTCATTGCGCCCATACAAGTTCGTAGCATTGCTATCTGGTTCGCATTTCTTGCACAATCTTTCGTCGACGCAATCTTGCATTTGAGAGTGATACTGTGTTCATGATAGAAAACTTTACTTTTTTCTTCTATTCTTATAAAATTGATGAGGTCTAGATAAAAAAGAAAGAGGATAGATTATGATGCGAATAATTTTCTCCCTTCGCTTTACATTGGTTATCATGTCCTGCATTTGTTTATTGCTAGTTGGTTTTTTCGTCAACAACATAGCAAACAAGTCGATTGATGGATTTTCAGACTATATTTTCCAAAGCGAATTGTCGGAAACAAGATCTCTGGCTTACTTAATTGATAAAGACTTTGAAACCATGATCACTTTGATGAACAGCTTAGCAACAACACAGACCGTTCGGAAAATTTATGTCTTTTGGGAGAGCGCATTTTTTAATACTCAATACCAAAATTTGACCGAAAATGTGCGACAACATCTAAGATTGCTGGAGATGTCTTTAAACACAGCGGATAAGTTGGCCATTTTTTATCCAGAACAAATGCGAGTTCTAGACAGTACATCTTTGCGTTATTGCCCTCCAAATATCGAATATCTTATGGAAGATTGTCTCTCGAACGGCTCAATTTGTTCGGTCGCTCACGGAGATCAGCTATACTTTGTTTCCAGTATTAATTCAAAAGCTATCGTATATGCGCAACTTGGAAAAGCTACCTTGAGCAGTTATTTAAGGCAACACGCTGGTGATACTACGAGTTTTTCTGTTCAATATTTATTATTACAATCAGACCCGGCTGCTGAGCGTTTCTCAATTGCATCACAGGAAGTTATTCCTCATCACGAATATGATAGGCTCCTTTCTTTTATACAGGAGAATAAAGACCCCGCTGTTTTTACTTTATCTAACGGGGAAACATTTCTGATTTCGTGGTCAACCTTACAAGCAACGCAAATGCAACTGCTGCGAATCACTCCGTACAAACCAATCCGAAGCAAACTGGATAGCTTTACACAATCAGTGTTTTTGAGTTTGGGGGCAGCACTTGCCATTGTTGTTTTGCTGGTTTCAGTTTTGAGCTGGACGCTAACCAAACCTATTGTAACATTGCGTCATGCCCTTTCAAGTTTTGAGAAAGGTCGTTTTGATACCAGAATCAATGAAACCTGGATCCAAGAATTTCAGCCGGTTTTTCGTGGATTTAACCATATGGCCGAGCATATCCAACGGCTCATTGAAAAGGAGTATACACTGCAATTACTTAATACTCGCGCAGAACTGAAACAGTTACAATGTCAAATAAATCCTCATTTCCTTTATAATTCCTATTTTTTGCTTAAAGCACTGCTTTACAATGAGCAATATGAGGAAGCATCCCATCTTTCAGAATTGCTGGGCAATTACATGAAGTATATAACCCATTATGAGTATAAAGAGGTTTCTCTGGCAGAGGAAATATCTCATGCTCGTGCTTACGCGGAAATCCAGCAATTGCGTTTTTCCAATCGAGTTCAAATCTCATTTGCTGAGTGCGCAGAACGATGGTTGGTGGTCATGATACCCAGGTTGGTTATTCAACCGTTGATCGAAAATGCTTTTGAACATGGAGTTAAAGCAAGGTTATCCGATGGGCTTATCACAGTATCGTATTGCGAAATGAAAGATGGTTTTCAAATTCACGTGGATGACAATGGCGACACGGCATCAGACAAAGATATTCAGCATATTCAGGCGCTCATTGAAGATCAATCGAATCAAAATGATGGGGAGTTTGGGATAGCATTGCTTAACATTCAAAAGCGATTGTCGCTTGCTTATCGAAACAGCAGTGGTCTGTCGGTTGAGAGATCGCCGCTGGGAGGTTTTCGTTGTACAATTACAGTTGATTGGAGGAGATAGTCATGGAAAGACTTTTGATCGTGGATGATGAGATCGGGATTGTGAACACGCTCTACGGTGTATTTAGTGAGCGCTTTGATTTTGAAATCCATCGTGCGGCTTCAGGAAAAGAAGCAATTGATATTGTAAATCGTTTCAGTTTTGATTTCGCAGTTATTGATATATGTATGCCTCAAGTTAGCGGTTTTGATGTCTTGGAGTACTTGAAACAAATGTGGCCTCAATGCAGCGTTCTTATGCTAACAGCTTTCGAGAGATTTGATTACGCATATCGCGTAGCAAAATATGATGATGTTCATTTTTTACTAAAGCACGAGAGTTATACTACAATATGCGACACAATTGACAATGAGCGTAAGCGGTTGCAAGAAAAGCGTGCACAAGAGCGAAAGGCTGAAGAAATCTCGGCAAACATGGAACACATAAAAGAAAGTGTAAAAGAATATATTTTGCGCAGAACTATTAAATTTGGCATGCAGCTTCCCAACTCGGAAGAACGACTGTCTTTGAATATTGACCTTAATGACGAATCTGTCTTGTTGATTGGATGTACGCTCAACGGGTCCGGTGATTTAAATGCAGAGGACCAAAAGCTCATTCGCAATTTGCAGATGACAGCCTGCTCGCATTTATCTGTTTTTGGACTGCATTTCTATAGTTTCGTTTCAGACAATGTGATGGTCTTTTTGGCTCAAACCGATCATTCTTTTGTATCGTACAGAGAGTTATCCCTACAAATTCATTCGGCATTTGAAAACCTTCTAGAGGAGGTGACACATATTTATCATCTGGCGATGAACATTGTATGCTCCGACCGGTTTTTACCTTGGGGCGAATTGCATATGGAATATAAAATGATATGTGCATCGCTGGCAAAACACGAACCAGGCAGTGGCGTGTTAAGATTAGGAATGCCCGGTTTTCAAGAGCAGGATGTAAAATGCTTTGCTCAGAAATTCCCTGGGGTAGAAGATATGAATATCCTTTGGGGGTTTATTCTCCAGCGGGATGCCTTATCTTTCTTATTATACTTGAGAAACGGCTTCAAATCATGGGTTGAAAATCCGCTCCCTATGAATGAAAATATAAATATCTCTGTAAATGCTGTAGCTTTTTTAATGCTAAATGCGTTGGAACTGTTTATACAATATTGCGATGATAAAAGCTTTATTCACAAATTAAGCGTCGCTTATAATTATCGGGATACCGCTCAATGGGTTACTGAATTGCTTGACGCTAGCCGAAAGCTTTTTGATTTGATAGAAGCGGAATCAAAAAACAACCAATCATGGCTAATTCAAAAAGTGGATCGCTATATTGCAGAGCATTATCAAGAAGATATCAGCTTAACGACTATTGCAGAAATGTTCCACTACAATCCATCTTATCTTTCCAGAGTATATAAGTCTAGTACCGGCAACAATCTGGTTTATGCTATACGGGACATTCGCATTGCCGCCGCAAAAGAAATGTTGAAGTTTAGCTCCAAACGAATTCCGGATATATCACAGGAAGTGGGTTTTGTTTCTGCAAAGTATTTTTCACAGGTGTTTAAGCGCGTAATGGGATGTTCCCCGAATGAATACAGGGAAGCAAATCGGAAAAATAGGTAAAAATTATCGTCCAAAAGTGGAATTTAAGGGGATTTATTTTAGGCATCGCCAATGATACAATAAAAACAACGTAACGCGTTACTAATCATCAAAGAAGAACGAACGGAGGAGGATTGGAATGAAAAAGATTTTGTTGCTAAGCTGCGTCTTATGTGTGCTGTGTGTGCCGATTGTAGGCGCTGGCGCCACCCAAATCGACGATTATAATTCCCAGGTTGAGAATCTGGTCGAGAGCTTTCATTCTTTCTATGAAGCATCCGGCGACGCTGAAAAAATGGCCGCATACGATGACACCATCACTGTGAAAATGGTAAACTGGTACAACAGCAGTATCGTTGATTACATGGCCACGCTGGAAGAACGGTATGGCGAGTCTCTAGAGAATAATCGCTTGACCGATGCTATCCTTAAGGCACTGAACATTGATATCGAGTACGATTGGCTGGCCAATACCGACAATGGCGATTACATGACTAAACTGCGCTTGGCGATCGCTACTGGCGAACTGCCCGATATGTTCATCGTCAACGATCAAGCAGATGTAATGCAACTGGCTGAGGCTGGCGTGATTTGGGATGTGTCCGAACTGATTGATCAGTGGGCGGGTGTGCTTGACAAGGAAATTTGGGCCTCCGATAATGGCGCTTTACTTCAGATGGTTACTTATGAGGGTGGCATCTATGGCCTGCCTGCTGGCATTTCCGATACGGATTCCTTCTCCTATATGTGGATTCGCAAGGACTGGCTGGACAAACTGGGACTGTCTATGCCCACCACTATGGAAGAACTGAAAGCCGTGATGGACGCCTTTACAAAGGCGGACTTTGACGGGAACGGCGTTAACGATAGCTATGGCATTGCACTGGACAAGGATCTGTACTACACTGTTCGCGGCATTTTGAATGCCTATGGAGCTTATCCTGAGTATTGGGTGAAGGATGAAGCAGATACAGTCGTTTGGGGCGGCGCGCAGGAAGAATGCAAAGCTGCGCTGCAGTTCTTGAGCGAACTATACAGGGAAGGTTATATTGATCCCGAGTTCATTACGCACTCCAATGCAGATGCGATGGAGAACGTGCTCAACGGCAAGTGTGGCATTGTATTTGGTGGTCATTGGCTTCCGGCTCAGTTAGAAAGCATGCTGGAGCATGATCCCGATATGTCTTGGTATTGCCCTAAGCTTCCCACCGCTACTGGTAAAGATGTGGTTTCCGCTTTGAAACCGTCTTACCGCGGCTGGGTAGTCATTAATAAGAATTTTGAGCATCCCGAAGCGGCCTTCAAGATTCGTGCGCTTTGTTCAGAACTGCTATATGACCCGAATATTGATGCGGTTTGGTGGGCTCATGACGGCAATGGAGCCGTAGATGTTCTAAAGCCTTTCCAGGGCAACGTATCCGCTTGGTATAACCTGGATTGCTATCGCGAGGTGCAGTCGTGCTATGCTAACAATGGCGATACTTCTTCTTTGACCGGCGGTGGCTTGCTCCATTGGAACAATCTCCATGGTGAGGATGGATGGTTCTGGACGCAGATGTTTGGACCACAGGATGGTACACCGTTCCAGGTATTGGATGGTGCAATCAGTGCCAACAACTATTTCTATGATGCTTTTCTCGGTCCGCAGAGTCAGCTGATGATTGACCGTTGGAGCACCATTCAGGATGAACAGTTGCGCACGTTTACCAAGATTATCATCGGTGAAGTTTCCGTTGAGGAAGGCTTTGATGCATGGGTGAAGTCTTTCGACGAAATGGGCGGAACTCAGATTACTTCCGAAGTAAACGATTGGTATAAATCTGCAAATGCGCGTTAATCCCTAATTTAATTCGCGCGCTACGAATGAATAGCGCGCGAATTTTTTATTGGGTTGAGCAACGTATGGAAAGGATTTTGGATATGATCAAAACGTGCGTGAAAGAGAAGCCGGCCTATACCTTGCGAAAAAGGGCTTCGAGCATCTCGCTTCATATAATGCTGATTCCAGGAATACTGCTTACGCTTTTATTTCGTTATTTGCCCTTGGGTGGAATTGTGATCGCGTTTCAGAGATTCATTCCTGCAAAAGGACTGTTTGGGAATCAGAAATGGATTGGATTGGGTAATTTTGAGTACATTTTCACCATGCCCAACATTGAAAACGTACTTCGTAATACGGTTGTCATTGCGGTTAGCAAAATCGTCTTAGGGTTGATTGTGCCCATCATAGTCGCCTTGATGCTAAATGAAGTAAATAACAAAAAATTCAAACGCAGCATTCAAACAACAATCTATTTTCCCTACTTTTTGTCGTGGATTGTTTTTGCAGCAACGCTCAAGGATATATTGTCACCCTCTACGGGTATTGTGAATCATTTTCTGACATCAATAGGGTTGGAATCCATCTATTTTCTGGGAAGCAATAATGTTTTTCAGCAGACAATGATCTGGACAGATGTATGGAAAAACTTCGGCTACGGAACAGTTGTTTATCTGGCTGCAATTACCAGTATTGATCCGTGTCTATACGAGGCGGCGATTATCGATGGAGCAAATCGCTGGCAACAAACACGTCATGTAACGTTGCCGGGAATGAGCGTAATTATCGTTTTAATGTGCGTACTGAGCATGGGAAATGCACTGAACGCTGGGTTTGACCAGATTTTCAATCTCTACAGCCCGACCACCTACGAAACAGGCGATATTATTGATACGCTTGTTTATCGTTTGGGCTTGGAGAATGCGAAATTCGGTCCTGCCATGGCGATTTCCGTTTTCAAGTCGATTATTTCATTTGCGCTGATCACCTCATCCTATTGGATTGCTGATCACTTTTTCGATTATAGATTATTCTAAGGGGAGAGAATCGTATGATGCTGATTCAGAAAAAGCCCTCAAAGCATATTCAGACCTCTACAAGCCGAAAGATTTACTTGGTTTTTAACCACCTGGTGTTGATTGTTCTGGCTATGCTCTGTATTCTGCCTTTTGTAAATGTGATTGCGATATCCTTTAGCAATTCCTTTTTTGTTACAGCGGGACAGGTTACATTTTGGCCGAAAGGTTTTACAACTGCTTCTTATGAATATCTTCTGAACAAAGATGCTTTCTGGAGCGCTTTTCGAGTATCCATTGTTCGCCTACTGCTCGGTACTACGGTCAATATGCTTTTGCTGTTGCTTACAGCATATCCACTATCTAAAGAAAATGGGCAGTTACGCCACAGAAAGGTATATATTTGGTTTTTCTTTATTACGATGCTTATTACTGGCGGTGTTATTCCCGAGTATCTGTTGATCAGTGAACTTGGCTTGCGCAATTCGATATGGGCGCTTATTCTTCCCGGAGCGCTGCCGGTATACAATCTTGTGTTGATGCTAAACTTTTTTCGACAGGTGCCCAGAGAGATGGAAGAAGCTGCGCTCATCGATGGAGCCGGTCCATTGCGGACCCTGCTCTCCATTTATATCCCGATGTCGGCACCGGCCATTGCTACACTGACTTTGTTTTGTATGGTGGGCCATTGGAATTCATGGTTTGATGGCATGGTTTATATGTCAGATATTAACAAAATCCCATTGCAAACCTATCAGCGTACAATCTTGCTGGATATTGATATGAGCAAGATTAGCAGCTCAGACTATGCTTTGCTTCGTTTTGTTTCTGATCGTTCCATAAAGTGTACGCAGATCATTGTGGGAACCATTCCGATTTTGTGCGTATATCCTTTTCTGCAAAAGTACTTTGTATCCGGTATTGCACTGGGTGGTGTAAAGGGGTAAAAAGCCTACAGGCTGAGATATTGCAATGAGGAGAAATAATACATGGAGAAAACTCAATTTAAAAAGAAAGTTGATGTCAATACTCGAAATTTACGACAAGCACTTTTGGAAAGTGTACGTCCCATGACATTCTTCTTTGATCCACGGCATGATTTCATTCCATTTTTCGGCAACATGATGGTTGGTGAATCGTTCGGAAATAGTCATCACCCAAGCTTCAGTATGTCGCACATCCCCGGACGTTGGCTAAATGCCCTTCTAAATATTGAGAATACCTTGGGAATCGAAGTGGATAAGCAGGCTATTGAACATTTGAGGAAATGGACCTATCGATCCCTTGAATGCACAAAACTTGGTTTTCCGGCATGCATCAATACCACCACAATGGAGGCGATACCAGAAACAGATTTACATAATTTACGCGAGGTTATGCATGCACTTACAGCGCTTGTCAAGTATAGAAACGATCAACACGCGTATCGCTTAGCGCTTGATCTAATTGAACAGGTCGATACATGGTATAGCTATGAACAAGGGAAATTCCTCGAGGAGGAGTGGTCGCGCAAAACTGGGGGAAAGCTGCAGAAATGGGCCGGAACGACCCGATTCGATTCTCCTTTCCCTATTAGTTTTGGTAGATATATAGGGGCATTGGTAAAGTTTTATCGTGCGACCGGCGAACTTTGTGCGCTTCAACAGGCCTTGAAACTAAAAGAAGTATGCTTCAGAGATGTGCTAGATCAAAGCGGAAATTATGATGTTGAAGTATTTGGCGGACATACTCATTCTACTACGGCAATGCTCAGTTCCTTGTGTCAGCTAGGACATACAGTGCAAGACCACGAGATTTTTGAACGTGTGCATCGTTTTATGAAGAACGGGTTGTCAAAAATCGCCCTTGATTTTGGCTGGTGTGTGGAAGGATACTATCGTACGGATTGCGTTGGTGAAATCAACAATACGGCCGATATCATGGAGGTATGTCTTGCGTTGGGGCAAGCGGGGTATCCAGGGTATTTTGCGCAAGCTGAGTGTATATTGCGTGCACATTTTCTTCCGGCACAACTGCTAGATACTTCGTTTATACAGGAAGGGTTTGATTCTTCGATTCCGGAAACCTACTGCTTGGCAAGCAAAAGCAAGGGTGCCTTTGGTTTTCCCTGTCCCTTTGGTCATGAGGATCATCCAGGCGCTATAATTTCTTTTAACTGGGATATTGTCGGCGGGGGAGCCGGGGGATTGTGTGAAGCCGTAAGAGCACAGTGCACCACATCTGCTGGTTTGACAAGCATTAATCTGCTTTTTGATTATGAAGATGAGAACTTCAGCTTTCAAAACCCATATGATCATAAAAATACAGCTACCTTACAAATTAAAAACAAAACAATGCAATTCAGAATTCGCATTCCTACCCATTGTGCAGATATCCGCTTGACAGGCGCGAAATGGTTTAGTGTAGGGGAATGGATGTATCTGTATGCTGCTGCACCTATGGGAAAGGTAACGATAGATTTTGACTTTAAAATCATTGATAAGGTTTACACCTTTCGAGAGAATAACTTTGCATTGCGATGGCATGGTGAAGAGGTTACCAATAGCAATAATGATGGGAAGCGCCTTTGCTTTTTTGATTCACTACCTGCAGAAAAAATAGGAGGTTTCAGAGATGCAGAACTTCGAGATAAAGAACAAAGCAATCCGTGATGCGTTCTTGATATTGAAAAAAGAGCATCCCGAGCGCTTACAGAGGCGATTGAACTTTTCGTGGAGCAATTGGTGTTTTGGGCTGGAAACGTTTGAGCAGTCCTGTGCGCGGCTGCAAAAGGCAGGCATCCAATATATCGAATTGCATGGCAACCATTATGGGGACGATTTGGGCTACCGTTCATGCGAAGTGCTGAAAATTATGGGGAATTATGGCATCACCTGCAGCGGCGTGTGCGGCATGTTCAGCGTGGACAACGATCTCTCGTCCAATCGTCACTTCAAGCGCCAGGCGGCCATTGACTACATCAAGCGCGAAGCGGCCTTCACGGCTGAGGTGGGAGGCAAGTATATGCTGGTATGCCCTGCCGCCGTTGGACGCGCTGTAAAATACGACGATAGCGAAATTGAACGCAGTTTGGACAGTTTGTCCCGTGTGGCAGATGTGTTTGTCAAGACAGGTGTGCGTGCAGCCATCGAGCCCATCCGTGCGGCGGAAACCAGCGTCGTGCATACTTTTGCCGAAGCAAAGACCTACATCGACGCGTTGAACCACCCGGGGGTTCAGCACATCAACGGCGACGTTTACCACATGCTGGTTGGCGAGAGCCATATTGCGCAGGCTATTTGGGATGCTGGAGACATGCTGACCAATTTACACATGGCCGATACAAACCGCTGTGCATTGGGAGAAGGTTCCTTAGACTTGGACAGCATCATAATGGCTTTGTATCTCGTCGGATACAACAATGACAACTGCTTCGTGACACCGGAACCCCTTGGCCCGGGCGGTGATCCCTATCCGGCGCAAAACGCGAAAACTGATCCCGTCGTTTTGGACAAGCTGGTCTTTGACAGCGTGAGCTATTTCCGTGCCCGTGAAGAGAAGCTGCTAAAGTAGCTCGTTCCTTGGAAGCCGCAATTGATCAAAAGGAGGAGATAAACAAATGCGAATCCCCCGCCCAGAACATCCAAAACCCCAGTTTCAGCGCGACCACTGGATGAACCTTAATGGCAAATGGACCTTTGCCATTGATAACGGCCGCAGCGGCGTTGCTCGCGGGCTGCAAAAGGCTGATGCGGTTCTGGATGGAACAATTATCGTTCCCTTCTGTCCCCAAAGCGAGCTGTCAGGCGTAGGTCACAAGGATTTTTTGCACGGAGTGTGGTATCAGCGCAGCGTAACGCTTGGCAATGATCAGCTCTGCGGCCGAACCTACTTACACTTTGGCGCGGTGGACTATTCGGCGCAGGTTTTTGTCAACGGCATACAGGTGGGTGTCCACAAGGGGGGCTATGTGTCTTTCCGAATGGATGTGACCGACACGGTTAAAGCGGGTGCGAACGTCATCACCGTCTATGCTGAAGACGACGAACGCGACCCACTCATCCCCCGCGGCAAGCAGAGCGAGGAGTATTTCTCGCATGGCTGCGACTACACACGCACCACAGGCATTTGGCAGACGGTATGGTTGGAGTTTGTACCTGAAACGCATGTGGATAGCATTCACATCACGCCCAATGTGGAAACGGGTTCACTATGGATTGTTGCCAACCTGTGTGGCGCAGGCACGCTGTGCATTGAGGCGACCTATGAGGGTCGCAATGTGGGCGAGGTTGCCGTGGAAAGCAAGGGCGGACGGCTGCACGTGATGCTTCCGCTAAACGAAATCCACCTGTGGGAGCTGGGACAGGGGCATCTTTACGATCTGACCCTCACCTATGGCGCGGATGTGGTACACAGCTACGCGGGCCTGCGCAGCGTGCGCTTGGACGGCCCGCGTTTCCTGCTCAACGGCAAGTCCGTATTCCAGCGCACAGTGCTGGATCAGGGCTTCTATCCTGATGGTATTTACACTGCGCCCAGTGACGAAGCACTGGTGCGGGATATTGAGCTATCCATGTCCTGCGGGTTCAATGGCGCGCGCCTGCATGAGAAGGTGTTTGAAGAACGCTTCCTGTACCACTGCGATAGGCTGGGATACATGGTGTGGGGTGAATTTCCCAACTGGGGGTTGGACATTTCTCGCCCAGAGGCAGTGTTTGCCGTGCTGCCTGAATGGTTGGAGGAGGTGGAGCGTGACCGCAACCACCCTGCCCTCATCGGCTGGTGTCCCTTTAACGAAACCTGGGACTATGCCGGACGCAGACAGTGCAACGATGTGCTGCGCATGGTATATCTAGTCACCAAGAGCGTCGATCCCACGCGCCCTTGCATTGATACCAGCGGCAACTACCATGTGCAGACGGACATTTACGACATACACGACTACGAGCAGGACGTTGCGGTATTCAAGGCGAACTACGACATCTTTGCCGAAGGTGGCGAGCTGTGGGATCATGTAAATCATCGTGGCCTTGGGACACGTCAGCAATATAGTGGTCAACTGCCTGTGTTCGTGAGCGAATATGGTGGCATCGGTTGGACACTGGGCGACAAAGCATGGAGCTATGGCAACATGCCCGGTTCCGAAGAAGCGTTCATCACTCGGTTTCGTGGCTTGACGAATGCAATTTTAGATAATCCAAGATTTATGGGGCTTTGTTATACACAGCTGACGGATGTGGAGCAGGAACAAAATGGTCTCTTTACTTACAAGCGTATTCCGAAATTTCCTGTTCAGACTTTCTATCAGATTCTCACACGGAGAGCGGCAATTGAAAAGGATTGAGCAATGCTCAATAGCAAAATGACATTATTATAAATGGCAGCATGAGGATCCGAAAAGCCTGCATCTTGAAAACCGGATGCAGGTTTTTGCATCCACACTTGTTTAGGAAATAATCATCTTCAATACATTGCCTTAGGGTTGGGGCATGTCAATAGTTATGAGCAAAATGGTTTGCCGACTCTGAAGGAATAGGGTCAACCAGCAATAGAAGTGGCGTCCATAATGGTCTCCAAATGCTTAATGTTCTTGTTTTTACCTCACTGAGTGCCAGCGATATGCTGAGGGCAGGCGCAGACCAGCATAAAGGCCGAGTTTCCATCAGGAAGAAGAGACCGTCCAGAGCAGGCACTCAGCACACATTGATCAGCACCACGGGGCTGATGCTGTTACGCCCATTGTCTTGGCTGGACATATCCCTCGACTAAATCATGTATATACATGACAAACTCTATCGCTTGGCCTGTTTTTCTTAGCAGGTGATTCGGTATCCGTTCTTCCATGCACAGGATTTCTACAACGTTCCTTCTCAGGTCTTGCTCTCCCTAAACATTCCGTCTCCCTCTTTTCACTCTTTTTGTGCACTTGTTGTACCATTCGATTTGAGAAAAATTCCGGCTTGGCGGTGAACCCCGGCTTATTCCCGTTCCGCGATTTCGACATGCACCGTGTCGCCGTGCTGCTTGCCGATTTGCGCGCGGATATCCTTGCGGACGCCGATGATATGGCGGGGCGTTTTCATGCGGACAAGGCTTCCGTCGTAGGGAACGCCGTCAAAGAAGGCGCGCACCTTGACGCGGCCCTTGCCAAACTCCTGGCGCACATCATAGGGAAACTCGATATACGCGCCGTCCATATCCGGCACCTTTTGGAGCACAGCGTCAAACTCGTAGCATTTTGGATTCATGGATGCCGCCTCCTAATGTGGTCAAGCATGGTCCGCGTTCAGCCCGTTCGGCGTGGCGATGATGTCGCCGTGAATCATCGCGCTCAAGTGTTCCAAAATTGCTTTGAGCTCATTCATCTGATCGCCTGGAATGCTTGCGGCTCGTTTGCCGGCGTCCACTCCGGAAGACCGTAGATATCCTGGTGGCATGCCGTTCCTCCCTTTTCTTTAACTTGCGGGAAACGGTTATGCGCCGGTCTCGCCACTGTCGGCGGACGTGGCGTCCGGCAAGGAGCAGACTTCCACCCCCATGACCACGTCGTCCAGAATGGCCATGACGTAGGGCATACCTTTATCCTGCTTGCCCTGCATGACGATTTCATCGGCCTTCATCACGGTGGGCTGGCTCAGCTTCTGGCGGACGTTAACGCTCGGCGGCGGGTCGCCAAGAAGCGCCACGCCCGCAAGGCGGGTGCCGTTTGAGCCGCTCTTGTTGAAATAGAAACTCTTGACGCCCTTGCCGCCGCGCGCCTGCGGCTCAAAATCCATAAACAGCACGCGCTTGGCAAAGCCGCGTTCGCTGAACAGAAGCAATTGATCGGACGAGCCGGGCTGGGCGCAGAAGATCACCTCGTCGCCTACTTCCAGGGCCATGCCCTTTACGCCGCCCGCGATGCGCCCCTGCGTGGGCAGGGCGTCGGTATGGAAGCGGATGCTCATGCCCATGCGGGAAAGCAGAAGCATATCCAGCGACGGATCAAGCTGCACAACGGCGTGAAGGCTGTCGCCGTCCCGCAGGTTGAGCGCCGCGAACTTTTGCCGCCGGACGTCGTACTCCGTGGCGGCGCTGCGTTTGAGCTGGCCGAGCTTTGTTACAAATAGTAAATCCGGCATAGAGGCCAGCTCGTCCGCGCGCGCGCAAAGGATGCGCACGGGCGTTTCGCCCTCCTCCAAACCGGCGAGCACGCCGCTTAACAACGAGCCCCGGTCCTTAGGCTTGTTCATTTCCGGAAGGGCGGCTACGCTCAGGGTGTAGCAGTTGCCCAGGTTTGTAAAGAAGTAAAGCGTGCGGTCGGTTAGGGTCTCAAACTGGTACAGCGGCGCATCGTCGGGGCTCGTACCCTCTGTGCCGGCCGGCGGAAGCTTGCGGTAAAGCTTTGGGTACATGCGCCTGAGCAGGCCGCCGCGGGAGTAGGTGACCATGGCCTCCTCGGCGATGATTTCCTCGCGCTGGATAGCCTCAATCACGTTATCCGCGTCCTCCAGCGTCGTGCGGCGGTCGTCGCCGTATTTGTCCGCGACCGCCGACAGCTCCTTTTTGATAACCTTCATCAGCTTCTTTTCGTCAGCAAGAACGGCTTCCAACTCGGCGATCAGTTTAAGCAACTCCGCGTATTCCTTGCGAAGTGCCAGAATTTCAAGCCCTGTCAGGCGCTGAAGGCGCATGTCCAAAATGGCCTGCGCCTGAATATCCGTAAGCCCGAACCGCTCCATCAGCCCGGCCTTGGCGGCCTTGGGGCTTTCGCTCCCACGGATGAGCGCGATGACCTCGTCGAGGTTATCCACGGCGATCATCAGGCCCTCCAAAATATGAGCGCGGGCCTTGGCCTTGTCCAGATCGTACTGGGTGCGGGCGGTGATAACGTTTTTACGGTGGCGGATGTAGTGGCGGATAACCCGGCGCAGCGAGAGCAGCTTGGGCTTGCCGTCCGCGATGGCGACCATGTTGACGCCGAAGGTAACCTGCATATCGCTGTACTTGAACAGGTAGGCAAGCACCTTATCCACATCCGCTTCCTTGCGCAACTCCACCACGGCGCGCATGCCCGTGCGGTCGCTTTCGTCGCGGATGTCGTAGATGCAGCCAAGAGCGGCTTTTTTCTCCTCGCTGAGCTTCAGAATTTTTTCAAGCATCGCGGCCTTGTTGACCTGGTAGGGCACCTCGGTGATCACGATGAGCTTGCGGCCGGCCGTGCCGTCCTCCACATGGGTTCTGGCGCGCAGAAGCAGCTTGCCCTTGCCGGTCAGGTAGGCGTTTTTCAGCTCCTCGGTATTAAGCAACACGCCGCCGGTGGGGAAGTCGGGCGCGGGCATAATTTTCATCAGCTCGTCCACGGTGATATCCGGGTTGTCGATCTGCGCGATGACCGCGTTGACCGCTTCGCGCAGATTGTGCGGCGGAATGTTGGTAGCCAGCCCGACCGCGATGCCGCTTGAACCGTTGACCAGCAGGTTTGGAAAGGAGGCGGGCATCATGTCCGGCTCCTTGAGGGTATCGTCGAAGTTGAGGCGGAATGGAACGGTATCCTTTTCAATGTCGCGCAGCATCTCGATGGCAAGCGGGGTCATGCGGGCCTCGGTGTAGCGCATGGCAGCGGCGCTGTCGCCGTCGATGGAGCCGAAGTTGCCGTGGCCGTCCACCAGCCTGCCGCGCATGCTGAAGTCCTGCGCGAGACGAACCAGCGCGTCATATACGCTGCTGTCGCCGTGGGGGTGGAACTTACCCAGGCAGTCGCCCACGATGCGCGCGCACTTGCGGTGCGGGGTATCGGGCGTAATGCCAAGCTCGCTCATGGTATAGAGGATGCGGCGCTGAACGGGCTTAAGACCGTCCTCCACGCGGGGAACGGCGCGCTCCATGATGACGTGTTCGGCATAGGGGATCATGCTGTTGTGCATGACCTCCTCCATAGGGGTCTGGATGATGTTCTGGACTGGCTGGACAGGCACCTGTTCATCCTTGCGGCTCACGCGTTCGGCCTCCCTTCCTCCAGCTTGTCGTTCATCGCGGTAAAGCTGTCTTCGCGGTTAAAGTTGGCGTGCTGGCTGATATATTCGCGGCGCGGGTCCACCTTGTCGCCCATCAAAATGGTCACGAGACGCTCGGCCTGCGCGGCGTCTTCAATGGTGACGCGCATGAGCTTGCGCTGCTCGGGGTCCATGGTGGTGGCCCAGAGCTGCTCGGGGTTCATTTCGCCAAGCCCCTTATAGCGCTGGAGCGTGTATCCCTTGGAGGAGCCCCGGGTGAGCTTTTGCAGCTCGACGTCGTCATAGGCATACTGAACCTTGCCGCCGCGCTGCACCTTATAAAGCGGAGGCATGCCGATATAGACGTGCCCTTCGGTGATCAGCTCGCGCATATAACGGTAGAAGAAGGTGAGCAGAATGGCACGGATATGCGCGCCGTCCTGGTCGGCGTCCGAAAGGATGATCACCTTGTAATACTTGAGACCGGACAAGCTGAAGCTTTCGTCGATGTTGGTGCCCAGCGCGGTGATGATGGAACGGAATTCCTCGTTGCTCAGCACCTGGTCCAGCCGCTTTTTTTCGACGTTGAGCGGCTTGCCGCGCAGCGGCAGGATGGCCTGGAAGCGGCGGTCGCGGCCCTGCTTGGCGCTGCCGCCGGCGCTGTCGCCTTCGACGATGAACAGCTCATTCATTTCCGGCTTGCGCCCGGTACAGCTGGAAAGTTTGCCCACCAACGGCGCGGCCTCCAGAGCGTTTTTGGTGCGGGCCACGTCGCGCGCTTTGCGCGCAGCCTCGCGGACGCGGGCAGCCTTGACCGCCTTTTCAATAAGCTGCTGGGCGAGGTCCTGATGCTTCAGGTCCTCAAAATAGGCGGTGAGATGCTGGACGAGGATGGACTCGACCACGGGGCGGACCTCGGTATTTCCGAGCCTGCCCTTGGTCTGCCCCTCAAATTGCGGGTTTTTGACCATGGCGATCATCACGGCGGTCATACCCTCGCGGAAGTCGTCGCCGCCCAGGTTGGCCTCTTTTTCCTTCAACGCGCCCAGACGGCGGGCAAAGTCGTTCATCACCTTGGTATAGGCCGCCTTGAAGCCGGTTTCGTGCGTGCCGCCCTCGCCCGTGGGGATGTTGTTGACGTAGGAAAACACATTCTCGGTATAGCTGTCGGTATACTGAATGGCGACGCGGAAGATGACGTCCTCCCGAGCACCTTCCAGGTAGATGGGTTCGTCATGGAGCGGGGATTTATCCGCGTTGAGATACTTCACATAATCCACGATGCCGCCCTGGTAGCAGAAAACCTGCCGCTCGTTCGCCGCGGGCGCACCGCCGGTTGCCTCAACATCCTCGGCGTCCTCGGCGTCATCCTCGGGCTGAATACGGCTTTGGGCGCGCTCGTCCAGAAAGGTGATCGTTACGCCCTTGTTCAGGTACGCCAGCTCGCGTAGCCTGCGGGCGACGGTATCGCCATTGAACCGGGTGGTTTCAAAAACCGCGCTGTCCGGCAGGAAGCGCACCTCGGAGCCGCGCTCCCTCGTATTGCCCACCGCGTGCAGCGGCACGGTCACGCGTCCAGCGACCACTTTTTTTTGCTCGGCGTCATAATCGCTTTCAAAACGAATCTGATAGTGTCTGAAATCGCGGTATACATCCACGGCGACCCAGCGGCTCAGGGCGTTGACCACGCTGGCGCCCACGCCGTGCAATCCGCCGGAGTAGGCATAGTTTTCGTTGTTGAACTTGCCGCCCGCGTGCAGCTTCGTATAAATGACCTCCACACCCGAAACGCCCATCGTGGGGTGGATATCCACGGGCATGCCGCGTCCGTTATCCTTCACGCCGACGGAGCCGTCCGCATACAGCGTTACATCCACCCGGGAGGCAAAACCACCCATGGCCTCGTCTATGGCATTATCCACAATTTCCCACAGCATATGGTGAAGTCCGCGCGAGCCTGTGGAGCCTATGTACATGCCGGGGCGCATACGCACCGCGTCCAGCCCCTCCAGAACCTGTATGTTTCGCGCGTCATAATGGTTGGTCATCCGGTTCACTCCTCAATTTGTCAAGAAAAAAACTGCGCCCGCAAGGCAACAGCCTATTATACCATTGCAAATTCAAAAACACAACGCTCCATAACGGGAGGTGGGCGGCGAAACGTCTACGGCTTCCAGTCCGAGCAGTTCGGAAACCGTAACGCATGCATAGCCTTCCTCCAAGAGCAGGGGGATCAGCCGTTGCAGACAATGCACATCCTTTTGGTTTGTGTGATACAAGAGAATACTTCCGTTTTTAACGTGTTGAAACGCTTTATCCGCGTCGGTCTGGCTTACGTCCCACTGAACGACGGCCAGATACCCCGCCTTTTCCACGGCGATTTCAAGGCCGTAATTGGTTGAGCCATAGGGTGGCCGCATGACCCGTATGGGATAGTGATACCCAAGCAGCTCGTCCACCCGCTGCTGCGTTAGCTTCAGCTGCTCCGCCACATCGCGCGCGGAGAGCTGTGTGAGTGTTTTATGGTCGTAGGAATGGTTGCCGATTTCGTGCCCGGCCTCCACAACGCTTTGCCACAGGCGGGCGTCATCCGTTTTAAGCGCGGCGCCCAGCACAAAAAAAGTGACCTGTATGCCGTGCTCACGGCACAGGTCAAGAATGGCGCGCACATGACCGGCGTTATAGCAGTCGTCCACGGTGATGGCTACCTGCTTGGCCGCCCTGTCCCCAAAGCGAACGCTCACGCACTCCGCGCGGCCGGGGCATATAAAGCAGCATGCCAGCAGCAGCGCCAGCACCGCAGCCCGGCCGGTAACGAGCCCAAAACCCGTAGCAGAAGGCCGGAGTTTTGCCCATCGCAGATGAATACGCCCGTTTTTCATTTATATAGCCCCTTCTGCTAGCGGAAATACCGGAACGCGCCGGCTTCCATCCTCGTGAAGCGTATTATAGCACACATCCGCTCGCTTTGCAACGAGGGAGACGCTGCCCTGACGGCGCGACGCATGCGCACGGGCGTTATCCCGGTCCACTGCACGGGCCTCGGCCTAGAACACGCGGGTCTAGGCCGAGGGCAAGGTGTGGGGGAATGCGGCCCCGGGGTTCGCAACGCAACCACCATCGTCGCCACGGTTGAAGTCTGTGGGCCGCTTTGGAACGGATTGTCCGTGTTTGCACAGCCAACCTGCCCATGCCCGCACAATGCCGCACAGGGTCGTCGTTTCCCACCGAGCCCAGTCAGGGGATGGCACGACTCTCCCCAAGCCCTGACTCACAGCGCTTTCACACTGGCGAGGGAGAATATGATCTCGCTATTTTCCTACTCGCCCTGCCGGCCCCTGTCACGGCAGGGCGCGCAGCTTGTCCACGAGCTTCCGATAGACATGCTCGCGGAACCATGGCTCGGATGAGGCGCTTACCGCGTCGTCAAGGGGGAACCATTGGACGCTGCTGTTCTCGTCCGGCTTTATGGAAAGCGCTTCGTTCTCGGCCGCTTCCAGAAGATACGTTACGTTCAGATGCAGATGCGAGGATACATATGCTCCGCGCTTCATATGCCCGTCCACCGTGAGCGATTCCAACGAAAATATTTTTTCAGTTATAGCCCGCACGCCGCGCAAGCCGCTTTCCTCCCGCGCTTCGCGCAAGGCCACGGCCAAAAGGTCGCTCTCGCCATCCGCGTGTCCGCCCAGCCAGGACCAGGAGCGGTAAAGGTTGTGATAGGCCATCAGCACCTTTGTCCGGTCCGCGTTGGCAATCCATGCGGAAGCGGTCATGTGCGCCAGATGGTTCTCTCTGGTAAAGATATTCTTTTCCCCGCGAAGGCAGAGCAGAATCAGCTCTCGGTCGGCCGCCTCCTGCCCGTTCCAGGGCACGTACGCCTCGATTTGATCGATTAGATTCAATATGGGTACCTCCATGCATTGCTTTCGGTATGGTTATGATATGTGGAAAGTATACCATATCCGTTGATCTGTGCAAGCAAAAGGTTTATTCATTACAAAAAGGGTTTTACATGCGATAAAAAAAAGAACTTATCATTGACAAACTGCGAAATATGATGCATAATAAATAATTGAATATACGGTACCCAATCCACGCAAGCGGAAGGAGCGCTGTACTTGCAACTGCTGTTGAACGAGGCGACTATTTACGCAAAAGGGCGGCTTGGCAAGCGGAACGCGGCCTTTTCAGAGGGCCGTATCGTTACTATTTCCACGGCGCCAAAGGCGCGGCCCGCCGACGTATTGACGTTGACGGGGAAATTATTGATTCCGGGTCTTGTTGATGTTCATGTGCATCTTCGGGAGCCGGGTTTTTTTTACAAAGAAACAATTGCGACAGGTACGCTGGCGGCGGCGCGCGGCGGGTATACGGCGGTGTGCGCCATGCCCAACCTGAACCCCGCGCCCGATACGCCCGCCCATGTGGCGGCGCAGCGAGCGCTGATCGACAGGAACGCCCGCGTGCGCGTTTATCCCTATGGCTGCATCACCATGGGGCAACGGGGCGGCGGCGAGCTTTGCGACTACGCGGCGCTTAACCCACAGGTAATCGCGTTTTCGGACGATGGACGCGGCGTGCAGTCCGAAAGCGATATGCGCGAGGCCATGCGGCGGATCAAGGGCGTGGGCGGGCTGCTTGCGGCGCATTGCGAGGACGAAAGCCTCTTAGGCGGCGGCTGTATCCACGACGGACGCTACGCGCGTATACACGGACACCGGGGGATTTCCAGCGAGAGCGAATGGCGACAGGTGGAGCGTGATCTTCGGCTGGCGAAGGAGACGGGCTGCCGCTACCACGTATGCCACGTATCCACCAAGGAAAGCGTGGCGCTTATCCGGCGGGCAAAGCGCGAGGGCGTGGACGTGACCTGCGAAACGGCCCCGCATTACCTTCTCTTATGCGATGAGGATCTTCAGGAGGACGGACGGTTTAAGATGAACCCGCCCATCCGGGACCGGGCCGACCGGGAGGCGCTGGTGGGGGGGCTTTTGGATGGCACGGTGGACATGATCGCTACCGACCACGCGCCCCACAGCACGGAGGAAAAGGGCCGGGGGCTGGAAAAAAGCCTGATGGGCGTGGTGGGGCTGGAATGCGCTTTCCCTGTGTTGTATACGGGGCTGGTCAGGACGGGGGCCGTCCCGCTGGAAAGGCTGATCGAGGCCATGACGGACGCGCCGCGCATGAGGTTCGGGCTGCCGCCGGTGGCGCTGGACGGCGGCGGAGCGGAGGATTTCGCGGTATTTGACCTAGACGAGGAATACGGGATTGATCCGGACGAGTTCGCGTCGCTGGGGCGCGCAACCCCCTTTGAGGGCATGCGCGTGCGGGGACGGTGCGTCTACACATCGGTAGGAGGCGAAACGGTATGGCAACGCTGACGAAGGAGCGCATGCTGGTAATGGAGAACGGCAGCGCGCATAGGGGAACGGGATTTGGCGCGATGAACGACGCGGTGTGCGAGCTGGTTTTTAATACTTCCATGGTTGGTTATCAGGAAATTGTGACCGACCCCAGCTACACCGCGCAGACGGTGGTGATGACCTATCCGCTGATTGGCAACTACGGCATCACCGACGAGGACAACGAGACCCGAGTGCCCACCATGGGCGGGCTGGTGGTGCGTGAGTATTGCGACATACCCAGCAACTTCCGCTATACAAAGACCCTGAGCGAGATTTTGGAGGAGAACGGCATTCCCGGCCTACAGGGCGTGGACACGCGCATGATCGGGCGGATGATCAGGGGCGAGGGCAGCCAGCGCGCGCTGATCTGCGACGCGGACACGCCGCTGGAGGAGGCCATGGAGCGCATCCGCGCCTACGAGCTGCCAACAGACTGTGTCAGCCGTGTCAGCTGCAAGAAAAAATGGTACGCGCGCACGCCAAACCCGCGTTACAGCGTGGTGGCGGTGGATTGCGGCATCAAGCTTAATATCATCCGCAAGCTGAACCTCTGCGGTTGCAACGTGACCGTCGTGCCTTACGACACCCCGGCGGAGACGATCATGAGCTTCAAGCCGGACGGGGTTTTCCTCTCCAACGGCCCGGGAGATCCCGAGAATGTGGCGCCTGTGATCAACGCTGTGCGGGCGCTGCGGGGCAGGCTGCCGATCTTCGGTATCTGCCTCGGGCACCAGATGATATCGCTGGCCTGCGGCGCCAAAACCTTCAAGATGAAGTTTGGGCACCGGGGCGGTAATCATCCCGTGCGCGAGATTGATACCGGTAAGATTGAGATTACCAGCCAGAACCATTCCTTTGCCGTGGACGAAAAGAGTCTGGAGGGAACCGGCCTTCGCATGACGCACCAGAACCTGCTGGATGGGACGCCCGAGGGCGTGGAAAGCGTTAAGGACAAGCTTTTCAGCGTGCAGTACCACCCCGAAAGCGCGCCCGGCCCACAGGACAGCGCCTATCTGTTCACGCGTTTTATTAACATGATGGAGGAAAAGGCCTGATGGTTTTTTCTTCTTCCGTTTGTGATCAAGAGAGAGGATGGTTATAAGAATGCCTAAGCGTACCGACATCCAACGCATTCTGGTGATCGGCTCCGGCCCGATCGTGATCGGCCAGGCGGCCGAATTTGACTATGCGGGAACACAGGCCTGCCTGGCGCTGCGAGAAGAGGGATACGAGGTTATTTTGGTCAACTCCAACCCGGCGACCATTATGACCGATACCGATATTGCCGACAAGGTATACATGGAGCCGCTGACGCTGGAATATGTCGCCAAAATCCTGCGTTACGAGCGTCCGGACGCTATTTTGCCCGGATTGGGCGGGCAGACCGGCTTGAACCTGGCCATGCAGCTCCAACGCAAGGGCGTGCTTGACGAATGTCAGGTCGAAATTTTGGGAACCAGCTTTGAAAGCATCGAGATGGCGGAGGACCGCGAGAAGTTTAAGGAAATGTGCGTGCGCTTGGGCGAGCCCGTGCTGCCCTCCACTATTGCCACCTCGCTTGCCGAGGGTATCCGCGCGGCCGCTGAAATCGGCTACCCCGTGGTGCTTCGGCCTGCCTTTACGCTGGGCGGAACGGGCGGCGGCTTTGCCGATAACGAGGATGAGCTTGTGGCGCTGTGCGAGCATGCGCTGAAGCTTTCGCCCGTACACCAGGTGCTGGTGGAAAAGAGCATCAAGGGCTACAAGGAAATCGAGTATGAGGTAATGCGGGACGCGAACGATACCGCCATCGCCATCTGCAATATGGAAAACATCGATCCGGTCGGCGTGCATACGGGCGACAGCATTGTGCTGTGTCCCAGCCAGACGCTGACCAACAAGGAATACCACATGCTGCGCGACAGCGCGCTTAAAATTATCCGCGCGCTCAAAATTGAGGGCGGATGCAACGTGCAGTTTGCGCTGGACCCTTATAGCTTCCAATATTACCTGATCGAGGTCAACCCGCGCGTGTCCCGCTCCTCGGCGCTGGCAAGCAAGGCCAGCGGCTATCCCATCGCGCGCGTGTCCGCTAAGGTTGCGGTGGGTATGCATCTGGAGGAAATTCTGCTTGCCAACACGCCTGCGTGCTTTGAGCCGGCGCTTGACTACGTGGTCAGCAAGATCGCGCGCTTCCCCTTTGACAAGCTGGAGGGGGCGAGCAACCGCCTGAGCACGCAAATGAAGGCTACGGGAGAGGTGATGAGCGTCGGCCGCACGATTGAGGAGAGCCTGCTCAAAGCCGTGCGCTCGCTGGAAATAGGCGCGTGCCACATGTACAGCCCGCGCTTTGACGACATGCCGGACGATAAGCTGCTTGACTATGTCCACGAGGGCACGGACGACCGCATGTTCGCCATCGCCCAGCTCATCCGCAACGGGGTCGACCTGGGCCTGATCTACGACCGCACGCGCATCGACATGCTCTTTTTGGAGAAGATCAGAAACATCGTGGATTTTGAGCCGGAGCTTTTGCGGCACAAAATCGACCCGGCCGTGCTGCGCCGGGCCAAGCGCATGGGCGTGAGCGACAAGTATATCGGCCAGGTTTGGGGGCTTAGCGAAAAACAGGTATTTGAGCTGCGCGTGAAGCATGGCGTGATGCCCGTATACAAAATGATCGACACCTGCGCCAGCGAGTTTGAAAGCTACGTGCCCTATTTTTACTCTACCTACGAGGGCGAGAACGAATCCATCGTTTCGGACCGCAAAAAGATCATCGTGCTCGGCTCCGGCCCCATCCGTATCGGGCAAGGCGTGGAGTTTGACTACTCCACCGTACACGCCATCTGGACCATCCGCAAGGCGGGATACGAGGCCATCATTATTAATAACAACCCCGAGACGGTTTCCACCGACTACACCACCAGCGACAAGCTCTACTTTGAGCCTCTGACCATCGAGGACGTGATGAACATCGTCGCCCTTGAAAAGCCCGAAGGTGTAGTGGCGAGCCTGGGCGGACAGACTGCCATCAACCTGGCCGAGGGCTTGAGCGCGATGGGCGTCAGGCTGATCGGCGCGAGCGTAGAGGCGATCCGGCGCGCGGAGAACCGTGACTCATTTGAAAAGATCATGGTGGAGCTGGGGATTCCACAGCCCAACGGCGAGGCCGTGACCGATATCGAGGCCGGCGTGAAGGTAGCCGAGCGCATCGGCTATCCCGTACTGGTGCGTCCCAGTTATGTGCTGGGCGGGCGCGCCATGCAGATCGTGCCCAACGAGCAAGCGCTGCGCCACTACCTGCGCACCGCCGTCGCCGTGAATGTGGACCAGCCCGTGCTGGTGGACCACTATATCACCGGCAAGGAGCTGGAAACCGACGCGGTATGCGACGGCGAGAACGTCTATGTACCCGGCATCATGGAGCACGTGGAGCGCACCGGCGTGCACAGCGGCGACAGCATCAGCGTATACCCGACCTTCAGCGTCAGCGAAAAGGCCAAGCAAACCATTATCGACTACACGGTGCGGCTGGGCCTGGGCATCGGCATTGTGGGGCTTTACAACATCCAGTTTATTGTGGACAAGCAGGATAACGTGTATGTGATCGAGGTCAACCCGCGCTCCTCGCGCACGGTGCCGTTTTTGAGCAAGGCCACCGGCGTGCCGCTGGCGGATATCGCCACCCGCGCCATGCTGGGACAAAGCTTGCGTGAGCAGGGGATTGTGAATGTGGTCGCGCCCGAAAAAGGAAAGTGGTATGTAAAGGCGCCGGCTTTCAGCTTCAGCAAGCTGCGCGGCATGGATGCGTACCTGAGCCCGGAAATGAAGTCCACAGGCGAGGCCATCGGCTACGACAAGCGCCTGACCCGCGCGCTGTACAAGGCCATGCAGTCCTCCGGCATGAATGTGGCCAACTACGGCACCATTTTCGTCACCATTGCCGACAGCGACAAGGACGAGGCTCTGCCCCTGATCCGCCGCTTTTACGATATGGGCTTCAACATCGAGGCCACGCGCGGCACCGCCGAGTTCCTCAAGAAAAACGGCATCCGCACCCGCATGCGCAGAAAGCTTAGCGAGGGCAGCGAGGAAATTCTGGAATCGCTTCGTCAGGGTCATGTCAACTACGTCATCAATACCCGCGGCCTGGACAGCGCCGGTCAAAACAGCGACGGCGCTGAGATCCGCCGCTGCGCCGTGGAAAACAACGTGACCATGTTTACAGCGCTGGATACCGTGCGCGTGCTTTTAGAGGTGCTGGAGGAAATCACGCTGTGCATCTCCACCATCGACAGCTGACAGGGCCGACGCCCGGTACCCATTACCGCCCGCCTTTGGCTCGCGGAGCGGGGACGGGTGACTCCGGCGCGCTGATTCTGGGCGGCTTTGGTGCGTCGGTCGAAGCTTGCCTGGGCTTGCAGAAACCTTCCGAAAACTATTGTGAAAGGAATTTATACCATGCTATTTACGGTTCTTTCCAACCAGCCTATTGCTCCGGCCGTATGGCATATGCGCCTTACCGGGGATACCCGCGCTATCACGCGGCCGGGACAGTTTGTGCAGATTGCCGTTCCCGGTTTTTATCTGCGAAGGCCGATTTCCGTCTGCGACTGGCGGCCTGACGAACGGGGAACGCTCGATCTGATCTACAAGACCGTCGGCCATGGCACAGAGGCTATGGGCGAGCTGGAGGAGGGCGCGGAGCTGGATTTGCTGACCGGCCTTGGCAACGGATATGATGTGAACGAGCGCGACGAGGTGACGGCCTCGCAGTTTCCGTTGCTGGTGGGCGGCGGCGTGGGCGTGCCGCCGTTGTACGCGCTATGCAAGAAGCTGTTGGCCGCTTGCAAAAAGCCCTCGGTCATCCTTGGCTTTAACACAGGGTCGGAGGTTTTTTGGAAGCGGGAGTTTGAAGAGCTGGGCGTGCCCGTGACCGTAACGACCGCCGACGGCAGCGTCGGCGTGGAGGGCTTTGTAACCGATGCGATGCGCCAGGCGCACGGCCGGTACGACTATGCGTATACCTGCGGCCCGGAGCCTATGCTGAAAGCCGTATATAATCTTTGCGACGCAAACCGCATTCCAGGCCAGTTCAGCTTTGAGGAGCACATGGCCTGTGGGTTCGGCGTATGCATGGGGTGCAGCTGCAAGACGAAGTACGGCGCGAAGCGCATCTGCAAGGATGGACCCGTGCTTTTCAAGGAGGAGATCGTATGGTGAGCACAAGGGTCGTCCTGTCCGGCTGGGAGCTGGATAACCCGGTGATCCCGGCGAGCGGCACGTTCGGGTACGGTGAGGAATTTAAGGAGCTGTACGATATCAACGTCCTGGGTACCTTCTCCTTCAAAGGCACCACGCTGGAACCGCGCTTTGGCAATCCAACGCCGCGCGTCGCGGAGTGCACGGCGGGCATGATCAACGCCGTGGGCTTGCAAAATCCTGGCGTGCGGCATGTGGTTAAGCAAGAACTGCCCCGGTTGAAAGCCTTTTTTCATAAAAAGGTGATTGCAAATATCAGCGGGTTTTCCGTGGAGGAATATGTGAAGTGTTGCGAGTTGATCGACCGGGAGGAGCAGGTCGGGCTGATTGAGCTCAACATCAGCTGCCCCAATGTACACGGCGGCGGTATGGCTTTCGGCGTGTGCCCGGAAAACGCCGCCGAGGTGACCCGCGCCGTAAAAGCCGTAACCACCAAGCCCGTGTATGTGAAGCTTAGCCCAAACGTGACGGATATCGTGGCCATCGCCAGGGCGTGCGAGGATGCTGGCGCGGACGGGCTGAGCCTGATCAACACGCTTTTGGGCATGCGCATTGACCTTAAGGCAAAAAAGCCGGTTATCGCCAACGTGATGGGCGGCTTTTCCGGGCCGGCCATCTTTCCCGTGGCGGTGCGCATGGTGTACCAGGTGGCACAGGCGGTCAAAATTCCTGTGATTGGCATGGGCGGCGTCAGCAGCGCAGAAAATGTAATCGAAATGATGCTGGCGGGCGCGACCGCCGTGCAGATTGGCGCGCAAAACCTGGTTGACCCCTATATCTGCCCCAAAATTATCGACGGACTTCCCTGCGCTATGGAGCGCTACGGCATTAACGACCTGAGCCAGATTATTGGAGGTGCATGGAAATGAACAATCCCCATGGAGATGTGATCATCGCGCTGGATTTTCCAAACGCGGAGGCGGTATATGCCTTCCTGGACGGATTTAAAGAGGAGAAGCCCTTCGTGAAGGTGGGCATGGAGCTTTTTTATGCCGAGGGACCGCAGATTGTGCGCGAGATCAAGGCTCGCGGGCACAAGATTTTTCTTGACCTGAAGCTGCATGACATTCCCAATACGGTTAAAAAGGCCATGGCGTCGCTTTCGCGGCTCGATGTGGATATGACCAACCTTCATGCCGCCGGCACCATCGACATGATGAAGGCCGCCATCGAGGGGCTGACCCGGCCCGACGGCACGCGCCCCATGCTGCTGGCGGTTACCCAGCTGACCTCCACCAGCGAGGAACGCATGCAAAGCGAACTGCTGATTAACGCCTCTATGCCCGACACCGTGAAGAAGTACGCGCAAAACGCAAGGGAAGCCGGGCTGGACGGCGTGGTATGTTCACCGCTGGAGGCGGCTTTGGTCAAGGAGGCATGCGGGGCGGCGTTCCAGACCGTGACCCCGGGCATCCGCTTTGCCGACTCCGCCTCGGATGATCAGGCGCGCGTGATGACTCCCGAAAAAGCGCGGCTTGGCGGCAGCGATTACATCGTCGTCGGCCGGCCCATCACGCAGGCAGGCGATCCCGCCGCGGCATACCGCCGTTGCCTGACGGCCTTCAAGGGCTAAAGCCCTTGACCCATAACCGCGCTGCGCGCGAGGCCGGGGTGAACCGGCGTGGCCTTGCGAGACAGGCCGCCGCACGGCGGAGGGCCGCGCGGCTTTTCTAGATGCATGAAGCTACAGGGCATATGCCCTCGTCCATGCAAAGCAAGGATGAAACTGGGATTTTCTGGGACGTAGCCCTTGAGTGGGGTTTGGGGCGGAGCCCCAACGTTTCCCCAAATGATTGAACAGGAGGCAATAGAATGGAAAAGCAAATTGCGAAAGCCCTATTATCGATCGGCGCGGTGTTCCTGCGGCCGGAGGAGCCGTTCACCTGGGCCAGCGGCATCAAAAGCCCCATTTACTGCGACAACCGCCTGACGCTGACCGCGCCGGAGGTGCGCACGCAGGTGGAGACCGGCCTTGCGGAGGTGATCAGGCGCGAGTACCCGGAGGTTGAGGTGCTGATGGGCACGAGTACCGCCGGCATTGCGCACGCGGCCATCGTGGCGCACATGATGAACCTGCCCATGGGCTATGTGCGCGGCGGCGCAAAGGATCACGGACGGGGCAACCAGATAGAGGGCAAGCTGAAGAAGGGACAGAAGGTTGTGGTGGTGGAGGATTTGATCTCCACCGGCGGCAGCGTGATCGAGGTGGTGGACGTGCTGCGCGCGGCGGGCGCGGAGGTGCTTGGCATCGCGAGTATTTTCACCTACGGCATGCAAAAGGGGCTTGACCGCCTGCTGGCGGCAAACGTCAAAAACGTGAGCCTGTCCAACTTTGACGTATTGGCGGGCGTAGCGGCCGAGACCGGCTACATCCGGCCCGGGCAGGTGGAAAAGCTGATGATGTTCCGCAACAATCCCAGCGACGAGAGCTGGATGAAATAAGGGAGGCCTGAGAGATGCCGCGCCATTTGCTGGATATCAGAGACCTGAGCATGGAGGAAATCGACGCGCTGATGGACCGCGCGGACGATATCATTGCAAAGCCAAAGGAATATGCGGACTGCATGCGCGGCAAAAAGCTCGCCACGCTGTTTTACGAGCCGAGCACCCGCACCCGTCTGAGCTTTGAGGCTGCGATGATGGAGCTGGGCGGAAACGTGCTTGGCTTTTCCACCGCGGACAGCTCGTCGGCCACCAAGGGCGAGAGCGTGGCGGATACCGTGCGTACCGTGGCCTGCTACGCGGATATTATCGCAATGCGGCACCCTAAGGAAGGCGCGCCCACGGCGGCGGCGCAGGTTTGCCCCATTCCCATCATCAACGCGGGCGACGGCGGGCACAACCATCCCACGCAGACGCTCGCCGACCTTTTGACCATACGGCGTGAAAAAGGTCGGCTGAACCAGCTTGTAGTGGGCATGTGCGGCGATTTGCAGTTTGGCCGCACCGTACACAGCCTGATGAACGCAATGTCCCGCTACAAGAGTATCCGCTTTGTGCTGGTTTCGCCCAAGGAGCTGCGCATTCCCGATTACCTGCGCGAGGGTATGCAGCAAAACGGCGTGACCTTTACCGAGGCGGAAAAGCTGGAGGACGTGATCGGCACGCTGGATATTCTCTACATGACCCGCGTGCAGCGCGAGCGCTTCTTTAATGAGGCGGATTATGTACGCCTGAAGGATAGTTATATTCTGGACGCGGATAAAATGCAGCTTGCCAGGCGCGACCTGTGCGTACTGCACCCCCTCCCGCGCGTCAACGAGATCAGCCGCGCCGTGGACAGCGACCCGCGGGCGTGCTACTTCAAGCAGGTATTGTACGGCAAGTTTATGCGCGAGGCGCTTTTGATGAAGCTTTTGGAGGTGGATGCATGAACATCGACAGCATTCAGAACGGCTATGTGATTGACCATATCCGCGCGGGCCGAAGTATGGAGATTTACCGCTACCTGCGCCTGGACGCGCTGGACTGTTCCGTTGCCATCATCAAAAACGCCAAGTCCAAGCGCATGGGTAAAAAGGATATTATCAAGATTGATCAGGAAATCCCTCTGAACCTTGAGCTGCTGGGCTACATCGATCCCGGCATTACGGTTAACGTCATTCGCGACGGCAAGCATGTTGAAAAAAAGCATCTTGAAATGCCCGACCGTGTGATCAACGTAATGAAGTGCAAGAACCCGAGATGCATTACGCAGACGGAGCAGGAGCTTGACCAGATCTTTGTGCTGGCGGACAGGGATAAACGGCTGTACCGTTGCTTTTATTGCGAAGCTAAGCACAAGGAGGGGTGAAAGGTCGCGTTTTCACCCCATGAGAGAACCGCTACGACGAAGCCCCCGCCGGCCATTTGGACGGCGGGGGCTTCGTCAAATACATGGGCGCGTTTACGGCTGTCGCGCTGCCAGCCAGGCGGCGATATCCGCCGCCACGGCGGAATCGACTTGGGCGGGCCGCGCGTACGCCTCCTGTACGTTCATCAGCGAATCGCCCTCCTGGGCGGGCATGAACAGGTGATTCAGCCCCGCGTAGGTGAGATAGGTATAGCGTGAACCGTCGCCAAGAGCCTGCCGCCAGCCATCAAAGGCCGTGCGGGACACCTGAAAATCCGACTCGCCCCACAAGAATAAAAAGGGCTTTTCCGTTTGATCGGCGATGGCCGCCTGGTTCAGCACGTCCATGGATTTGAGATACAGGGCGTTCATGCCGAACGCCGTTTGTTGACGGGCTGTCAGGGCAACGGAACGATTTTCGCTGGAAGCCTGCGTTGTTTCGACGCCGACATAGCCGCCATACTGGGCGAGTATGGCTTCCCAGCCCTGGGCGATGGCTTCCTCGCTGACGGCGGCGCGCATGGTTTCGTCGAATTGGGAGGAAATTTCAGAGTAGCGCCCATTCGTCAACGCATCCAATACGCTTTGCGCGCGTTGGAGCAAGGGGTCCGCGTCTCCTGCGGCAAGCGCGCCAAACGGCAGCGCCAGGATAATCAGAAAGACCGCAAGCAATTTTTTCATAAATAATCTCTCCGTCCGTTTCTACTGGCCGGTCATTTGAGAGGCTGGTCACATTCAAATGCTCATCCGAATGGTAACACGCGGGAACGAATGTGTCCAGCGTAAAACAATGGCATTGGGAAAAATGGTTTAACGTTTTGAAATGTGTGGTATAAGGGAACCATAGGGCCGGCATGGCCTGAAAACGGTGAAAGGGGAATGCGTGATGGATGGAAAGGTTGCGGCGCTGATTAACGGGCAGATCAACAAGGAGCTGTTCTCGGCTTATTTGTACCTGGATTTTGCCAACTACTACGCCGGGGTTGGACTGGACGGTTTTGAGAACTGGTATAAGGTACAGGCACAGGAGGAGCGAGACCACGCGATGCTTTTCTATCAGTATCTGCATAACAATGGCGAGAAGGTGACGCTGGAGGCGATCGGAAAGCCCGACAAGGCGCTGGATAGCCATATGGCGCCGCTTACGGCCGCGCTGGAGCATGAACGCTACGTGACCTCGCTGATTAACGATATTTACGCCGCCGCGTTTGAGGCAAGGGATTACCGTACCATGCAAGTGCTTGACTGGTTTGTGAAGGAGCAGGGCGAAGAGGAGAAAAACGCCAGCGACATGATCACCAAGATGGAGCTGTATGGAACCGACGCCAAGGGTTTGTATATGCTCAACAGCGAGCTTGCGGCCAGGGTCTACGCGGCGCCGTCGCTGGTGCTTTGACCACTTTGCGAAGCATATTGGTGCGGTTATTGGTTTTTGCTATCAAAGCAAAAGCAGTTTTTCCCCGCGCCCTTTGCGCGATAGAGGGCGCGGTCGGCCGCGCGGTATAGCGCGTCGAAGGTAAGACCATCCTCCGGCGCGCGCGCGATGCCGATGGAGATCGATAGCGACGCGCCGCCCTGCCAGACGGCAGGGCATTTTATTTTTTCTACGGCAGCTAAAAACTCGCCGGCTTTTCGCGCCGCAACCGGTTCGGAGTCGATGCCGGTCAGCAGAGCGACGAATTCGTCACCCCCGATCCGCCCGAGAATATCGCTCTGCCGCAGACAGCCGCGGAGCCCGGCGGCAATCAGGCGCAGCAGGCGGTCCCCCTCGGCGTGCCCTTGCGTGTCGTTGACGGATTTGAAATCGTCAATATCAAAGATAAAAAAATAGGCGGGTCCGGCGCGGTGGGTTAGCACGCGGTTGATCTGCTCCTCGGTGGAGCCGCGGTTAAACAGCCCGGTTACACAGTCGAGCTTTGCCCGCTCCTCCAGCGTCATGCGGTCCTGAATCACCTGAATATAGCCGATGCCGTGCGCCTCCCGGCTGTTGCCGCCGTAGCTGAGGTGGATGGTCAGGCATATCCATATCCATTGCGCGTGGCGGTTGAGTATACGCAAGCTGCGCGTAAGCTCATACTGCTGCGCGTGATAGGCGGCAAGAAGATTTTCCTCGGACAATAGCTCTTGAAGCGTGTCACGGTCATCCGGGTGAATCAGGTGACGGCTGGCTGGGCAAAGATAATCCCCCAGGGGATAAAAATCCGCGGAACAGCGCTGAGAATCGCTTACGACGCTGGCCACAAAGTGAGGCAAATCAAACTCAAATACGAATAGGCTGGCGCTATCCACAGCGTGCCGGTAAATGGCCAGATTTTGCAGACGAAGCTCGGTCAGCTTTTCGGCCTGTACATCGCGCAGGTGACCAATGACGCGGTTGACGCGCTGCTCATCGTCGCACAGGCTGTGTAAAAACACGAGATACCACCGGTATTCCCCGCTGTGCAGCAGATCCAGACAGATGGAGAAGCTGCTTTTGCCGGGTTCTGAGCAGCAGCGCCGCGCGGTTGCCAGCAGGCTTTGCTGAAGTTCTGCCGGGATGGATTTGCGGTTGCGGAGCGTTCGCAAAAAAGCGCGGTAGCGCCGCACGCGGCGCTGGCCGTCCGCGGCGGCGACCGACAGGCAGAGGTCGTCGGCGGGAACATCATAGTCAAAGAAGGCCATCTGGGATTCTTCCATCAGCACGCGGTAAAAATCGTCACCCATGGACAGCGGCGCATGAGAGAGGTTGTTGCGTACGGAAAAAAAGGAAAAGGGCTGTGCCGTGGTCATTGAAACAACCTCCGATTATTTCAGGAGCATAAGGATACGAACGATCAATTGTAGCGGCTTCCAGTATAGGGGATGTGTACGGCACGGGCAAGCGATTCGACAAAAGTAGTGTTGAAATGGCAGAATAGGATCGCTGTATTCCAGGGAGGTTGATTAATTCAGAGACAAATCTATTTGAAAACGATTTCGGTAATATGCGACGTTGAAAATTCCTCTTGCATACTATTAAGAGGCAAGAATTTGTAGAAATTTAATAAGTAAAAGGCATGTATATACATTTCAATGATCAAAAAGCAGATCAAAGATTTTAGAAAACGTATTCGTAAAATAAAAGAAAATAGCCGGATGGGGATTTCGTATCAGTTTTGAATCGTTTTAAAACCGTTGAAATACAATAAAAATAGACGTTTTTAGTTAATTTCAAAAAAAGCTTGCGTTCTGATCAAAAGTGTAGTATATTGTAATTGCGAAAACGATGTAGTTAAATGAAAACGAAACGAAGAGAGCCTGAAAGCTTGAAAATATGCTTTTGAGCTGTAGTTTTGTTGCGCATTTACGCCGCACCGAGGATTTTTCGCTTCGTACCCTGCTAAACCCTCTTGGAGATTTTCCGAGGGTAAAATATTTGAAGGAGGCTACCTTTTATGAAGAAACTGGTTGCTCTGCTGCTCGCCGTTATGCTGATCGTTCCCAGCGCTATAGCGCTGGGAGAAAGCTCCGACGGCAAGGTTCTAAACATCTATTGCTGGAACGATGAGTTCAAAACACGCTTTGAAAAGTTCTACCAGGGCCCGGAGGGTGTGACGGTGAATTGGGTTACAACCCCCAGCCAGGACAACGCTTATCAAAACGCGCTGGACGCCGCCCTGCTCAACCAGGACGCCGCGGCCGCTGATGAGAAGGTAGATATGTTTCTTGTAGAGGCGGATTACGCTCTGAAGTATTGCAACAGCCCCTATACGCTGGATGTATACGGCACCGTCGGCCTCGCGGAGGAAGACACGAAGGATATGTACCAGTACACCAAGGACATCATGACCGCCGACGGCGTGCTTAAGGGCGTTTCCTGGCAGGCCTGCCCCGCCGGAATGATTTACCGCCGCTCCTTTGCCAAGGAAGTGCTTGGAACGGATGACCCCGCGGAAGTACAGCAGATGGTTTCTGATTGGGATAAATTTGACGCGATGGCCGCGAAGATGAAAGAAGGCGGCTACTTCATGGTTTCCGGCTACGACGATGATTTCAGTATTTTCTCCGACAACATGAGCGGCCCCTGGGTAAAGGACGGTATGGTTCAGCGGGACGCATCCATTGAAAAATGGATTGAGCAGACCAAGCTGTATACCGATAACGGGTATAACAACAAGGCCTCCCTGTGGTCGCCGGAGTCCATGGCCGGCGCAGGCCCGGATGGAAAGGTATTCTGCTACTTCGGACCCTCCTGGTTCATCGATTTCTCCATCGGCGGCTGGTCTTTGGCCGACGCGAACGCCGCTAAGGAGGCAGGCAACGGCACCTTCGGCGATTGGGCGTTCTGTCAGGGACCGCAAGGCTTCTCCTGGGGTGGAACATGGATTTGCGCCGCTGCCGGTACCGACAACCTCGACCTCGTGAAGGACATCATGTTCAAGATGACCTGCGAGAAGGAGACGCTGGTTGCGATTGCTCAGGAATACAGCGACTTTACCAACAGCGTTCCCGCAATGGAGGAAATGGCCGCGTCCGATTACAACTGCGCGTTCCTGGGCGGTCAGAACTATCTGGGCTTGATGCTTGAAAACGCAAAGGGCATCAGCCGCGCTAATATCACCGGCTATGACCAGACCTGCCGTGAGCAGATTCAGGCTGCCATGAAGGATTATTATGATGGAAACGTGGATTTGGAAACCGCATGGGACAACTTCTATACTGCGGTAGAGGAAAAGCATCCCGAGCTGACTCACTGATTTTCCCCCTCCTTAATCGCCGTCCGCCGGGCGCATAGCGCCCGGC
>JAEYOW010000028.1 GCA_023411375.1 Bacillota bacterium | reverse complement strand
GCGGCTCTCCCTTGCGCATTATGGGTTGGCGGGCGCGCCGACGCGCGCGCTTCTCACCCGTGAGCTGGCGGAGCTGACAAAACAACACGCGGCGGGTTGCCCGGAGTACGCGGCGATGCTTACCGCGTATGGCGCCGACCCGGACAGGGTTCAGGGCTTTGAGGAATTGCCCTTTCTTCCGGTACGGCTTTTTAAGGAATACGAGCTGAAAAGCGTGCCGGAGGAAAGCTTGCATAAAACAATGACCTCCAGCGGCACCACGGGCCAACAGGTGAGCAAAATCTTTCTGGACCGTGAGACAAGCGCGCTTCAAAGCAAGGTGCTGTCCAAAATCATGGGGGATTTTCTGGGCAAGCAGCGCCTGCCGATGATTATTCTGGACACCAGCGCCATTATCAAAAATCGCGCGATGTTTTCAGCGCGTGGGGCGGGTATCCTTGGCTTCAGCATTTTCGCGCGCGACAAAATTTACGCGCTGGATGAAAACATGCGGCTGGATGTGGAGGGTTTAAAGGCCTTTCTCAATAAGCACAGGGGCGAGGGAATTTTCCTGTTCGGCTTTACGTTCATGATTTGGCAGCATTTTTTGGCGGAGCTGCGCCGGGCGGGATACCGGCCGGATCTGAGCGGCGGTGTGCTCGTGCATGGCGGTGGATGGAAAAAGCTGGCTGACCAACATATCTCCACCGAGCGCTTTAAGCAGGAGCTGCGCGATGCCTGCGGACTCAACCGCGTGCATAACTACTATGGCATGGTGGAGCAGACGGGCACCATCTACATGGAGTGCGGGCATGGCCATCTGCACGCGCCCGTATGGTCGGACGTAACGATTCGCCGCGCGCGGGATTTCACAGAGGCGGATGTGGGGGAGAACGGGCTGATTCAGGTATCCAGCGTTATCGCGCGCAGTTACCCCGGACATGTCCTCCTGACGGAGGACGAGGGCAGGATATTGGGCGAGGACGACTGTCCTTGTGGGCGTAAGGGCAAATATTTTGAGATCGCGGGGCGCATCAAGCGCGCCGAGGTGCGGGGGTGCAGCGATACCTATGAGCAAAAGCCAGACGCTTGAAATACTTTGCGGTACCGGCCTGCACGAGCGTGCCGGGGAAATCCGCGTAATGCCGGCAGTTCCGCTCATGCCGTTTGATGAAAGGGTTTGCGCGTTTTTAGCTGAATTGTCCGGCAAGCTGCTTGCGGACAGGGTAGCCAGGGCGTACCCGGACGTGGCGACGTTTGCCTTTTTCTGCCGCCGCGCCAGCGTTGAACAGATGAAGGGCGAATACGGAGGAGCGCTTTGGGACCGTATGGGACGGGGTACCGCCTTTCATATCGCCCCCAGCAACGTGCCGATTAACTTCGCCTATTCGCTGGTTTCCGCGCTGCTGGCGGGCAACCAGAACGTGGTGAAGGCGTCAAGCCGCGATTTCGCGCAGACGCGCATTGTCTGCCGCGCGATGGCCGCGCTGCTGTCCGGCGCTTACGAGGCGCTTTCCCCGTATGTGAACGTGGTGGTCTACCCGCGTGAGCGGCAGGATATTACCGAGATGCTCAGCGCCGCGTGCGACATACGCGTGATCTGGGGCGGGGATGAGACCGTGCGCCGCGTGCGTGCGGCGGAGCTGCCTCCGCAAAGCTTCGACGTGACGTTTGCCGACCGTTACAGCCTGTTGTGCACGCGGGCGGAGGCAATAAACGCCATGGAGGAAAAACAGCTTGCGCAAGCCGCGCTTGGCTTTTATAATGATACATACCTGACCGACCAGAATGCCTGCACCTCGCCGAGGCTGGTTTACTGGGTCGGCGGGGGAGAAGCGCTTCGGCAGGCCAAAGAGCGATTCTGGGGCGCGGTGCACGCGTATGCGTCGGCGCGCTACGAAATTGAGCCTGTCGTTGCCGTGGATAAGCTGACCGCCGCTTTTCGCGCGGCCATCGGGCTGCCCGGAGCACGCGTGGAACCAATGCCGGATAACCTGATTGTGCGCGTTTCGGTCCCGGCGCTTCACGATGGGCTGGACGAGTACCGCTGCGCCGGCGGCTTTTTCCTGGAATACGGGGACGAAACGCTGGACGCGCTCGCGCCGGTGGTCAAGCGGAAATACCAGACGCTTTCCTACATCGGCTTCGAACCGGACGAGCTGCGAAGCTTTGTGCGGATCAACGGGTTGCGTGGCATCGACCATGTCGCGCCCGTAGGCCACACGATGGATTTCGCGCTTACCTGGGACGGCTACGACCTGATCAGGACGCTCAGCCGACGAATTTCAGCCTTCTGACGAAACGAGGTGCCTTATGGCAAAACCGCTGCTATCCTTTGTAATCCCGTGCTACCGCTCCTCGCGCACCATCGGCGCGGTGGTGCGCGAGCTGACCGATACGCTGAAAACCCGCGAGGGCGAGTACGACCATGAGATCATACTTGTCAACGACGGAAGCCCGGATAATACCGCCGAGGTGATTTCGGAGCTGTGCGGCGAATACCCTTCGTTGGTATTTGTGGACCTGTCCCGCAACTTTGGGCAGCACAGCGCGCTGATGGCGGGCTTCCATCAGGTGCGGGGAGACGTCGTTATCTGCCTGGACGACGACGGGCAGACCCCGGCCGACGAGTGCTTCAAGCTGATCGATAAGGTGCTTGAGGGCAACGACATCGTGTTTGCCGAATACGGAAAGCGGCGCATGAATGCCTTTCGCAATCTGGGCAGCCGCTTTAACGCCGCGTGCAACCACTTCTTTTTTGGCCAGCCGAAGAACCTGAGCGTCAACAGCTACTTTGCCTGTCGCCGCTTCGTGGTGGACACGGCGCTTCAATATCCCAATCCGTTTCCCTACGTGACGGGGCTTTTGTTCCAGAGCGTGAGCCGCTACGCAAACGTGCCCGTTACGCACCGTGCGCGCTTGGAGGGCGAGAGCGGCTACAGCCTCAAAAAGCTGATATCGCTCTGGGCTAACGGCGTAACGGCCTTTTCCATCAAGCCGCTGAGGCTGGCCAACTACATCGGCTGGCTGACGGCGGCGGCGGGCTTCGTCTTTGCGCTGATCACAGTTATCCGTAAGCTGGTTAACCCCAACATGCAGGCGGGCTGGGCCAGCACCATCGCCGTGATGCTGGTAATCGGCGGGGTGATCATCGGGCTGATCGGCATTGTAGGCGAGTACATCGGGCGGATTTACCTGAGCATCAACCGCTACCCGCAGTTTGTGGTGCGCGGCGTTACGCGCGGAGGAAAGCCCGGCGGGCCGGTTGTTCCGGTCACGGACGAAAGGGAAAGCGGGGTGAGCGCCGGTGAAAACCATTCACGCGAGCTGGGAGCTTGAAAACATCGGCGCGGATACTTATGAGATAACGATGGACGCGCAGGACGCGCCGGAACTGCTTGAGGAGGAGGAACGGCGGCTGACCAAGCTGGGCGCGGAATATATTGTGGTCAAAACGCCCGTCAACTGCCAGAAGCTGCTTTTCGGGTTGCCGAAGCTGGGGTATACTTACGTAGAAACGGTTTTTCACGTGATGATCCGCCGCGACGAGTACCACATGCCCGCGACCATCACGCGCTTTGACCGCGGGCTGACGGTGGCGCTGCGAACGGACGCGGAGGACCGGGATCGGGTTTTTGACCTGATCCGCAAAGGCGTGTTTGTGAGCGACCGCGTGAGTATCGACCCGGCGTTCGGTGTGGCGAAGGGCGGAAACCGCTACGCCAACTGGCTTGGCGGGATGCTTGACAGAGGCGGCTATCTCTACGAGGTGCTAAAGGGCGGGTCGCCAATCGGCTTTTTTGTGATTTGCCGCAAGGATGAGGATACGGTTGACCCCGTGCTGATGGGCTTATACGACGAGCAGAACGACAGGGGCATGGGCGCGCTTTTGCACAAAAAGACGCTGGATACCTGCTTCACGCACGGGTGCAAGCGCCTGACCTCGACCATTGTGAGCAACAACGCAAAGGTGCTGCGCGTGTATGTCAACGCGGGCGCGACCATTACGGACACGCTGTATACGTATGTAAAACACGCATAGCAGGGCAACCTTGCTGCGCAAGGCTTTCGAAACCGGCGCACATGTCGCCGGTTCCGGATTGAGAGTCGGAAGGCCGAGCCCCTCCGACGCCGTCCATTAGGGATGGCGGCAGAGGGTACAGGCCATTGGCAAAGCGGATTGGCAGCCACCGCTGGCTGGCTGCGGCAGCATTGCTTACGCATCATGCGCTGCGGCGCGGGGGTTTGGGGCGCTGCCCAAGCCCTGCAAGGGGATGATCCCCTTGACCCCGGCATTTAGCAACGTGAGCCGGACCGCCTTTCGCGGTCCGGCGGCACAAAGCCGCGCGGCCTGTCGCCGCGCGCGAACCCACAAACCAACCACAAACCACGCAATTCAAAGCGCGAAGCGCACCGCGCCCCTTACGGGCGCGGCAATGGGTCCAGGGCGAAGCCCTGGTGAGGAGGTGATCGGATGCTTACTTATATTACGAACGAGTGCATGCCATTGGAAAAGATGCTGGCGCGCGTGCAGAAGCATCATCCGGGCGATAGCTACCTGCTGGTGAAAAAGGCGTATGAGTTTGCCGAAAGCGCGCACCGGGAGCAGGTGCGCAAGAGCGGCGAGCCCTATTTTATCCATCCCGTATCGGTGGCAAGCATCCTGACCGACCTCATGATCGACGCGCCCACCATCGCGGCGGGCTTTTTGCACGACACGGTGGAGGATTGCAAGGATATCACGCTTGATACCATTCAAAAGGAATTTGGCGACGAGGTCGCTCAATTGGTGGACGGCGTTACAAAGCTGGATAAGCTGGATTTCACCAATCGCGAGGAGCAGAAGGCCGAAAGCCTGCGCAAGATGATTCTGGCCATGAGCAAGGATATCCGCGTGGTGATCATCAAGCTGGCGGACCGCCTTCACAACATGCGCACGCTGCGCTTTCAGCCGGAGGAGCGGCAAAAGGCCATCGCGCATGAAACGCTGGACATTTACGCGCCGCTGGCGCACCGGCTTGGCGTTAACTCCATCAAGCAGGAGCTTGAAGATTTAAGCTTTAAATATATCGACCCGGACGCGTTTCATGAAATAGCGCAAAAGGTTGGCCTAAGGCGCACGGAGCGCGAGGAGAACATCCGCATGGTGATCTCCGAACTGTCCGAAAAGCTGGACGCGCAGCATATCCGCTACGAAATGGACGGCCGGCCCAAGCACCTGTATTCCATCTACAAGAAGATGAAGGAGCAGGGCAAGACCTTTGACCAGATTTACGACCTGATCGCGGTGCGGGTGCTGGTGGAAACGGTGCAGGACTGCTATACGGTGCTGGGCCTTGTGCATACGCTGTGGAACCAGATTCCCGGACGGTTTAAGGACTATATCAGCGTGCCCAAGGGCAATATGTACCAAAGCCTTCATACCACGGTGATCGGCGGGCGCAAGATGCCCTTCCCCTTTGAAATACAGATCCGCACGTGGGAGATGCACCGCGTGGCGGAGTTTGGCGTGGCCGCTCACTGGCGCTACAAGGAAGGCAGCGCGGGCGGCGACCTGGACAACAAGCTTTACTGGCTTCGGCAGATTTTGGACTGGCAGAGCGACACGCGCGACAGCCAGGAATTTATCGACTCGCTAAAGACCGATCTTTTCAGCGAGGAAGTGCTGCTGTTTACGCCTAAGGGCGATATTGTGAGCATGCAGCGGGGAGCCACGCCGATCGACTTTGCGTACCGCATCCATTCGGGTGTGGGCAACCACTGCGTGGGCGCGAAGGTCAATGGGCGTATCGTGCCGATTGAAACCGAATTGCAGACCGGCGACCGGGTGGAGATCATCACTTCGACAGGCTCAAAGGGACCGAGTATGGATTGGCTCAAGGTGGCCAAGACCCAGCAGGCGAAGGCCAAAATCCGCCAGTTTTTTAAGCGCGAGCTGCATGGCGAAAACGTTTTAAAGGGCCGCGACATGCTGGAGAAGGAGGCCAAGCGCCGGGGCGTTACCTTGCCCGCGCTGACCAAGCCGGAATACTATGAGGGTATTTTAAAGCGCTACGCCTTTTCAGAGCTGGACGACATCTATGGCGCGGTGGGCTATGGCGGTATTGCCAGCGCGTATGTGGTCAGCCGTTTGCTGGAGGAACAACGCAAGGCCGAAACGCCCGCGCTGCCCAAGGTGCAGGAGGTTACGCACGAGGAGGCGCAAAGGCAGCTGGGCAAGCCTTCGCACGGCGTGTATGTCAAGGGCGAGAGCGGGATGCTGGTGCGCTTCGCGCGCTGCTGCAACCCGGTTCCGGGCGATGAAATCATAGGCTATATCACGCGCGGACGCGGCGTGACTGTGCATAAGGCCGACTGCATCAACGCCACCAACTCCGAGCAGGAGCGGATGGTGGAGGTCAGCTGGGCCGATACCGACGCGAGCACTACCTTCAACGCCAGCATCAACATCATTGCGTACGACCATGTAAGCCTGCTGGGGGAGCTTGCGTTGTACATCGGCAACATGGACGTGCCGATCGTGGCGGTATCCGCCAAGCGGGATGAAAAGAAAAAGACCAGCAACATTGTAATGGTCATTCAGGTAAAAAGCCGCGAGCAGCTGGACAGGGTGCTTGGGCAATTGCATAAGCGCAGCGATATTGTGGAGGTTTACCGGGCGGTGACCTGAGGGGCGTTTTGCCATCCGCCCCAATTCGCTTTGATACGAAAGGCAGATGAAGCGCATGCGCGCGGTTATTCAGCGGGTATCCTCCGCTTCGGTTACGGTGGAGGGGGAAACCATCGGCTCGGTCGGTATGGGCATTTTAGCGCTGATCGGCGTGGAGGCGGGCGATACCGACCGGGACCTTGCCTATATTGCCGACAAGACGCCCAATCTTCGTATTTTTGAGGACGATCAGGGCAAGATGAACCGTTCGCTTCTGGACATTGAGGGCGGAATACTGGCGGTCAGCCAGTTTACGCTGCTGGGCGACGCGCGCGGCGGGCGAAGGCCCAGCTTTATCGCGGCCGCGAGGCCGGAGGTGGCGGACCCCATGTACGAGCGGCTTGTGGAAAACTGGCGCGCGCGCGGCATTGAGGTAGGCACGGGCGTATTTGGCGCGGACATGAAGGTAAGCCTGGTAAACGACGGCCCGGTAACCATTTTGCTGGATTCGCGCAGGCTTTTCTAACCCTTCTGCCGTCATAACCGGCGCAATTTTTTGAATGCAAAGGAGCCATGCGGATGCCCCGTATCAACGTGGAATGCCTGCCTGTGGGCGAGATGCAAACGAACTGTTACCTTGTGGAAAATACGGAAACAAAAGAGCTGATAATCGCCGACCCCGGCGCGGACGCAGAACTGATCATCCGGCGCGTGGGCGGGCGCAGGCCCGTCGCCGTGCTGCTGACGCATGCGCACTACGACCATATCGGCGCGGTGGACGCCGTATGCTCGCATTTTGGCGTGCCGCTGTACGTCCACGGGGAGGACGCCGCGAAGCTTCGCGACCCGGAGAAGAACGTGGGGCGGGTATTTGGACGCGAGGTAACGGTCGGAACCTCTCCCATAAAGCTGCATGGCGGCGAAAGGCTGAGCCTGGGCGGTATGGAAATTATGGTTTTGCATACCCCGGGTCACAGCGCGGGAAGCTGTTGCTTTCTTTTGCCGGACGGACAGGGCGTGCTGACGGGAGATACCCTTTTTGCGCACGGCTATGGCCGGACGGATTTTCCGGACGGCAGCTTTCATGACCTGCGCGAATCGCTCAGGAAGCTGTTTTGGCTGTCACCTAAAATGCCCGCTTATCCGGGGCATGAGGCGGCGGGCTTGACGGGGCGCGACCCCGCGGAGGAAACGCTGTGATGGGCGCGGCGGTTAAGATCGCGCTGTATACGCCGCTCGCGGGTTTTGCCAATGAGCTTTGCGATGTGCTGAAGCTGTTTTATACCGTGGAAGCGTTTCTGGTCAATCCCGAAAAGCCCGGCGGCGCGGAGACGCTCAAGCATACCTTTGCGGAGGAAAACGGCGAGGCGCTGTGCGGCTTTACCTTTCGCGGCCTGGCGCGCAGCCGCGCGGCGGCTTTACCCCCGGCCATGGAGCCCGAGCGCCGCAAAATTGTTTTAAAGCGGCTGCGCAAGCGGCTTTGCAAGCTCACGCTGTATGATTTGCTCAGGGAGCTGACGGGCACGAGGCCGCCATGGGGCTCGCTGACCGGCATCCGTCCGACGCGGCTGTTATATGAAAAGCTCGCGGCGGGCATGGACGCGGACGAGGGCGCGAGGGCCATCGAGCGGGAATTTGACGTGTCCTATGAGAAAGCGGAGCTGCTCAGGAGGATTGTGGCGGTGCAGCAAACGCTGCCGGCCCCCGCGCAGGACGAGGCGGATGTTTATCTATCCATTCCCTTTTGTCGCACGCGCTGTGCGTATTGCTCCTTCCCCGGCGAGGCGCTGGGCAAGGGCGGGCTTGTCGCACCCTATCTGGACGCGCTTCTGTGGGAAATGGCGGAGGCCGCGCGCTTGATGAGGGATGAGCGTCTACGGCTGCGCGCCGTTTATGTTGGCGGCGGCACGCCCACGGCGCTTGGGGAGACCGATTTCGCCCGGCTGATGGACGGGGTGATGGCCCTGTTTGCCGGTGCGCGCGAGTATACCGTGGAGGCGGGAAGACCGGACACCATCACGCGTGGAAAGCTTGAAACGCTTCGGCGGCTGGCTGTGGGGCGCATCAGCATTAACCCCCAGACCATGAACGACGATACCCTCCGACTGATCGGACGCGACCATACCGCCGCCCAGACCGTGCGCGCCTTTGAGCAGGCGAGGGAGATGGGCTTTTCGGATATCAACATGGACGTGATCGCCGGGCTGCCAGGAGAAGGCGTTGCGCAGTTTGAGCATACCATGCGGGAAATTGAACGTCTGCGCCCGGACAGCCTGACCGTGCATACCCTCGCCATCAAGCGTTCCAGCCGGTTGAACCTGGAGCGCGCGTCTTTGCCGGACGGCGGGATTGCCGCTGAAATGGTGCGCCTCGGCGAGCAAACCGCCTCGGAGCTGGGCCTTGAGCCCTATTACCTGTACCGCCAGAAATACATGGCGGGCCAGCAGCAGAACGTTGGGTACGCGCGCCCGGGGGCCGCATGCCTGTACAACGTGGATATCATGGAGGAGACAACCTCCATTCTGGCCGTTGGCGCGGGCGCCATCAGCAAGCGCGTGTTTCCGGATCGGGAGCTGCGCATCGAGCGCGCGCCAAACGTTAGCAACGTATCGGTTTACATTGACCGCGTCAGTGAAATGGCGCGTCGAAAAGAGTATCTTTTTGGAAGTGGAGGGGACGAACATGCGCATCCTTGTCGCACTGGACCAGGGCACGACGAGCAGCCGGGCGATCGTCTTTGACGAAACGGGACGGACGCTTGCCTCGCATGCCATCGAGTTCAAGCAGCACTATCCCAAGCCCGGCTGGGTGGAGCACGACCCGGAGGATATTCTGGGCACACAGGTGGAGGCGCTGCAAAAGGCCGTGAAAATGAGCCGCGTGGACGTACGCGATATAGCGGCCATCGGCATCACCAACCAACGGGAGACGACGCTGCTTTGGGAGAAAGATACCGGGCGGTGCGTGCACAACGCCATTGTGTGGCAGTGCCGCCGTACCGCGCCCTATGTGGAGCGGCTGGTGAGCGAGGGCAAATCCGAAATGATTAAGAAAAAGACGGGCCTGGTGCCGGACGCTTATTTCAGCGGTACGAAGCTGGCCTATCTGCTGGACACGCTGAACCTTCATGAGCGAGCCGCGAGCGGCGAGCTGTGCTTTGGCACGGTGGACAGCTATCTCGCGTGGCACCTGGTGGAGGGCAGGCCGCATGTGACCGATGCGACCAACGCGGGGCGGACCATGCTGTTTAACCTGCGCGAGCAGGCGTGGGACGGCGAGCTGCTTGAGATGCTTAACATCCCCCGCGCCGTGTTGCCCGAGGTTACGGACAGCGCGCAGGTGATCGGCAACCTGCGGCCGGAAATTCTGGGCCGTCCCATTCCCGTGGCGGCGATGGCGGGCGACCAGCACGCCTCGCTGTTCGGGCAGGCCTGCTTTGAGCCGGGTATGGTGAAAAACACCTATGGCACGGGCTGTTTCATGCTGATGAACACGGGCGACGTGCCTGTGGAAAGCAGCAACGGGCTTTTGACCACTATGGCGTGGCGCTTGGGCGGAAAGCCCACCTACGCGCTGGAGGGAAGCGTGTTCATGGGCGGGGCAACCGTGCAGTGGTTGCGCGACGAAATGAAGCTGATCAAGACCGCCGCCGAGAGCGAGCAGCTGGCCGAAAGCGTGCCGGATACCGCCGGTGTGTTCCTCGTGCCGGCGTTCACGGGCCTTGGCGCGCCCTACTGGGATATGTACAGCCGCGGCACCATCGTGGGTATGACGCGCGGCACCAACCGCGCCCATATCGTGCGCGCAGCGCTGGAGGCTATCTGCTACCAGAGCGCGGACCTGTTCAGCGCCATGGTGGCGGACAGGGGATATCATGCCCCCAAACACATGAACGTGGACGGCGGCGCGAGCGCCAACGGGTTTATGATGCAATTTCAATCGGATATTTTGGGCGTGCCCGTGGTGCGCCCTGTGGTGCTGGAAACCACGGCGCTGGGCGCGGCGCTGCTGGCGGGGATCGGCGTGGGCATGTATGCGAGCAAGGAGGAGGCGGCCTCCATGGTAAAGCCGGATTTGACATTCGCGCCCAAAATGGACGAACACAACCGTGGACTTGCCATGTACGGCTGGCACCGTGCCGTGGAGCGGTCCCGCGGCTGGGTGGAGGCGTAAAGCCGCGCCCTTGCGCATGAAAACAAGCCTTCCTTCCGTTGTATTGGAAAACAACGGAAGGGGCGTATGTTGAATGAAACGGATACTCGCGATTCTGCCGCTTGTGGTGCTGATGAGCCTGCCCTGCCTGGGCGCGCTGGCCGCCGTGCAAAATGAAACGCCCATGGAGGACGCCCTGCCGCAATGGGAAGGGCGCATTGGGGAGCCATATCGCTTTTGGACGATTGAGGATAAGGCGGCCTTTTCGCAGCTGTATTATGCCGGGACAAATGCAAACGAGCGGTTCAGCAGCGTTCCCAGGGAGGGCGAGCTTGCCTGTGGGGACGCGCTGGCGATTGCCAGACAGGCGGTGATGGAGCGCTTTGGCTTTGAGCCGCAAGAGATTGACGGCTGGAAGGTAGAGGCTGTCTTCTACCGGGATTTTCCGGGGCGCAATGGGGAAAACATCAACTGCTATGGCTTTACGTTCTGGCGGTACACAGGCGTGCCGGACGGCGGGTATCAGCCGCAATGCTCGGTAAGCCTGTACGCGGAAAGCGGAGAGGTGATCGCCGCGTGGAACAGCGAGCGGTGATTTCTGCCGGGAAAAACGTTGAATTTGGTAAGATTTCCGGAATAGCTTTAAAAAGCCGGCAAAAGCGCCCGGCTTTTTTTCTGCGTACCAGGCCGTGAAGCTTTCGCTCTTTTTCTCTCATCAAATCCTAATCAAACTTTTAACGCCCATATAGCGGCTTTGAGCCGTGTTTTCCTTTTCACTTCTTGAATTTTATGCTATAATTCATCTCGTTGAAGCGCAAAGCGAAGGACCGCGCTTCCTCACGAGCTTTCCAAGCATGAAGGAGCTGCCAAATGAGCAATAACAAGAAGCCCAAGAAATCAAAGGGTACCGGTGCGGGAATTATCGCGTTCGGCGTGGTGTTCGCGCTGTTTTCGGTCCTGTTTAAGCCGCACAGCATCGGCGCGTTCGTGCTGGCGTTCGCGCTGAGCGGGTTTGCGGGCGCGATTATTAAAACCATGGCGCAGGGCTTGGACCTTACCGTGAAGGAAAAGACGCCCGACAGCCTGCAAAAGGTTCAGGGCGATACCGGAAACCCGGACGTGGACGCGCTTTTGGAAAAAGGCCGCGCGATGATTATGGAAATTCGCGAGGAAAACAAAAAGATTCCCGACACATCGCTCACCAGCAAGCTCAACCAGCTTGAAAACCAATGCGCGGAGATTTTCCGGGCGGTGTACGACAAGCCCGCCAAAGCGTCGCAGATTCGCAAATTCATGGATTATTACCTACCCACGACGCTTAAGATGGTAAAGGGCTACCGCGTGCTTGGCGAGCGCAACTTGGCGGGCGAGGACGCAGCCGCCGCGCGCAGGCGTATCGACGACGCGCTGGGCGTGGTGCTCAAGGGCTGCCAGAAGATGCTGGATAACCTTTACCGCGACGATGTGCTGGACATTACCACCGATATTGACGTGCTGGAGCAGATGCTCAGGCGCGACGGCCTGACTGAAAGCGAGCTGGAAAAGGCCGCCGCGCAGGCCCGCGAGGCCGCGCGTATCGACGCGGAGGCCACCCGTGTGGCGCGGGAACGCGCACAGGCGGAGGCCGCTAGAAAGGCCGCTGAGGAGGACGCCGCGCACAAGGCGGAGCAGGAGGCGGCGCGGCGTGCGGATGAGGCGCAGAAGGCCCAGGCCGTTCCGGCGCCCCAGCGGCAGGCGGACAGCGGCGTGAAACGGCAGGTCGAAGGCGCGCTACGCGACGCAAGGTCGCATATGCCGCAGGTACCCACCATGAGCGGTGAGATGTTCCCGAGCTATTTTAATCAGGGCGAGGCCACGGCGCAGGCAAAGAAGCCCGATGAACAATAATTCATCAGCAGACGAGGAGGAAACCACCATGACTGAAACGAACGAACAGAACCTCACCCCTGAATTGCCCGAAACCTCCGCTCCCGTGTTGACGCTCAACCCCTCGTCGATGGCGCAGGACAAGGCCGCGCTGGAGGAGGCTGCCACAGCCCTCGCACAGGAGAGCGTGCCCACGGCGAACGCCGCGGCGCAGGCTGCCTCTGAGGCTGTGCGCGAGATGGACACCTCCATGCTCTCGGAGGAGGATAAGCGGGCGATCGAGGACTTCGTCACCAAAATCGATATCAGCAACACCGATCATGTACTCCTCTACGGCGCGGATGCGCAGAAGAAGATCGCGGATTTCAGTGACAGCGCGCTTGCGACCGTGCGTACCAACGACACCGGCGAGGTAGGAGACATGCTGGTGAAGCTCGTTAACGAAATCAAGGGTTTTGGCGACGCGGCGGAGAAGCCCAAGGGGTTGGGCGGGCTGTTCTGGAACGCCAAAAAGGCGATCAGCGACATGCAGACCAAGTACGAAAAGGTGGATGTAAACGTCGACGCCATCGCGTCGCAGCTGGAAGGCCATCAGGTACAGCTGCTCAAGGACGTAAGCATGTTCAACCACCTTTACGACATGAACACCCAGTATTTCAAGGAATTGACCATGTACATCCTCGCGGGTGAGAAAAAGCTCAAGGAGGTGCGGGAGACCACCCTTCAGGAGCTCAAAGAAAAAGCTACGCAAACCGGAGACGCAATGGACGCGCAGCGCGCAAACGACATGGCGGCCAACTGCGACCGCTTTGAAAAGAAGCTGCATGACCTGAAGCTCACCCGCCAGGTGGCGTTGCAAATGGCCCCACAGATCAGGCTTTTGCAAAACAACGACAGCCTGCTGGTGGAGCGTATTCAAAGCACGCTTTCCAACACCCTGCCGCTTTGGAAGAGCCAGATTGTGATCGCTCTGGGCATGCACCGCAGCCAGGAGGCCTTAAGGGCGCAGACCGCCGTGACGGACATGACCAACGACCTGCTCAAGAAGAACGCCGAGGCCTTGAAGACCGGCACCATTGAAACGGCGCGCGAGGCCGAGCGCGGCATCATTGATCTGGAAACCCTCACCCAGACCAACCAGAGCCTGATCGACACCATCAATGAGGTGATGAAAATTCAGGACGAGGGCCGCGTCAAGCGTGTGGAGGCCGAGAAAGCCCTGATCGTGATGGAGGACGAGCTGAAAAAGAAGCTGCTGGAGCTCAAGCACTGAGTTTCCTTCAATCGACGAAAGGATCTTAAAGAAAAATGAAACCCAAACTTTCCATAGGCGTGTGTGTGTTGATATCACTCGCTCTGGTTGTGTTCGGCCTTTTGTTCGGCACCATGAGCGGGTATGCGGATGATCGGCGGCAGGTGACGGCGCTGCTGGAGGGCGACAACGGCCTTCTGGACGTGCTGAGCTACCGGGGGGCGGACGGGCTGAACCTGTGCGTTGTGGCGCGCAGGCATTTAAGCGGCGACGCGGACGTGGCCGCGCTGGAGACGGCGGCGAACAATCTGCGCAGCGGGCGCGGGGGCCTGGAGGCAAAAAAGCGGGAGGACGCGAAGCTAAACGAGGCGGTCGGCGCCGTGGCTGCAAAGCTTAAGCAGACGCAGAGCTTTCAGGAAAGCGAGCGGGACCGTAAATACCTGGACATGCTTACGGCGGATATGCAGAATTTATCCAAAAGCGCGATGGTAACGACCTATAACGAGGCTGCCGTGGATTTCAATAGCCAGCTTGAAACCCCCGTCATCGGCGCGCTGGCGAAGCTGCTGGGCGTTAAGCCATGCGAGCTGTACGAGTGAGGGGGCGGATGAGATGAATTTGAAATGGATGATGAAAAGAACGCTTTGCGTTGCCGCCTGTGCCCTGATGTTGCTTTTGCCCATTGCCGGGGCGCTTGGCGAGGCGCGTATGCCCTCTGCGCGAGGCGCGCTGACCGACGATGCGGACGTGCTGAGCGCCGCGACGGCTGGCGATATCGCAAGCTATGCCGAGCTGGTGAAGGACAAGACGGAGACCAGCATTCATGTGGTGATTGTGCACTTTCTGGACGGGCTGGACGCGCAGACCTATGCCGGCCGGCTGTTTGAAAGCTGGGGACTCGGCGGGGACGATATGCTCATTTTGGGCGCGGCGGGCGAGGATACCTTCGCTACCGCAATGGGTGAGAACGTCCGGGAAAAGCTGGGCGAGAAGAATGCGGAGAATCTGATGTTTACATCATCGGAGTTCAGCACGCTGTTTAGAAGCCAGCAGTACGACGCGGCCTTCGGCAAGTATTTTGTGGCGCTGAATACGCTGCTTAACAAGCAGTATGGCACGTCGATGAAGCTGGGCGGGCGGTTTGAGGCCTATCAGACGGCCGCGCTGCCCGCCGTGACGCCCAAGCCAACCGTGAGCGCCGCGCAATACGGTTCGCAACTGTGGGGCGAGGTCATGGACGCCATACAGGACAGCACCGATAACTATCAAACCTATCATGAAAACCGCAGGCGCGAGGGCAACGGCATGAGCGCCGGCGGATGGATTGTGCTGGCGATTATCATTGCGATTATCTTCGGGCAGAGCGATCCCGTGCGCCGCGCGCGCAGACAGGGCGGCAGGAATTACCGAAGCTACGGCTGCGGCTGCTCTCCGCTGGGATGGCTCGTAAGCCTGTTTGGTATCAACGTGCTGATCGACAGCTTCCGAAAAAAGCGGTAAGTGGAGCGACTCGCTAAAACCGGCGGAAAAGCGGAAAGGCGCTTCGCGGGCCTCGCGCCATCAAGCCCCGGGATCAGGGAGATTTTTCTCCTTGGAATCCAGGGCTTTTGCCACGTAAATGAGTTTAAAGCATAAGAACTGAGGCAAAGGACGGAAAACGGCTGGCGGTGTGCCGGGGTCGGAAGCATTCAGGTGCAAAACGCTGGCGTTGCCGGACGGACGCGGGACGGGCGGGCCTGCCGCCAGGCCTTTTACGGTTGACGGCAGACGTCCACGGCTTGCCCGCGCGTTTTTGCGCCGGGCGTCGCAAACGTGTCAATACAGGGGGAATGGAAGATGAAGGCGGGGTACGCAAAAGGGCTGAGGGACGGCCTGCCCATCGCGCTGGGTTATGTATCGGTGGCGTTTGCATTCGGTATTCAGGCGACGGCGGCCGGGCTAAGCCCGTTACAGGCGGTGCTGATTTCGCTGTTAAACGTAACAAGCGCGGGCCAGCTTGCGGGATTGCAATTGATGGTGGGCGGCGCGTCAATGGCGGAAATGGCGCTGACGCAGCTCACCATCAATCTGCGTTATGCGCTGATGAGCCTGAGCCTCAGCCAGAAGCTTGACCGCACGATGACGCTCCCACACCGGCTGTTAATCTCCTTTTGCAATACGGACGAGGTGTTCGTGGTCGCGTCGCGGCAGGAGGGCCGGCTGGGCCGGGTGTATCTATACGGGCTCACAAACGGACCGTTTGCGGGCTGGGTGCTGGGTACGCTGCTTGGCGCGCTGGCGGGCGGCATCCTGCCGGCGGCGCTGACAAGCGCTTTGGGCATCGCGATTTACGGCATGTTTATCGCTATCGTGCTGCCGCCGTTTCGCCGCTCCCGCGAGGTGCGCGCCGTTGTGCTGACCGCCGTGGGGATGAGCTGCGCTTTGGCGTTACTGCCCTTGTTTTCCTTTATTTCCGACGGGTTTCGCATCATTATCTGCGCGGTGACGGCCTCGGCGCTGGGCGCGTGGCTGATGCCCCTGCCTGTGCGGGAAGAACCGGTTGAGCCTGAGAAAAGGGAGGGCGCGGCCTGATGGAATGGACGTCGTTTATCGGTTACCTGCTTGTGATGGCGGGGGTTACATATCTGATCCGCATGCTGCCGCTGGCGGCGATCCGTGGGCGCGTGCGAAGCGTATTTCTGCAATCCTTTTTATACTATGTGCCCTATGCGGTGCTGGGCGCGATGACCTTTCCGGCGGTGCTGTCCAGCACGGGAAGCTGGGTGACGGCGCTTTGCGGCACGGTGGCGGCTCTGGCGCTGGGATGGATGGAGAAGGGATTGCTGACCGTGGCGGCCGCGGCCTGCGCAGCCGCGTACCTGGCCGGGCTGCTGGGCGCGTGATGTTTTATTCTGCAGCGGACGCATATGGACATCACCCGCGGCTGTAGCGGCAAAAATCTGATTAATGAAAAATGAAAAGCGCGGTTTTGAGCACAAAGCGGCGGAGGATCGTTTGCTGAGCCAACAATTCACACGCTGCCCAATAATAGCATGATCTCCTTTTCCCTGAGATAAAGATATGATATACTGGCAATTGGCATACAGGGGAGGCGAGCGAATGTTTCAGCGGGATTACATCCTGCGGATGATCGAAATGATGGGCGACCTGATGCGGCGCGTCAAGGAGCTGATGGACGAGCTTTCGCAGATGCGCCTGCTGGACGGGGCCTGCCGCCGCCATTGCGGATTGCCCCTCCATGCGGTGGAGGCGCTTAGCGCGGACAGCTTGAAGGAGATGCTGGGGCCGACGCCGAGGCTGTTTGCAAGCGAGCTTTTGTACGCGCGGGCAACCGGCTTTTCGCTGGCCGGGGAGGACGAGGACGCGCTCCTGCTCAAAAGCCTAAGGCTCCTTGCTTCGCTTTGGGAGGAAGGGGCGGTGTGCGAGCTGAGGGCCGCGCGGCTTAAGCAACTGAAGGAGCGGCTGCTGAGCTTGCTTACGGCGGATGATTTGATGCTGTGCGCGGAATTTCTGTTTCAGGCGGACGAGTATGCGGATATGGAAGACGCGATTTTTCAGGCCATTGAGCGCGGGACGGCGGAGCTTTGCGCTTCGATTGCCCGGCGGGGGGAGGCGCTTTTGCGCGAAGCGGCGAAAGCGGACGAGCGTATCCTTGCGCTGGCGCGAACCAGCGGCCATGAGCTGCGGGAATCGGCGCGCGAGCTGATGGAGAGGGCCGGTTTGGCCGGAGAATAAAGGAGGACGGCGTTTCCTCCGGGCGATAACACACACGGATAGCGAGGAATTCCCAATGATATTGATTTCTGTACAAAACGTCCAGAAGAACTTCGGCGCGCACGAGGTGCTCCGCGACGTGACCTTCAGCCTTCAAAAGGGTGAAAAGATGGGCCTTGTAGGCGTCAACGGCTGCGGCAAAACGACGCTGATGAGGATGATCACCGGCGAACTGCAGCCGGACGCCGGCATGATCCATAAAAGCAAGGACCTGCGCATCGGCTACCTGGCCCAGGTGGACGATATTGCGCTATCCGATACGGTCTGGGGCGCGCTGTTGCGCGTATTTGAGCCGATTATCGCCATGGAAAGGCGGCTTTTGGAGCTGGAGGGAGAGCTGGCGGACAGCGCGGACGACGCCGAACGCGCGGTGCGTCTGTCGGGCGAATACCAGCGGCTGCTGGAGCGTTTTAATCAGATGGAGGGCTATGCCTACGAGGGCGAAATGCTGCGCGTGCTCGGCGGCCTTGGGCTCAAGCCGGAGATGCACGAACGGTTGGTGGGCACGCTATCCGGCGGCGAGAGGACGCGGCTTTCATTGGCGAAGCTGCTGTTGCAAAAGCCGGACGTGATTTTGATGGACGAGCCGACCAACCATCTTGACCTGGAAGCGATCGAGTGGTTGCAGAACTATTTGACGGACTACAAGGGCTCGCTTCTGCTGATCAGCCACGACCGCTATTTTCTGGACCGGGTTTGTACCAGCATGGGAGAGCTGCTGGGCGGCAGGATGATCAAATTCACGGGCAACTATACCGAGTATATGAGAAAGCGGACCGCCGATTTTGAAACGCGCATGAAGGCGTATAATCTGCAACAGAAGGAGATTGAGCGGGAAAGGGCGATTATCGAGCGCTACCGCAGCTTCAACCGCGAAAAGAGCATCAAGGCGGCCGAGAGCCGGCAGAAGCGGCTGGACAAGCTGGAACGGTTGGAAAAGCCCGTGGAGGAGAGCCAGGTGCGTTTCTCCTTTGACGTGAGACGGCGAAGCGGCGAGGAAGCGCTGGAGGTAAAATCGCTGCAAAAGAGCTTTGAGGGCAAGACGGTTTTTGAAAACGTGAGCTTCAGGCTTCGCACAGGCGACCGAGTGGCGCTCATCGGCCCCAACGGCGTGGGGAAGAGCACGCTGTTTAAAATTCTGATGAGCCGGATGACGCCGGATAGGGGCAGCGTGAAATACGGAACCAACATCGACGTGGGCTATTACGACCAGCACCAGCAGGAGCTGAACCCTGGCAACACGGTGTTGGACGAGGTGTGGAACAGCTTTCCCGCCATGGAGCAGTCAAAGGTGCGGGGTGCGCTGGGATTGTTTCTGTTTTCGGGCGACGATGTGTTTGAAACGGTCGGCAAGCTTTCCGGCGGCGAGCGGGGGCGTGTGGCGCTGACCAAGCTGATGCTGAAAAAGGATAATCTGCTGTTATTAGACGAGCCGACCAACCACCTGGATATGGACAGCCGCGAGGTGCTGGAGGACGCTCTTGAGGAGTTCCCGGGAACGATACTCGCGATCAGCCACGACCGTTACTTTATCAACCGGTTTGCGGACCGCGTGATGGTGATGAACGAGGACGGCGTGACCGAATACCTTGGCAATTTTGACGATTATCTGGAAAAGCGGGACAGGCCCCAGCCGCCCGCGGAAAGCATGGCGGACGGCGTGACGAAAACGGCCCAAAGCAAGGAGCGAAAGCGCGACCGCCAGCAAAGCGCCCGCATTCGCGAGCTTCGGGCGCTGGTGAAAAAGGCCGAGGAGGCAATAGAGGAAAACGAGCGCAGGATTTCTGAGCTGGAGGAGGAATTGGCCGCTCCTGAGACATACGCGGACGCGGACAGGATGCGCGCGGCAACGGAGGCATACCGGGCGGAGCAGGAGAGAACGGCCGGATTGTATGACGAGCTGGAGGCCGCGGAAAACGCGGCCATTGAGGCGGAAGATGCGTAAAACGCAAGATTTTGGGGGCTATGCGTCCTTATAAACCCTTCATGGGGTTGCCCTTCTTAAAACGACACTTCCCCACGCCCTTTGCGCGTCCGGGAAAAGCCGCAAGGGAACCCTTGCGTAACAAGGCTTTCCAAACCATTGCGCATATTGCTGGCCTCAAATTGTTATTTGGCAGGCTGTGCCGCTTCAAATCCCCCTTTGAATCGATTAACTGTCTGATTGGCCGTGCAACGCACGGCCGATTTTTTGGCTGTGGAAACAAAACGATACAAATCCCCCGCTAAGGGCAGGCGTGCCGCGGCGCACTGCCGTTTCAGGTTGTTTGGCCCTGCACCAGCACGGGAAGCGTCGTGAAGCTGTGAACAAGCAGCTCGGGATTTCGTATTTTGCGCAAAAGCTGCTTGGCGGCCTCGCGTCCGAGATCGTTAACGTCGATGAGTACCATGGTCGGTTCAGGCTTCATGATATCGGAATAGGGGTAGCGGTCAAACGTAACAATTCCCATTTGTCCGGGAATGGGCAGGCCGGAGGCGCGGACCTGCTCCAGCACGCCCAGGGCAACGGTATTGCTTTCGCAGATGATGGCGTCCGGCGGCGGCGACATTTCAAGCAGGCTAAGCACAGCCTGACGGCTTTGCTCAATGGATAGTCCGGTGTAGCGGATAAACGCGGCGGGTAGCTGCCCGCCCGCCTGCTCAATGGCGTCGCGCGCGCCGTTGAGCCGCTGGCGGGAGAGCTGGCCGTTTTCCGTGCCGCCAATGTAAGCGATGCGGCTGTGTCCGCACTCCAAAAGATGCTGCGCCGCTATTTGTCCGGCCAGCCCATTATCCGTATCAATCCAGCAAAGCTGGCGCTCAAAGCCGGGGGAACCGATGGCGATATGAGGGAATTTACGGCGGACCAGCGTAGAGGCGAGCGCGCGGCTCAGCGCGCTGCCATGAATGATCACCCCGTCAACGGCCTTTTGTAAAATCAGCTGTTCAAGGATAGGGCGGTCCGCGTCGTCGGACAGCGTATCAATCAGCTGCAACGCGTAGCCCTTGGAGGACAGGTAGCTTTGCGCGCCGCACAGGGTATCGAACATATAGGGGTTTTTATAGGCCTCGTCCTTTTCAATGGCCGTCAGAAAGGCAATGTTACGCGTGGACTGGCGGGCAAAGCTTGCGGCCCGGATGTTGGGCATATAGTCAAGCTCGCGCATGACTTCGTTTACGCGGTCGGTTGTGGACTGTGAGATATTGGGCGCGCGGTTGATAACCTTGGACACGGTGGAGATGGATACCCCGGCTTCCCGGGCGACATCCTTGATTGTAACGCTCACGGCGGCTCACTTCCGTTCATTTGATGGGAATAGAGTACAACGTTTTCCTAAATAAATCAAGATGTAAAGAGAAAAATGCATTGACTTTTTAAAAATAGAGAAGTAAAATCGAGTCATAAAAGGTGATTCCCGAAAGCTTGAGCGCTCGGCGATGGGGAAAACGTTTTAACAAAATAGTCTTGGGAGGCATGAATCATGAAAAGAATCCTTGCTGTTTGCCTTTGCCTGATGATGCTCCTGCCCGCACTGGCCATTGCGGAGGATACGCAGTTGCGCGTCTGGCACGATTGCGACGAGGGCATCGTGTCCGTCATGGAGGCGCGCGTAAATGAAACGCTTGCCGGAAGCGGCGTGAGCGTGGCGTTTGAGAAAAAACCCGGCATGACCGATCAGATGAAGCTGTATGGCAACGACGCTGTCAACGGGCCGGATATGTACCTCTTTGCGCATGACTCCATCGGTATGTACGCGGCTATGGGAATCACCGCCCCTGTGAGCGACATCCTTTCTGAAGAGGCGCTTTCGGACTTGCTGCCCATGACCCGCGAGGCGTGCACGTATGACGGCAAGCTCTACCAGGTGCCCGTGTACTTTGAAACCCTGTTGTTGCTGTACAACAAGGCGCTGTGGGAAGGCGAGATTCCCGGTACGACCGAAGGATTATACGAGTATATGACCGCGCACACGGACGCGGCTGCGGGAACCTATGCGCTGGTGAACCAGCATTCGGGCGCCTACAACGTATCGCCCTTCATCTATGGCTTTGGAGCCAGCATTATCGACGAAAGCGCACAGCCCCACCTGGATACGGACGCCATGAAGGAAGCGGTCGCGTATAACAGCAAGTTTGCTGCGCTGCAGGCGGATGGCGATTACAACACCGTTACCACGCTGTTTAACGAGGGCAAGGCCGCCGCGATTATCGGCGGGCCCTGGCTGGTATCGGGCATCAGAGCCGCGGGGATCGATCTTGGCATATGTCCCCTGTCCGGCATCAAGCTGCCTAATGGCAACGGACTGGCGCCTTTCTCGGGCGTACAGGGCATCGGGCTTTTGAAGCATGCGGCTGAAAACAAGCGCGACGCGGTTGAAAAGGCGCTCACGGCACTGCTGGACCCGCAGCTTGGCATCGAGCTGGCGGTCAACTCCGGCTGCGCGCCCGCGAATACCTGTTCCTATGAGGACGAGCGGGTTATGGCGGATGAGATGATCGTCGCCATTCGGGACACGGCGGCGACCGCGCAGCCAATGCCCAATATTCCAGAAATGAACGTCATGTGGGGGCCTGTGGAATCCATGCTCGCGGCGGTGAACAAGAACGGCGTCGATGTGGATACGGCGGCGGCGGAAGCCCAGGCCGCGGCGCTTCAGGCAATCGCGGACATGCAATAGGAGCGGGGAACGCCGGGAGGCGGCTTTTCTAAGAAAAGCCCCTCCCGCACCCTTGCGAAAAGCGGATTGGTATTCCATGACTTATGCCACGCCGCCCCTTTACACCTAGGAAAGGAGGCCGCGCCATGAAAAGCAGTACGGCTGCCAGCGCGGGAGGAAAGCGGTACCCAGCGCTGTACATCGCGCCGTCCCTGGCGCTCATCCTTGCGATCGTCGTGTTTCCCATCGTTTATACGGCCTATATCTCGCTGACCAACATGAACCTTTATCATTGGGCTGATTTTCATGTGATTGGGCTTGGAAACTATGCCCGCGCGCTTGGCAAGCTGGATTCGGGTTTCTTCGGCGCGCTGTGGACCACGCTGATTTGGACGGTTGTGAATATGGCGCTACAGCTTGCGCTGGGGTTCCTGATTGCTTTGGGGCTCAACAGCCGCAGGCTGCGGGCCAAACGCCTGTTTAAAACGCTGCTGATGTTCCCATGGGCCATGCCCGCCTATGTATCCATCCTGATCTGGCGCGTGGGCGTGTACAATACGGAATTCGGCCTGCTTAACAGGGTGCTCACGCAGGTTGGGCTTGAAAAGGTGCAGGTTCTGGCTTCCAACATTCCCGCTTTTTTCGCATGCCTGGCGTTGAATCTGTGGATGGCGCTTCCGTTCATGATCATGATGTTTGACGGAGCGCTCAAAGCTATCGATCGCTGCCTTTTTGAAAGCGCCTATCTGGATGGCGCGGGCTTTATCCGGCAAAACCTGTATGTGACGGTTCCCTGCGTCGTGCCGATCATGGCCCCGGCCGCCGTGATGACGACTTTCATTACATTTAAGCAGTTTGATATTCTATATCTGCTGACGATGCAGAAAGGCTCGCTGACGGGTGCGACGCTTGAAACCGTTATCACCTATGCGCATAACAACGCCTTTGTTTCAAACAACTATGGGCTTTCGGCAGCGGTATCCATCGTCATTTTCGGCATCATCGTGCTGCTGTCGCTGCTGACCAACCGCTCCGTCCGCGAGGATGGCGAACGGGGGAGCGGGCAGGCGCGGGTGAAAAGAGGGCGCATGACGCCCGTCCTTCCCGGGGCCGTAGACGGACAGCGCAAGTAGGAAACCTGAAAGTGCTTTCCATACCCCGCACGTGTATGGAGGGAGAATGGTGATAAGTGTGAAAAAAATACGTTCCTTTCTAAGCGGCGCGGCCTTGCATCTTGTATACGCGCTGCTGTGCCTGGCTGCTCTCATTCCGATCCTTTACACGCTGCTTCTGTCGCTCAGCGGGCGAAACGCGGTGCTGTCCGGCGGCGGGCTATTCGACCGGATATGGTCGCTGGACGCATACCGGGCCATTCTTTTGGACGAGCCGTTTTTAGGCTGGCTTGCCAACTCGCTCAAGATCAGCCTGTTTACGATGTTGCTCGCGCTCAGCAGCGCGGTGTTCGCGGCTTATGCTTTCTCGCGCAGGCGCTTCAGGGGACGGCGCGCGCTTTTGAACATGCTATTGATCCTCAACGCCTTTCCACAGATGCTGAGCATGTTCGCGCTGTTTCGGCTGTTTCGCGAGTTAAACCTCATCAACACGCACATCGGGCTCATCCTGATCTACGCGGGTGGCATGTGCATCTTCGCCATTTGGAATCTGAAAGGATATTTTGACAGCATCCCTGTGGAAATTGAGGAAGCCGCAGCCATCGACGGGGCGGGGAACGCGGCGATCGTTCTGCGCATCGTGCTGCCGCTTGCGCGCCCGGCGATTATCGTCACCGCCGTGATGGTGCTGATCTCCGTATGGAACGAATACCTGTTTTCCACCACGTTTATGATGAACGTGGAAACCTATACCCTATCCGGCGGGCTGTACCAATTGCAGAGTAACGATTACAGCCGTTCCTGGCCGTTGTTTACCGCCGCGGCCATGCTGGTAAGCCTGCCGGTGCTGATCGTGTTTTTTTGCGTACAAAAATATATGGTATCCGGCCTGACCGCAGGCGGCGTAAAGGGCTGACGGAAAGGGACGAATCGACGATGATCAACAGACATGCGGTATACCACCGGCCAACCAGCGAATATGCCTATGCGGAGGACGAGCGCACGCTCGTCGTCAGGCTCAGGACCGCGCGCGGCGGGCTTGAGGAATGCGCGCTCTTTTACGGCGACCGTGCGGACGAGGCGCCGGAGCCTGTTTTTCAACGCGCACAGATGCGGCTTGCGGCGTATGATTCGCTGTTTGACTGGTATGAGGTAAGGCTGAGCCCGGTATTACCCCGGGTGATGTACTATTTTGAGCTGCGGGACGCGGATGAACGTGTTTTATATTATGCCGGGCGCTTTTTTGACAAACTGCCGGGCATGCGGCTCGAAGGCCGCTGGTTTGACCACCGTTGCGAAGTGGACCAGTTTCCCTATATCCGGAGGGAGGACCTGTTCGCCGTGCCGGAATGGTTCCGAAACGCTGTGGTATATAATATTTTTCCGGACAGCTTCGCAAACGGCGTGGAGCGGCTGGAGAAAAAGGAAACGCATATCTTAAGGGCGGGCGTCGTTAGCAGCTCGCGGCTGGGAGGCACGCTGGAGGGAATCCGGCTGAATCTTGATTATATCCATTCGCTGGGGTTTAACACGCTGTACCTCAATCCGTTTTTTCATGCGGAAGCATATCATAAGTATGATACTGTCGATTATTACCATGTGGATCCCTGTATGGGCAGCGACGCGGACTTCGCCCGACTGTGCGGCGACGTTCACAGGCGGGGGATGCATATCCTTATCGACGGTGTCTTTAACCACTGTGGAGCTAATTTTTTTGCTTTCCGAGACCTGCTTGAGCGCCAGGAAGCCTCGCCGTACCAAAGCTGGTTCTATGGGGCGCCGCTGCCTGTAGCAAGGCCGCCCGCAGGCAGCAAACCCGGTTACGACTGCTTTGCCTATGTGGAAAGCATGCCGAAGCTCAACACGGGCGACCCCGGTGTGCGGGATTACTTTTGCAAGGTGGGCGCGCATTGGGTCAGGGAATATGGTATCGACGGCTGGCGGCTGGACGTGGCCGACGAGGTGGACCACCGCTTCTGGAGAGCGTTTCACGACGCGGTTAGGCGCGTGAATCCGCAGGCTGTGCTGATTGCCGAGGCGTGGGAAGAAGCGCGCAGTTTCGTATGCGCGGACCAGTTCACCTCGGCCATGAATTATGATTTCCGGCGCTGCGCGCGCGACTTTATTGCCCTGAACCACACGGACGCCGAAACAATGAACGATTGGCTGACGGCGCTGAGGATGAGATACAGCGAGCCTGCCGTGCGGGCGCAGCTGAACCTGATCGACAGCCATGACGTGCCGAGGTTTTTGTCGCTGTGCGGCGGGAATACGGCCAAGCTGCACCAGGCCATTGCGCTTCTGATGCTCATTCCGGGCGTTCCCTGCCTGTTTTATGGGGACGAGCGGGGCATGTTGGGCGTGGAGGAAAACGAATACCGCAGGCCGATGGCGTGGCAGGAAAGGAATAGCGCCACGGAGGCTTTTGTGCGTAAGGCGGCCGGGCTTCGCGGCCTTCCGGAAACAAAGGCGGGCCAATTTCAAACGCTGTGCGCGGAAAGCGGCGGGCATGTGCTCGGTTTTTGCCTCCTGAACGGATCGCACAGGCTGGAGGTCTGGCTGAACGCCTCCGATCAGGAAGCGGAGATTCCCGCGCTTGCCGGAAATGTTTTATTGGAGCAGGGATATCAACCCGGACGGCTGGAAGCGTTTGGACTGGTTGTTGCCAGAAGCTGAAGCGAGATGGCCGCCCCATCTGTATTTTGCCGGCGGTTAGACAGTTATCAGGAAAGGCGGGCGCGCGGCGGCCGTCACGCACGCGATGCGATATACTTGTCTGTAAACGCGTCGGCGGTCATGGGCTGGTCAAAATAGTAGCCCTGGCCGACCGTGCAGTTGATCCGGGCCAGCAGCTCCTTTTGCTGCAGGGTTTCCACCCCTTCGGCGACTGTGGCGGGAAGATTAAGGTCGCGGCAGAGTGAAATGGTATGCTTTACCAGCGTCAGGGACTGTGGGTTCAAACTGAGTCCGCTGATCAGCCTGCGGTCAAGCTTGACCTCGGTAAAATGCACGGCGGAGAGAAGAGACAGGTTTGCGCAGTCTGCGCCAAAGTTATCAAGCGACAGTGCAAAGCCGCGCTCGATCAGCGAATGCATGAGCTCCGAAAGCTCGTTTGGCTCCATTGCGGATACAGCGCCGGAAACCTCCAGGTTAATCAAAGAGGGCTTCATCCCATGCTTATGGCAAACATCCGCGAGCCTTTCCGCGATATCCCGGCGCATGAGCGTGACGCGGGAGACATTGACGGAAATGCGCAGAGGCTGATAGCCGCTTTCGAGCCAGCGGCGCTGAATGTCGCATACGGCTCCTAGAACAAAAAGGTCCATATGGAGCACGATGCCCTCCGTCTCGTAGCGGGGGACGAAGTCGGAAGCCGGCACCAGCTCGCCCGATTCGCCCCGCTTGCGCACAAGCGCCTCCGCACCGTTTACCTCTCCGGTTTGCAGATCGATTTTTGGCTGCAGCAGCACGCAAAAACCACCGGCGTCAATTTCACGCAAAAGCTCCCGGGCCAGCCCGGCGCGGTAATCGCCGGCATCGTTATGCCTGGTATGGTAATAAAGCTGCTTATCCTCGTACATCAGCGCGTCGGTACGCGTAATCTGTTTTTGCACGTCCATGCGGCCCTCCCGCCAGGTGGACCCCACTGCCAGGTCAAGCTCGTCATCCTCGCGTATCGCCCGGCGGAGGCGGTTGAGCTGCTCATTAAACGCCTGCTTTTCTATGTCGGGGCATAGTACCACAAACTCGTCGCCGCCTATGCGGTACAGCTCGCCGGTGAAGCTGGCGCGGATGGCCTCGGCCGCGTGAATGATAACGTAATCGCCATAGCGGTGGCCGTGTGTGTCGTTGGCGGCCTTCAAGCCGTTGATATCCAAAAAGGCCACGCCTAGGCTCGCGGGCGGGCGGGCCTCCAAAGCGGCAAGCACCCTTATATACTTGTGGCGGTTGAAAAGGCCCGTGAGGCTGTCCGTCAGGCTTAGGCGCTGAAGCTCGCCGATCAGCCGGTGCTTGCTGAGATCGTTGACGATAAAGGATGCGGCTGAGCGCAAAAGCGTTATATCATCCGTTCGGGCGGCAGGGTTATCCACGCCCAGAAGGCCGATGACGGTACCCTGCTGGCGAAGCGGGGCAGCCATCAGACAGCGGATGCCCTGTTGGTGAAGAAGCGCGTATTCATCCGTCTGATGGTCGACCTCAATGTCGAGGTTGGGGATGTAGACGGCGTCCTCGCGCTGAAACAGGTCAAGCCAGCGGCTAATAACGGATACCGGTACAGATTGCAAGCCGCTCAGTTCGGAGCTGACGCCCTGGGCGCACCATTCGTGGGTATTGCTCAGGTGCTGCCCGCCGCTATCCATTTGAAAAATGTAGGCGCGCTTGGCCATGTGGTATTCGCAGATGATGCTGAGCAGCTCGTTGATGGCCTGGTTGAGATCGTCGCTATGGTTGAGGGTGCGGATGCATCGCACCAACGTTTCCTCGGTGTAGAGCCGGTGTTGGAGCTGACGCTGCGCGGAGAGCTGTGCGGAAATATCTGTGGCGATTTCCAGTCGGACAAGCCGGTCCTGAAAGCGAACCAGCTTGTCCCTGACCCAGAAATCACGTTGAAGCGTTGGGTTATGGTATTGCCAGCAATAGTATTCGTCCTCGCTTAAACTGAGATTTGTGCAAAAGGAACAAGGCTTCTCTCTGCCTTGCAAAACATGGTGGCAGGACCGCCCCTTCCACTGCTCGGGCGAGGAAAGGCCAAAGCGGTTGAGCGCGGCGCGGTTGAGGTAGATGAGTTCATAGGTGGCGGGATCGGCGAGATAGATGAGATCGGTGCTCTCATCCGCCACCATGCGGGTGATTTCATCATAATTCATGATGGCATCTCTTTCCTTTCAGGGTTTAGCGCAAAAAAAGTGGAAAAAGGGCGGATCATGACGATCGGTTAACGATAGTAGCATTATATAAGAATTTCACCGGGTTGTCCATACGCGTATGTCAACAATTGATAACAACAAAAAAGCGCCGTCATGCAGCATGCAGACGGCGCGAATAGGGAGCGGCTACGGCGTCGCTAATCGGCCGGCGTAAAGCGCGGAACCGTCACGCCGTCGCGCGTTACGGGTTCAAACCACATGGCGGCGGGGCGCACCCAAATGCTGCCCTCGCCGTAAAGCTGACGGTACACCACCATTTTTTCCAGCGTCTCGGAATGGGTCGCGGTAAAGAGCAGCTCGTAAAGCCTGCCTTTGAAATGACGGTAAACGCCTGGTTTTAACTCACTCATGCCCGCTCCCGCTTCCACTGGAGGAAGTTTTCAAAGCTGCCTTCATAATCCAGGCAGCCGCCCTGCCCAAGCGGGAACTCAATGACGCGGTTGGCAATTTCATCGATAAACTGGTGATCGTGCGACGCGAAGAACAGATTGCCCGGATAGGCGGCGAGCCCGTTTGACAGGGCGGTAATGCTTTCCAGATCCAGGTGGTCGGTCGGCTGATCGAGAATCAGGGCGTTGGCCTTGCTCATCATCAGGCGGCTCAGCATGCAACGCACCTTCTCGCCGCCGGAAAGAACCTTCGCGGGCTTGTATACATCGTCGCCGGAAAACAGCATCCGGCCCAGAAAGCCGCGCAGATACGTCTCGGTGGTATCAAAGGAGAACTGGCGCAGCCACTCGATGAGCGTGCCGTCGAAATCATCAAAAAAGCGGGTGTTATCCTTGGGAAAGTAGCTCTGGCTGATGGTGACGCCCCAGCGGAAGCTGCCCTCGTCCGGGTTAAGCTCACCTACGAGAATACGGAACAGCGCTGTCGCGCCGGCTTCGTTATCCCCGACAAAGGCGATTTTGTCGCCCTTTTTGACGGTAAAGGAGACATTGTCGAGCACCTTGACGCCGTCCACGGTTTTGGAGAGATTCTCGACGCTTAAAATATCCTTGCCCGCCTCGCGTTCCGGCTCGAACCCAACGAAGGGGTATTTACGGCTGGAGGCAGGCATCTGCTCGATCTGGATGCTGTCCAGCACCTTTTTGCGGCTGGTGGCCTGGCGGCTTTTGGATTTGTTGGCGGAGAAACGGCGGATGAACTCCTGAAGGTCCTTGATCTTCTCCTCGCGCTTTTTGTTCTGGTTGCGCAGCAGCTGCTGCATGAGCGTGCTGGACTCGTACCAGAAATCATAGTTGCCGGAGTACATTTTGCACATCGCGTGATCCACGTCCACGATATTGGTGCAAACGGAGTTAAGGAAGTGGCGGTCGTGACTGACGACGATGACGATGGCGTCACAGTCCACCAGAAAATCCTCCAGCCATTCGGTGCTTTCCACATCCAGGCCGTTGGTGGGCTCGTCCAGGAGGATGATGGAGGGATGGCCGAAAAGCGCCTGAGCCAGAAGCACCTTGACCTTTTGCCGGCCATCCAGCGACTGCATCTGGGCATAGTGCAGATCGGTGGGGATACCAATACCGTTGAGAAGCTGCGCGGCCTCGGTTTCGGCGTCCCAGCCGTTCATTTCGGCAAACTCGCCCTCAAGCTCGGCGGCACGCTCGCCGTCCGCGTCGGAAAAGTCCTCCTTGGCATACAGGGCGTCCTTTTCCTTCATGATGTCGTACAGCTTGTGGTTGCCCATGATGACGGTGTCCATCACGGAATACTCGTCGTACTTAAAGTGGTTCTGCTCCAGCACGCTCATGCGATCCTGCTTTTGAATGCTGACGGAGCCGGTGGTGGGCTGCAGTTCGCCGGAAATGATGCGCAGAAGCGTCGATTTGCCGGCGCCGTTGGCGCCGATAATGCCGTAACAGTGCCCGGGCTGGAAAATGAGATCGACGTGCTTGTACAGCAGGTCGCCGGCAAATTGTAGGCTTACGTCGGTAACGGTTAACATGGGATAACCATCCTCTCTTAAGGTTGCAAACGGGAGATGAAAACGCCGTTCAGGCGTGCTCCCTTGTTGTTTTGCTGGAATGCGCCTTACGGGCGCACACGGGATAGCGTACCATGTTTGCCGGGGTTTGTAAAGGGATAAGAGGATTTATGCCACGGAAATCAGCAGCGCCGGAACGACGCATGGACAGCGGGAAAGAAAAAGCGGGAAGGATGGGACGGAACCGGTTGGATGCCATGATCATAAGAATAGTATTTTGCTTTTTCGTATTGCAAATTGAACGTTGACGACAGACTTTCTTTTCCGTTGAACCAAAGATTAAAATAGATGCTATAATGGTTCATGTATAATGAATAATTGGATAGGGACGATGATAATGGAGCATGGTTGTGCAACAGAAAGAAAAGCGCTCGCGGCGAGGTTTAAAGAATACAGAAAAGTTTTTATTGCATTAGGAGATGGGGACAGACAAGGGAATTGTGTTATTCTTTTGCAACCTTGGCCAATTGGTATGCGCGTACCTGAAACAACAAAGAACCGCGCCTGCGTTAGAATTTATGGGAGGAGGCAGTAAATATGCCGTGGTCTGTTTTGGGTGGAATCGGTTTTGCTGCATTGGGCCTGTTTGTTTTTCTGAAACCTGATTTGATTTGGGAATGGACAGAAAAATGGAAATCTTATCGTGCGGATGAACCGTCTGACTTTTATTTGAAAAGCACAAAGTTTGGTGGTGTTCTGTTTGTATTATGTGGAATAATGATGATCGTTCTTCCATTTGTTTTAAAGTAACCAACTCCAGTTTGCTCATGACTTTGGGATATTCCTCACAAGCAGAACCTTTCTTGCTGCTGCAGGCAAGATACGAAATGGAACGCTTATTTTATAATAAGGGGATATACCTGCCCATGCTGAATTTGGTATTCGGCTAGCCCATGTTTTCAAGGCGTATGCGTCTTTGCATTTTACGCCTTTATAAAATCCCGATAACCCATCTCAGAATTGGCGGATTTGTGTATGAAAACGGGGCTTTTTCAGCTTTATTATGATATAATCGACATGGCATGGGCGGTAAACAGCAGATGAGGCCCGCTTTAAAGGAGGAGGCGCCATGTATTTCAAAACAAGCTATCAATCCCCTATAGGGCGGTTGACCCTGGCTTCCGACGGAGAGGCGCTGATAGGGCTGTGGTTGGAAAATCAGAAGTATTTTGCGGCCACTGTCAGGGAGGAAATGGCCGATGAGCATGATTTGCCGGTGCTCGCAGCCGCACAAGACTGGCTGGACCGGTACTTTGCGGGTGAAAAGCCCGCCATCGGCCTTTTGCCATTGGCTCCCGGCGGCGGGGCTTTCAGACAGGAGGTATGGAAAATTCTTTGCGGGATTCCGTATGGAGCAACCCTTTCCTACGGGGAAATTGCCCAAAGAATAGCGGTCAGGCTGAACAAAACAGGGATGTCCGCACAGGCGGTCGGGGGAGCCGTTGGACACAACCCAATTTCTATTATTATTCCCTGCCACCGCGCCGTGGGAACGGACGGCAGTTTAACAGGGTATGCTGGGGGCGTTGATAAGAAAGCATGGTTGCTGACACACGAGGGTGTGGAGATGAAAAAGCTGAAGATTCCATCCAGGGGAACGGCGCTATAAGGCCGTCGTGCGGCCGAATATACCCTGGCCGGACGGTTGGGACGCATAAAACGCTTGCTTGGAACAATGATTGACAGCTGATGATGAAGAGGAGAAAATGAGATGAAAATTTCTAAAAAAGACGCGCTGACCTGGTTTGAGTTTTTTGCCCTGCTACCCGAGGAGGAGGAGCTTATGCCCCGCCAGCAGGAAATTGCATACGCGACCTTCGCGCAAATCGAGGCGGCGGTCGAGCGGCGAAACGCGCGCCTCATGTCTGAAATACCCAACCTGAAAACACTTGAGAACAGGACGTACTATGTGGGCAGCGACGGCAAATTTCCTCAGGGATGCCGCTCCTGCCTGCTTGGAACCGGACTGAGCGCAATCAGAAAAACGAACAAGTGCAATCTGGCATGCAAGTTTTGCTACGATTACGGGGAAACGGACCAGATTCCGCCTATTGGTGAGGGTTTGTGGGAAATTGGCGGCACGAAGTTTTATGAGCAGGATATTGAACTGCTGCTTTCTATTCAGAAGAAGCCGACCGGCATATCATATGTATATCTGGAGCCCTTTATGGAAATTGAAAAGTATTATACTATTATCGGCAAATTCCATAATGCGGGGGTTCATCAGCATCTGTATACAAACGGTACCCTGGCGACTGAGGAAAACCTGAAGGCGCTGGGAGCGGCCGGCCTGGACGAGCTGCGCTTTAATTTAGGCGCATCCCATTGCGCCGACCGGGTGATTGAAAACATTGCGATTGCTAAAAAGTATATCCCGTATGTCGGCATTGAAACGCCCATGACGCCTGAATTTTTTGAGGAGTTCGGGAAGAAAAAGCGGGAGATTCTGGGCACGAGGCTCGACTTTATCAATTGCGCTGAGCTGCACCTCAACGCCAACAATATTGGAAATTATGAGGGTGAAAACCTGTACTTTTCCAGGCTGGGATACCTCTCTCCGGTTTGGAGCAGGGAACTGACGCTTGCCTTCATGAAGGCTGCCGTCGATGAAAGCTGGGACGTGGCCGTTCACGACTGTTCTAACCGTACAAAATTCATAAGGGATTTGAACCTGCGCGGCAAAGAAGGCGGCTGGTTTGGCGCCAGCGGCTACGGCTGCGAATTTTCCAAAATTCCATATGCGGCGTTTTTGCCGATTCTCAGAGATAAAAGCTTCGTATTTTTAAGCGAGGAAGAACTGCCGGACGGATACAGGGCGGGACAGCTGGTTTTTTAATGAGCCGAATGATAGGATAATGCGCCCGGTCAAGCGTGCGCGTCGGCCCAGCGCTCAAAGTCGGAAATGGGCAAAGGCTTTGAATAGATATAGCCCTGAATCATATCACAGTTTATTCTCTTAAGGAACGCAAGCTGTTCCGGCGTTTCTATGCCTTCGGCAACAGTGCGCAGTCCAAGCTTCCGCGCCAGTTCCATCAGGCAGATGATTACAGCTTGTGATTTCTCTTGTTCGATTTCCAAAAAGAAGCGGCGGTCCAGCTTGATGGTGTCAACAGCGAATTCCTTTAGCAGCCCCAGTGCGGAATAGCCTGAGCCAAAGTCGTCCAGCGAGCAGGAGAAGCCAAGCTGATGCATTTGCACAATGGCTTCCTTTACGACGGCAATACTCTGGTCATCAAAAAAGGTGTTTTCGGTCAGTTCCAGTTCAAGGATTCCGCATGGAATGTGATAGCGCCCGGCGATGAGGGCAAGCCTTCTTAAAAAGTCCGGGTTTCTGAAATGTTGCCTGGACAGGTTGACGGAAATGGGGAGAAGGGGCCTTCCGGCAGACATCCAGCGCTCCAGCAGCGCGCATATCTCTGTGAACATATAGAAATCGAGCTTTACGATGTTTCCGTTTTTCTCAAACAGGGGAATAAAATCAGAGGGGGAAATGGTCCCCAGCTGCGGGTGATTCCAGCGCACCAAAGCTTCCGCCCCAATCAGCCGTTCATCCTCCGCGCTGACCTTGGGCTGCAGGTAAACATGAAAGTCCTTGCTTTTTAAGGAAAGCTCAAACGCATCGTTAAGCTCCTGCTCCCATTGAAGCCGCTGGGTGATAACGGCATCGTAAAACACACACGCCGGATTGTTGCTGTTTTCACTGCTGCGGCAGGCTGTGGAAGCCCGGTCCTGAATAAGGGTGATTTCCAGCGTAGGATCCTCCACCAAATAAGCGCCTTTGATAATTGATAGGAGATGAGGATTCTCCAAGGTTTGGTTAAAGGCGTTGATGGATTCCGTTACGTGGTCAAGCCTGGCCTGTACCGCGTCCCGGTTTGCTTCTAGCAGGCACAGAAAGAAATGGTCCCTTTCGCTGCGGGCGCGCAGCTCGTCCTTATGCAATTCGCTTTCAAGTGTGCGCGCGATGTGGCGCAATGCGTCGCATTCGGCTTTAACGCCGAAGTTTTCATTGATCAGCTTGAAGTTTTTTACGTTGAGCGCGACAACCGTGCATGTCCCCGCAGGCACGCTTCTTAGCAGATTTCGGCAGGCCAGCTGGAACGCCGCGTTGGTCATTCCTTCTGTGACGGGGTCTGTAAACGCGATTTGTTCCAGCTGGCGGTTATAGACGCGAAGGGCATGCGACACCAGGAACAGGAAGAAAATAAAGGCCACGATGCTTAGCGCGGTAATTATAAAAATGCGCACGACAAAAAGGTCGGTTTGGCCTGTGATCAGGTCGGCAGGGACAAGCGTAAGCAAAATCCAGCCGTAGGTATTCAGCGGATCATAGGCGAGGATCAACTTGGTGTGGTCGACGGCGGTGAAGGAAAAAACGCCGCTCTTCCCTGCTTCCATATTTTTCTTCATTTGATAGACCGACAATTGCTCTGCGTTGGTTTCACCGGTAAAAATATCGTCGAGCCGTAAAAAGGGTTCACGGTTTGTCGGTGAGATAATGACGTCTCCGCTTTGGTCTAAAATACAGGTCAGTCCCAAGCCGTCAAAAACGTACGGATGAATAAGCTTTTGCATTCCAGCTTTGTCACGAACGCCGCCAAGCACTCCTACGATTTGATTGTTTTGGCAAACCGGAATGGAGTATAGGATGCCTTGCTGCGCCAGGAAGGAAACGCCGTTTTCGCCCGCAAAGCTGTTTTGGATTCCTTCCATCTCGGCTACTCCCTCTATCGAAGCTCCCGAGCAACGGCTTTTTCCATCAGGAAATATCACGACCAGTTTACTGAAGCCAAATGACCGCGCTCTTTCCATTAAAGCAGAGGAAAACGTCCAGGTGTCCGGGCTTTCCTGACCGCCGGCCATGAAGTCTCCCAGCAGGTTAAGCGCCTTGACACTGTTTGAAAGAATCGCGTCGATATCGTTTGCCAACTGAAAGGAAACATCCTTTACATAATGCTGGGTTTTATCCTCAATGGATGCGTATAAATTTGCTGCATTCCCAACTGTCATCATGCCAATTAATAAAATGAGGCCCCCCAGAACAAGAAGCTGGACATGCTGCTTTACTTGCGGCTTATTGGCGGACGGAAGGTAATTGCTTTTCGAAATTTTTCGCATATTAAACTCCCGGTTACGTGGTTTGGTAACATAACAAGAATTTATGACACTTTCATATTATAATATATAAAACCATTGTAGATCAAGGCGAAATCTATATACATATGCATCTCCTTTGTATTTCCGTTGCCCATCTTGCGCAATCTGTGTTAGAATAACATCGTTCTACAAATTTCAGCAGGGCAATGCAGGAGGATGAAGCCATGCCTAATTTTTCCCTCCCCGATCAGGTGTTTTTCGACGCGGCGGCGCAATTTCAAACGCCCTTTCATCTTTATACAGAAAAGGGAATCCGTCAGACGGCGCGGGGCCTGAAGGCGGCCTTTGCGGATGTGCCGGGATTTCAGGAGTATTTTGCGGTTAAAGCGCTGCCAACGCCGGCCATCCTGCGCATTTTGAAGGACGAGGGCTGCGGCGTTGACTGCGCCAGCCTGACGGAGCTTATGATTGCGGACGCGTGCGGCTTTTCCGGGGAAGACATCATGTTCAGCGCCAACGATGTGCCGCCCGAGGAATTTGTCCTGGCACGAAAGCTGGGCGCATACATCAATCTGGACGATATCACCCATGTGGACATCCTGCGCGATAACGGCGGCATTCCAGAGGAAATTTGTCTGCGCTTCAACCCCGGCGGGACGTTCCGCATCGGCAACACCATCATGGGCGACCCGGGCGACGCCAAGTACGGCATGACCCGCGCGCAGCTTTCCGAGGCGCTTCGCGCGCTGAAGGACTACGGTGCAAAGCGCTTTGGCCTGCATTCGTTTTTGAGCAGCAACACCACCGATCCGGCTTATTATCCCGCGCTTGCGAGGCTTTTGTTTAAGACTGGGCGCGAGCTGATGGAGGAAACGGGACTTGTGCTGTCGTTCATCAATCTGTCCGGCGGCATCGGCATCCCCTACCGGCCGGATGCGGGCGTGGCGGATATCAACGCTATCGGCGCGGGCGTGGCGGAAATGTATCATAAAATCTTTACCAGTAACGGCATCGCGGGCGTCGCCATCAAGACGGAGCTTGGACGCTACATGACAGGCCCCAACGGCTGGCTGCTATCGCACGTCATCAACGAAAAAAATATCTATAAGCGCTACATTGGCCTTGACGCTTCTGCATGCGACCTGATGCGCCCCGCGATGTACGGCGCGTACCACCATATCACCGTGCCCGGCAAGGAGCATCTGCCGCATGACGGGGTGGTGGATGTAACAGGCAGTCTGTGCGAGAATAACGACAAGTTTGCCGTGGATCGTATGCTGCCCAAAATTGAAATCGGCGATCTGCTTGTGATTCACGATTCGGGCGCGCACGGTCTGAGCATGGGCTACAACTATAACGGCAAGCTGCGGTGCAAGGAGGTTCTCTACCGTGAGGACGGCTTCTACGAGATGATCCGCCGCGCGGAAACGCCACGCGATTATTTCGCCACGCTGGATGGCGACCACGCATGGCAGCATCTGAATGAAAAGTATTTGAATGGCTGAGGTGTGCGCATGAACAGCGGACGGGTGAAGGAGAGGCTGCGCGCGCTGGGCGCGGACCTGTGCGGCGTCGCGGGCGTGGATCGCTTTTGGGATGCGCCGGAGGGTTACCATCCTTTGGATGTGCTGCCCACCTGCCGCTCGGTTATCGTGTTTGGCGTTCGTATTGCGGCCGGCACGCTCGCATGCCGGACCGCCGTGCCATATACGGTCGTGCGCAACGTGCTTTCCGACAGGATGGATAAGATGGCCGTCCAGTTCTGTAGCGAGATGGAGGAGGAGGGCGTTCTCGCCGTGCCCACGCGCACCAACGGATCGGAGCTGGACCCGCGGACGGGACGATGGCGCAGCATCGTATCCGCCAAGCATGCGGCACAGGCGGCGGGCCTGGGAACGATCGGCCGCCACTCGCTGCTTATCACGCCGGAATTTGGCAGCCTAGTCTGGCTCAGCGTCGTGCTGACGGAGGCGGAGCTTGAGCCGGATTCCATGCAGGAAAGGCTGTGCAACGATTGCGGACTGTGCGTAAAGGCCTGTCCTGTCCATGCGCTGGAGGGCGCCGAAGTGGCGCAGGATAAATGCTGGGAGCATGCCTTTGGCGAGGTGAACGGCGACTGGCGCATCGGCTGCCACCGCTGCCGAGACGCTTGTCCGTTTTGCTTTGGCGCCCGTAACTCGGGGTTTCGGCGGAGTTAACCGCTCTGGGGAGCGCGGGTTACCGTGAATCGGCAGCCTTTGCGGGACCGTCTGATTCAACTTTTTTGACTGTAGCCGCGGCTTTCCAAGGAACCTCAAAACACAGGTGGAACAGGGCCGCATATGAATTTAAGACGGATAGGGGAGGCGGAAAGTCCGCCTGTCTATTCGCTCAAACGCTTGACAAACAAGCAAAACACAGGTACAATACATCCTGCGAGTGCCCGTAGCTCAGCTGGATAGAGTGTCAGACTCCGACTCTGAAGGTCACAGGTTCGAACCCTGCCGGGCATACCAAAAGGAACCGCAATCCATAAGGGATTGCGGCATTTTTTATATGGAAATTATGCATAATATTACGCGAAATTACGCCTTTTGGCCTTTGTGAAGTAGTCAAAACGGTAGTCAGTCGGCAAGGCAGAACCTTTCCAGGGCATCTACAGAACGTGCTAACCTGGAGGGCGAGACGTGATCATAAACTTTTAGAATCAGAAGTTATTATGTAAAGGAAGGTCTCACCCTTCCCGAAACAAACTGCCGCAAAGGCAGAAGAATCAAGCAGTTGTGGCTTGAAGGGAAAACCTTCAGACCATGACTGCTTTTTTGTGAAAGGAGAATGACCATGAAACTCACCTATCATCGTTGCGGAGATTACCTGCTGCCAAACCTTGACCTTACAGAACAGGAACAACAGCCTTTGGGAAAATACGGTCGAATGCGATTGGAATATCTTCAAAAGCATCGTCCGAACTTGTACACACGCCTACTGCTTTCAGGCAAGCTTTATGAGCATCTCGCAAAGATCGACACAGCTTCTCTATAACGCGGTTGAAATACCGCCGTCGCCTGACAAGTATACCTGCTTCATTCGCAACTATGTGGGGAAGAATCTGGCATCGTTCGGCTACACGTCATGGGGCAGCGATCGAATGGATCATTATGGCTCTGCCTATTTGAAGCTGGTGCTGCTGACGACCGACGGCTCCTTTATGGATGTTGAAAATGAGCAGCAGTTGTCCTCTTACATTGTCACTGCACAGGATATTCAACCAACGGGAAAAATGCAACTGGTGTACCGAAAAGATAGCGATGGAAACGAATGCTCCAATCTGATCGATAGCCAAACCTATGAAAAAATAACGCTGACACTGCAAAAGCTGGATTTTGAAATCGCCGAGTAAATGCCGGAAGACTGAAGCAAATCCATTGCGGCTGTTTCGATGACGCTCCGGAACAGCCGCAAAAGGGTATACAGGAATTAAAAAATGATGTTAAAATAACGGGTGTTGATGAACGGAAGGAATCTCTTTTCCTTCGTGTCTAAATACGTTTTGTTTCATTGAAATTTACATCACGGGAGGGCTTGAGATGGATTTGCTGCGAAAGCTGCTGACCCCGAAGGAGCGCTCTGCTGAGGATCATTCAGACTTGTCTACAAAAAGGCAAGACTCGCTGCCGACAGAGCCTGAAAAAGCGAAGCATTCGCTTCAAAAAACATCCGTTCCATAGATCTGCAACGTTGCGTGAAGCTGCCTTTGAGCGAGGTTGCGCTTTTGGGGGCGGGGTTTTCACAGCTTCTTCCTTCGCTACGGACGGTTACGCAATCTGTCACTATGGGAGGACAATACTATCGGGTCATCAACAATGTATCGGGCGAAGCGCTAAAGCTTGCCAACAAAAATGTATCAGGCATCTATTCGGGTGCTTTCAAGAACGCGATCACGGGACATTCTACCATGGCAAAGTTTCAAGCTGTACCGGGGATGACATCAGCCGTCCAAACGGTGTTGCCGCCTGATCCTACACTGATTCTCATGGCAGCCACGCTGATGATGATCGAAAAAAAGCTGGACGACATCGCCCAAACAGGGCAGCAAATTCTGTCCTTCCTTGAAATGGACAAACGCGCTGAACAGATGGGCAATCTGAACCTGCTCAATGATATGCTCAGGAACTACAAGTACAACTGGGACAACCGGCAGTACAAAGCCAATTACCATATGAAAGCGGTGGATATTTGGCAAGCCGCCGAGCGCAATATCATCTTTTATCAAGGGCAGATTGAAACTGCCATGAAAGCACTTCCTGCCTTGCATTTTCAGCAGGCTGTAAGGGAAACCCTCGACAAATTGAACCGCCAATTCAGCGACTATCGACTGGCGCTGTATCTTTTCTCCTTCTCATCCTTTTTGGAAGCAATGTTGCTGGGCAACTTCGATTCCGACTATCTCAGGCAGGTGGCGGATGGACTCAAGGAGCGCGGAAAGTGCTATGACGAGCTGCTGGAGCAGGGAAAGAAAGCACTCAAGCAATACGCCGCTTCCTCGATCGAATCCAGCATACAGCAGGGCATTGGCAGCCTGAGCAAGGCTGTTGGCAAGTGGATCGGAGAGCAGCCCATCCTGCGTGACGGAAACGTTGACGAATGGCTTCAAGAGCAGGGCGAAGGTTTATCCTCCGCCTATGAGAAGCAAAACGCTGAAACCGCCTCTTTGCTGGGTGGCGACAAGGGTACGGGATGCACGCTTTTTGCCGACAGCATTCAAAGCGTTGAAAGCATCCAAAATCATACGGGCGATGTGCTGCTTGACGGTGAATCGCTTTATCTGGTGTCGGATTTGGCATCGGTTTGCACGTCGTGCGGCTTCGAGCTTAGAGGAATACAGGTCTCCGACACGGTACTGCCCCCCTACCCGAATTTGCGCCCTTCCCGAAAAAAAGGACAGGAAAACCAGCGAAAAAATGGATTAAATCGTAGAAAAACAGATAAAAGCTAACTCAAGCTGCGGAATTCGAGAGAAAGCTCAAAGCGAAGTCAGAGGGAGCAAGCCAGCCAATACCGGAATGAGGACGAAGACGGTTGTTTTCAGGTTTTCACGTCGATCCGCGTTGCATCAGCACGGGTATGGTTGAATAGCTCTGCACCTGAGTGCCCGGATGGCGGATTTTCTGCAAAATCAGCCGTCCGGCCTCCTGACCCATATCATACATGTTGATATCGACTACCGTCAGCGGCGGCTCTAAGCACAGCGAGAAGGGGTAGGTATCAAACGAGACCAGCGCCATATCCTTTGGCACATGGACGCCCCGTGCCTGTATACCTTGCATGAACCCCATGGCCAACAGGTTGTTTGCGCAGATCACGGCCTGCGGGCGTTCCTTCATCTTCAACAGCTTTTTCGCCGCGCGCAGTCCGTCCGCAATGGTGGAATTGCTCTGCAGCACGAGCTCGTTTTCCAGCTCGAGCCCATGCTCCTCCAGCATCAGGCGCGCGCCGCGCAGGCGGTTCCAGGAGATCATGTCGTCTGGACGCCCGCTGAGAAAGGCGATTTTCGTATAGCCTCTTTCTATCAGATGCTTGGCCGCCAGCTCGCCGGACAGGCAGTTGTCCGTGTCAATCCAGCACAGGCGGTTTTCAAAATTGGGATGGCCGATAACGATGTGCGCGATTCCCAGACGGGCGACCAGCGCCGCGAGCGGTTTTGTCATCACAGACGCGTGGTAGACGATGCCGTCCGCCATTTTTTGCGCAAAGCTCTGCTCGGTAAAGGCAAGCGCCGTTTTTTTATCCGCCTGCTTCATCATAAGCGAATAGCCGCGCTTGTCCAGGGCGTGCTGTACCCCGCGCATAATCTCAAACAGGTGCGGATTGACAAAAGCCGCGTCATAGGGAAAATCCGCAAGAAAAACAATTTGCTTCGTCTCCTTGCGGGCAAAGCTGCGCGCGCGGGCGTTTGGCTGATAGTTGAGCTCCCGCGCGACCTGCTTGATGGCCCGGATGCGCTCCTCCGATACCGAGCCCGTGCCGTTGAGCGCTTTGGAAACGGTAGCGGGGGATACGCCCGCTTTTCTGGCGACGTCGCGGATGGATGCGGGCATTTTCTCACTCCCTGTACACAATAAATCCGTATGGCTTCAGTATACCATTCTCAAAGCCCGACTGCCACAGGATGTTCCGCGCGGCAACCGGTTTTTCCGTTTCGCCGCGGTTCATCGCGATCAAAATCCGGTCGGTGTCGTCATAGCGCGAAAACAGATAAAAGCCGCCGCCGTCCTCTGCCAGAACGGTTTTGTACCGGCCCCGGCGAAGCGTCCGCTCCGCGCGGCGCAGCCCAGCGGCCTGCCGGTAGAAAACGGTTAGGGAGGTTTCGTCCGCCTCCCAGGGCATCGGGCTGCGGTAATCCTTTTCCTCAACGCCCGCAAGCCCGCGCTCGTCGCCGTAGAGCACGCACGGCATGCCGATGAACGTCATCTGGAAAAGCACCGCCAACCGCAGCTTGCGCTCATCGCCCCCGCACAGCGAGAAAAAGCGGCTGACATCGTGGCTGTCCAGCAGGTTGAGCTGGCTGTAAGCATAGGGCAGCCTGTAGCGCATCAGCATATCCGTCACGCGCGCGTCAAAGGCCGCGGCGGATATGCTTCCGTCGGCGAAGAAACGCTTCAGATGCCGCCTGAAATCATAGTTCATGGTGCTGTCAAACATGCTGCCATCCAGCCAATGCGGCGCGCTTTCCCATACCTCGCCGATGAGCGCGCAATCCGGCTTGACCTCCTTCACCGCCCGGCGGAAAGCGCGCCAGAACACGTCGCAGACCTCGCTGGCTACGTCCAGCCGCCAGCCGTCGATATCGAACTCACGCACCCAGTACGCGCCCACCTCGCAAAAATACGCGATGACGGCAGGGTGATCGGTCGCCAGCTTGGGCATCATCCGCTCGTAGCCGAAACATTCGTATCCGGGACATGTCCCGGGCTGTTCGGGAATTTGAACGGCCTCGCAAAGCCTGTGAAACCAGGGCCAGAAGGATGAGCGCCTTCCGTTTTTCACCGCGTCCCGAAAGGCGAAAAAGCGCCAGCCGCAGTGGTTGAAAACCCCATCGATTACGACGCGCATGTCCCGCGCGTGCGCCTTTTGCACAAGCTCGCGGAAGTCGTCGTCCGTTCCAAAGCAGGGGTCGATATGGCGGTAATCCATCAGGTCGTATTTGTGGTATTCGCCCGCCGCGAAAATGGGGTTAAGGTAAAGGCAATCGCAGCCCAGCCCGGCGATGTAGTCCAGGTTTTCCGTCACCCCGCGAAGGGTGCCGCCCAGACGGCTGCGGCAGATTTCGCCGTCATGCCGTTTTTCGCTTGGAACCTTTGAGATATGCCGCCTTCCTGTCGCGAAGCTGTCGGGAAAGATGTTGTAAACAATCGCGTCTCGCATCCACTCGGGTACGTCAGCGCGGTCGGCCCGGTGGTTGTAGGGTAATTGAAAATAATCCGAACGGTCGTCCGCGGGGCGCTCCTCAAATTGGTCGCCATAGTACAGGATGCGCGCGCCCTGCCTGCCGCTCAGCTCAAAATAGTAGCATACGCGCTTGAACGGACAGGATAGCCGAACCTCAAACCAGTCAAACAAAAGGTCCGAGGCTGCTTTTTGCATCTCCATTTTCAAAAATTCAACCGGAGATTTCTGACAGGCCCGGTCGCCGTAGTACAGAACGCAGCTTTTCAGATCATCCCTGGCGGCTCTCAGCCGGAAAACGATATGCTCCTCGTCAATGCCGTGGGCGTACTGGCTCATGGGGATATGCAAAATCGCCTGTCTGTTCATTCGGCTATCCTTTCACGCCGCCGGCGGTCAGCCCGGACGTCATATATTTCTGCGACAGGAAGAAGATCACCAGCACCGGCAGCGATACCGTCAACGACGCGGCCGCGAACACCGGCCAGGAGCCGCTCATTTCCGTGGCTTGTAAGGAATAAAGCCCGGAGGCGAGCGTCATGTTCTCGCTTCCCGTCAGGAAATTAATGGAGAAGATGTACTCGTTCCAAACAAAATTCATCACCATCACCATTGTAACAATCAGCGACGGCCTGGCAAGCGGCAGCACGATATGACGCACAATCCGCACGTCGGTGCAGCCGTCGATTTTTCCGGCCTCCTCAATCTCCACCGGAATGGTGTCAAAGTAACCCTTCATGTTCCACATGGCAAATACCGACATGGTGCCCGCATAGATAACCACGAGGCCGATATGCGTATTGATCAGCCCCAACGCGCTCATCAGCTTATAAACCGCAAACATGGAAAGAATCGACGGGAAGGAGTAAAGCAGCAGCAATATGCGAAGAATCGCCTTTCGGCCCGGAAAGCGCCAGCGCGAAAACACGTAGGCGGCCGGCACCGCGCAGGCCAACGCCAAAACGACGGTGAAAACAGTCAGCAGCAACGTGTTTTTAAGCCACAGCAGCACGCTGTGCTCCATAAAGACAGCCCTGTAATGCGCAAGCGTCACCTGCTTTGGCACAAAGGAAAAATCGGAGGACAGAAGGGAGCCGCTTGCGTTTAACGACATGGACAGCGCATATAGGATCGGCAGCAGCGCCAGCGCGCAGGCGGCGATAAAAAAGGCGTTCAAAAGAACCTGCTTGGTAAGGCTTTTGAGGAGTTTCATACCTTTGTCCCCCTTACGCGCGTCGCCTGCGCAAACAGGATCAGCATCAGAAAGATCAGGATGCTGATGGCCGAGGAATAGCCGTAGTTATTGGTGATAAAGGCGTTTTCATAGGTGTAGGTAATAATGGTGTGGATACGTGCGCCCGTCTGCGCGCCCACCTGCTGGGTGAGCAGGTAGATCACGTCAAACTGCTTGAACGTGGTAAATACGGTAATGACAACCGCGGGTCCGATGATGGGCTTCAGGCACGGCAGCGTGATGGCTACCGCCTGCCGGACAGGGCCCGCGCCGTCCAGCACCGCGCTTTCGTAGTAGCTGCGGTCGATGCTCTGCAAGCCCCCGTCCATGATCATGATCATAAAGGGCAGCGCAAGCCACAGGTTGACGGCCGTACAGCATAAAAACGCGCTCACGTCATTGCTCAGCCACCGTACCGTAGCCATTCCCAAGTGCTCCAGCCATTGATTGAGCAGACCAAACTGGCTGTTGAACATGCCTGTTTTCCATAAAAGGATGCTTACATACCCGGGCATTGCCCATGGAAACATCAGTACGGTTTTATAAAACCTGCGCAGCCGCAGCCACCTTATATTAAGAAAATTGGCGATCACAAAGGCAATCGCTAGCTGCAACGCCATATTGACGGCGGTCCAGAGCACCGTGTTAAGAAGCGCCTGTAGAAAGCCTGAATCAAACATAAAAAGCGCGCGCCCGTAATTCTTCAAGCCAATAAAATCAAATTGAAACCAGTGGTAGGTATTCATGTTGGTAAAAGAGATATAGCCTGTATAAAGGATGGGGAATACCACGATCAGCCCGATCAGCAGCAGGCAAGGGGTGGATACCAGATACGCCCGCAGCGTGCGCTTCTTCTGCCTGTGCATGCTCATTTCATCGCCTCAATCAGCTCAATCGCTTTCTTCTGCGCTTCCTCAGCCGCCGTATCCACATCCTGGCCGCTCATGTTGACGTTGGTAAGCAGGTTGCCGGCCACAGTCCACATTACGTCCATTTCCGGAAGGCTGGGCATGGGCACGGCGGATTCTGCGGTTTGGCGCATGGCCATCACAAGTTCGTTTGTTTTGATTTCCCCACTCTCATAGCATGATGCCTGCGCGGGCGCGCAGCCGGAAACCAGCGCCAGGTCAACGCTTACCTGCGGGTCCATGAGCGCCTCAAGCACCTTTTTAACAGCGTCCGGCTTTCGCTCCGCGGCAACCCTCAGTACGTGAACGCCCTGAACGCCGGAGTAAGGGGCCAGTGGGAGGCCTGTCTGATCAACCACCGGCATGGGCGCGATCCCCACGTCGATTCCGGCGTTTCGCACGGTGGGGACAAACCATGGGCCGGCGATGGTCGCATGCGCCTTTCCTTCGGTAAACAGGGTGTTTACGGTCGCGTATTCCGTTTCGCCCGGCATCAGTCGGACAAACTTCAGGTGATAGGAGAGCGCGTCTTTGGTCGCCTGCGCGTTTAGAAGCGGCGCTCCGTCCCCGTCAATCAGCGCGCTGCCGAAGGCGTGAATCCAGCCCGCTGCGTAATAGGGCGTTGAATGCTGCTCCACAAAGCCGTAATGCCCGTATTTGGTTTTGCGCTCCATGTAGTCGTACAGCGCCTCCGTCGTTTCGGGTATTTCCTCTTTGCTCATGTACTTGCGGTTGTACATAAAAAGCAGCGTTTCAAAGTACAGGGGCAGCTGATACTGAACGCCCTTGTAGGATGCGGCCTTAACCGTCAGCGGCAGGTAATCCGCAAACGCGTCCTCGCCGATTAAATCGGTGACCGGCGTTAAAATCCCCATCTCAGCGTATACGCCCATTTTATCATGCGCGAACAAATACATATCCGGCGCGGCCTTTGGGTCGTTTCCCACCAGCTTTAATGATTCCGTAAGGCTGCTTTTCTTTTCAAAGACAACGTGAAGGTCCGGCTCCAGCTTTGTCAGCGCCGCCTGAAGCACCTGGACGACAGGCTCCTCCTTATCATGCCAGATGGTGATGGTCGCGGACCCCTCCGCCTTATCCCGCCCGGCGCCGCAGCCGCTCAGCGACAGTAGCGCCGCTAAAATCAGCAAAACCGAAAAAAATCTGCGCATGTTGCCAATCATCCTCTCAAGGCCGGGGACGCTGGGGGCGCGTAGCCCCCAGCGTCCTCGGGGATTCGGTTATTCCGCGGGCTTTTCGTAAGACAGCTCAAAGCTTTCGGGCCCGGTTACGACCAGGTAAAGGTCCTTGCCCTCCTCGACGCGGATATCCGTGGTCTGAACGCTGCCGCCGTTGGCGTTGAGGATAATGGAATTGATCCAGCCGCCGACTTGGAGGGTATACCAGCCGCCTTCGCCAGCCGCCAGTTTTTCGCCGGGCCAGGCTGTGAAGGCATTGGCGCCGTCAGGATGGCTCCAGGCCCACAGGCATGGCTCCGCCCAGTCCCCGGGTACCTTGGCATATACGGTGACGTCTTCCGCCTTGGGCGCGGTGGGGTCGTCGTAAGTAAGTTCAAAGCTTGCGTCCGCCATAACGGTGAGCCACAGGTCGGCGGGGTCCAGGTCCTTGATATCCTCCGTCTGCACGGCGCCGCCGTTGCCATTGAGGATAATGCTGTTGCACCAGGCAGGGATACGCGCCGACGCCCAGCCGTTGGCATTCTGCTTCATGGAGCGGCCGGGCCAGGCGGCGAAGGCGTTGGTCCCCTCGGGGTCCTGCCACGCCCATACGCAAGGATTCTCCCAGCTTTCGTCAACCTTTGCGTATACGGTAAAATATTCGGTATAGGCGGGTGCGTCCCCCTGTGTGAGCGCCTCGAAAGAAACCGCTGCCGTGGCGTCCTCCGCGATGGTCAGCCACGCGTTTTTCTTGTCAATACGGCAGTCGCCCGTCTGAACGCCGCCATCGTTGGCGTTGATGATCACGCAATCCATACCGGCGGGCAGGTAGAGGTAATACCAGCCCTCATTGGCGGGATCGGGCTCCATCTGCTCTCCGGGCCAGGCGGCAAAAGCGGTCGCGCCGCTGTCATCCCACGCCCATACGCATGGGTAGGCCCAACCATCGGGCACGTTGGCATACACAAGGGTTTTCGCGTCCGTTTCCTCAGCCAGGCAGGCAGGCAGCAGGGCCGTCAGCATCAGGGCAAGCGCCAAGGCAAGAATTTTCTTCATATTCGGTTCCTCCCACTTTTTGCACCGGTATACCGGTTGCTTTCTTGTTTTCAGTATACCGGCGCGAATGAGAAAGTCAATTACGAATCGAGAAACCGGTTTCCTTTCAATTTTCCTTAATAAATAAGGAAATAATCGAATGGCGCGAATGGGATTTTGCCTGGTGTTTCCTTACGGTTTACAGCCTGTGAACCCAACGGCGGAGATGTGGTCAGATTCTCTGTAGCTAGGTTTTTGTCATTTGCGAAAAAAGCGTGCAACATTCATATGTTCACGCCAAACAATCTTACGTGTCAAGGCGGAGCGGGCGTTTCGTTTATTGCATGCAATACCGAACGCTGCCTGAGAAACGGTTTCGCAGACTGCGTAAACCGGCCGCCTTAAAGAAATTCCGCAAATACCGACGCGCCCACGACCGTCAGCAGCCCCGCGACCACGAGCGCAAGGCTGCTCATAGCGCCCTCCGCTTCGCCCAGTTCCATCGCTTTGGCCGTGCCGATCGCATGGGAGGACGCGCCGATGGCCAGCCCGCGCGCAATCGGCTCCCGGATGCGGCATAGCCTGAAAACCCATTCCGCCGTGATGCTGCCAAAAATACCGGTCAGGATGATCGCCGCTACCGTCAACGGCGCCACGCCGCCCAGCTCGCCGGATACGCCCATGCCGATGGCTGTGGTAATGGACTTGGGCAGCAGCGTCACATATGCCTCGTGCGATAGCCCAAACAACGCCGAAAGCCCCCACACGCACACAAGGCTCGTCAGCACGCCCGCCGCCAGCCCGGCGGCAACAGCGCGCCAATGTCCGCGCAGCAGGCGGAGCTGCTCATACAGCGGCACTGCCAGGCAGACTGTCGCTGGGGTTAACCAAAAGGAAATGATCTTCGCGCCGTCGTGATAGCGCTGGTACTCCACCCCCGTGACCGAAAGCACGCCGATGACGCATAGCACGCCGATCAGGACGGGATTAAAGACGGCCAGCCTGAACCTGCGTTTCAGCAGAAGTCCGGCCAGGTAACCGGCAGCGGTCAGCAAAGCGCCAAAAAACACCGAGTCATATAAAAATGAGCGCATTTCAGATTTGTCCCTCCCTGCCGCCGCGCCTGCTTTCCCAGCGCAAAACGCACTGGGTTACGCGGCCGGTCACAGCCATCACCACAAGCGTGCTTACGGCGCAGATGATCAGAAAAGGAGCCAGGATAGCCGTAAGCTGCTTCCACGAATCCATCAGGCCCGCGGCGGCCGGGACAAACATCAGCGGCATCAGTCCAATCAGCCACGCGGCTGTCGCGCGCACATGCGCGGGTTTCAGCAGGCCGCTTAACAGCAGGCCCAGCATGACCGCCAGCCCGTAAACGCTGGCCGGCACGGGCAGGGGAATGAGAGCATGAAGCGCCTCGCCCACAAACGATACGCCAAGGATAATGCCAAGCTGTCCAAGATAAATCAAGCGACCACCTCATGATATACGAAAATGCCTGCCCATTATAACGGGCAATGGCGCGAGCGTCAAGCGAGGACCCGCTTGCGCCATGCTTTACGCCGTCGCTGAAAAATAGGCTCCGGCAAGCATGATAGCCATAGCTATGCAAAACCGCAGCGAAGGGGCTTCCCAAAAGATAATCAGCGAAAGGCCTGCGGAAATAAACGGCGCGACCGCGTAAAATACGCTGGTTTTTGCCGCGCCCAGGTCGCGTTGCGCGCGAATATAGAAAAAGATGCTCAGCCCATAGGCGATAAATCCCAGCAGCAGGGCCGACAGCGCGTAGGGGAGCGCAGGCATGCGTTCCCCGGCGGCCAGGGCGATGACAAGCGCCCCCGCGCCGGAGCCAATTCCCTTCAGAATGACGATTTCAGTCGGGCTCTTGCTGGAGAGCGCGCGCGTGCAGTTGTTTTCCAGCCCCCAGCATACGCAGGCCAGCAGCACCAGCAGCGACCCGCGTGAAAAAGAAAGAACGCCTCCGCCCTCCACGGTCAGAACCACGCTGGCGGTACTCACCAGCACAATCGCCAGCCATAGCCTTTTGGATATGGTTTCCCGAAAAAAACACAGCGCGATCAGGCTTGTCGCCACAATTTCAAAGTTATTCAGCAGCGCGGCATTTGCCGCCGTTGTCATCGTCAGTCCAAGCATCAGCAGAATGGGCGCAGCGATATCCAGCGCAATCATCCCGGCGATGTAGGGCAGATCGTTTCCTGATAGCCGGGGCTCCTCCGTTCTTTTGCCCGACAGCCTGCGGTACACGCCAAGCGGCAAAAGGCCGAAGCCCGCTCCCAAATAGAGAAGCGAGGCCAACATGCGCGGCGTTATGGCGGATAGCAACAGTTTGGAAACGGGGGCGCTCACCGCGTAGAGCGCTGCGGCCAGCAGGGCGTAAAGGGCCGCCGCCGTCTGCTTTTTCTTCATCTCACGTTATCCCTTCATTTGTAAACTTATCTGGTTGTATCACTAAATCCACCCCGGTGTCAAGCGGTCACCCGTACGCAATCAAAAAACGACGGAGCCCACAGGGCCTCGCCGCTATGCTATGCCGCGGTTATTCGGCTGCGAGAAAATCGCGTATCTGCTTTTTGTTCCGGTCCAGATTTGGTACCAGCACCATCATGCCGTTGATGGTCTCGTCGCTGTAGGCGCCCTCGAAAGGCACGTGCGTGCTGCGCATGCGGAGGTTCCCCGCGTTCATCAAAAGCGGGAGCAGGGCGTTTACATCCTCCAGCTGGATATCCGTTTTCACGCGGGTCATGTTGGTTGCCGCAAGCTTTGCCAGCGACACAAAATCCATCTGCGTCAGCTGTTTGACGATGCCCAGCAAAACCAGATGCTGACGGCTTGTACGCTGAAAATCGCTGTCGATCTTCCGAATCCGGCTGAAGCTGAGCGCCTGCTTGCCCGTTAAATGCTGCGTGCCGGATTCCATCAGCAGCCCGTCCGTTTCGCCCATCCCGTTCTTCTTGTTGTAGAACTTCAGAATGGCGTTGAGCTGCCTGCGCTCCGCATCCGTAACCTCCACGTCCACGCCGCCGACCTGGTCCACCAGGTCGGCCATCAGGGAAAAGTTGACGGCCAGAGTGCGGTCGATGCGCACGCCGAAGTTGTTTTCAAGCGTCTGCTTGAGCAGATCGGCTCCGCCGTAAAAATACGCGGCGTTCAGGCGCGTTTTGCCATGCCCCGGGATTTTTACGTACAGGTCGCGCAAAAAGGAAACGAGCTTGATATCGCCCGTCGTGGGCGTGACCTGCGCCAAAATAACGGAATCGCTTCGACCCGCGTCGTCGGGATTATAGGCGTCAACGCCGATCAGCAGCAAATTAAAGGTGCTTTCATCCGCTTCCGCCACGGCCGCGCCAAACAGGCCTGTCAGCAGGAGCAAGGCGAGCGCCGCCGCCAAACACCTGCGAAATTTTGAATGATTCATAGGGGGATTCCTCCTTCGCTGATTCCTCCATAGTAACGAGCGAAGGGCGTTTTTTGTTGCAGAAGGTCGAAATGAGCTGCTTTTTGCAAAGCGGAGTGGAGGTTTGCCCGCCTTAGGTAAAGTCCGTGTCAAACTGCACCACAAGCCGGTAGCGCGGGTCAAGGGACAGCGCATAAGCGCTCAGCCCCTGAAGCAGCTCCTCCCGCCCCTTGTATCCCGCGGGCAAAACGCAGTCAAAAATCAGATTGATGTGATCCTGCCCCGGCACCATCCGAAAATCATGAAGCGAGAGGCAGGGATCGGCGTTGTGAAGGTATTCAGTCATCTTCCTGTGCACGCGGTTGACGTTTTCATCATTGGTCACGATTGGGTCCATATGGATGCAAATCGCCATGTGCATCTTTTGGCCGATCTCACGCTCCGCGTTATCGATAACCTCGTGGATGGCGACGATATCGCTGTTCGCGCTCACCTCCGCGTGAACCGAGGCGATGCACCGGCCGGGGCCGTAATCATGCAAAACCAGGTCGTGTAAGCCGAGTATGCCTTCGTAGCCCATCAGCAGCTCGCGGATTTGCTGAATTTTTTCCGGATCGGGCTTTCCGCCCAGCAGGCTGTCGACCGTATCCCGGCACACGTCGATACCTGCCTTTAGCACTACCAGCGCAACCAGCACGCCGATATAGCCGTCGATCTTCCAGCCAAAGGCCAGGTTGAGCACGAGGCTCAGCAGCACGGCGCTGGTCGCCAGCACGTCGCTGATGCTGTCCTTGGAGGCGGCGAGCAGGGTGCTGTTGTTGATTTTTCTGCCCAGCCTGCGGTAGAAGAAAAACAGCCACAGCTTCGCCAAAACCGACAGCAGAAGAATCGCAATCACAATCCAGGAAAGCGTGAGGGGCTCGGGGTTAAAGATGGAGGTGACGCCGTCGCGAAGCAAGCCCACGCCCATCACCACAATCAGCGCGCCCACGGCGAGGGAACCGATATACTCCATGCGGCCATGTCCGAAGGGATGCTCGTGGTCCACGGGCTTTTTCGCCACGCGAACGCTGATAAGCGTCACAATGCTGCCCGCAGCATCGGAGAGGTTGTTTGCCGCGTCCGCCATGATGGCGAGCGAGCCGCTTATCAACCCCATGAAAAACTTCGCCGCGGCCAGCAGCAGGTTGATCACAACACCCGTGCAGGAGCCAAGCGTTCCATAGGCGGCGCGTACCTCGGGTTCCTGGGCGCTTTCAGCGTTTGATATAAATTTGCGGATTAACCACGCGGTCATTCAGGCCGCCTCCTTTGTAAGGGTGATTTTCGGCGGGGACGTCCGACCATTATAACAAAAACCGCCGCGTTTCACAAGCAAAACGCGGCGATCTGAGCCACCCGGGCTTACAGGTCGTACAGCGACCCCATAATCTGCAAAGGTACGGTGCCGGTATCGACACCTTCGGGCACGATGAACTGAAAGCTCAGCATATGGGTGTCGTTGATGAACAGCACCGCGCAGTGGCTGTTGCTGGCAGGAACGGAATAGGTTAGGTACTCAATGCCGTTTACCGTGACCGTCTCGATGTTGGCAACGCCTTCGGCGGCGCTTAGCTGCGCCGTAAAGGCTTCGCTGTCGGCCTGGATAGCGTACACCTGAACGCTGTAGGACTGCGCTGCGTCCGCGGCGTTCAGAAGCAGCCCCTGGGCGGCCTGCTCATCGGTTACCGCCACGGCCACAAAGTCGGAAGGAACTTGAAAGCCGATAGCCAGCGCATCCACCGGGATATCGGTCGGCGTGAACTCGACGGGTATTTCCACACTCGCGGACGTCCCGCCGTCGCCGGCCGGGCCGCCAGTGGCTTCGGCGGCGGCCGCGCCAAGGCCCGCGCACAGGCACAGCGCAAGCAGGAGGGAAAGGATGTTTTTCATGATTCATACCGCCTTTCAAAATTGGAATGCGTGCATTATACCATCCGCGCCTGATGGCGCGCAAGCCGCAAGCTGTAAACAAATCGCGCCGGGCCCTGTCTGGACGCGGCGCGATTTGTTTACAGCACCTTGCGCAGGAAATCCTGCGTGCGCGGATTTTTCGGATTTTCAAATATCTCGGTGGGCGTGCCCTCCTCCAGAACCACACCCTCGTCCATAAACAGCACGCGGTCGCCCACCTCGCGGGCAAAGCCCATCTCATGGGTGACGACCACCATGGTCATACCATCGAGGGCAAGCTGCTTCATTACGTCCAGCACCTCGCCGACCATCTCGGGGTCCAGCGCGCTGGTCGGCTCGTCAAACAGCATCACGTCCGGGTTCATGCACAGCGCGCGCACGATGGCGATGCGCTGCTGCTGACCGCCGGAAAGCTGCTTGGGATAGCTCTTTGCCTTTTCCAGAAGCCCGACGCGCGTCAGCAGCGCGGTTGCCTTGTCGGCCGCTTCCGCCTTGCTCATCAGTCCGGTACGCACGGGCGCGAGGGTCAGGTTCTGCATCACCGTCAGGTGAGGGAACAGGTTGAACTGCTGAAACACCATGCCCATGCGGCGGCGGATCAGGTTGATATCGCATTTGGGATCGGTGATGTCGGTTCCCTCGAACAAAATCTGTCCGCCGGTGGGCTTTTCCAAAAGGTTTAAGCAGCGCAGAAAGGTACTCTTGCCCGATCCGCTCGGGCCGATGACGACCACCTTTTCACCGGGCGCGATATGCTGGTTGATACCCCGCAAAACATCCAGCTTTCCAAAGGATTTACGCAGGTCTTTAACGGCTATCACCCTGACGCAGCCTCCTTTCCAGCTTACCCACCAGCCAGGTGAGGAACATGACGACCACCAGATAGATCAGCGCCACCGCGATAAGCGGCATGAACGCCGAATACGTGACGCCACGGATGCGGTTGCCCGCGAAGGTAAGGTCCGCCACCGCAACATAGCCCGCGACGGAGGTTTCCTTAAGCAGCACAATAAATTCGTTGGCCAGCGTCGGCAGCACGTTTTTGAGCACCTGCGGCGCGATGATGTGCCACATGGTCTGCAAATAGTTCAGCCCAAGGCTGCGCCCCGCCTCCATCTGGCCCTTTTCCACCGACATGATGCCGCTGCGGAAAATTTCCGACACGTACGCGCCGGAGTTGAGGCCAAAGGCCAGCGTCGCCACCATCAGGCCGTTGTTGGACGATGCGAAGATAACGTAATACATAATCAACAGCTGGATAACCACGGGCGTGCCCCGGATAATTGTGGTGTAGATGAGGCAGATGCGGTTGAATACCGCAAGCAACGCCCGGCCCGGCCCCTTGCGCATGCCGCGGCCGGTGTTGTCCCATGTGGTGCGGATGACCGCCACCACGATGCCGATGGCAATGCCCATCAGACAAGCCAGCAGCGCGATAAGCAGCGTATTCTGCAAGCCGTCCCAAAGCATTTTCCAGCGGTTCTTATCAATAAAGTTCAGGATGAACTCGGCTTTTACACCGTCAAACCACGCCGCGATGTTCGTCCATAACGACACGCCATAAGCCCCCAATCCTCTTGTGCGTACAAAGAGGGGGCGGGCTTAGCCGCTCCCCCTTGGGTATCATCCCATCTAAGCCGAAGCGTTACTCGGCCTTGATGTACTTGTCGATGATGCTCTGGATGGTGCCGTCCTCGGTCAGCTCCTTCAGCGCCGCGTTGAACTTGGCAAGCGTGTCCTCGTTCTCCTTGGCAAAGCAGGCGGCATAATCCTCAACCGCGTACTCGGTGTCCAGTACCTTGAGGCCTTCGTTGGCGGCGACATAGGCCTTGGCGGGCTCAATGTCGATAACCACGCAGTCGATCTTGCCGTTCAGAAGCGCCATAACGGCCTCGTTGCCGTTGGGGAAGCGCTGCACGGTGCCCAGACCGGCTTCCTCAATGTCGCCGCTGGTGTAGATATCGCCTGTGGTGGAAAGCTGAACGCCCACGGTGTGGTTGGCGCCCTCCGCGAACAGGTCGTCAACGGTGGTGACGGGCGAATCCGTCTTGACGATAACGGCCTGAATACCGGTGGCGTAGCTGTCGGAGAAGTTAACCATCTGCAAACGGTCCTCGGTCACGGTCATGCCGGCCATGGCGAAATCGGCCTTTCCGGACTGTACGGCCGCAATGATGGAATCAAACTCCATATCCTGGATTTCCAGCTCATAGCCCATCTTTTCCGCGACGGCGGCGGCAATCTCGGCGTCGATGCCCACGATGTTTTCACCGTCGTAGTATTCATAGGGCGGGAAAGAGGCGTTGGTCGCCATCGTCAGGGTGTCGGCGTACGCGGCGGCCGCGGTCAGGGACAAGGCCAGGGTCAAAACCAAAGCAAGCAACTTTTTCATAAAATATCTGCCTCCTGCAATTATCTGTTTCCTGGGAATGTGCATAGTCTACCACTGATTATGCAGCTTGTCAAGCGAAATTTGCATAATTATTCAGAAAATTTTTGAATGGTGCGCTGTATGCTGCATAAAATGCGAATTAATTGCCAACGGAGGACAGGTAAGCGCGCATGCCGATCGCATAGGCGTCGCCGCCCAGAGCGTCGATGGCAACCGTAAGGGGCAGATCGCGCACGCGGAGGCGCTTAATACTTTCCGTTCCAAGGTCGTCATAGGCCACGACCTCACAGCTTTCGACGCATGCGGCCATGTATGCCGCGCATCCGCCGATGGCGGCGAAATACACCGCCCCGGTTTCCCGGATGGCTTCCTTTACCGCCTCGCCCCGGCCGCCCTTGCCGATCATGGCGTTCACGCCGTAGCGCAGCAGCGCGGGCGTAAAGGCGTCCATGCGCATGCTCGTCGTGGGGCCGATCGCGCCGGAAGGCCGTCCCGGAGGCGTCGGCGTGGGGCCTGCGTAAAAAATCGTCTGACCACGCAGGTCAAGAGGAAGCGGCCTGCCCGCCTCAAGCGCCTCGCACAGGCGCGCGTGGGCGGCGTCCCGCGCCGTATAGATGACGCCGGTGAGCAGCACGCTGTCGCCCGCCCGCAGCTTTTTGAGGATTTCCGGGTCAAAGGGAGCGTTTAAACGGATAGCGCTCATGCTTATCACAATCCTTCCTTATGCTTACAGGGTCGCGCTGGCATGCCTTGTGACATGGCAGCCGACGTTGACCGCCACGGGCAGGCCCGCGATATGCGTCGGATACGCCTTGATGCGGACCGAAAGCGCCGTCGTCTGTCCTCCGAAGCCCTGGGGCCCAATGCCCAGCAGGTTAATCTGCCGGGTCAGCTCTCTTTCCAGGTCGTCATAATACGGGTCGGGATGAGGTCCCTCCCGAAGTTCGATCAGCGCCTCCTTGGCCAGCTCCGCCACCCGCTCAAAGGTGCCGCCCAAGCCAACGCCCAGCATAATGGGCGGGCATGGATTCGCTCCGGCCAGCCGCGCCGTTTCAATTACAAAATTCTTTACGCCCTCCAGCCCATGCGAGGGGGTTAGCATGGCAAGTCGGCTCATGTTCTCGCTACCGAAGCCCTTGGGCGCGACGGTGAGCCGCAGCCGGTCGCCCGCAGCGAGGGTTACATGCAGCACGGCGGGGGCGTTGTCTCCCGTATTGCCCCGCCGGATAGGGTCGCGCACGATGGACTTGCGCAGCAGGCCGTCCGTATAGCCCCGCGCCACGCCCGCGTTTACCGCGTCCTCAAGCGTTCCGCCCACAATATGGGCGTCCTGGCCGACCGTGGCGTATACAACGGCCATGCCGGTATCCTGACAGATGGGCATAGCCTCCGCTTTGGCGATCTCCGCGTTTTTACGGATCAGCCCAAGCGTCTCCCTCGCGGGTGCATAGGGTTCTGCGGCGCAGGCGCCGTCAAGCAGGCGGCAGACCTGCCGGGGCAAAAGCGTGTTGGCCTCCACGCAAAGTTTTGAGACTGTTTCGGCAATTTCCTCAAAGCGGATCACGCGGCGGTCGTCCATAAAGAGCGCTCCTTTGTATAGCAAGTGTATGAATATTCAGTCAAGGGTGATGCGAAGAACTTCGCAGGGGTTGCCCCACCGGGGCATATGCACGGGATTGCTCACCCCGGCGGACACGATCATGCGCCCGTCCACCACGCCGCGCGTATATTTGGGGAAAAGTCCCTGCCCGGGCGAATAAAGTCCGCGCCCGCGTATGCGAATTTGCCCGCCGTGCGCATGCCCGGCCACAACCAGGTCCACGTTCCGGTCCCGCAGGCGGCGAATGTAATGCTCCGGCTTGTGGCACATGAGCACCTTTACTCCCGGCAGCTTTTCAAAGTCGTCCATCATGTCCGGTTCGCGCACGATTTCAGGGTCGTACCAGCCGCCGATCCACAATTCGCCAAACCGGACGTATTTATTAATCAGCACCTGCGCGCCGGTTTGCCCGATGGCGTTAATCAGGGCGCGGTATTCCTTCTGGCGCGTTTCATGGTTGCCAACAGAAAAAAAGGTGGGAAGCCGGACGGCTGCTTCCTTCAAAAACTGAACGCCCTCACTGGCGCTCTGGTGGTAGCGGTTGGATACGTCCCCCGGCACAAGAAGCGCGTCCGCTCCAGCCAGCATCGGGAAAAGATCCTCGTAGGGCTCATCGTGCAGATCGCTGACCACCGCAAGCGTGACGGGCCGGGAAAGCTTGCCGGTATGATGGACGTAAGGAGTCAATATCCGCATCTGCAAAAAGGCACCTTCCTTCCTTTTATGGGAGAGTCATGGGTCATTGTAGCACAGAACCGGAAGGATGTGAATATCCGGGGACAGGCGCGCCCGAATCCTGAAACTTCCGTTCCCGCGCACTTGACGCGCGGGTTTTGCACCGGTATAATAACCATACGTGTTTTTGATCATACACGATTGCTAACCGGAGGTGAGCGGCTGTGCGCATCGGCAGGGTTCTTTTGACCGTGGCCTTCGCGGCTTTTTTTCTTTTGATGCTGAGCGCGCTGGTCGTCGCCGCGCCACAGGAAGGCGTGCCGCGGGAGGAACCCGCCGCCCCTTCCCGGCTCAACGCGCAGTTTCTGCCGATGGTTCCGCCCACGTCAGAGCTTTCGGCGGACCGAACCGCGCGGCCTCAGCACGCCCGGCTGGCGCTGCTGCCGGTGTTGGCGTTGATGGCCCTGACGCTTCCCGTCTGCTTCAAGCGAGACGCGAATGGCCGCGTGCTCAGCGCAAGACGGTATGAAAACAGCTTTTACCAGCTTTTCAGGCAGGAGGTGGCGGGCGGCTGAACCCCGGTGCCCGCCGGAGGCGCAAGGCCTCCGCTTCATATATGTTATCCTAAAAAAGAATATCATAACGGAAGGATGGTTGACTCAACATGAAGGTCAACAATCGTCGCCGCGCTAAAATGAGCAAAAAGACCTCCGCGATCATTGCTCTTAGCGTGGTATTGGTTCTCACCATCGCCGTGGGCTATCTGGGCCTGAACGGCACGTGGCTGGACGGCCGCGGACTTTACAAGCTGCTGCCCTGGCTCCCCACCACCAATGTGGAAAACTGGCCGCAGTCCATCGCCCTGGGCCTTGACTTAAAGGGCGGCGTGTATGTCGAGTATGAAGCCACCATGAGCGACGAGATGCGCGCCGAGGGCTTCAACTTCGATGTGCTGCTGGATTCCACCATGGGTATTATCACAAAGCGTCTGACCGAAAAGGGTTATCCTGAGGCAACGGTCAGCCAGCTGGGCGCCACCGGCATTCGCGTGGAAATTCCCGACGTGACCGATCCCGCCGCGGTTCTGGACCTCATTGGCTCCCCTGCGAAGCTGGAGTTCCGCGATCCGCAGGGAAATACCTTCATGGACGGCAGCTATGTACAGGCCGCCGACGGTACCTACGCCACGGATGAAAACGGTCGGCCCGCCGTCAGCCTGTCGCTGACCCCGGAAGGCCAGACGATCTTTGGCGACATGACCGCCGCGAATATCGGCAACCGGCTGTCTATCTACCTGGACGGCGAGCTGCTGATGGAGCCCACCGTGCAAAGCGCCATCTACAGCAACGTGCTGATCACCGGCGGCTATACCCGTGAGCAGGCGCAGAACATCGCCCTCCAGCTGCAAAGCGGCGCGCTGCCCATGGACCTACGCCAGGACAAGCTGGACACGATCTCCGCGACTTTGGGCATCGACGCGCTGGGCACCAGCGTGCTGGCGGCCATCATCGGTATCGCGATCGTCATGCTGATCATGCTGGCGCGCTACCGCATGTGCGGCCTCGTGGCCGACTGGGCGCTTTGCATCTATATCATTCTCCTGTTCCTGTTCATCGCCGTCGTGCCTGGCATTCAGCTGACGCTGCCCGGTATCGCGGGTATCATCCTGGGCATCGGCATGGCGGTTGACGCCAATGTCGTTATCTTCGAGCGCGTGAAGGAGGAGGTCAAACTAGGCCGTCCCATGATCCACGCGGTCCGCATCGGCTTTAAAAATGCTATGAGCGCGGTTCTTGACGCCAACGTTACCACCATCATCGCGGCGGTTGTGTTGCTGTTCTTCGGCACAGGCTCGGTCCAGGGCTTTGCGACCACGCTTTTGCTCGGCGTCATCACCAGCATGCTGTCGGCCATTTTAGTAACGCGTTTCCTGCTGACGCGCTTTGTGCGCATCTTCCATAATCCCAGCATCTTCGTGGCGGGCAAGCTCGCCTTGGAGAAGCAGACCATCGAAGGGGAGGCGAAGTAATTATGAAAATTCAGAAGCGCTCCCGTACCTGCCTCTGCATTTCCGCCGCCATCATGCTCGTGGCGCTCATTATGACGATTTGCGGCTATGGCATCAATTACGGCATCGACTTTGCGGGCGGCCTGAATATCCAGTACGATATGGGCTCCGCCTTTGCGCAAAGCGACGTCGAGGCGGCCCTCAAGGCTCAGGGTATTAGCGAGTACAAGATTTCCACCTCCGGTGAAAACGGACAGACGGTCCAGATCCGCATCGCGCAGCTCAGCGACGAGGACGAAATCCAGAAGCTTCAAACCTCGCTGGAAGCCGAGCTCCTTGCCAAGTACCCCACCCTGAACACCGAAACCGCGACCGTCGGTTATGTTGGCCCCGTTGCGGGCGCCACGCTGGTGAAAAACGCGGTTTTCAGCGTGCTGCTTGCCTCCGTGCTGATGCTGGCCTACATCGCCTTCCGGTTTGACGTCAACTCCGGCCTGGCGGCGGTTATCGGCCTTCTGCACGACGTGCTCATCATGATCAGCTTCATGGTCATCCTGCGTAGCATCATCCAGATGAACTCCTCGTTTATCGCGGCGATGCTCACCATCGTCGGCTATTCCATCAACAATACGATCGTGATTTTCGACCGCATCCGTGAAAACAACAAGAAGCCTGCCTACAGCGGGCTCAGGCGCGACGAGGTCGTATCCATTTCCGTCAGGGAGAGCCTCGGCCGTACCATCAACACCACGCTGACCACGCTGGTGACGATCGTGACGCTCTACATCCTGGGCGTGGATACCATCCGGGAGTTCAGCCTGCCGATCATCATCGGCATCCTGGCGGGCGTGTACAGCGCCAATCTGATCAACGGCTATGTGTGGGCCTTCTTTGAGGAGCATAAGCTTTCCCGCAAGGGTCAGAAAAAGCTGAAGACCAAAAAGGCCTGACGCGTTGAGGAAAAAGCCTGCTTCAGCAACAAAGACCGCTCTGGCGGGATTGCCCGGCAGGCTGCGGCGGGGGGGCCGATGTCGCCGCCCGGTTTTTGG
>JAEYOW010000049.1 GCA_023411375.1 Bacillota bacterium | reverse complement strand
GCCCGCGGGTCAGCCTACGATTTGGCGCGTTTTAGCGCCTGACGCACAGATGGAGGACAGCGCTATGATACAGGCAAAACCGGTGAATGCCTTGCTCAAGGCACGGTACAGGCGGGAGATGGGATGGTCGATTTTGTTTGTTGCGCCGGCCATCCTTGGGTTTTTGTTATTTGTGATAACGCCACTGGCGCGGACGGTGTTCATGAGCCTGACCAACTGGAGCGGCTATTCCGACCAGTGGGATTTTGTGGGTGTTTCCAATTACGCGCAGGTGCTGGGCCAGCCGCGCTTTTACCGCGCCATCGGCAGAAGCCTGATCTTTATGGCCTACCATATCGTTCTGGGCGCGGGCGGCGGGCTGATCATCGCCTTCCTGATTTCACAGGCGAGGTGGTTTCAGAACCTTTTCCGTGTGCTGCTGTTTTTCCCCCGCGTGCTGGCGCTTTCCGTCGTCGGCATTACGTGGACGCAGCTCTGTCATCCCATCATCGGCCTGTTTAACACGACGCTTGAGGCCATAGGGCTGGGCGCGCTTACCACCGCGTGGCTGGGCGATACGGCGACGGCCTTGCCGATGGTCAGCATCGCGTCGGCGTGGAACGCCTACGGTTTTTATATGGTCATCTTTCTTTCGGCCATGCAATCCATCGATCACAGCCTTTATGAGGCCGCGCGGATCGACGGCGCCTCCAAGCGTCAGCAGTTTGTGCATGTTACCATTCCCGGGCTTTACAATACCATTTCCACAGTGCTGGTGATGGGCTTTATCGCCGGTATCAAGGGTTTTGGCACCGTATGGTCCATGACACAAGGCGGCCCGGTGGACGCGACGGAGCTTGCCATGGTCTATATCTGGCGCGGCGCCTTCCAGAACAACCAGATGCCCTATGCGCTTGCTGGTTCGATTGTTTTCGGCCTGGTCATCATGGGCGTTTCGGTGGCGATGAATCAGCTTCGGGAAAGGAAGGATATTGATGCATAAGAAGTACACGGCAGATATCGTGCTTGAGATCGTACTGGTTCTGCTGACGCTCGTCATTTTGGTGCCGTTTGTATGGATGTTCTTCAATTCCTTCAAAACCAATACCGAGATTTTTGCGGGCGGAAATCTGCTGCCCGAGAAATTTACGATTGATAATTATGTTTTTGCGTGGGTGCGCGGAAGCTTCAGTCAATATTTCCTTAACAGCGTGATCGTTACGGCGGGTGTGGTGCTGCTTAGGCTGGTGCTCACCTGTCCGGCGGGCTATGCTTTTGCCAAACTGCGCATTCGCGCCTATCCGTGGGTGTTTTACTGCTTCCTGATTGGCCTGGCGATCCCGATGGAGGCGTTTATCATTTCGCTTTTTCTGGAGATTCGGGATATCGGCATGATCAATACGCTGCCGGGACTCATCCTGCCGCTGGCCTTTACCGGCTTGCCCTTCTCCATCTTCCTTTTGCGAAACCATTTTATCGATATGCCCAACGCGCTGGTGGAGTCCGCCGTGATGGACGGCGCGGGCACGCTGTCGGTGTTTTTCAAAATCATGCTGCCACTGGCAAAGCCAACCCTGCTGGTAATCGCGGTGCTAAGCTTTTTGGACGGGTGGAACGAGTACATGCTTTCCATGCTGGTGCTCATCACGCCTGAAACCAAGACCATTCCGCTGGGCCTGGTAAAATTCTCGTCCGAATATATCCGCAATTTCGGTGCGGTATTTGCGGGAACCATGCTTTCCATTATCCCGTCAATCCTGATTTACAGCCTTTTACAGCGTTCCTTTATCAACGGGCTTACCATAGGCGCGGTCAAGGGCTAAGGCAAAATGTAGGAGGAGCTATGGACAACAAGCGATATTCAAAGGAGCCCCCGGTCATTCCCATTGGAACGGACGCCTATGTGCATTGGGACATGCTGCCCTATCAGAAGCTCAACGTGCGCGCGTACATGAAAAGCACGTACGACCGCTCCGGCTTTAACAAGGGAGCAAACGGCGGGTTTTACCTGTATCAGGAATCGGATACCTTCAACGCCGTTATGGATGAACGGGGCAGCGGTTGCCTGTATTTTGTGCGCAGCAACCACTTTCACGGCAGCCCCTGGCATTACGAGGTGGACGGCGAGGATTTTATCCTGAAGGAGAGCGGGACGGACGATCCCGTCGATGCGCCGTCCAAAAACCCGGATCCGCATTTCATCCCTGAAGAACTGTTCCCCGCGCCGCTCAACCAGACGTGGAACCGCTCGGCAGGCGGCGACCTGATGCAGACGCCCATTCCGTTTGAAAGCAGCCTGCGCTTTGCACTTTCCCGAACGTTTTACGGCACTGCTTATGGTATTTTACATAAGTATCCCAAGGGGTTTAAAAACACCACGCGTCCACTTGCCTCCTGGGATCGCAAAGCGCCCGATCCCAGGGCGGTTAAGCTTCTTGAGCGGGCGGGCGGCGATATCGCTCCGGAGGAATGCCGTGTGGCGGCCGAGGGCAGGCTTTCGCTGGCTGAAGAGGAAACCGCGGGCTTTGTAACTCTCGTCCAGGGGCCGTGCATGATCCGTGCGCTTTCGTTTTCTGTGCCGGAGGAGGCCGCCTATGCCTTTGGCAAGGCCTTTCTGCGCGTCACGTGGGATAACAGCACGCATGCCTCCGTCGACGCGCCCATCAGCATGTTTTTCGGCGTCGGGCACTTGTTTAACAAGGATGGATATGAATATCTGCACAGAGGACTGATGAGCCATATCCGCTACCGCGAAGGGCGCGTATGGCTGAATTGCTACTGGCCCATGCCTTTTTTTGAAAACGCGGCGTTTGAGCTGCTAAACCACAGCGGCGAGGCAATTCCAGATATTACTTATACCATCCGCACGCTTCCCTATGACGGGCCGCGTAACCACGTCGCGTATTTCCACGCCACTTATACCGATATTCCCCAGCCCGTAGAGGGCGAGTATAATGTCATGCTCGACACGCGCAAGGCCGAGGGAGGAGGCGAATGGTGCGGCTCGTTTGTAGGGCTTACGTACGTGGTCACGCATTCCGGCAGGCTGATGCCCACCGTGGAGGGCGACCAGCACTTCTTCTTTGACGACAGCAACACCCCGCAGGCGCAAGGCACGGGCACAGAGGAGTTCGCGGGCGGAGGCGATCACTGGCGTTGGGGGACGCGCTCCACGCTGCCGCTGTATGGGCACCCGGTCGGCAGGATGGGCGGGAAAAAAGAGGATAACCCGCTGGAGCTGCTCAATTCGGCCTACCGCTATTTGGTGGCGGACTGCTTCCCGTTTGGCAAGAACGCGGTGATCGCGATGGAGCACGGCATTATCAACAACTCACGCGAGCACTATGAGGGCTGCGCTTACTGGTATGGCGTGCATGACGCCGGCCTGGTCCTGACGGACGAGGTGATCGTATGCGACGAAGCAAATATGCGGGCGCACCGCGCGCAAAGCGAGCGGGCGCAGGCGCCGTACGAGCTTACGTCCCGGTACGATTGGGGCCCGCACGAGGATTTCCCGATGCAGCGGGAGTATTTTCCCGCGCAGAGCGACCGGGTACGCAATACCCTGGGTACGACGGAGTTTGACGTTGCGCTCGACCCGGATAACATCGGCCTGATGCTGCGCAAAAAATTCGATTATTTCGTAAACAACCAGTGCGCAAAGGTGTATGTGAAGCGAGCGGGGCAGGACTGGGCGTATGCGGGGGAATGGTACATACCCGGCTCGTCCACGACTGTTTTCAGCCGCCCTGAGGGCAAGAGCTTCACCCAGGACGAAATGAAGCCTACCGAACACCATGTGGTGGAATGCGAGCGCCGTTGGCGTGAAGAGGAGTTTCTGATTGACCGCAGCCTGACGGAGGGCGCCGATAAGGTACGCCTGAGGTTTGTGTTTGAGCCTGTTGAGCGAGAGCTATTCCCCGGATATCCCTATCCCGGGCAGAATGCCTGGAGTGAATGCCGCTACTGGGTGTATAATTACAGGATGCCCGATGCAATTCTGCCGTGAACATGGTATAATACGGGAAACAGATATCTCTGGATAAGGAAAGGAGCCCAGCAGCATGAGCACGCTTAAGGACATTGCGGAGCTTGCCGACGTATCCGTCACCACGGTGTCCCATGTGCTGAACAAGACGCGTTTTGTGTCCGACAAGGTACAGGAGAGGGTGCTGGCCGCCATCGACGAGCTCCAGTACAGGCCTAACCGCCTGGCGCAAAGCCTGCGCAGACAGCAGACAAAGATCATCGGTTTCATCGCGCCGCTGCTGGGGGCGGAAGCAACCAACTCGTTTTGCATGCGCGTTCTTCAGGGCGCGTGTTCGGTGCTCCATAAGGAGGGTTACAGCGTCATCCTCGGCGACAACAGCAACTGCTATGACGATGGGCAGGAAAACGAGGTGCTGCGCGAGTTTCGCGCGCAGATGGTGGACGGCCTCATCGCCCTGCCCGGAGCCAAGTGGCCCGATTTGGGCTATATCCGGGAGGCTGTGGGCGGAGAAATGCCCGTCGTCGTCGTGGACCACAGCGCCGAGGGGCTATACGACCTGGTCCAGGTGGATTCTGAAAAGAGCTATGAGGAGCTTGTCAGCCTGATGATCGGGGAGGGGCACCGCAGGATTGGGGTGATCACGGGCAGCCTTGAGCCCAGGACGGCCTACTATCGGCGGTATCAGGGTTATGCGCGGGCGCTATCAGCGCATGGCATTGAATTGGACAGCGCGCTGACCGGAGAGGATGCCGTAACGGAAGAAAACGGCTACCGGCAGATGGAACGCCTGCTTGCCAACAATCCGGATATGACGGCGGTTGTGATGCTGTCCAACGTGATGGCGGTTGGCGCGGTGAGCTGCCTGAACGAGAAAAGGGTGAAGATGCCGGAGCAGCTTGCCGTCGTCGTAATCGATAACTATACATGGTCTAAAATGACATCGCCCCCCATTTCGGTCATCGACCAGCCCACCTATCTGCTGGGGCAGCGCGCCTCGGAGCTGCTGCTGAAACGTCTGAAGAATCCGGACGCGCCTCTGGCTGTCATCCGGGAACCACTTGAAATCATCCGGAGAGGTTCATTCTAGCCATTGCGGCAAACGGAAGGAAACAAGTGAATATGGGAAACTTTGAGAAAAGGCCCGTTCTGCACTTTTCGCCGCGCGGCGGCTGGATCAACGACCCAAACGGGCTGACTTATGACGGGAAGCGGTATCATCTGTACGCGCAGCACAACCCGGAGGATATCGTCTGGGGTCCGATGCATTGGTTGCATGCGACAAGCGGCGACCTGCTTGCCTGGGAGGAGCATGGCGTCGCGCTGTTCCCGGATGACCTGGGAACGGCGTTCTCCGGCAGCGTGGTGATCGACGGGCAAAACACGGCAGGCTTCGGGGCCGGAGCGATGGTTGCCGTTTATACGCAGCACGGCGACAGCGAGCGGCAGAGCATCGCGTATTCGACCGATGGCATGCGCTTTACGCCCTATGCGGGCAATCCGGTGATCGATAACCCAGGCATTCCGGATTTTCGAGACCCCAAGGTTTTTTGGAATGAGCGTAAGCAATGCTGGTGCATGGCGCTTGCGGCGGGAGCGGCCGTCGAGTTCTACCGCTCCGCAAACCTGCGGGAGTGGAGCAAAACCGGGGCTTTTGAAAAGGCCGGGCCTGCGCAGACCTTTGAATGCCCCGACCTGTTTATGCTGCCCGCGCCGGATGGACGGATGGTATGGGTGCTTACATGCAGCCTGATTGCCCCGCCGGAAAGCGGCGGCGGCCGGATGCGCTACTTCCTGGGTGAATACGACGGGCAGGCGTTTTGCGCGTGGGAGGGCTATGAGGAAGGCTTGCCGCTGGACGAGGGTCCGGACGACTACGCGGGCGCGACCTTCAATGGCGCTCAGGAACGGATTTACCTGGGCTGGGCCGCCAACCCGGTCTACGCGGGCAAGGTTCCGGCCTGCGGTTATCGGGGACATATGACGTTGCCGCGCAGGTTAAGCCTTGTGGATACAACTGCCGGGCTTCGGCTTGCCGCCGAGCCGGCGCTTGGCGTCGTATTCTCTGAAGCTAAGGGGGCTGGCTCAAGCCTACCTGCGGGCGCGTACGAGATTCAAGCAGAGGGCGGCGGGCCGTTTGAATTAAGTCTTGAAAATCGAATCGGAGAAGCGTTTCGATTTGGTTTGAATGAACAGGGCGAAATTTTTGCGGACAGGACGAGAGCCGGCAACTCTTCCTTTGACGGTTGGTTTGCTTCCCCCCTATATAGCGTTGCGCGCAAAGCCAGGGTTACAACAGGCACGTTTCAAATGCGGCTGATTGTGGACGGCCCTATTGTGGAGCTATACGCGGAGCGGGGTGCGTATGTGAACACCATGCTCGTTTTTCCGAAGGAAAGCTATAGCGAAATCCGCGCGCGGGGAAGCGTAGGGCTGAAGATTCTTTTATACGCAAAGCCGCATGAACCAGAAAAATAAAAGCTTCAAAATGAAAAAACCTGTTTCAGCATTGTCAAAGCCGTCCATAAATAATATGAACAAAAGCGGCGCGATCATATCCGGTAAATGCGGTGGCAAGCATTGCGCCCAACCTGTACGGTAAGCTTGAAAGGAGCTGTATCCATGGATTTTTACATTTGCAAGCATTGCGGAAACATTATCGCGTATGTTCGCGATTCGGGCGTACCGGTCGTCTGCTGCGGTGAAAAGATGCAGCGCATTGAACCCAACACCACCGACGGGGCGCACGAGAAGCACGTGCCCGTAATTGAGGTGGAGGGCAATAAGGTGACGGTGAAGATCGGCTCGGTGGAGCATCCTATGATTGAGGAGCACCATATCGAGTGGATTGCGTTGCAAACCAAACAGGGTAACCAGCGCAAGGAGTTGAAGCCCGGCGACGCGCCCATGGCGTGCTTTAGCCTGTGCGATGGTGATGAAGTGGAAGCGGCCTATGAGTACTGTAACCTGCATGGACTTTGGAAAAAGGGAAATAAATAACGTATTGAATGGGAAAACGGCCGGAAAGCGCAATACGCGCCCGGCCGTTTTTTTGTGAGCAATCAGAGGTTTACCCTTCCGCCGGCGATTGAAACCACTGTAGTTCCAAGATCGATGGTCGTGCCCTCCCGGGAATAGGCGGTTTTTGGCACGATCCGTGTATCGACCGCCAGCTCCCCCAGCGCCCCGCGCTGTTTTGCGTCCGAAACGGCGGCGGCCTCCGCTTCCCCTCGGGCAAACGCAACTGCCTCCTCCAGGGTGTCAAAGGTTCTGCTGCCGCCAGGTGCGTATGCCGTGTAGTCCGTCGTTCCGCCCGCTGTATACAGGGGCGAGATTTCCACCCGCGCTTCCGCTGAAATATCGGCGATCATGGCCCCTACCGCGTTGGCGACCTCGGCGTGGTCGGGAATGACGCATTCCGTGCCAAGCGCCCTGGCGACCCTTGGTAAAAAAATATGAGTGGGCGCGCCGATTCCAACGAGCGTCGCTTTCGTATCAAACCGCAGGCCAAAAAAACCGCTGCCCGTCTGCTCCCGCCAGTTTTGACGGATGAGCGCCATCAATTGCCCATCCACGCCCTTGCCAAACAAATGGGAATACCTGTTCATCAGCAAAACCCTGACGATGTTTTCATACAGCTTTGCGCAGACCAGGTCGTAAATCTCGTCGCAAAACCGCGCCAAATCGCCGTCGTTGTCCGCGTACTGCGCAAGCGCCTTGAGCAGATAGCGCGCCCCCAGCACGGAGGCCGCCCTGTCGTGGCGGCAAAAGTCGCCCCTGATGTGCATGATATCGGTCGGCGTCAGGCCGCACCGCATGACAACGCCCTCGTCCTCCAGCCGCTCGCTTTTCAGGCGGTACAGGTCCAATTCTCCGCCGCCCAGCATCAGCGGGCCGCCCGCCAGCCGCTCGATAAGGGATTGCTCGCAGGCGTCGTAGCTTTTCAGGCTTTGCGGCTGCTTGACCAGGTACAAAAATTCATACAGGGGGGCCGCGCCGGTTTTGTTGCTCTCAATCAGCGCGCGCAGCCTGTCCACAATCTGCGGCCAGCGCGCGGCGGCCGCGCATAACGGCTGCACCCGGCGCGCGCTCAGCACAAGCCGGTGATCCTCCACCGCGATCCGGCTGTCGCCGCCCAAGCCAAAGGTGTCGATAAATACGCCCCTGATCTGCGTTTGGAAGCCGCCGATTCGGATGCCGTCTGCCATGGCGGGCTCGCCGTCTTTAATGATGGAGATATCCGTGGTTGTGCCGCCCATATCCACGATCAGGCTATTCTCACGGCCGGCAAGCCCCTTGCCGCCGATGATGCTTGCGGCAGGACCGCTCAGGATGGTTTTCACAGGATGCCGCAATGCCAGCTCGTCCGACATCAGGCTGCCGTCGCTGCGTACAATCAACTTCTGAAGCGTAAGCCGGCGCAGCTTAAGCGCTGCCTTGACCGCCGCCATAAACTCATCGATAATGGGCAGGAGCTTCGCGTTGAGCAGCGCGGTCACGCCGCGCTCCATGACGTTAAGGTCGGCGGCAAGCTCGCTGGCCATCACAAACGGCACGTCGTATTTTGCGGTCAGCTTTTCTTTGGCTGTTTTCTCACAGGCCGCGCCGTTGCGCAGGGCGTTGACCTCCGCCACCGCCAGCGCCTGCGCGTCCGAGAACCACCCGTCCTCCGCCCGCGTCACCGCGTCCCAGTCGGGATTGTCGATCACGGTCCCGTCAAAACTGCTTTTGGTGTCGATGCAAAAGACCTCGTCGTTCTTCAGCCCGTAAACGGTCTTTGCGTCAATCCAGTCAAGCGCCTTTTGCGTCGTGCCCAGCAGCACCAGCTTTGCGCGGCCGCCCTTGTTTTCCACACAGGCGTTTGTGGCGAGCGTTGTGGAAAGGGAAAGGATTTTGGCCTGCCCGACGAGCTCTGCGGGCAATGTATCCAGCGCGTTGCCAATCCCAATGCTCAGGTCTTCCTTTGTGGTCAGCGCTTTGCCTTTGGCAAGCACTTTATTCTGGTCGGAATCATAAAGGACCGCGTCGGTGTATGTTCCGCCGGTGTCGATGCCTATTCCAAGTGCCATTGTGCTATACAGAACCTTTCAACCTCAATCGTCCGGTGATTGATTTTTCTCAATGCTATTACACTCTTTTTTTCCCGGACGTTCAATGATGAAATTACGATTTTTTGTAATTATTTATGATTGAGAGGCTGTACAAGCCTTTTCCAACACACGGCGGTTGAGCGCCCTTAGCTCCGCCGCGGGCAGCTTGATGATGCGGCGGTCATAGGTCATCACGCCGTTGAGCTCGTCCTCCACGTCGGTTAGCTGGGTATAGACCGCCGCGCTCAGCCCGCGCGCGATCGCCGGCAATATCTCCCGCTCAAACAGGCGCGCGTAGGCGGCCCACAGGGCGGCCCTGCCGGGTAGCTTTTTGTAGCCAAAGTCGGTATCGCTGTAGCAATGCCCGGCCTCGCGCAGGTTGTAGCCGCCAAATTCGCTGAGCACAACGGCGCGTCCCTTTTTATCGGGCTTAAAGCGGTAGGGCATAAAGTACACATGGAGGCTTTTAAGCTCCCCAATGCCCTGATCGTGCCAGCCGCTGGCATGGTCGATCACGCGAGTGGGATCCAGCGCACGCAGCCTGTTGCACACATCCCCGCTGTCAAACTGCCCCCAGCCTTCGTTAAACGGCACCCATAGCACAATGCTGGGCGCGTTGCCTAGCTGCCGGACGGTCTCCTCCATCTCGCGCAGGTATTCGGCGCGGCCTTGAGCGGCTTCGCGGGCAAAGGCACGATGGTTTGTGTCTTTGCGGTGGACGCCCGTTATCAGCGGGGTGCTGATGGTGGCGAAGCGGTACTTCCCGCCGCCGTTTACCATGTCCTGCCACACCAGCATGCCCAGCCGGTCGCAGTGGTAGTACCAGCGCAGGGGCTCGAGCTTGATATGCTTGCGCAGCATGTTGTAACCCAGGTTTTTCGCGGTTTGAATGTCAAAAATCATCGCCTCGTCCGAGGGCGCGGTATACAGGCCGTCCGGCCAGTAGCCCTGGTCCAGCAAGCCGTTGTGAAAATATGGTTTGCCGTTTAAATACAGGCGTTTCACACCCTGACTGTCGCTTTGCACGCTGATGAAGCGCATGCCGAAGTAGCTGTCCACACGGTCCTCGCCCAGCGTGACGGAAAACTCGTACAGATAGGGGTCCTCCGGGCTCCAGGGACGGTAATCCGGCATGGGCAGGCGCGTGGGCGCGTTGGCTGTCAGCGCGTGCGTCCGCCCCAATAGTGAAACCTCGCACGGCAGGCTTTCCGCGCATTCCACGCATAGCTCTACCTCGGCGCTGGCGGGAAAGGGTACGATGCGCAGCCCGGATACGTGCCGCGCCGGCACGGCCTCGAGCCAAACGGTTTGCCAAATGCCGCTTTGCGGCGTGTACCAGATGCCGCCACGTTTGGTTTTCTGCTTGCCCCGGCTGTGGAAGCTTCCATCCGTGTCGTCACGGACGCGCACCACAAGAATGTTGCGCTGTGAAAGTGCGTCCGTCAAATCGGCGGAAAAGGACGTATAGCCGCCCGTGTGACGGCAAACCTCCACGCCGTTGAGCGTTACAACGGCTTCCTGATCCACTGCGCCAAAGTGAATCAGCAGCCTGCCGCCGTCAGGGACAAAACCGTCCCAAAGCGGTAGCTCCCGGCGGTACCACAGGGTCTGGTGTGAAAGCAGCGCGCGTTGCACGCCGCTCAGAGCGCTTTCCGGAGAAAAGGGCACAAGGATGGTTCCGTCGTAGCGCTCCGGCTCCGCGCCGCTGTCGGTGATGGCGTACTCCCAGCGGCCGTTCAGGTTCAGGTAGCTATTCCGCCGCAATTGCGGGCGTGGGTACTCGGGGAGAACGTTGCTTTCATCCAGACGCTCGCCCCACGGGGTCGTCAGCATGACTCATCCTCCCCCTCGTCAGCCGTTTCGGCCTGCGGGGCAACCTGCCCGCGCGCGGCTTCACGGCGTAGCAGCAGCAGGGGAACGGCCACCAGCAAAAGCGCGATGGCTGCCGCGAGGAAGATTGCGGGCGTGGGCACCGTTTTGCTCTGGCCCAGCTCCACATAAGTTTGACCGTTGCCGCGAATTACCGCCGCGCCGATGAACGGCCCGATGATCATCGGCAGCATGACCGCGAAGATCATGCGGATGCCCTGGAAGTGCCCGGCCTTTTCCGGCGGGGTCAGGTCGCGCACCTGCGCGGAAAGCGCAGCCGTCAAAAGCATGTAGCCGCTCATCATCACCGCGCCCATGGCCATGACGGCGGCTATGCCGCGCGCAAAGTACATCCCGGCAAGCCCGGCGAGCATCACAATCGAGGCGGGTCCGGCAAAGCGCAGCTTGCCCACGCGGTCGATCACTCTGCCGCCCAGCACGCTCGCCGCCGACGCGACGATCAGCACCACGCCCAGCACCAGCGCGTAGTTGTCAAGCAACAGGTAGTGCTGCATGTAGATGATCAGGTAAGGGAAAAACACCTGCACCGCGATGGAGAACACGCACATCGCCAGCAGAGAGAGGTAAAGCGCGCGGTGCCGGGCAATCACCGAGGGGCGGAAGCCGTACGCAAGCTGCTGGAAAAACGGCTCCCTTTTGGGCGTGGCAGGCTGTTCCTTTAACAAAAACAGGGAGGCGACGCCCGTCAGCGTGACCAGCGCGCCGAAAATCAGGAAGAACATTTGCCAGTTACCCGCCTGCGTCATGCCGTCAAAGCCGCCGAAGATGATCAGCATGGAAACAAGGGGCAATATCGCCAGTACGCTTTCCACGCGCCCGCGCTGCGCGTTGCTTACGGTGTCGGTCACATAAGCGTTGAAAGCCGCGTCGTTTGCCGTGGAACCGAAGAAGGTCATCGCGCAGTCCATCACGATTACCATCACGGCCGCGGCGGCCACCGCGTTAGCGGCCGGGAACAGCGAAGCGGCGTTATCTACGGTAATCAGTCCAAAGGCGGCCGTGCTAAACCCCCACAGCAGGTAGCCGCCACAAATGAACGCCTTGCGCCTGCCCGCCCGGTCTGATAACACGCCCATCAGAAGCGTGGTCAGCGTGGCGACAATCGCGCTTGCCGCCACCATGGCCGCGATATAGTTGGGGTCGGTTGATATGGTATTGTAGAGGAACACGTTGAAGTACATGTTTTCAATGGTCCAGGCAAACTGGCCCATCAGGCCGAGGAGGATGAGCGCGCACCACAGGCGCGGCGATACCTTTTTCATAGCGTTGATTCCTTTCTTAGCCGCGTGGAATATGGATTTCGGGTTGCCGTCATTATAGCACGCCTTAACGCCTGCGGCAACGCAAAACCCCGCGTTCCGGCATGCGGAGGCACGTTATACGTTGATGATCCTATGGCGCTCTCCGTCTGTAAACAGGGTTTTGCATAGGATTCGCAAAACCAGCCGATTTCGCGGCAATAAAAAGCAGGAGCGTCCGAAAGGACGCTCCCGCGAATGTGATCAATTTCCGGTCAAAGCTTGGGCAGGCTGGCAGCGGCTACGCTCTGGCCCACACGGCGGCTCTTTTCATCCGGCAGGTTAACGTGCATGCGCAACTCGGGATACTCCGCGCGCAGCACCTCCTGCGCCCTAGCCAGCACCAGGTCGCCGCCCATGCCGCTGGTTACGCGCCCCATCAGCAGCACATGGTTGATATCGTAGAACATCGCGTAAAACGCCAGCGTGTAGCCAAGGTATACGCCGATGGTTTCATAGATGGCCTTCGCGCCCTCGTTACCCTTTTCCATCTCGCCCTGTACCACCTTGAGCTTCTCGGCGGGGCTGAGGCTCTCGTCCAGCGCGATGCCGGCGGCGGGCGCGAGCTTGATCACCGCATCCTGCGAAAAATACTTGACGCCGCAGCCGCTGTCGCCGCTCCACTCGTCCACCATCGCGGAGGCGGCGAGATCGCAGGGCACAAAGGCAAGCTCGTTGAGCCATCCGGTGATGTTGCCCTTCATATCCACGTAACCGCCGGCCTCGCTGGTGCCCATGGCGATGCCGAGAATACCGTCCTCATTGAGGCTCATCGCGCCGGCCAGCGCGGTCACGTCGCCGTCGTTGCACACGGTCAGGGGCACATCGCCGATTTCCTTCGCCGCGCGGATGTAGATATCCTTAACGTGCTTTTCATAATCCTCCGGCGCAACTTTCAGGAAGAGCGAGGCGTTCATGGTGTGATTGTTGATGTACACGCCGGCGGAGCTCACGCCGATGGCGTCCACGCGCGGCATTTTAGAGGCGGCGGTCTTCATAGCGCTCACAATGCCTTCGAAGTGATAGGCGGGATCGCTGTTGGTTTTGGGGAACCAGACGACCTCCTCGCTGTATACGCTTTCGCCATTGATCACGGCGCTCACCTTGCGGTCGCTTCCGCCCGCGTCAAAGCCGATACGGCAGCCATCCAGGTGGCGGCCGATGGGGGAGGAGGCATCCTTGCGCAAGGGGGCCTCGGCAACCGTAGGCACATAAAGCACTTCGAAATCATGCTCATACACATGCGCCATAAAGTGCGCGTCAAACTCGCGAGCGCCGCCTGTGCGGTACTGGTCACGCACGCCCTCGTAAACAGCGCGGCTGACCGCGATGGTCACGCGGAAGCCGCCGTATACCCACAGCATGCTTTTGACCATGCGTTCAACCATGCGCAGGTTCAGCGCGTCGTCCGTCCCCTCGGGCAGAATGCGCATGTCGTGCGTGGCGACCAGGCCGTCGTTACGCTCCAGCGCGATGCGGATTTCCGGGCCGCCGGCGCTGCGGGCCTGTTCGTCAAAGGCGCGCAGGCCGCGGTAAATCGGCTCGAACGCGCCGTCCAGGGGTGCCGGTACTTTCATGTGTTCCATAGCGATGCCTCCCGATTGTACAAATTGTGATGTATTGTTAGCAATGGCTTCTATTTCATCGGTTTTTATTATATCGTATTAATCTGTGTTTGTCCAATATTTTTTAAAATTGACAAACGAACTTTTGAATGGTAAAGTTAAAAAGCTGAAGAATACGAACGATTTGTAACATCTGCATCCATATTGTTTGGGAGGCGTGACCATGCCAACTGTAATGCCATGCGCCGTGATGGGCGCTGTGATTCTGGCTTTGAGTTTGCTGTTGCTATGGAGCCTTCGGCGCAGTCGGCGCGTGGCGGACGCCAACAGGCGGTTTTCGCTTACGCTGAGCAGCGCCTATGAGCAGGTGTATGAGCTAAATCTGACCGGTAACGAATTCAATCAGTATTTTATATTAAACGGCCTTTTGGAAAAGACGAAAATGCACGAGCCGCTGGGCGTCTACCTTCCGCGGGTCATTCGCGAGCATGTCTATCAGCGGGATGCGGCGCAGGTCGGGGAATTTTTGAGCATGGAAAAACTGCGGCGGCTGAGCGATGAAAGCCGTACCGTCTATACGGAATACCGGAGGCTGTCGCCGCAGGGCACGCCGTACTGGTGCTCGCTGCTGGCGCAGGGGCTTGCAAAAAAGGGCCGCCAGCCGGCGTCCGTTATGCTTTACATCTGCGACATCGACGCGATTAAAAGCAAGGAGCACAGGGCCCGGCAGCGGTTGAGGGAGGCTTTGAAAAACGCGGAGCATTTAAGCGAGGTTAAAAGCAACTTTACCAGCCGCATCAGCCATGAAATCCGTACGCCACTTAACGCGATCATGGGATATCTGGCCATTGCGCGCGCGCATGCAAGCGAACCCGAGCGTATGACCGACTGTCTGGAAAAGGCGGATTTCGCTTCCCGCCATTTAATGTCCGTCGTGAGCGACATCCTTGATATGTCGGCCATCGAAAGCGGCAAAATGAGGCTTGACAAGCATCCCTTCAAGCTCCGGGATTTCGTGGGCAGCCTGGGCACGCTGTATTACGAGCAGGCGAAGGAGGAGGGACTCGATTTTGAAATCCGCCTGGAGGCGATTACCGAGGAAAACCTGATTGGCGACGCTGTGAGGCTGCGCCAGATTTTGATGAATTTGCTGAGCAACGCGTTCAAGTTTACACCCGCCGGTGGGCGCGTGCGGCTGCTGGTACGTCAGAAGGCGATTGTGGACGACACGGCGCATCTCGAATTCGTCGTAAACGACAACGGCGAGGGTATGAGCGAGGCCTTCATGGCGCGCATTTTTGACGCGTATGAGCAGGAGGAGGGCGGGTCCGCGCGCAGGCATGGCGGAAGCGGGCTTGGGCTCAGCATCGTTAAAAACCTGGTGGAAATAATGGGCGGCAGCGTGGAAGTGCAAAGCGTATATGGAGAGGGCAGCACCTTCACGGTCAACCTGCCTGTTCGCAGCGCGCCTTGCGAGCTTCCGGGCGGCGCGCTGCGGCGGGCCATCTCGCGCCTGCGCGTGCTGTCGGCAACAAGCGGGCGCGGCGCACTGGAGCTGGCAGGCAGCGTGGCAAGCCGCCTGGGCGTGCGAATGGATACGGCTATCAGCGGCTATGTGGCGGCGGAAAAGGCCGAGCAGGCGGGCGCGGAATACGATTTGGTTTTGCTGGACTGGGATATTCGCGAGGAGGAGCGCACGGAGTGCCTGCGCCGGATACGCGCCGCGCTGGGCGAAGACGTTCGCGTGGCCGCGCTTGCCGGAACCGCGGCTTTGATGCTGCTTGCGCAGGCCGATTCGCTGGGCCTGTGGCGCATTGTGCAAAAGCCGCTGAACCACAGCGTGCTGATGGACCTGTTGAGCGACGCCGCGCGGGCGGTGGAGGATGCGGACGACGGTCCGCGCGGCACGCCCGATTTGGGCGGCAACCGCGTGTTGCTGGTGGAGGATAATCTGATGAACCGTGAAATTGGCCGTGAACTGCTTAAAAATGCGAACATTGATGTGGATGTCGCGGAAAACGGCGAGGAGGCCGTCCTCAAGTTTGTCCAACAGGAGCCGGGAACCTATCAGTTGATTTTGATGGATTTGCAGATGCCTGTGATGGACGGCTTTACCGCCACCCGGAAAATCCGTGCCTGCGGGCGTGCGGACGGGAAGGAAATTCCGATTGTCGCGCTGACGGCAAACGCCTACCCAAGCGACGTTAACCAGTCGCTGGCAGCCGGGATGAACGCGCACGCAGCCAAGCCGATTGACCCGGACGCGCTGTATGCGCTTATGCAAAAATACATGGAATAAAGGGAATGAAGTGGAGCAGCCGTAACCCGTGACCCATAGCAAATTCGGGAATTCCTGTGAAATGGCGGAGCAAATGAACAAGTGAATATCAGACGGGACCCGTTTTCCTCACGAGTTTGGAAAACGGGTCCCGTCTCAGACTGTCGACAGAGCCTCGCGGGAAATTTTGAGGGCAACAGCCCACCGGGTGAAATCCGAATCCAGATACCGTCCGCCAGCCGGAGGACTAAAGGTTCGTAGGCGGAGGGTAATTTTCTATGCGTGGCTACTCCACCGCGATCTGGCATATCAGTCCGCCGTCCGTCCAGGCGCCGTCCTTGTCCCGGAGGTAAGCGTGTACGCCGCCCTGATACGGCGCGTTAAATGGGATTTGGAGAGTCCACAGCACTCCGTCTCCCTCGGGCGCGCTGGTCAGGCCGCCGGCGAGCATGACGCCCTGATCGTTCAGCAGGCGGATGCTGGTGGTTTCCCCAAGCGTGTGCAGACTGAAAGTCAGCGCCGCGGGGGCTGCGGCGGAGGCAGGCTCCACGCTAAAACCCTCCAGCCTTGGCGCGTCCGGAGCCTTGGCGGGCGACAGTCCGGCATCCGTCGCCGCACTCCCTTGTGGAGAGGCGGCAAATATGGCGGGAATCCGGTTGCTTTCTGTGGTAGGGACGGCGGGCGGGAGCAGGCGCGCCCATAAGCCCATCTGCCATACAGCGGCCGCAATGCCCGCCGTCACAATAACCCCGACGAGAACGATAAGCCACCCGCGCCGCCTGGGCTTTGAGGGAAGCGAGAAATCCATCGTGGGCACGGGAACTGGCGAGGCCATGGATGCCGTGGGTACTGCATCTTCCTGCTCGTCGTCCAACCAGTCGTCCTCCACAGGCGGCTTGGGGGAAGAGGTAAGCTGCCCAGGCGCGCGCATCATTCCCGATGGGACAGGAGCGGGCTGCATGGTCTGCCGGGCCGGCGGCACGGCAGGCTGCGCGGACGGGTCGCGGCGTATGGGTGCCGAAGCGGCCTGCGGCTGGATAAACCCGGTCCGACCGTGGCCGGCCGCGGCCGGGCGAAGGAGAACGGACTCTGGGGACTGCTGCAATTGCGTATGCTCCGCGACCCGGCTGCGGCGGCTGCCAAGATTTTTGCCCGCGTTATTTGCACTGCGCGTGGAAAAGCCCGCCGCCGGGACGGCAGGGGAAATCGTATAAGGCTCGTTGGGCGTATACTGCGGCCAGTTCGCGCCCGCCGGACGGCGGCAGGGCTGAGGCGCAGCTGACTGGGGCCTTCGCAGACTATCCGAGGGGATGGGACGCATCCAGCTTTCTCCGGCGGGCGCGTTAGGCGCCCGAAAGGCATGCTGGGCCGCTTTTTCCTGTACGCCGGGCATGGCGAATCCTCCCCCCTTTCTTTATATTCGTGGCCTATTATACCATAACGCCAAGGGCTTGTCTTGCGCATTGACAAGTTTTGCGAAGGGAATGCATGAAAGGATAAAGATGGTGAGCGCATGACAAAAAATAGGATATGGTGCACCATTTGATGCCATGAAGTCAACTAAAAGAAGTTGTGGCTATGTTATAATATAAAATATTGGTAACCAAAGCCGTTTTTCAGAAACTTCGTCAAGAAAGGAGATTTAAGATGAGGAAAACACATTTGGGTGCTTTTGCTACGGTTCTGTGCCTGTTGCTGAACTCAGCTCTGGGAGTAGCCATGGCTAAAAGCGCTACTGTCGCAAATGCCTTTGAGGGCATTGGGTGTTTAAACGTTCGCGTAAAGGTGATCGCGGCGCGGAGGCTCGACGAAAATACACAGGCTGATCTTTTCGATAACTTTCCTTCTTTTTATAAGGGAAACAAGGGTTTCTATGAGCTTCTTGTGGTGCATGATGAAAATGCACCGTTAGACAGGCTCTTTCTTGTCAACCGTCAGGGGGTCCTGATACCGCCCGATTTTGGCCCGGATGATGTCGGTGGAGAAGCGGCTAATGCCGAAAGCGACGGCTATGCTCACATAAGTCGTTTGATCTTTCCTATATCCCCGGGTGCACAAACGACGGACTATATGCTGTTTATTCCCGGCGAGAAGGGGGCGGACTGCTATGCGCTGACGGAAAGCTTTGACATTGCTGATTGTGCGATTCACATTGACGGCCGTGTATTCTGGCCTTGTGCACGCATCAAAAACCGAGAGGATATGACCGGGGATGCGGAGCCCGGCATGATGCTTGTGGAGCTGACGTTGGTGAGCGTATATGCTGGCACCTCGTGGAAGGCGGAGTTTCATCAGCTTCAACTGACGAACAACGCGGGAGTCCGTTATGCCGTTCGGGCAATTCGGGAGCAGACATCCGTCAGCGCGTATTTGCAGCAGACTGATGCATCACTAAAGAAATTTTACTTGGACTTCTTTATTCCTGAGGCCAGCTGCCCGGAGGATTTTCTGCTTACGGTACCAAGCGACGCGTCCGCTTCCATCCAGCTGTCGGAAAGGCCATGAACTAGTAACAATAAAAATGAGGAGAAAGAAAACGATGAGAAATACGTGGAAAAAATCAAGCATTGCCCTTGCTTTGGCACTGCTGCTCCTGATGCCTCTGACCGCCCTTGGAGCGGGCACCGAAATGGAGGAAGGCGGATATTGGACCAGCCCGGACGGACAGTATAAGACCAAGACGGGATTCGCGGAAAAATTTGTAAATGGCGTGCGGAGCATAGAACCGCTGGATAGAGGATCAACTTATGCATTTACGGGAGGGGAAAGCTATTGTATTGGAATCAGTTCTTCCCAGCAATTGATCGGTATTTATGATCCGGCATGCATTGAAATTGGCAAGGTTTATACCCCGGAAAATAATCAGGATGCCATCGGACTTCCTTATGTTGGCATGAGGTATGAGCCGGATGGCGAAATGATCCCTGTTTACTTTCCAGATTGCACCTTCTGGGGTGTAACCCCTGAACAGAAGTCAAAGACAACCGTAAAGGATTATCAGTGCAGAATCGATCATCTTGATGATCGGTATTTGATTGGATATGTGAATTTTGTAACGACGCGAGACGATCACTATCAGTTATATTTTGCCGTTGATATTCAGGCAAATAACGAGGCTAAAAACAAGAGCAAAGTCGAGTCAAGCGGCGGACTTACACTTAATACTGGCGAAAAAGCAGATTGCTCAAGGTGCGGCGGAAAGGGCTGGGTTACCTGCTCCAAGTGCGGCGGATCAGGTTACACCTACAGCACCTATTCCGTCAATCCGGACAATGGAAAGGCAAATACCATGCGCCTCAGCTGCAGCAGCTGTACGTCCGGAATGGCAAAATGCTCAAGCTGCCATGGCAGTGGAAAACAATAGGTTTACGGACAAAATCAAAGAATTGAAAACAAGACCGAGCAAGAGCTTGACCTTCTGCCATACAAAACAGCAGCGCGCAAAAAAAGTTACTGTATTTGCACCATAGTTGTATTGTACCCCTGCTTCTATGGCAAGGTCGTTAACGAGGAACCCATATCCCTCGATGGAATGATGTAATAAGTCCGGAAATCGGCATTCTGCTTGCGGATATGTGTATGTCTCGCCTCTGCCACAGCCTTCATTGGACAGCAACAGAAAATTACTTGAAACAGCTCTGACCTTTTGGTCAAATAAATCGACATTGGCTTTAAAACCGAATAATCCTGTTTTCATTCCCTCATAATTAAATGAATCTTCAAGGGTGTATTTCTTGCTGAAAAGGAGTACTTGATGATATTGCGCAATGCGGTCGTTACACTCGTCAATCGTGCCTAGTGCGGGTGGGCATGTCTAGGATGTTCCGTAATTGCGGCACATATTCCCCTCGCAAATCGTCCGGATTTTCGGATGACATAGCAGCTTTTTGGGAGAAAGATAACCGACTTTATAAAACCGCTTTGCATTGCGAACTCTTTTATTTGGCATAAAATGTCCAATTCCGGTCCTCCTTCGCTCCAAGCAAACGGGAGCCGGCAAACGCCGGCTCCCGAATGTTTTGTCTGCCTTATTCAGCCAGGTTCTTGTACTTGGCGTACTTCTCCATGGCGTCCTTTTCGTTCCTGTCAAACAGGTCCTGCGCCACGTCGGGGAACAGCTTGGCCAAGGAAGCATAACGGACCTCGCCCTTGATGAAGTCCTGATAGCTGCCGCTGGGCTCCTTGGAGTCGAGCGTGAGCGGGTTCTTGCCCTGCTCGGCCAGATCGGGGTTGAAACGGTAGAGGGGCCAGTAGCCGCACTCCACAGCCTTCTTGATCTCGGCCTGCGCCAGACCCATGTTGATGCCATGGTTGATGCACGGCGCGTAGGCGATGACCAACGACGGGCCGTTATAGGCCTCGGCCTCCGTCATAGCCTTGAGCAGCTGGGCGGGATTAGCGCCCATAGCGACGGTCGCGACGTACACGTAGCCGTAGCTCATGGCCATCATGCCCAGATCCTTCTTCTTGGTACGCTTGCCGGCCGCCGCGAACTTCGCGATGGAGCCGGTCGGCGTGGACTTGGAGGACTGTCCGCCGGTGTTGGAATATACCTCGGTGTCAAGCACCAGGATGTTGACGTCCTGATTCTGCGCCAGCACATGGTCCACTCCGCCGTAGCCGATGTCGTAAGCCCAGCCGTCGCCGCCGAAGATCCAGAAGCTCTTCTTGGTCAGCAGGTCGGCGTTCTCGATGACCTCGTGCGCCAGGGTGCAAGCCTCACAGGGGCACTTCTTGCCGTTGGCGAGCCACTCGGCCTCCCACTGGGTGCCGGTGAGGTCAACGTCGATGCCTTCCTTGCACTTCTCAAGCAGAACCTTGCCGGTCTCCTTGGACTTTTTGCCATCGTCCATGCTGTCAAGCCACGCCTGTCCGGCAGCCTTGAGCTCGTCCCAGCAATGCGGCACGGCAATCATGGCGCGAACGGTGTCGGCCAGCTTGGCGCGGCGCTGGGTGATGGCCAGGTTCATGCCGAAGCCGAATTCGGCGTTGTCCTCGAACAGGCTGTTCGCCCAGGCGGGGCCATGGCCTTCATCGTTGACGGTGTAGGGGCAGGTGGGCGCGGAACCGCCGTAGATGGAGGAGCAGCCCGTCGCGTTGGCGATGATCATGCGGTCGCCAAAGAGCTGGGTAACCAGCTTCACATACGGGGTTTCACCGCAGCCGGCGCACGCGCCGCTGAACTCGAACAGGGGCTTCAGGGCCTGGCTGTTCTTGACGGTGGCCACGTTCTCGATGCCCTTCACCTCAGGCACAGTCATGGCGAACTCCCAGTTCTTCTCCTGCGCCTCAACCTGCTCGGCCAGGGGCTTCATAATAAGAGCCTTCTCCTTGGCGGGGCAGATCTGCACGCAGTTGCCGCAGCCGGTGCAATCCAGCGGGCTTACCTGAATGCGGTATGCCATGCCGGCAAATTCCTTACCGGTGGCGGACTTGGTCTCATAGCCCGCGGGAGCGCCCTTCATAACCTCTTCGGAGGCATAGATGGGGCGGATACAGGCATGCGGGCAAACCAGCGAGCAGTTACCGCACTGGATGCACTTGTCGATCTGCCACTCGGGCACGGTCACGGCGATGCCGCGCTTCTCATACTGGGTGGTGCCGGTGGGCACGACGCCGGCGGGATCAAACGCGCTGACGGGCAGGCTGTCGCCCTCCTGCGCCAAAATGGGCTCGACGAACTTCTCGAAATACTCGGTGCTCTTCACCTTCACGGGCTCTGCGCCGGTGGTGGCGTTTGCCCAGCTCTCGGGCACGTCGATCTTCACAAGGCCGGAAATGGCGATGTCGATGGCGTCCCAGTTCTTCTGGACAATCGCGTCGCCCTTCTTGCCGTAGGTCTTCTTGGCATACGCCTTCATGTACTCATCCGCCTGCTCGTAGGGGATAACCTCAGCCAGCTTGAAGAAGGCGGCCTGCATGATGGTGTTGATGCGGTTACCCATGCCGACCTTGAGGGCCAGCTCGGTGGCGTTGATGTTATAGAACTTGGCATGTTTCTTGGCAAGCAGACGCTTCATCTTTGCGGGCAGTTGCTTGTCCATCTCCTCGGCGCTCCACTGCGAGTTGAGCAGGAACACGCCGCCCTCCTTAAGGGAGGTAACCATGTCGTACTTGGTGACATAGCTGGGGTTGTGGCAGGCCACAAAATCCGCCGCGTCAATCAGGTAGGTGGACTGGATGGGCGTCTTGCCAAAGCGCAGGTGGCTGACGGTGATGCCGCCGGACTTCTTGCTGTCGTAGGAGAAGTAGCCCTGCGCGTACATATCGGTATGGTCGCCGATAATCTTGATGGAGTTCTTGTTCGCGCCCACGGTGCCATCGGAGCCCAGGCCGTAGAACTTGCAGCACACCGTGCCCTCGGGGGCGGTGATGATCTGCTCGCCGAGCGTGAGGTTGGTGCCGGTCACGTCGTCGTCGATACCTACGGTGAAGTGGTTCTTCATCTCGCCGGAGAGGTTGTCGTACACGGCCTTGACCATAGTGGGGTTGAACTCCTTGGAGCCCAAGCCGTAGCGGCCGCCCACAGCCTTAACGTCGGTCCTGCCGGCCTCGTACAGCGCGGAGCAGACATCCTCGTACAGGGGCTCGCCCAAAGAGCCGGGCTCCTTGGTGCGGTCGAGTACGGCGAGCTTCTTGCAGCTGGCGGGAATGGCGGAGAGCAGGTGCTCGGCGCTGAACGGACGGTAGAGGCGAACCTTGATGAGGCCCAGCTTCTCGCCCCTCTTGTTGAGGTAGTTGATGGTCTCCTCGATGGTTTCGCAGCCGCTGCCCATCGCGATGATGACCTTCTCGGCGTCGGGCGCGCCGACGTAGTTGAACAGCTTGTATTCGCGGCCAACCAGCGCGGAAACCTTCTTCATTACATCTTCCACGATCGCGGGAGTCGCGTTGTAGAACTTGTTGGCGGCCTCGCGGTTCTGGAAGTAGATGTCGGGGTTCTGGGCCGTGCCGGCCTGATGCGGATGATCGGGGTTCAGGCCGCGCTCGCGGAACGCCTTAACCTTGTCCCAAGGCATCAGCGGCTCAATGTCCTTATAGTCGATGGCGTCGATCTTTTGCACCTCGTGGCTGGTGCGGAAGCCGTCGAAGAAATGCAGGAAGGGAACGCTCGACTCAAGCGTAGCCAGGTGGGCGACCAGGCCCAGGTCCATGGCCTCCTGCACGCTGTTGGAGGACAGCATGGCAAAACCGGTCTGGCGGCAGGCCATTACGTCGGCATGATCGCCAAAGATAGACAGCGCGTGCGCGGCAAGCGCACGGGCGCTTACATGGAACACGCAGGGCAACAGCTCGCCGCTGATTTTATACATATTGGGGATCATGAGCAGCAGGCCCTGGCTGGCGGTGAAAGTGGTCGTCAGCGCACCTGCGGCCAGGCTGCCGTGCACAGCGCCCGCAGCGCCCGCCTCGCTCTGCATCTCGCTAACATGAACGGTCTGGCCGAAGAGATTTTTAAGGCCCTTGGCCGCCCACTCATCCACAACCTCCGCCATGGGGGAGGAAGGGGTGATGGGGTAAATGGCGGCCACGTCGCTAAACGCATACGAAACGTGGCCTACGGCGGTATTGCCGTCAACGGTCATCTTTGTTGCCATTGGGTGTTCCCTCCTAAGATTTATGTTTGAAAGCCGTCTGTCTGTTCTCGTTTTTGGACAAGCGCAAACAGACGGAGGTTTCCAACGTACCTATTATAAAGAGTTGACAAATCATTGTCAACCGCTGACGAATTTTGTTTTCAGCCCATCCGGGCTGAAAAGCGGAACGCAACGCTGGATTTGACCGGAGCGTATGCCTGTGTAGTCCTGTAACAAAGGCGGACAGAGTCTTGACACAATGGGTACACAACTGTAAAATAAAACAAAAGGGTAAACGTGCGTCTACCTTGATTGGAGGTTGATTGACATGAAGAATCATATTCCGCTTACGGAGGCCGAATGGAAGATCATGCTCAGGCTGTGGGAGCGAAGTCCGCAGACCATGATGGAGCTGACGCGCGCGCTGGAGCCGGAAACCGGCTGGACAAAACATACGGTGATCACGATGCTCAAACGTATGCAGCAAAAGGGCACCGTGGATATCTGCGAGGACGGCCCGGTCAAGACCTATACCCCCGCCGTGGAAAAGGACCGGGTGGCGCAGGAGCAGACCGAAACCTTGCTCAGGCGGCTGTTCTCGGGCCGGGCCTCCCTGCTGGTCAGCAATATGGTGGAACGGGGCGAAATCGACGATAAGGAAATCCGGGAGCTTGAAGCGATTTTGGAAAAAGCAAAAAAGAAACGGAAAATGTGAATCAGACGCAAACCAAATGCGCCTGATATGCGTCTAACTATAAGAATGGAAAAAATCGAGGGAGTTGAATGAAACCGCCCATATAAAAGGGGGAAATCACCATGCGGAGCATGACGGTGTTTAACTTTTTGCTGGAAGCCACGCTTTGGGGCAGCGCGCTTATTTTGCTACTGGTCGCGGCGCGCGCCCTGCTGCGCACTAGGCTGGGCAACCGGGCTGTGTACGTGGCGTGGCTGCTGGTGGCGATGAGGCTGCTGATGCCCATTGCGCTGCCCAATCCAGTGATGAATGAGTTTCGACCCGGCTATTCCACAGACGTTGAGGCGCGGCCCATTGCGGATCAGGTTCGCACAAGGTTTATCGATGCGTGCTACGACGTTTCCAATCTTTTTACCTCCGCCCACACCACGCGCGGCTGGCGCACTCCGCTTACGGACCTGGGGGCGGAGACCAGTTACGGTCATACGGGGAGATGGGTGCTGGCGGGCTACGCAGGCGTATGCGTCCTTGTCGCTGGCTGGATGATTGCGCGCAACATTCGCTTTCGCAGGCGCATATGGCGCGATCGCGTAAGCTCGCTGGAGGGAGATGGGCTGATCCGCTACCACAGGCTGTGCGTGCGGTACAAGGCTCGGCCTGTGCCGGTATACTTTGTTGATCCGCTGCATTCGGCCTGCCTGGTCGGAGCGTTCCGTCCGTTTATCGCCATTCCACTCGGTACGCCGCCGGAGCATCTGGAGCTGACGCTCTCGCATGAAATTTGCCACCAGAAGGCGTTTGACGGTTTCTGGGGCCTCGTGCGGGATGTGTGCTGCGTGGTGCACTGGTTCAATCCGCTGGTATGGATGGCGGCCCAGCTTTCCCGGACCGATTGCGAGCTGGCGTGCGACGACCGCGTAACCGCGCGGTTGCCGGATAAGGACCGCCTTGCCTATGCCGATACGCTTGTCAGCGCGGCCAGCCGCGACCGCACGGGGCTATGCGTGCTGGCTACCGGCATGACGCTCACCGGCAAGCGGCTTAAAAAGCGCATCAATGCGATCATCCGCAACGCGCGGGTGAAGCGTTGGGCAGTCGCCGCCGCGTCGCTTGCCGGCGCGTGCGTGCTTGTGATGTCTTTTGCTACCAGCGAGAGCTATGCGTTGCCGGAAATTGAGAGCATTCCCGAGGTAACCTGGAAGGCTGCGCTTACGGAAATCAGCGGCGAGGAGGAAGCGGTCGCTTACACGCGCCGGTTTTTGGAAAGCGAATTTATTGGCTATGATACGGAAAGTATGGACTTTACCGCGATACGGGACAACGAAAGCTGGCGCGTATACGCGACCGGCGGCGGCCATGCCCTGCCCCTGACGCTCCGCTTTGACGAAGGGGGAGAGGTGCTGGAGTTTAATGGGCTGCGGGTGGTTGGCGACATATCCGCGGCCGGGCTGAGCTATACCCACCGCACGCCGACCGGCAGCCTCAACGAATATCTGGACGCTTTTGGACGCGCGCTGCTGCCGGAGGTATCGGAGCTGTTCGCGCAGACCGTGACCGATGATGTGCGGCTTAACGATATGCGGTATGTGATCACCTGGCTGCTCGACGATTTTGGCAGGCTGCTCCACCAGGAGGTCGTCCAGGTAGAACCCGTGACGCGCGTGCTGTATTATCGTAGCGGGACATACGCGAACGGGACGGAGGCTGTGCGCGACACGCTGGACGCGCAGCGGGCCGTGCTGCTGGAACTGTCGGAGGTGGACAGCTTTTCGGCCCGCTGCATTGATTCGGGCAGCTTTGAGTGCGCATGGGACGAGGAGAAGCGGGCGTGGCGCGTCACGTTCACCATTCCCCGGGTATGGGTGACGGGCGGTGCTGATGAGACGCTGACGGCCGCGCTCGGGGATGTGGCGGCCGGCGCGGCATGCAGCCGGTCGTGGCTGGTGAACGCGAGCGGAGAGGTTGTGGAGCGCGGCGCGTGGACGGCGCGTGAAACGGGACTTGCCACCTGAACGCTTGCGAAAATTATCAAGCCGGCCCCTCAGCCATAGAGGGGCCGACTTGTTTGCGCGGGTTTGTCCGGCGCGTCAGGCCTCGCGCCGCGCAAAGGCGGTAAGCGCGGGCGTCATGGCGATGATCGGCAGGAAGTAACGGAAATAGTCGTTGACGGGGGAAAGCAGGCAGACGGCGAAGCTCATCAGCGCGGGCAGAAAGCACGCCAAGTCCCGCCAGCGCCGCCTGTGCGCAAGCGCGATGCCCGCCGCGACCAGCAGCCAGGTATAAACGGGACAAAGGTACAGCCAGGACAGGACCGGCAGGGTTCGCATACGGTCGGCGACGGCGGTGATCAGCCTGCGGGCCGGGGCGAAGGCCTCGGGCTGTATGGGGTTAAGCTGCCCCTCGCCCTCCAGGCTGAAGGCAAACAGCTGGTGGCGCATGCCCGGCTGCTGGTTGAAGGTGAGGCCTATGTACATGGGCGTAAAGGCGTAGTACCCGCTGTTGTTGGCCATAAAGGCCTGCAGGTAGGAGACGGGATATTTTTTGAGCATGGAAAGCCAGATTTCGCGGTATCTCGCAAGCGCTTCTTTTTCAACCTCCGCGCCTTGGCCGAACTGGCGGAAGGTGTGCTTAACCGGGTCGGATATCCAGGGCTCATAAATCCGGCCGATCGAATCCAGATCCAGAATGTGGTCGATCTCGGTCCGCTCCCGCTGCGTCAGCTCGGCGCCATGATCGCGGACCGTCCGTGCCGTTTGTTGAAAGCAGACGGAATAGACGCCCGACGCGGTGTTATCCGCAATGCCAAGGGCGGGTACCAGCGCCTGGTTGAACAGGAACGCCGCCAGCACCGCGGCCGCAAGCGGCGCGCCCACGCGAAGCCTTTGCCAGCCGCGCACAAGGAACAGCACCGCGCAAAGCGCCGTAGGCAGAACGACGTAGAGCCCGTTGTTGCGCCAAAGGCAGCACAGCAGCGCCGTTATGCCATAGGCGGCGAGCGAGCGGGGACGCGGCGCTCCATCCCGGCTTTCAGCGAGGGTGAGCGTTTGAAGCGTAAACAGCAAAAGCGTCGCGGTATAGACCGTATCCTTGCCCACAAGCTGCGCGTAGCTGCCCCAGAACGGAATCAGCCCGAAGAATGCAAGGGCGGCGGCCTGCCAGAGCCAGGAAACGCCGCAGCGGCGGATGTAGGCCACGGAACGGCCGAGCGCATATGCCAGCAAAACGGATTGCCCGAGCATATACAGGCATATGCCGATATTGTCGCTGCCCAATTGCCTGCCCAGCCAGACCAGCCCTCCAAATACCCAGGTGGTGAATACGGAGTGCCATGCGGTCATCTCAGCCAGGCCAAAGAACTGCGCCGCCATCTCGCTCAGGTCCCAGATGACCGTTCCGGGATAAAAGAACAGCAGGTATGGGAACCAGCACAGCAGCAACAATAATGAGCAGCAAAGCGTGGTGCGCGCGCGGTAGAACCCGGCGCAGTGCGCAAGAAACCGGGGAGGGCGGGCGGATACAGTTGAACAGTCCCGCGCGTTCAGGCCGGCTGCTATCCAGCTGAGCGCCGCGACCATCACCAGCGCCTGGCCCAGACACTTGAAAACCACATTGACAAGCGGAAGCGCCGTGTTAACAAACGCCCAGGAATCATACGCGAACAGGGTGGTTCCAAAATAGTTGGCAAAGCCGAAGCAAAAGCCGAAAATCCATTCTCCCGCACGGGGCATATAGCGCCTGCGCGCGAGAACATGATAAAACAGGGCGGCAAACACAATTGCCACAAAGCTCCACAGGTAATCCGTCGTGGCGGGGGGAACCGTGCTCAGCCCAATATAAAGCTCGGGGTTGATGACGAAGGCCTTGGCGCAAAAAATACCGAGCCCCATACAGGCGATCGCTGCCCAAAGCCTTTTTGAAAAGGGCAAAGGGATGCCGCGGTTCTCAAGCTGCATTTTTTTGTTCCTCCGCGACGGAGTTCGGCGCGGCGTCCGATGGGCAGCTTACGAAGGCCAACAGGGCGGGCGTCATCGCGATGATGGGAAGGAAGTAGCGGAAATAGTCGTTTGCGGGCGAGAGCAGGCATACGGCAAAGCTCATTAACGCGGGCAGGAAGCCCACCAGATCGCGCCATCGCCGCTTGTGCGCCAGCGCGACCGCGGCCGCGACCAACAGCCACGTATAGACGGGGCAGACGTATAGCAGCGCGAGAACCGGCAACGTGCGCCAGCGCTCGGCAACGCCCTTTAGCAGGTTGCGCAGCGGCTCCAGCGCCGGAATGGTTGAAACGCTGAGCTGCCCCTCGCCCTCCAGCCCATAGGTGGTGAATACAAAGCGCATGCCCGCCTGCTGGTTGTAGGTAATGCCGATATAGGCGGGGGTAAAGGCGTAATATCCGCTGTTGCCGCCGATAAAGGCCTGAATATAGCTGACGGGATACTTTGGCAGCATGGCGGCCCAGGTTTTGCGGTATCGCGCGAGCGCTTCCTTTTCCACGTCCGCGCCCTGGCCAAACTGGCGGAAGGTATTCTTAACCGGATCAGATATCCAGGGCTCGTAAAGCCAACGGATGCCCTCCAAATCCAGTACGCGGTCGATCTCGTCCTTTTCCTCCTGCGTCAGCTCGTCGTAGTGGTCGCGCACGGTGCGCGCGGTTTGCTGAAAGCATACGGAATAAATGCCGGAGGAGGTCGTGTCCACAATGCCAAGCGCGGGTACCAGCGCGTTATCAAACAGCAGCGTAAGCAGCACGGCGGCGGCCAGCGGCGCGCCCGCGCGAAGCCGTTCGCGGCCGCGCGTCAGAAAAAGAACGACGCCCAAAGCCGTGGGCAGAACGACGTAGAGGCCGTTGTTACGCCACAGGCAGCAAAGCAGCGCCGTTACGCCATAGAGAATCAGATCACGCGCGGAGGCGGGCTTTTTGCCCCGCTTGCGGGCCAGCGACAGCGTTTGAAGGGTAAACAGCAAAAGCGTGGCGGTAAACAGCGTATCCTTGCCGATCATCTGCGCGTAGCAGCCCCATATCGGCACCAGGGCGAAAAAGGCGAGCACAGCCATTTGCCAGCATTCCCTGACGCCGAGACGGCGCAGCCAGGATATGGAGGCGCCAAGCGCCCAGGCCAGCAATCCCGTCTGGAGAAGCATATACAGGCACACGCCGATGTTGTCGCTGCCAAGCAACCTGCCAAACCAGACCAACCCGCTAAATACCCAGGTGGTGAACACGGAATGCCATGTGGTCATGGTGGAAAGGCCGAAGAACTGCGAAACCATCTCGCTCATGTCCCAGATGACCGTGCCGGGATAAAACGCCAGCAGATAGGGCGACCAGCAAAGTAGAAACAAAAGCGCGCTGCTAAGCGTGGTATGCTCCCGGTAGAAGCGGACAAGTCCCCCAAAGCGGGTTGGCTTTCCACACTGCCCGCCGCAAAGCGCGTCCGAGGCGAGATACGAGCTTGCGAGGGAGAGCGCGGCCATCATGGTAAAAGCCTGCCCCAGGCATTTGAAAAGGACGTTGGCAAGCGACAGCGTCGCGTTGATATAGGCCCATGAATCATAAGCGAACAAAGCGGTCGCGAAATAGTTTAAAAAGCCGAAAAACAGTCCGAAAACCACCTCCCCCGCACGCGGCCGCAGACCCTTGCGGAAATAGGCGTGGTGAAACAGCCACGCCAGCACAAGCGCGAGGAACGTCCAGATATAATCGGTGGTCGCGGCCGGAACCGTGCTTTTGCCGCAATAAAGCTCGGGGTTGAGCACAAAGGACTTTGCGCAGATTATGCCCGCCAGCACGCACGCCGTGACGGTGGCAAGCCTGTAAAGGTAGGATTTGCCCTCGTGGCTTTGATTGCTCATGATGTCAGCTCCTTGGTACGGGTTGGTGAGGCGGCCGCCCCGCGGCAAGCCATGACTGAGAATACCATAGTAAAGGAAAGGGTGTCAATTCAGATCGGAATATCATAAAGGACGCGCACGGCCAAAAGGCCATGCGCGTCCTCTGCTCTTTATCAGGAATTACGCCTGACGGTGCGCGGCGAAGCACTCGCTGCAATAGATGGGACGGTCGCTCTTGGGAATGAAGGGGACCGTGGTGGGAGCGCCACAGGCGGCGCAGGTCGTTTCGTACATCTCGCGGGGAGCGGAAGCGCGGTTCGCCTTGCGGGCGTTGCGGCACTCCTTGCAGCGGGTGGGCTCGTTCTGAAAGCCCTTTTCAGCGTAGAACTCCTGCTCACCGGCGGTAAACACAAATTCAGCGCCACAGTCGCGGCACACCAACGTCTTGTCTTCGTACATGATAGGGTATCCTCCGATTCAATGAATTGTGCATCCGGCTGACCTGGTCTTTTCCCCCACACTCGCCGACGGGAGGGTTTGCTCATCGCTCTCGCGCCCTACGCGCCCTCTCTCGCCGCATCGCGGCGGTCGGACTTACCTCTAGAACGCGCCATGCTCACCGGAGCCTTGTCCGGCTTACGTGGACCGCTTCGCCCGCGTCTGGCATCGGCTTTCAACCACAGACCCGAATGCAACGAACACATTATAGCCCTAGTTGTGAAAAAAAACAAGCGAATTTTCTGTATATCTGCTGCACAGAGTATAATGTACGCCCTATAGGATGTAACCGGCCGGGATGCCCAGGGTTTACAATGGTTGAGCACTATGCTATGATATCATCGGCGTAAATTGGGTGAGAATAGGGTTGCGCATGAGAAGCGCGCCGCATGCACAGGAGGATTGCGCATGAATACGATGACGTTGTTTACATTGCTGGGGGGCCTTGGGCTGTTTTTATTCGGCATCAAGGCCATGGGCGAGGGTCTGGAGCAGGCTGCTGGCCGCAGGATGAAGCGCCTCTTGGAGGTGCTTACCCGAAACAAGCTGCTGGCCGTGCTGGTGGGCGCGCTGGTGACGGGCGTTATCCAGTCCAGCAGCGCCACCACGGTGATGGTGGTCGGTTTTGTTAACGCCGGGCTGCTGCCGCTTGGCAAGGCTGTCGGGGTGATTATGGGCGCCAACATCGGCACCACGGTCACTTCATTAATGCTTTCGGTCAAGCTCAACTTCGGCATGATCTTCGCCGCCGTGGGCGCGATTTGCCAGCTTGCGGGCAATCGTTCCAGCTTCAAGCTTTTCGGGCAGATTATGATGGGCCTGGGCGTGCTGTTTGTGGGTATGGATACCATGACCGCCGCCATGGAACCGCTTAGAGACTGGCAGGGCTTCCGGGATATGATGCAAATCGCCGCAAACCCCATCGTGGGCGTGCTTGTGGGCGCGGGCATCACGGCGCTTTTGCAGAGCAGCTCGGCCAGCGTGGGTATTTTGCAGGCGCTGGCGGGCACGGGCGCGATCAGCCTTCAGGCCTCCCTGTTTATCCTGTTTGGGCAAAATATCGGCACCTGCGTGACGGCCATGCTGGCAAGCGTGGGCGCGAACCGCACGGCCAAGCGGGCGGCGGTGGTTCACCTGCTGTTTAACGTCATTGGTACGCTGATTTTTGTACTGATCGCGGTATTCCTGCCGCTTTCCGAATGGGTACGGGCCATTGCGGGCGATAACCTGCGGCTGCAAATTGCCGTCGCGCACATCATCTTTAACGTGACCACGACGCTGGTGCTGTTGCCGCTATCCGGCCTGCTGGAAAAACTCGCGTACCTGGTGGTGCGTGGGGAGGACAAGCAGGTGGAGCCCATGCGGCTGCAATATTTTGACGCGCGCCTGTTTTCCACGCCGCCCATCGCGGCGCAGCAGCTGTTCCGCGAGGTTCAGCGCATGGCGGATATTGTGATGACAAACTTCCAGTTTGCCATGCAGTATTACTTTACGCCCAAGGATTTAACATTGGAGGATTTTGATAACCGCGAGCAGGTGATCGACTACCTGAACGCCGAGATTACCCAAAACCTGATTGAGATGAAGGGCCTTCATCTGGGGCAGGGCGATATCCATCTTGTGGGCTCGCTCTTTCATGTGGTCAACGACCTGGAGCGCATCGGCGACCACAGCATGAACATTGTGGAAATCGGCTCGGCACGCAAAAAGGAGAAAATCCGCTTTTCGGGCAAGGCTGAGCACGAGATCGAGGAGCTTTCCGGCATAGTGACGACGATGCTTGAAAAGAGCATCCATATCGTTCAGAGGCAGATTGCCGATGTGGAGATTATCGGCGAGGTGATCGAGCTGGAAAGCCAGGTGGACAAGATGAGCGAGGCGCTTGCGGACCATCATGTGGAGCGCGTGAAGAACAAAAAATGCACGCCGAAAAACGGCATGCTGTATCTGGATATGCTCAATAATCTGGAACGTATCGCAGACCATGCGGACAACCTCGCCTCCTCCGTGGACAGGGGAGACGACGCGGGCAGGCTGCTGTGGTAATATGACCGGTAAAAATCACTTTGAACCATCTGCGTTAGCAGGCGTCGGCGCCGGGGAGCATGCGTGCTCCCCGGCGCCTTATTTGTAGTGTGGCGTTAACCGCCATACGCTTACAGCACGTTTTCCAGCTTGGCAAAATCGCTGCCCTCGATATCTCCCAGCGCGTCCACCGCCTTGTCAAGCGCGCGCAGGGCCTCGTCCGTCCAGTCGTTTTCAAAGGCCGTCGCAAGCTCCGTCATGGCGGTGTTGACGGCCCGCGTATGGTGGTGGCTGGTGATGCAGTTGAGCCAGGTGGAATCATGCTGCCATTTGGCGTGCAGATAGGCCTGCTCGTTTGACGCGTCATCCATGCGTCCCTGCTGAACGGCCTCGCGCACAATGCCCAGACCGTCCAGGTACTCCCTGGCGGTGTTGCGCTGGGTTATATCCACCCAAACGCTTGTGCCAAACCCGATGACGGAGAGCACGATAATCAACGTAATCGCCCGGCGCATTACCAGATCACCTCGCCGGGTTCGATAACCTGTTCGCGCTCGGGCGGCTTGTCGCCAAAGCCGTGCACGGTCATCAGGCCGTCGGTGTCAAGGTAGCAAAGCAGCACCTTGGAATAGCTGTCATAGCCCAGCTTTTTGAGCCGTCCCCGCAGCCAGGTTTCGTCCCTGCCGCACAGCGGAAGGTTTTTGGGCTCCAGCTTGCCGTCCATCACCAGCGTAAGGGGGATGCCCTCATAGCCCGTATCGATCTTTAAATCGCGCGGGCTGACGGGGCGCTGCTGGGATACAGGAAATACGCTGAGCTTGCCGCTGGTTTCCATAATGGCGGTGCCGACGTCCGTCGGGCTTAGCACGCCGCCGGTGCGCAGCTCCTCCAAAAGGTCGTTAAGGTTAAAGCAGAGCTTTTCAAGCGCCTTATAGTCGATTTGGCCGTTGTGGATGATCACGGTGGGCGTTCCGCTGAAAAAAGCGCGCATTCGCTGGCTTTTGAGAGAGAGCAGCGTGAAAAATTGATGGAGGATGATCAGCGCCAGCATGGGAATGATGCCGCGCCACAGCGGCGTGTCCAGGCTTTCCATAGGCGTGGCGGCAAGATCCGCGATCATGATGGCGATGACAAGCTCAAACGGCTGAAGCTGGCCCACCTGACGCTTGCCCATCAGACGAATGGCGAGCACTGCGAAGCATACCAGAATCAGGCTGCGGATGAGTACGGTCAGCATGGCTTACGACTCCACGCTTTCCAGCCACTCCTCCAGCTCCGCGAGAGTGGAAAAGCCGATGCCCACCCGAAGCTCCTCCTGGATGGCGGCAGGCAGCGAGCTCAGCTCCAGGTCCAGCTCGCTTACCAGGGCGAGCGCGTCGCCGTACTTGTTTTGAAACACGCACAACACGCCCGCGCCGTCGGGCATCAGCACCATGTGATCCGGGCAGTAGATATCCGGCTTCTGCTCCATCTTGATCAGCTTGGGTGAAAATTCGGTGATCTGCCATTCCTCGTAGAGGGGCTCAACCTCCTTGAGGGTTTTGCCGTACAGCTCGGCCGGCGCGGTGACGCGGCGGGTGACCACATGCTCGCAACGCGTATAAGAAAGGGTTTGCAAAAGCTCGCAGCCCTCCGCTACGCGCGCGCCCTCGGCCGCGTCCACAGCCTGGGCTGTAATTTCGCTTTCACCAGGGGCCGCGCCGCGGCCCGGCAGCAGCAGCGTAACCGCTGCGATTACCAAAAGCACCGCCGCGCTCAGCAAGAGCAGGACGGTATTCCTCCTGAAGGGGTTTTGTTCGGCGTTTTTATTGCTCATGGGCGCGCTCCTTTATGCCGTGATAGAAGCATTATGCCCATGGAGTTTCGTTTTCATGCCTGTTGCATCAGAGATTCGCCGCGCTATTTGCCTGTCTAAAAAGTTCGTCATATTCGCATTCAAAATAGTTTTTTACCGCGATGATAAATTCAACAGTAGGGTTGTTTGTACCCTTTTCAATCTTGGTATAGGATGATGATGAAATTTCAATTCCTTCAAGTTGCAGATAGGCGAGCACATCAACGGCTTTAAGATTCTTCGCTTTTCGGATGCGCCGAATATTTGCCCCAAGGATATTTGTGTGTTTCGTTTGGATCAAGCGCTCCTCTCCAGCCATTGTGTCACCCCCTTCTGCTCATAGTAGTAAAGAAGGAGGACAAAAAGTTGCCTGATGGGACGTTTTGTGTTATAATGTGCGTAAAGAAGAAAAAATATGAGGGGGAATTTAATGTGAGCATGGATTTATTAAAGGATTACCTATTTGATTTGTTAAATGAAAATGATGCTCTAATTAAGGATATCTCACTGGATGATGCATGCGATCAAATGAGAATTACCACATTAAATGATTCTCGTTTCATCATCATTGTTCGTGAGATAGAAAACTGACTGGCGGAATGCGGGCAAACAAAAAGCTGAATCCTAATATGATCATGCATATCGGATTCAGCTTAAGAGTTCATTTTATACGTCTTTTACGAATTTACACCAGCCCCAGCGACGGAACCGCATTTAGCGAAAGCGCCGCCAGCGCGCCCTTTTGAAGCCGGTAATACGCCGCCGAGCCGATCATGGCGGCGTTGTCCGTGCATAGCCAAAGCTGCGGCATGCACAGCCGGAAGCCGCGCGACTTCGCCAGCCGCGCCGTCTGCTCGCGCAAGCGCCTGTTCGCGCTCACGCCGCCCGCCAGGCACAGGGTCGATAACCCGCTTTCCTCCAGGGCGAGAACGGCCTTCTCGCAAAGCGTATCCACCACCGCTCGCTCAAAGGAGGCGGCCAGGTCGGCGCGGGGAAGCGCCTCGCCCTTTTGCTCCATCTTGTGGCAGGCGTTAAGAAAAGCGGTTTTCAGTCCGGAAAAGCTGAAATCATACCTGCCCTCCGGGTGGGGACGCGGAAGGGCCAGGCAGGTATCGTCGCCGCCCTCGGCCAGCCTGCTTAATAACGGCCCGCCGGGATAGTTGAGGCCCAGCACGCGGGCGGCCTTGTCAAACGCCTCGCCCGCCGCGTCGTCCACGGTCTGGCCCAGCAGCGTATAGTCGCCGTAACGGTTAACCCGTACAATGTGGCTGTGCCCGCCGCTCGCCACCAGGCAGATAAAGGGCGGCTCCAAATCGGGCGTGGTTAAAAAGTTGGCGCTGACATGCCCCTCGATGTGGTTGACGGGAATCAGAGGCAGGCGTGTGGTATAGCTGAGGCCCTTCATGCAGTTGACGCCTGTCAGCAGCGCGCCGACCAGCCCGGGGCCGAAGGTGACGGCAAGCGCGTCGATGTCGGCAAAATCCATGCCTGCCTCGCGAAGCGCCTGGTCGACAACGCGGTCGCACGCGTCAACATGCGCGCGGCTGGCGATTTCCGGCACCACGCCGCCGTAGAGGGCATGGGTGTCCACCTGTGAAAAAATGACGCTGCTAACGAGCTTGCGCCCGTTTTCAACAATGGCCGCGGCTGTCTCGTCGCAGCTGGATTCCATGGCGAGAATACGAACGGAAGCCTTTCCTTGCAAGGCTTCCAGCTTTTCCTTCATCTCTTGCTGGGTATTCATGCGGTTTCCTTATCTGTTTGCTGTGGAAGATTTTTTGGTAGGAGTTTTGCGTGCGCCGGACGAGCCGCCGCTGCGGTTGCCGATCTTCGACCTTGCGGCCAATGCGCTTACGGGCGCCAGAATCAGCGGCAAAGCCAGAATGCCGGCGACAAAAATCAGGAACGTTTTGACGATGGGGGGAAGGTAGGCGGCAAAGAGCGATTCGGGAAAAAGCTGCATGACCAATTCACCGGCGTCGAAAATACCGTCCGGAATAAACACCCTGTGCAAAAGCCCCCACATGCTGTTGAAATCGGCGTAGGCCCAAAGGCCGACCCCGGCAATCAGCAAAAGCGGCACGCATGCGCCCAAGTAATAGCCGCCCAGCGAAAAGCCGCTTTTTCTGCCGCGCGAGCCCGTCAGCGCCCGGCCCAGCAGAAGCAGCACAATCGCCGCGCCTCCGAGAAATAATGCCGTCGCGGAGGATACCCATCCCTTGACGGTCGCCATGTGGTCGCGAAAACCCTGCGGAATAAAGCCGCTGGCAGGGAAGCCGCCGATGACGATCTGCGGGTTCCAGCTGTCCTGCGCGTCCGTCAGGTAAAAGATGGTTTCGCGAGCGAAGCTGCGCACGCTCAGCTCGTCCGTTCCCAAGCCCTGATAGTCCACATTCTCCAAGAGCGCGTTTTCAAACGCGTCAACCTTAACGGCGTTCAGGTACACAGCCCCCGCGGCGGCCAGCAGCACCAGTAAAAACGCCGCGATCAGGCACGTCCAGAACGCGCCGCGCTTTTTTTTCAAATTTCGCCCGCTGAACACCTTGGAGGGGTCGAGCTTTTCCTCCACCGTATCCCGGAGGCTGCCGGTCAGGTTTTCAAAAACGCTTTTTTCTTTGGCCATGGGAAGCCCTCCTTCCAGTTAAGGCGAGTATACGCGCGGGCGGACGGAGAGAGAAGCGAACACCGCGCTTTACTGCATTTTCAGGTAAGCGGTGATGAAGCCGTCCAGGTTGCCGTCCATCACATCGTCCACGTTGCCGCTTTCAAAGTTGGTGCGGTGGTCCTTGACCATGGTGTAGGGCTGGAACACATAGCTGCGAATCTGGCTGCCCCACTCGATCTTCTTCATTTCGCCCTTGATGTCGGCCATGTGATCTTCCTTCTCGCGCTCGCGCAGCTCAAGAAGGCGGCTTTTCAAAATGCGAAGGCAGACCTCTCGGTTTTGCACCTGGCTGCGCTCGTTCTGGCACTGGGCAACAACACCGGTGGGGATATGCGTCATGCGCACGGCGCTGTCCGTGCGGTTGACGTGCTGGCCGCCCGCGCCGCCGGCGCGGTAGGTGTCGATGCGAACCTCCTCCATGTTGACCTCAAAGTCCTGATCGTCCTCAAGAATGGGCGCGACGTCCAGGGAGCTGAAAGAGGTATGGCGGCGCGCGTTGGAGTCGAACGGCGAGATGCGTACCAGGCGGTGCACGCCCTTTTCACTGCGCAAGAAGCCATAGGCGTTTTCGCCGTCCACCTGGAAGGTAACGCTCTTGACGCCCGCCTCGTCGCCGTCCAGAAGGTCGTTTACCGTCACTTTAAAGCCATGTCGCTCGCAGTAGCGGGTATACATGCGGTAGAGCATCTGCGTCCAGTCCTGCGCCTCTGTGCCGCCCGCGCCCGCATGCAGCGAAAGCACGGCGTTGCAGCCGTCGTAATCGCCCCGCATCAGCGTTTCCAGTTCCAGCGCGTCCGCGTCCTCGGAAAGCTTCTCCAGCTCGCTTTCACATTCGGCGGCAATATCCTCGTCCTCGTCCTCGGCCAGCAGCGAAAGCATGGCTTCCACATCGTCCGCGCGGGCCCTGAGACGGGCGACATGCCCGATTTTGTTCTCAATCTGGCTCACCTTGCGGTTGACCGCAGTGGAGCGCTCCAGATCGTTCCAAAACTCAGGCGCGTTCATTTCCTCCTTGAGTTCCGTCAGCTCTTCCTCAAGCTGCGGCAAATGAAGCGCGTCGCCCGCTTTGTCGATTTTTTCCCGCAGACGGCCTAAATCCTGTTTAATTTGATCCTGATCAATCATCCCAAATTCACTTCCTTACCATGGAAATATAGGAAACGGCGGAGCGCTGCCCCGCACCCCGGTCAAGGGCTGTACCCTTAACAATCCCAATATTGACCGCGCAGCAAAAAACCAATCCTGTTGGCCGGCGGGCACAAAGCCGTGCGGCCTTCCGCCGCACGGCAAACTTGCACCCTTCACACAACAGACATCTAAGCGCGTGAAGCGCCCGGCCCGCAAAGCGGGCGGTAATGGGTGAAAGGCGTCAGCCCTTCCCGGCGCCGCAGCAGTGCTTGTATTTTTTGCCGCTGCCGCAGGGACAGGGTTGATTGCGGCCGGGCGCGCCAGGGGTGGTCATACGGGTAGGCGCGCCGCCCTTTTTGGCTTGACCATTCTGGTTTTCCTCACCCTGAAGGCCCGCTTTGGTACTGCTCAGGTCAACGGCCTTGCGGCGCTCGGGCAGGCGTTCGATACGGCTCTGGTACAGGCGACGGATGGTTTCTTCACGGATGAAGTGCACCATGTCGTTGAACATGTCGTAGCTTTCCATGCGGTATTCCTGGACGGGATCGCGCTGGCCGTAGGCGCGCAGCCCGATGCCGTCGCGCAGGTCGTCCATCGCGTCGATGTGGTCCATCCAGTGATGGTCGATGGCGGAGAGCAGCACGACGCGCTCAAACTCGCGCATGTCGATACCCATTTCGGCAAGCATCTGCTCCCGCTCGCCGTAGAATGCCTCGGCGTCCTTATACAGGAGGACGGTCAGCTGCTCGGGCTCGTCCATAGGCTTGATCTGCTCGGCATAGCTGTCGAAGGTGCCGGGCTTTAAGCAAAGCTTTTCAAGATATTCCTTCGCGTCGTCGAGGCTCCAGTCGAAGCTGCCTTCGCCGGTAAAGTTGCGGTCGGCGGTGGAGTCGATCAGGTTATGCACCATGGAGATGATGCTGCCGCGCACGTCGTTGCCCATCAGGATGTCGCGGCGCTGGCCGTAGATCAGCTCGCGTTGCTTGTTCATGATATCATCGTATTGAAGAACGCTTTTGCGGATGGAATAGTTGCGGCCCTCAATGCGGCGCTGAGCGGCCTCGATCTGTTTGGTGAGCATCCCTGCCTCCAGGGGTTGGTCCTCGGTCATGCCAAGGCGCTCGATCATGGGGGCGATACGCTCGCTGCCAAACAGGCGCATCACGTCGTCCTCAAGGCTGATGAAAAACTGCGTGCTGCCGGGGTCGCCCTGGCGGCCGGCGCGGCCGCGCAGCTGATTGTCGATGCGGCGGCTCTCGTGGCGCTCGGTGCCGATAATGTGCAGCCCGCCCACTGTCAATACCCGCTCATGCTCCGCATCGGTGGTCTTTTTGAATTGCTGGTAGAGTTCATTGTACCGGGCCCGGGCGTCAAGGACCTCCTGGGGCACGTTCTCATTGTGCCCGGTGGCTTCCTCAATCAGCTCCGGGGGGAATTCCTCCTGGCGCATTTGGCGGCGGGCCAGAAAGTCCGGGTTGCCACCCAAGAGGATATCGGTACCGCGGCCGGCCATGTTGGTGGCGATGGTCACAGCGCCATAATGCCCAGCCTGGGCCACGATCTCGGCTTCCTTTTGGTGGAACTTGGCGTTGAGGACTTCATGGGGGATGCCGCGCATCTCCAGCATATGGCTTAGCATTTCGCTGGTCTCCACCGATACGGTACCCACCAGGATCGGCTGGCCGGTTTGATGACGGTTGACGATCTCTTCCAGCACGGCCTTGAACTTGCCCTTTTTGGACTTGTAGACAAGGTCATTCATATCCTTACGGATCATTTCCTTGTTGGTGGGGATCTGCACCACGTCCAGACTGTAAATGCCCTGGAATTCCTCTTCCTCCGTCTTGGCGGTGCCCGTCATGCCGGAGAGCTTCTTGTACATGCGGAAGTAGTTCTGGAAGGTGATGGTGGCCAGAGTCTTGCTTTCCCGTTCCACTTTCACGTGTTCCTTGGCCTCGATGGCCTGGTGCAGCCCGTCGGAGTAGCGGCGACCGATCATGAGACGGCCTGTGAACTCATCCACAATGACGACTTCGCCGTTTTGCACCACATAATCGACGTCCCGCTTCATCAGCGTATGGGCTTTCAAAGCTTGGAGGATATGGTGATTCAGGTC
>JAEYOW010000031.1 GCA_023411375.1 Bacillota bacterium | reverse complement strand
TGCGCATCGCCTTCTGCACCCAGTCGGAGGCGAAGATGCGCATCAGGTTGTCTTCCAGCGACAGGTAGAAACGGGACGAACCCGGGTCACCCTGGCGGCCGGAACGGCCACGCAGCTGGTTGTCGATTCGGCGGCTCTCGTGGCGCTCGGTGCCGATGATGTGCAGCCCGCCCACGGCCATTACACGCTCGTGCTCGGCGTCGGTTTCCTTGCGGAAGCCGTCGTAAAGCTCGCGGTAGCGCTTGCGGGCGTCCAGAATGTTCTGTTCTACGTTTTCGTTATGGCCGGTCGCGGCCTCGATGATTTCGTCGGGATAGTCCTCTTGCCGCATGGCGCGCCGGGCGAGAAAGTCCGGGTTGCCGCCAAGCAGGATATCCGTGCCGCGGCCCGCCATGTTGGTGGCGATGGTGACCGCGCCCACATGGCCCGCCTGCGCGACAATCTCGGCTTCCTTCTGGTGATTCTTTGCGTTGAGAACCTCGTGGGGAACGCCGCGCAGTTTAATCAGGTGGCTCAGCATCTCGCTGGTTTCCACGTTGACGGTACCAACCAGAATCGGCTGGCCGGTTGCGTGCCGTGCGACGATTTCCTCCACCACGGCGCAAAACTTGCCGCGCCTGGTCTTGTAGACCATGTCGTTCATATCCTTGCGAATCATGGGCTTGTTGGTGGGAATCTGCACCACGTCGAGGTTGTAGATGCCCTGGAACTCCTCCTCCTCGGTCTTTGCGGTGCCGGTCATGCCGCTGATCTTCTTGTACATGCGGAAATAGTTCTGGAAGGTGATGGTCGCAAGCGTCTTGCTTTCGCGCTCCACCTTGACGTGCTCCTTGGCCTCGATGGCCTGATGAAGGCCGTCCGAGTAACGGCGGCCGACCATCAGGCGGCCGGTGAACTCGTCCACAATAACGACTTCGCCGTTTTGTACCACGTAATCCACGTCGCGCTTCATGATGGCATGCGCCTTGAGCGCGGCGAGGATGTGGTGGTAAAGCTCGCTGTTGTCCAGGTCGGCGATGTTTTCCACATTAAAAGCCTTCTGTGACTTGGAGATGCCCTGCTCGGTGAGGGAAACGGCCTTTTCCTTTTCGGCGACGGTATAGTCTTCCTCGTTGCGCAGGCGGGCAACAAAGCGGTCGGCCTTTTCATACAGGTCGGTGGACTTGTCCCCTTGGCCGGAGATGATGAGAGGCGTGCGGGCCTCGTCGATCAGGATGGAGTCCACCTCATCGACGATGGCGTAGACATGCCCGCGCTGCACCATGTCGCGCTCATGGATAACCATGTTGTCACGCAGGTAATCAAAGCCCATCTCATTGTTGGTGCCGTAGGTGATATCGCAGGCATAAGCCTCGCGGCGCTGGGCGTTGTCAAGATCGTGAACGATCAGGCCCACGGTAAGGCCCATAAACCTGTAAATTTTGCCCATCCACTCGCTGTCGCGCCGGGCCAGGTAGTCGTTGACGGTGACGATGTGAACGCCCTCGCCGGATAGCGCGTTAAGGTAGGCGGGCAAGGTGGCGACCAGCGTTTTGCCCTCGCCGGTCTTCATTTCCGCGATGCGGCCCTGATGCAGGCATACGCCGCCGATGATCTGCACGGGGTAAGGGCGCATGCCCACGGTGCGGTCAGCGGCCTCACGGCAGGCGGCGAAGGCGTCGGGCAGGATATCGTCGAGGGTTTCTCCATTTTTGAGGCGTTCCTTCAGCTCGGGGGTCTTCGCCTGAAGCTGAGCGTCGGTCAGGGCCTGATACTCGGCTTCCTTTGCCAGCACCTGGTCGGCGATCTTTTGCAGGCGTTTGACCTCGGTCTCGTTGCTTTGGCCAAACAGCTTTTTAAATACATCCATCATTCCCAAGGCGGTAAGTCTCCTTACATATGGCGACGCTGCGCGTGGGCGCAACATAACTCATCTTATATTATACCATGGGAGAATACCTGGCGCAAGGGAAGGGAATTTGCGCGCCAAGGCGACAGGTGAATTTGCGCGCCAAGGCGACAGGGAACTTTCGAAGCTTACCAACAGCGAGTTGATTCAGGCGACGCTTTCTGATAAAATGGCATAAATCATTTTTTCGGGGAGAGACGCGGATGAAGCAGCAGCGTAGCACTAAACAAAGGCGGATGGTATTGGAGGCGGTGCGTGCGAGGAACGATCACCCAAGCGCGGACCAGCTCTATCTGGATATTCGCGCTGGCGATCCAAGGATCAGCCGCGGAACGGTGTACCGAAATCTGAACCTCTTGGCGGCAAACGGCGAGCTCCGCCATGTAAAGGTGCCGGGGGTGGACCGCTTCGACTGGCGCGTGGAGCCGCATTATCATCTGCTGTGCGGGCGTTGCGGCAGGGTAGCCGATATTCCCCTGCCCTACCAGAAGGAATGGGACCGGGAGATGGCGGAACAGACCGGGTACGAGGTTTTTTGCCACCGGACGGTCTTTGAGGGACTTTGCCCGGAATGCCGACAGAAGGAGCCGGAAAAACCGGAGGAATAACACGGGGCGTGAGGAACGATGCGCAATGCGCGGACCGTTTCCTCACGCTTTTTGGTCGGTTCCGCGACCGCCCCGGCATGCCGCCCAGCCATTGACACGCCTGCTTGACGATGGTAGAATCACATCACGGGTAGACAAATTTCGCGCTGTGCGGGAGGAGGGAGCGCATGCCGAACGCATGGCCGCGCCTGCTGCTCTGCGCCGCGCTGTGCGCCCTGAGCGCGGCGGAATGCGCCGGCGCGCTGGCGGATGAAACCGCCGCGGCCCCGCCGCACGAGGCGCGGGAACTGACCGCGCAATGCGAATTTTCCGCCGAGGGGCGGCACGATCCGTTGCGCCGCCTGACGGATGGGGATTACCGGCGCGCGTTTGAGACCCGGCAGGGCGCGCTGATCATACGCGCGCCGGAGGGCGAAACAATCGGCGCGCTGTACCTGTGCTTTGCAGATATGCCAGCCGAATGGTCGCTGGAGGAGTGGACGGACGGTGCGTGGCGCGCCTTTGCGAAGGGAGAGACGGACTTCGCGCACGTGGTTTCCGTCGTGCCGGACAGGCAAACCGTCCGCGTTGCGGCGCTGGGAGAGGCGCTCAGGCTTAACGAGGTGCGCGTGTTCGCCAGTGGGACGCTGCCACCGGATGTTCAGCGGTGGGACCCGCCGCCCGAAAAGGCGGATCTTATGCTGCTTATCGCGCATCCGGACGACGAGTTCCTGTTCTTTGGCGGGCTGATTCCTTGGTACGTTTCACAGGGCAGGCACGTGCTGGTGGTTTATATGACCTGCCAGGATTCCACACGCCGGGCGGAGCTACTAAACGGGCTGTGGACGGCGGGCGTCCGGGAATACCCGCTCATCGGCGGTTTTAGGGACCGCTCCACGCGCACGCTCGAGCGCATGTACGATGCCTGGACGCGCCAGGAGGTGGACGGGTTTTTGATCAAGCTCATCCGACGTTACAGGCCGGACGTGCTGGTAACGCACGACGTAAGCGGGGAGTATGGACACGGCGCGCACCGCGTTTGCGCCGACGCCGCGCTACGGGTGTTCGACAAAACCGCCGATCCCATGTACATGCCCCAGCATAGCAAGGCTTTCGGTGTGTGGCAGGTCAAAAAGCTTTATTTGCACCTGTACGCGCAAAACCAGTTGTGCATGGACTGGACGCGTGCCGTGGGCAAAGAAACGGCGCAGTCGCTGGCGCTGGCAGGCTTTCAAAAGCATGTGTCCCAGCAGCATTTCCATATGCAGCTTAAGAAGGACGCGCGCTATGACAGCTCGCTTTTCGGCTTGGCGAAAAGCACCGTGGGCCAGGATGTGCGGAAGGATGATTTTTTTGAGCATATCGAATAATCCGCCGCATGCGCGCGCCGTTTTACAGGCAAACTGATTGCATGCCCGGGCCCGCGCGAGGCTTTGAGGCGAGTTTTGAAAAACTTGCAAAATAATCTCAAAAAATATGCAAGAAGCGGGAAGGCAGATTCGTTTGATGAATGAGCACAGTAGGCCCGGGGAGGATGCGCGTTCGGGCAAAAACGGAGGCTCGGACATGACGAACTTTGAGGAACTGTACGAGAAGTACGCCACCGATGTTTTGCGCGTCAGCTACTTCTACCTGGGCGACCGGCAGCGCGCCGAGGACGTGTGTCAGGACGTTTTCGTGCGGCTGATGACCAACGCGCCCCAGCTGCAGGAGGGCCGGGAAAAGGCGTGGCTGCTGAAGGTGGCGCTCAACCGGTGTCGCGACTTGTGGCGCGGCGCGTGGGTGAAGCGGGTGGTGCTTGGCAGTCCCACATTTGAGCTCATTCCCGCGCCGGACGACAGCGAGCGCCGGGACGACGAGGAGGCGATGATGGCGGCTATCCATCAGCTTCCCGCGACGTTTCGGGAAGCGATCCTGCTGTATTACTACCAGGGTTATGGCATCAGCGAGATTGCTGAAATGCTGGAGCTGCCCGAAGGGACAATTTCCAGCCGGCTGTCCCGCGCGCGAAAAAAACTGGAACAAATATTAAAAGAAGGAGGGCTAGCGCAGTGAAACGCTTGGAAGATTTGCCTGAGGTCGCCTCGCGGCAGCTGGGCGGCTTGGAAGCAACCCCGACAATTTTGGCAAAGGCGAAGCTTCGCGCGTCGGAATACCGCCAGCCGCGAATGCGCAGGGGGGTGTGGCGTCCCGCTCTTGCCGTATGCGCCGCGCTGGTGCTCTGCGTGGGTGCCGCATTTTGGGCGACGGAGGGCGTCGCGCCCGGCGTCGGCCCCAGGCCCACGGAAAACGTGCTGGACAGCCACTCCGCCGGCGAGGAAACCATCCCCACAGAGCAGCCGCGGTTGGCCGCGGATGTGCCCGCAGGCAGTATTTCGATGAGCGCGGGCGGCCATAGCGGGTCGCAGACGCTTTTTGCCGACGCCAAGGGCAGCAGTTTTCCGTTGATAAGCCTGGGCGGGGCGACCTACCGTATGCTCCGCAGCCCCAACGGGATTTCCAGCTCGTTGCTGGGCGACGAGCTGGGCAGCGTGAGCGAGTTTAACCTCGAACCCGCGCTGGGATCCGGCGGAACGGTCAGCAACGTAGTCGCCCAGGGGGAGAAGGTTTACGCCGTATCCGGCCTGAGCGGCGCGCTGGTTGCGGCCAATGTGGACGGCAGCATGCGGGTATTTCAGCGCGTGAGCTATGCCGGTACCGCTGTTATCGGCAACGAAACCCTCGGCGATACGCTTTGCTCCGCCAGCGACGTGCTGTGGATGGAGCTGGACGGTGTGGGCATGGTGGACAGCGTGGAGGATGCGCAGTCGCTGATGCAGACGCTGCTGGATACCTCGGATTACCAGAGCACAAGCATGAGCGGCTCCGGCTCGCTTAAAATCGGCCTGAGCAACGGGCTGACGCTTCAGCTGCTCGTCGGGGACGACGCCGTGAGCGCCTGCGGAACGTGGAGCTGTCCCGATTTCTTCGAGGCTTTCCATGAGGCGGCCGGCAGGTAAAGGGCGCAGGTTCTTTCGTTTTATAAAAGCACCCCCGCGGCAAGCTTGAAAAGCTGCCGCGGGGGTGCTTTTGCGTAACATGAAGCAGGAGGGCGTCCCAATTATCCCCGTCCGGCCTCCGCCTCGCAGCTGCCCCGGCATACCAGCCGGACGGGATAGACGATGGTCTGTACAGGCAGGTCCTCGCCGTGGATGCGCTTGCGCAGCAGATCAATGCCGCTTCGAGCGATTTCCGGCATGCAGCCGTCCACACTGCAAAGCGGCGTCGGAAAGTGCATTTTGCCCTGGATATTATCAAAGCTCGTCACCGCAAAATCATCCGGTACGCGAAGGCCTGCGCTGTGCATGCACGAAATCGCGTTCCACGCTTCCATATCGCAAAAAAAGAACAGGCCGTTCACACCCTCGTGCTTCCACCGCTTAAGCTGCTCGAGGGTGGCGCGGTCGTTTTGGCAATTGTAGACATGCGAATCCTCCGGCGGAATACCGGCCTCTGCGCACGCCCGCCGGAAACCGTGCATGCGCATCTCGCTGCTGTAGATGACGTCATAGGTATACAGATAGGCAAGCTTCCGCCGGCCGGCCTGGATCAGATGCCGCGTGGCCAGGTACGCGCCCTCCTCCTCGTCGCAGATCACGCTGTCCTCCGCGCCGCGCGCCAGGTATCGCGACATCAGCACAAAGGGGATGCCTGCGGTCTTCAGGCGGTCGATGGTGGGTTGCGAGCCTTTGCAAGGGAACAGCAGAATGCCGTCCACCTGCCGGCTCATGGCCGTTTCCACCACGTGCATCTCCAGCGCGGGCTCGTCGCGGGAGCAGAGGATCATCAGCGAATAACCCAGGGACATCGCCACATCCTGAATATCGTCGGCCATAATGCTGTAAAACGGGTTGGACATGCCTCCCACGATCACCCCCAGCGTCCTGGTGCGGCCGGAGCGCAGAGAGCTTGCCATATAATTGCGCACGTAGCCCATTTCCTGAGCTACCCGCTGAATCTGCTCACAGGTAGCCCGCGAAATGTCGCTTTTGTTTTTTAGCGCGCGGGAAACGGTGTTGACCGTGTAGCCGGTTTCACGGGCCAAATCCTGAAGCGTTATGCGCTTGCCGCCCGGAGAATGATTCATAACGATCCTTTCCAGCCTGTCAAATATCGATGAGAAAAAGGCCTTCATTATAAGTTCACGCCATTTTAACACAGGTTCGTACAATTTGTCAATTTTGGGGCTTGACTTTCCGACGATGGCATGATATAATCCGTACAATTAATAACATTAACGTTAATGTTATCCAAGAAGATGGTCGAGTTTGTATGTATTTGACAAAGCACGATGAAGGATGTACGGACAAAACGACCGGCAATGCTGAAATCGGATGAATTGATGAGGCGCTGGACGCTTCTCAAAGATAGAAGGAGGTCTTCCAATGAAAAAGTTTCTTGCCCTTGCCCTTGCCCTTTCGCTTTGCCTGCTTCTCGGTATGACGAGCTTCGCGGCGGCGGAAGCAACCCCCACCAAGCTGACCCTGTGGACCTTTATCGCGCAGCATGATACCTATTACTATGGCATGGCGGACGATTGGAACGCCGCGCATCCCGACGAGCCCATCGAGCTGGAGTGCGTTACCCTGGGTTATGACGATATGCACAACAAGTTCAAGGTGGCCCTGGCCGCCAGCGGCGAGGGCGCGCCCGACATCGTGGATGTCGAGCTGGGCCAGTTCCCCAACATCCTCGCTTACAGCGATTACCTGGTGCCCATGGACGAATATCTGGGCGACCTGAAGAACGACCTGGTTGAAGCACGGTTGAAGATTTACTCCAAGGGCGGCGTCATCTACGGCGTGCCCTACCATGTCGGCGCGACGGTTACTTTCTATAATGTGGATTTGCTTGACGCCGCCGGCATCGACTATACCGCCATCAAAACCTGGGACGACTGGCGCGAGGCCGGCCTGAAGCTGAAGGCAGCCAATCCCGGCGTATACATGGGCAATGTGGAAACCACCGCAAACTGGCAGGCGGGCCTGATGCTCACCCAGCTGGACAGCGAATTCCAGGATAACTCAGACGAGTCCAACCCCGTGCCCACCATCAACACCGAGGCCATGCTCAAGCTGATCCAGACCCAGCAGGGCTGGTTGAACGACGGCATCGCCGTAACCTGCCCCGGCGGCCAGGTGGATACCGAGGAGGGCAAGGCCTGGGTGGCGACCGGCGTGTGCGCGTCCGTCACCATGCCGCTTTGGTACATGAGCCGCTTCGTGGACGAGATTGGCGAGAATTGCAAGGGCAAGTACGCCATCGCGCCCAGCCCCGTGTTTGAGGAGGGCCAGAACCAGTCCGTCGGCGGCGGCGGCACCGGCACCGTCGTGTGCAACGCAAACGCAAACGCCGACCTCGCGGCCCGCTTCGTGGTGTTCGCCAAGGGCACCAAGGAAGCCAATATCAAGATTTGGGAGGATCTCGGCTTCGACCCTTGCAACAAGGAAGTCTGGACCATGACCGAAGTCACCCATAACCCGGAGAACAAGTATAACCAGTACTTTGTGACCAACGCGTTTGACACGCTGCTGGCCATTAACGAGGTTGGTTTCGTCGCCTCCACCTCCATCAGTCCCACCATCAATACCTACCTCGTCAGCACGCTGTGGAATGAGGTCTATGTGGATATGGCGGATGCCGCCACCGCGCTTGAGGAAGCGCAGGAAGCCATCGAGAGCGAGCTGTTCTAAAACCGGACCGCGCCGCGGATGGAGGAGGCCGCCGGCCTCCTCCATCCAGCCATATCCGGCGGTTGGAAGAACCGCCGTTTCGTCATATGGGCGCTGGCGCCCACACCCTTGCCGCCGCGGGGCGGGCAGGGGCGTTAGAAAGGAGCGCTGCCTATGCAAGCGACACCCATCATCCGCAAAGACATCGCGAAACGCCGCAAAACAGCCTTTATCCTCGCGCTTGGTTTGGTGCTGCTGGCGGTTGGCCTCGTTGCGCTGTTTTCCCTGAGCGGCAAGGCGGCCAAGTTTGACGCCGCCTATGACGCGGAAGGGGATTTGAGCCCCTATTTTTTTGAAAGGCTTGAAGAAGGGCAGGGCTATTCGTTCGCGCGCACCCTTTGGCTTGGGATTGTCAGGCACCGCGTATGGCCGATGCTGGCCGGGTTTGCGCTCATCGTGCTGTACGTACTTCTCAACCGGGAATTGCTCTATTCGCAGACCGTTGCGCCCTATGTATTCATTTTGCCCTTCCTGCTTACGTTTGCGGTTTTTTTCATCTATCCGCTCATCTCCACCGTCCTGATGAGCTTTCAGGACATCAAGGCGTCCTCGTCGGAGTGGATTGGGCTGGATAACTACCGCAATATGTTTTCCAACAAAACGTTTTATACAGCGGTGACGAATTCGCTGCGCTACACGGTGATCACATGCGCGCTGCTGATTCCCTTTCCGCTTTTATTCGCCTATATGCTTAACGCCAAGTCCATGAAATTCGGCGGTGTGTTTAAGACCATCTCCTTTATGCCCGTGCTGTGCTCCGTGGTGGTGGGCGGCATTATCTTCAGAATGATGTTTTCCGAATTGCCCGGCGCGCTGATGAATCAGGTATTGGTTGCCTTTGGCGGACAGCCCATCATTTGGCTAAAGGGCGAGTGGACGGCCATGTTTGCCATGGTGCTTTTGTGCTGCTGGCGGTGGACGGGTATGAACATCCTTTACTATATGGCGGGCCTCAAATCAATCCCCGGCGAGCTGTACGAGGCCGCCGACATAGACGGCGCGAACGCCGTGCAGAAGTTTTGTCATGTGGGATGGCCGCTGTTAAAGCCCACCACCATCTATGTGCTGACCATCTCCATTTACGCCGGGCTGGCGATGTTTACCGAAAGCTATATGATCTTTGGCAATAACACATCCCCAAAAAACTATGGGCTGACCATTGTGGGCTACCTGTACCGCTACGGCTTTGAAAAGGTTGACAAGTTCGGCTTTGCCTCGGCGGTCGGGCTGGTGCTGCTGGTAGGCGCGATGGTCATTACCGTGGCGCAGCTGCGAATTACGGGCGTTATCGGCAAGCGGAAGGAGGCCTGAACATGATCCGGGTTGTAAAAAGCAAGAAAATCAGCCGCTTTGGCTACAGCCTTCCCGCGCGCGTCGCGCTGACCGTGTTTTTTGTCATGCTGGCGGTGCTGATTTTGATTCCGCTGTATGCCCTGCTTTTGGGCGCGTTCAAGGGCGGCGCGGAGCTGTTTATCAGCGGGCTCAACCTTAACCCCACGCCCGATAAGCTTCACCTGCGCGCCTGGCGCTACCTGTTTACCGGCATCATGAGCGACGGCGCTTACCAGCCGCACGATTATTTTATCTGGTATGGCAACAGCCTGCTCATCGTGCTGGTTCAGGGCACGCTGACGCTGCTTGTATCCTCAATGGTGGCGTACGGCTTCTCAAAATACAGGTTTAGGGGTAAGAACTTCTGCTTTATGTGCGTGCTGCTGGTGATGATGATTCCGTTTGAAATCCTGATGCTGCCCATGTATACGCAGATCAACGCCATGGGCATGCGCAACAGCTACGCGGGCGTAATGCTGCCCTTTCTGGCAAATATGAGCGCGATCTTCTTCTTCCGTCAGTTTTTGGAGGGCGTGCCCTACGATTTGCTGGACGCCGGGCGCGTGGACGGCTGCACCGAGTACGGTATCTTCTTTCGCATCATCATGCCGGTGATGAAGCCCGCCTATGCGTCCATGGCGGTGCTGGTGGGCATGGGCGCATGGAACAACCTGCTGTGGCCGATGCTTGTGATTTCCGACATGAAGAAATACACCATCCCCATCGGTCTGAACACCCTGTGGTCGCCCTATGGCAACAATTACGACTTGATGATCACAGGTTCATGCTTTGCTATTCTGCCGCTTTTGCTTTTATTCCTGTGCGCGCAGAAGTTTATTATTGAGGGCATGACGGCCGGTTCGGTCAAAGGATAAAAAAGTACGGACAAATCGGAAATGAGGTTGACACAATCCTGTTTTAAATGTTATAATTACCAAGAATACACTCGATATAGTGGAAATGTACATACAAATAATGTTTTTATAAAGGGGTTTTGTTTATGAAAACAGCGACCATGATCATGGATCGGGATTTTACGATCGGTAAAATCGACAAGCGCATTTACGGTTCCTTTATCGAACATCTGGGGCGTGCGGTTTACGGCGGCATCTACGAGCCGGATCATCCCACCGCGGATGAAAACGGCTTTCGCCGGGACGTGATCGACCTCGTTCGCAAGCTGAACGTGCCTGTGGTGCGCTATCCGGGTGGCAATTTCGTCAGCGGCTTTAACTGGGAGGACAGCGTGGGCCCGCGCGCGCAGCGTCCCCACAGGCTGGATCTTGCCTGGTTTACCACCGAGACCAACGAGGTGGGCCTGCATGAGTTCGCGGACTGGTGCAAAAAGGCCGATACCGAGATGATGTACGCCGTCAATCTGGGCACGCGCGGCCCGGACGCGGCGCGAAACGTCGTGGAATACGCCAATCATCCGGGCGGCAGCTATTATAGCGACCTGCGCATCAAAAACGGCGCGAGGGAGCCGCTTGGCATCAAGCTCTGGTGCCTGGGCAACGAGATGGACGGTCCGTGGCAGATTTGCCATAAGACCGCCTATGAATACGGACGCGCCGCCAACGAGGCCGCCAAGGTCATGAAATGGGTGGACCCCTCTATCGAGCTGGTGGCCTGCGGCAGTGCCGCGCACGACATGCCCACCTTCGGCAGTTGGGAATACCAGATGCTGGACGAGTGCTACGAGCATGTGGATTACGTCTCGCTGCACCGCTACTATGGCAACAAGTCCAACCAGACGCCGGATTTCCTCGCCCGCAGCATGGACCTGGACGACTTCATCAAGACCGTCGTTTCCATCTGCGACGCGGTGGGCGGCAAAAAGCACCTTCGCAAAAAGCTGAACCTTAGCTTTGACGAGTGGAACGTCTGGTACCACTCCAACGAGCAGGACCAGGAGGTCTGGAAGCGCGACAAGTGGAACCGCGCCCTGCCCCTTCTGGAGGATATTTATAACTTTGAGGACGCGCTGCTGGTGGGCAGCATGCTTATCACCTTCCTGCGCAACGCCGACCGCGTGAAGGTCGCCTGCCTTGCGCAGCTGGTTAACGTCATCGCGCCCATCATGACGCGAAACGGTGGCGGCGCGTGGGCGCAGACCATCTTCTGGCCGCTGATGCACGCCTCGGCCTTTGGCCGCGGCACCGCGTTGCGTCCGCTTGTGCAAAGCCCGGTATACGATTGCTCCGATTATGAGAAGGTGCCGCTGGTGGACGCGACCGCCACTCTGGACGACGAGGGCAATGTGACTGTATTTGCCGTCAACCGCGATATGACGGAGGATATCGAGCTTCTGTGCGATCTGCGCGCGTTTGGCGATTTGCGTGCGGGCGGGCATATCGTGCTCCATCATGACGATGTGAAGGCCGTCAACACCGAGGATAACCCGATGAACGTTGCGCCCGCTCAGGGCATGGGCGGCACGGTGGACGGCGGCAGGCTGAAGATCATCCTGCCCGCACTGAGCTGGAACGTAATCCGGCTTGTAAAGGCTTAAAGAATCAAGTGCTTTAAAGGGAGAGGAAGGCCCGCGCTTCGGGGCGAGGCCTTCCTTTCCCTTTTTGGACGGCAAGGGGTTATTTTTGTTCCGTCCGGTAATAGCTGCTGTTGATGTATACGAACTTCCCCTCCATCTGATAGGGGAAGTTTTCCGGCGTGACGGCTTCACCGGTCGCAAGCAGCATGGCCAGGGTAAGGGCCGCGCTGCCCTGCTGCTCGGCGTTGTTGGAAACCGTGGCATACAGCGAGCCCTGCAGCAGGGCCTCCAACGCCGGGAGGGTGGCGTCGTTGCCCAGGACGGGCATATAACGCCCGCCTGAAAAATAACCCGCCGCCTTCAACGCGTCGATCGCGCCCAGCGCCATGTCGTCGTTGTTGGCGATCACGCACTCAATGCGGTTGGGGTAGGCGTTAAGCAGCACGGACATGCGCTCCTGCGCCTGCGTCCGCTCCCACATGGCGACCTCCTCGCTCAACACGTCCAGCGCCACCCCCGCGTCCTGAAGCGCGCGGATGGCGTAAAACGAACGCAGTTCGGCATCCTGATGCCCCGGCTCGCCGCGGAACAGCACAAGCTGCATCTTCCCGTCGCCGTTGCTGTCCGCCTCCGGGTGCGCAAGAAAGTAATCGGCGGCGAGACGGCCCGCCAGCAGCCCCTGCTGCTTAGGGTCGATACCCACGTAGTAGGCCTGGGCGTAAATGGATAAATCCTCGCGAATCGGCTCGCGGTTGATAAGCACAACGGGCGTATCATATTGCATGGCCATTTGCAGCTGATAGATGGCGGCCGTGCGGTCCACCGGGTTGATGATCAGCGCGTTTACGCCGCTTTTAAGCAACGCCTCAATCTGGTCGTTTTGCAAATTCTGGTCGTTCTGTCCGTCGCAAACAGATAGCGTCGCCCTGCCGCGCGCCTCGTTTTGAATCACCTTGAGCACGCTGGCCATAAAGGTATCGTCGCCGTTATAAATGCATACGCCAAGCGTCACGGCCTGCCCCTGCGCAAGCGCGGCGGCGGGCAGGAGCAGCAGGCACAGAAAAAGCGGCAGGAACCGTCGCATGATAAGCCACCTCCGGGTAATATCGCTATTGAAGCAGCGGAAATACCTGCTTGACGTTTTCCGGCAGGTACATATTCTGCTGATCGGCCAGCAGCGCGTCCACGACAATGGGGTCGGGCGAGTACCCGGCGCTGAGCTGCTCCGCCGTCAGCGCCACGCCCTCCCGCGCTTTGCGCAGTGCGAGATAGCCCATGGCGTACGGGTTATCAAGCGCCATTACGGTTACGGCGCCGTCCTCGAGGTCGGCCACGCGGCTGTCGCCGGTGTCGACCCCCAGAACAGCCCCGTCAAACGTGCCGGAACGCTTCATGGCGGCAAGCGCCTGGGTGGCCCGCGGGCTTGCGGCCACAGCGGCGGCGCAGTTGGGGGGCAGGGTAAACCCATCCGTGTCATAGTCCATAACCTGAACGCCATGCGTCCCGGCAAAGGCTTCCGCGGCGCCGCTGCGGGCGGCGGCGCGCGCGTTTCCGCCGTCCACAAGCAGGACGGTTTGCCCGGGCGGAGCAAGCGCGAGCGCACGCTCCATCAACCGAACGCCAGTGCCGCTATCGCCATGAAGCACGCACCAGGCGTCCTTCATGGTTTGCCCGATATACAGCGTCGGAAATTCCGATAACCTGGGGGAATCCACACCCGCCAGAACCATCAGCGCGCTGTATTTGGAGGAGGTGGAAAGATCGCCGGGGCCGATTACGCTCAGGCTCACGCCGGCCTCGTCCGCCGCCGCCTGCATGCCCTTGCGCAGCTGCATCAGAAAGGTGCCCGTATCGTCACGAATGACCAGCGCGTAGCGCTCAGCCTCCCCGCCGGCCTCGGGCGCGGTCTGGCCAAAGCCCCAAAGCAGCAGCAATACCGCCGCCGCCACACACACGACGCTGATGATAATTGGCCGCTTCATTGCTTTTCCTCCCAACCGCGCGGAATGCGTATGGTGATCGTGGTTCCCTCGTCCTCCACGCTTTCGATGCTCAGGCCGTAGCCGATTCCATAGGTGAGCTGGATGCGCTCGTGCACGTTTTTAAGCCCGATGCCGCTTTGCCCGGTCGAGGTGGTCAAAAGCGTGGGCAGCAGGTCCTCCCGGATGCCTACCCCGTCGTCCGCCACAGAGAAAAACAGGTCTTTTTCCTCGACCCATGCGCGGATGTCGATATGCAGCTCCGTGCCCTGCGCCTCGTCAATGGCGTGGTTGATGCAATTTTCCACCAGCGGCTGCACGATCAGCTTAACGGTGCGCTCGGGCAGCGCCTCCTCCTCCGCTTCAATTTCATAAGTAAACTTATCCCTGAAACGCATTTTTTGAATGATCAGGTAATTGCGTACATGCTCCAGCTCCTCGCGCACGGTGATAAAACGCCTGCCCTTGCTGATGGAGATTCGAAACAGCTTGGCAAGCGCCAGCACCATGGTGATGGCTTCCTTGCTGCGCCCGCGCTCCTCCATCCAGACGATGGAATCCAGCGTGTTGTACAGAAAGTGCGGGTTGATTTGCGCCTGTAATGCGTTGAGCTCATGCAGCCGCTTGGTTTCCTGCTCGCGCACCACGCGGGCCATCAGCATGCGGATTTGCTCCAACATATGGTTAAACGCCGAGGATACGGCGCGGATTTCACGAAAGCCCTTTTCGGTGATGGTCACGTTCAGGTCGCCGGCCTGAACCTTGTGCATCTTGTGCTCCAGGTGGCGGATGGGGCGCGTTACCCAGTAGGCCATCAGCGTGGCCGACGCGATGGACAAAAGCGCCGCGCAGCCCAGTACGACGGAAAGGATGCGGATGAAGCTGTTTTGCAACGCGAAAAGCTCATCCAGATAGGCCACGCCCACCATACGCCAGCGCGTTTGCCCCACCGTGGTGATGATGAGCACCCGCTCGCGGCCGTCCTCGCGGTCCCGCGCGACGCCGACGATCTGCTCAAGCGCCGCGGTGCGGTTTTCCTCGGCCAGGTGCTGGTAAATCAGCTGGAGGCGCGGATGGCAGATCAGCGCGCCCTGCTCGTCCATCAAATAGGCGTAACCGCTTGCGCCAAGCGATATGCCGTTGACGACGCCGCTGAAGGCGTTGTAGTCGATATCCATTAAAAGCACGCCCGTATGCCATTGGCCGTCCTGCATGTAATCCAGCCGGCGCGCCATGGTTACCACCAGCGAGCGCTGGTTTTCAAACAGCTGCTGTACATGCGGGGTGGAAAAATAGGTGACGGTCCCCTGCCACTCCAGCGCCTTTTGAAACCATTCGCTCGCGCGCACCTCCGAGGCGGGCAGGCGCAAACCGCCGCCCGTTCCGTAGCGCAGCGAGCCGTCCTGCGCAAAAAAGGCGAGGGTGACGATGTCGGTACGGCTTTGCTGCATCAAAAGCAAACGCGAAAGCTGCGCCTCGTCGGTTTCCTCCGGCCTTCCGGATAGCTGGGAGGAGGCGAAATGAAGCGTGGAGAGCATGTTGTCAATATAGATATCCAGCGAGGAAACGCTTTGCAGCACGGTTTCCTTGGTGCGCTCGACCGCGTTTTGCTGCAGCAGCTGGCTGATGCGGGGCACAAGGGTAAGCAGCACGAACAAAAGCAGCACGCCCATACAGGTGAGGAATGCCGTCATCAGGATATTTTGCAGACTGTAGCCGTTGCCGCGCGCCCTTTTCATGCAACTCCGCTCCTTTTGTGGGGCTTCACTTTCCCCTGGCTCTGGAGGGTGGGTAGCCGAAGTGCTTTTTAAAACAATAGCTGAAATAGCTGGGGTCGGGCAGGCCGACCCGCTCGGCAATTTGGGCGGTTTTAAGCTCTGTGGAGCTAAGCAGCGTTAGCGCCCTATCCATGCGCAGCTCGGTCAGGTATTGATGAAAGGTCTTTTTTGTCTCCTTTTTAAAGACCATGCTGAAATAGGACGGGGAAATATGCAGATGCAGGCACAGCCTTTCCATGGTGATATCCGCCTGGGCGTAGTTTTGCTGCAAATACTGCTCCGCCTCGCTCGCCAGCAGGCGGCTGGAGGTTTTGCGGTGATTGTCCGCCTCTTCCAAAAGCGCCTGAAGAAAAGCGCCGAGCTCGTCCTGTGCGTCGTCCACGGAAGGGCATGTTTTCAAAATAACCTGCGTTAGGCGGTCCATCCGGCTGTCAAGGGCTTCACGGGCAAGCGCCAGATCGGAAATCACCCGCATATAGCACATAAAAATTTCCAAAAGATAGGCCTGCCAGTCCCGGGGATTGGGACGGTTACGGCGGCAGGCGTCCATCAGGTCCGCAAGCGCCAATCCAGCCTGTTCGTCGTCACCCGCCTTGATGCTGTTCATAAGCCTGCGCAGCTGCAAATCGTCCGCGCTCAGCTGGCGACCGCTGTCCGGCTGAAGGTCGGTGATTAAGAGCACCTGCGCCTGACCGCTCAGCACGCTTTGATCCATCGCGCCGTGCGCCTGCCGCGCAGCCGTGGGAATTCGGCCAAGCTCCACGCACGGCGCGCTTACGCCAATGTGCAGCGGGCAGCTCAAATAGTGCCAGACGGTCTTGCGCGCCTCGTCCAGATGGCATACGCAGTGCGCGAAGGCGGCCTCGTCCGGCTTATCCAGCAAAAACAGAATGGCAAGCATGCCGTTGTGCATAAAAAGGTAAAAGCGGTATTCATGCGCGCGCTCCTGTAAAGCCTCGTTTAAAATGTTTTTAACGGCGAACAGGCGAAGCTCCGGGTCCGCGATGCCGGAAGCGTCCCCATCCTCGCCCAGACGGATAAGCGCTACCGCGTACCCGCCCGCGCGCAGGTCGTCGCCATATTTTACCGCGCCTTCCATGGCACGCTCGGTGGTCACATCGCCGGAAAGCAGCGAGCTCAGCAGCATTTCGCGAAGCAAGGGAAGGCTTTCGTGGAAATATTCCCTGAGCCGCCTGACGTCCCGGCGCTTTCCAAACTCCTCGTCCAGGCTGGCCTTCGCGTCGCTGAGCACCGAGGAGAATTCGGCGGAGGAAATGGGCTTGAGCAGATACCCCATGGTTTTGACCTCAATGGCCTGCCGCGCGTATTCAAAATCGTCATAGCCGCTTAGAATGATGAATTGCGCCGCGGGCAGCGCCTCCCGAACGCGCCGGCAAAGGGTGAGCCCGTCCAGCAGAGGCATGCGGATATCGGTGATGAGCAGGTCGGGTTCCAGCTGCTCGCACAGCTGAAGCGCTTCCACGCCGTTGGCCGCTTCGCCTACGACGGTGAAGCCCAGCTCCTCAAAGGGAACGACCTCCTTGAGGCCCTGGCGGATTTCCGCCTCGTCATCCGCTAAAATCAGCTTGTACATGAGGTTCCTCCTTGGTTAAGCTATCAGATGGGCGCGCTTTCCACCGGGCTGTCAGCTGCGGTCCGAACGGCGAAACGCCTTTGGACTCATGCCGAATTCCTTTTTAAAAACCCGGTCGAAATAGCCCACGCTGTCAAAGCCGACAGCGGCGGCAATATCCGTTACCGTGTTTTCGGTCGCGCAAAGCAGCGCCGTGGCACAGTGAAGCCGGTAGCGGTTCAGGTACTCCACAGGAGAGGCGCCCACGGTGGTTTTAAAGCAGCGTAGCGCCTCGCTTTTGCTGACGCTCGCCGCCTGGGCGATGTCTTCCAGCATGATCTTTTCTGGATAATGCGCTTCCATAAACCGAAGCATCCGCCGCAGGCGGGCCTGCGTGAGCATGGAGCTGCCGGCCTTGCCGATGGTGACCATCTCGCCCAACAGGCCGTAAAGCAGCGACCAGGCGCGGCAGACTCCGGCATGGATATCCAGCTCGCGCGCCGGGCCGCTTCCCTTGGATATCCGGCAGATTTCCAAAAGGTGGTCAAGGACGGCCCGGTGGTTCGGCACGGCCCCGCGCAGCGCCAGATGGGATACGTCGGAAGTCAAAAAGGGCGCCACAAACTTTTCATGGATGGTGGTGTGCTCCGGCGCGATAAACTCGGGCGCGAACAGGATATTTGGAAGTCTGGCGCTTGCTGACAGCTCGAAGCTGTGTATGACGCCGGAGTTGATGAATACGCCGTCGCCGTCCTTCAGCGGCAGGCGCGTGTTGCCCAACAGGCAATACGCCTCGCCTTGCTCCACCGTGACCAGCTCCATCTCCCGGTGCCAGTGCCAGCCGATGCTCCCGGCCGGAAACTGGGTAACGTCGTCCAGATAGTGCTGAAAGGGAAACCGCGCCGAGCCGTGTTCCTTCAGCTCGCGAAGCGTATCGTCCGTAACGATATCGCAGCATTGCATGCCACAGCCCGCCCCTCTTCCGCCCGGCAGGCGGGATTTGGCGATATCATACCATAAACGCATTGAATTGTGCAAGGAAACCCATCGCGCATTGTGCTATAGTGCAAGTAAAACGGCATGGGAGGGAACCGGCGTGAAAATAGCGCATGCGGCCTTGTACGCCAGGGATTTGGATGCCATGAAGCATTTTTATACAACCTTTTTTGGGGCGGCGGTCAACGGGGGCTACCATAACCCGGCGACGGGTTTAAGGACGTATTTCCTTACCTTTGAGGACGGCTCGCGGCTGGAAATGATGACCCGGCCCGGTATGGAGGATATCGAAAAACCTCTTTACCGAACCGGATACACGCATCTCGCGTTTCAGCCGGGCGGTAGGGAGGCGGTAAACGGCCTGACTGCCAGGTTAAGGGATGCGGGCTACGAGGTGGTAAGCGGCCCGCGCGTGACCGGGGACGGATATTATGAAAGCTGCGCGCTCGACCCGGAAGGCAACCAGATCGAAATTGTCGCGGCGGAAGATATGATATAATGTATCCGATACCGGAATCTTTTTGTAAATGTGCGCCACGCAAAAGATAAAAATGATAAGGGAGGATCCATCAGTGAAAGAGGAAGAACGCATTTTTAAAGGAATTCTATTCAGCCCGGGCGACCCCGAACTGCGCGCTATCAAGCTGCGCGCGCACAATTTAAGCAGCCAGTACAGCCTGACTCTGGAGCATGAGACGGACACCCGGGCGGAGCTGCTTTCCCAATTGCTTGGGCATTTTGGAAAAAACAGTTTTATCCAGGGGCCGGTGTTTTTCCATTACGGCGTACATACCCAAATCGGGGATAACTTTTTTGGCAACGTTAACCTGACCATCCAGGACGACGCGAGGGTAACCATCGGCGACAACGTAGATTTCGGGCCTAATGTTACCATCGTCACGCCCGTGCATCCGTTGGTCGCCTCAGAACGCAGGCGGATGCTTAATGTGGATGGGGAGCCAAAGCACATGTGCTATGCCCGGCCGGTCAAAATCGGCAACGACGTATGGCTGTCCGCCAATGTTACGGTCTGTGGCGGCGTCACCATCGGGGATGGGTGCGTCATCGGCGCGGGCAGCGTGGTTACGCGCGACATTCCGCCCAATACCTTTGCCGCGGGCGTGCCCTGCCGGGTAATCCGCGAAATTACCGATAGGGACAGCATGCGCTTTATGCCGGACGTCCTGGCCGATTGCCGGGTTATACAGGAGGGCTGAGAGGCAGCCGGGGCGCGACTGGAAGCAGCAGTTCAAGAGGAATTCCACATTTTTTCGGAAAATCTTCTATTCATCAATCTGAAGAAACCGCTATACTATGAAGTACAAAGCGGACATGCATGACGTGTCGGCAATTGAGAAAAGGAGAGGATTTTTATGAAAAAGCTGCTTTCGATCCTTATGGCGGCCATGTTGGTGTTTGGCCTTGCCGGCGCGGCTGTCGCGGAGGGCACCACCCAGGTATTCTGGTACAGCATGAGCGACGTGTATCTGTCCAATGTGCGCGCCTCCCTGAACGCTGACTTCGAGGCCGCCGGCATCGCCTATACCGATCAGGACTCCAACGCCACCCAGACCACCCAGACCGATCAGATCACCACCGCGATCGCCACGGGTCTGGATCTGCTGTGCGTAAACATCGTGGAAACCGGCGCGGACGGCATTGCCCAGAACGTTGTGGATCAGGCCAAGGCGGCCGATATCCCTCTGATTTTCTTCAACCGCTCCGTTTCCGAGGACGTGGTGAAGAGCTACGACAAGGCTTGCTTCATCGGCACCAACTATGAGGAAGCCGGTATCATGCAAGGCAACATGATCGGCGACTACCTGCTGGCCGATTACGACAAGTATGATTTGAACGGCGACGGCGTGATCAGCTACGTCATGTTTAAGGGCCAGGAAGACAACCAGGAAGCCATCGCCCGCACCAAGTACGGTGTGGAAAACGCGGATGCGAAGCTGACCGAGGCCGGCAAGGCCCCCCTCAAGTTCTATGACGACCAAAACGCCCAGAAGTACCTCGTGGACCAGAACGGCACCTGGAGCCGTCAGGTTGCGCAGGATTACATGCAGACCATTCTGGCCCAGTACAACCTGGACAACAACAACATGGTTGAGCTGGTAATCGCCAACAACGACGAAATGGCCATCGGCGCCATCCAGGCCCTCCAGGCTATGGGCTACAACAACGGCGAAGGCACCACCACCATCCCCGTGTTCGGCGTGGACGCCACCCCCGACGCTGTGGAGAACTTCATCAACAAGGGCTTCATGGCCGGCTCCATCAAGCAGGACTATGAAGGCATGGCGGAAGCTATCTCGACCATCGCCCAGAACATGATCGCCGGCAAGGCCATGTTCGAAGGCCTGAACGAGAACTTCGTACAGGTGGACGGCTGGAAGGTCGTTATCCCCTACGCTGTGTACACCGGCGAGTGAACAGGCTCAACAAAGACCATTTGCGGAGGGGCATATGCCCCTCCGTTTAGATCATCTGGAAGAGTATTGGGGGAGGGCGCGTTCCTCCGTCCAAGCGGAAATCTCCAGGGAAGGAGAGCGGCAAATGGAAGCACAGGCGGACAGGACCATGGAACAGGCCGCGCAGCCCGTATTGCTGCGCATGGAGCATATCAGCAAAAGTTTTCCCGGCGTAAAGGCGCTGGACGATGTTTCGATGACGGTGAAGGCCGGCACCGTGCACGCCCTGATGGGCGAGAACGGCGCTGGCAAATCCACGCTGATGAAATGCCTTTTCGGTATCTATAGCAAGGACGAGGGGCATATTTTTTTGGAGGGCAAGGAAGTCGATTTTAAATCCTCGCGCGAGGCGCTGGACAACGGCGTGGCCATGGTGCACCAGGAATTGAACCAGGCCCTTCGGCGCAACGTGATGGATAATATCTGGCTGGGACGTTACCCCAAAATTAAGGGTACGCCCGCCATATCTGAAAAGCATATGTACAGGGATACCATGAAGGTTTTTGAGGAATTGCAGATTGATGTAAACCCAAAGACCATCATGGGCGCCATGCCCGTATCTCAACGCCAGATGGTTGAGATCGCCAAGGCGGTGTCCTTTAACGCGAAGGTGATCGTATTTGACGAGCCCACATCGTCGCTGACGGAGCAGGAGGTCGAGCACCTTTTCCGCATTATCAACATGCTTCGCGACAGGGGCTGCGGCATCATCTATATTTCTCATAAAATGGAGGAGATACTCCGCATCTCAGACGAGGTCACCATTATGCGCGACGGGCAGTGGGTGGCCACCAGGCCCTCCAGCGAGCTGACCATGAACGAGATCATCCGCCTGATGGTGGGCCGCGAGCTTACCAACCGCTTTCCGCCCAAGGATTATGACGTTCAGGACGAGGTGGAGCTGAAGGTGGAGCATCTGAGCGCTGAATATTCGTTGCTTCGCGACGTTTCCTTCGAGCTGAAAAAGGGCGAAATCCTTGGCGTGGCCGGGCTGGATGGCTCGGGCCGCACAGAGCTTTTGGAAAACATCTTTGGCAGCGCCACCCGAAAAAGCGGCGAGCTGTACAAGGAGGGCCGGCGGGTATACAACCGCTCGCCCAAGGAAGCCATCCGGAACGGCTTCGCTATGGTGACGGAGGAGCGCCGGGCCACGGGTATTTTTAACATCATGAATATCCGGGATAACACGGTTATCTCCAGCTTGAAAAAATACCTGAAGCATCATCTGTATTTAAGCAATAAAAAGATGGCGGAGCGCACCAACTGGTCCATCGGCGCAATGCACATCAAGACCCCGTCCCAGTCCACACAGATCCGCTCCCTCTCCGGCGGCAACCAGCAGAAGGTTATTTTCGGGCGCTGGATGCTTACCGAGCCGGAAATTTTCCTGCTGGACGAACCCACCCGGGGCATTGACGTGGGCGCAAAGTATGAAATTTATCAGCTGATCATGGATATGGCCCGGGTTGGCAAATCCGTGATTATGGTTTCCTCCGAAATGCCGGAGCTGCTGGGCGTGTGTGACCGGATTCTTGTTATGTCCGGCGGCCGCCTCGCCGGCGAGGTGGCCGCCGGCAGCACCACCCAGGAAGAAATTATGACGCTGGCGGCGAAATACGTTTAAAGGGAGGCCGGATATTCATGTCAGAACTCAAACCTGCCGTACGCAATAACGGCATCGCTAAAAAATGGAGTGAATTTAAAGCCCTGAGCGGGCGGGACAAGGGCCGCTTCATCGGCAACTGGCTTTTGGACCATGCGATGATTATTATCATCCTGCTGCTGGTCATCTATATCCAAATTCAGCGACCGGCTTTTCTCTCTACCGCATCCATCATCAATATCATCCAGCTGACCGCAACCAGGCTGCCCATTGCCCTGGGTATCGCGGGCGCGATCATCCTGACCGGCACCGATCTCTCCGCCGGCCGGGTGGTGGGCTTGGGCGGCTTTGTAGCGGCCATTCTGCTGCAAAAAACCGGCGCTGCCAACCGTTTCCTGGAGGGCGGCGCTGCCTGGCCCGTATTCGCGGTTGTGCTGATCGTGCTGGCTGTCGGCGCGGCGATTGGCTTTATCAACGGCTTTTGCGTATCCAAGTTCAAGCTCCATCCCTTCATCGTGACCTTGTCCACCCAGCTGATCACCTACGGCATTTATTTGACGGTCAGCAATGCGGCGCAGATTTCCAACCTGGACGAGAGCTATACCACCGGCTTTGTGACCCAGCCCATGTTCAAGCTGGGAAACACCCCCGTGATGAGCTACGTCGCCCTTGCCGTTGTGGTGACGGCCATTATGTGGTTTATCTGGAACAAAACCACGTTTGGTAAAAACATGTTTGCCGTCGGTTCCAACGAAGAGGCGGCGCGCGTGTCCGGCGTCAACGTGATGGCGGTCATCATCGGCGTGTTCATGCTGGCCGGCGCGACCTATGGCTATACCGGTTTCGTCGAGGCGGCCCGCATGGGCGCGTCCACCGGCACCATCGGCCTTAACTACGAGCTGGACGCCATCGCGGCCTGCGTCATCGGCGGCGTATCCTTCGTAGGCGGCATCGGCAAGATCAGCGGCGTGGTGCTGGGCGTGCTGCTCATGCAGCTCATCATGAGCGGCATGACCTTCCTGGGCATCAGCGGCAACACGACCTATATCATCAAGGGCGCCGTCATTCTGGTGGCCTGCGCCATCGACATGCGCAAGTACCTCACCAAAAAGTAACAATAGGGGTATGGCCTGTACCCGCTTCCGGGCGCTTTGCGCCCAGAGGGTGTAAACCGGGTTGGTTTCGTTTTCAAAGTACGCCGCGCGGCACTGGGCCGCGCGGCTTTTTACCGCCTTGCGGCGGAGGGCCGCAAGGCCTGAAAAGGGGTTCGGCTCCCGGTCGTCTCAACGCTTGGGTTCATCGTTTGAAACTCAAAAACAGCGGTATGGCGGCATCCCATTTTAATTCCATAATCCGCATTGCCAAGGGACGGCCGCAACAAAACCACGGCGCGCCTGCCCGCCCGTCAACAGCCTCTCCAGTTCCGGCGGCAAAGGGCTTTCGTGCGCCACCCACTCGCCGGTAATCGGATGCTTTACCCGGCAATACGCGCTGTGAAGCGCGAACCGGCGCGGAAGGGCCTCCAACTCCGTGCCATATAGAAAATCTCCGGCCACGGGACAGCCCAGGGCTCGCATATGCACGCGGATCTGATGGGTGCGGCCCGTGTCCAGCCGCAGGCGGATAAGGCTGCGCCCGTTTTCAGTTCGGAGAACCCGGTACAGCGTGCGCGCTTCCCTGCCGTCGGGCCGTATCTCGCGGCGCACGGTCGCGCCTTCCGCTTTGCCGATCGGCAGGTCGATCAGGCCTTCCGCTTCCGGTGGCGTGCCTTCAACCACCGCCAGGTATTCCCGCACAAAATCAGCGCTGTGCAAAAGCCGCTGCAAAAGGTGCTGGGCGTGGGCGGTTTTCGCTACAAGCATCAGCCCGCTCGTGCCCTTGTCCAGCCGGTTGACGGGACGGTAAACAAAGGCTTCCGGGCAACCAAGGTAAGCGTATACCGCGTTTTCAAGCGTCAGGCCCTCTTGGCGGACGGATGAGGAGGAGGGCAGCGGCGCGGGCTTGTCCACCATCAGGAAGGCGTCGTCCTCGTATGGGACGCATAAGGGCAGCGGGCTTGGCTCGGGCTGGGTGTTGACGGGCTCCGGCACGCGTATCACCAGCTCGCTTCCGGCCAAAAGGCGCGCGTTGGCAAGCGCGGGCACGCCGTTTAGAAGCACTTCGCCCTGAAATTTCGCGCGCTTAAACTGTCCGTTGGACATGTGAAGCCCGCATAGCGCGGCATGGCGAAGAGGCCGCCCTTCCATCTCCGGCGGGATGATCATGCGAAGCTCGGGCATCGTCGTTCGCTCCCTTTTCATGGCCGTTGCGCACGGCGGTTAGCCGGCGGCGCGGGCGGATGAAAGAAGTATAGCACGCCTCGCGCCTACAGGCAACCGCGCTTGCAAATGCCGCCCAGCTCTGCTAAGATACTTTTATCCATTCCATGGAGGTGCGCTATGCCCATTTTGATGTCATTAATTGCCCGCCCGGCCGCGCTTCGGGTGCTGCGCCAGGCGCGTGAAACGCTCGCGGACATAACGCCGCTCAAATCCAACTGCGGCAGACTTTGCGGCGGCGCGTGCTGCCAATCCGACGATACCGGCGAAAACGGCATGCTCCTTTTTCCATTTGAGGAGGAATTTTACAAAAAGCCGGTAGAGGGCTTTGCTTTTCATCTGGCGGATGACGATACGCTCTTTCGGGGCGGAAAAAGGCTGGTTTGCGAGGGCGATTGTCTCCGAGAGCACAGGCCGCTTGCGTGCCGGATGTTTCCTTTGCGCATCAGGCTGCTGGGGGACGAGCTGGGCGAGCGCACGCAGGTGCTGGCGGAGCTTGATCCCCGTGCGTGGTGCTGCTGTCCGCTGTTGGAGCAGGGCGGCCTGCGGGCCATGAGCGCGGATTTTATCGGCGCTGTGCAAAGGGCGGGCGAGGCGCTGATTGGCAATGTATATATGCTGGAGGCGCTGCATAACGAGCAGCGGCTGCTGGATGAAATGAGGCGGCTGTGATGCGTACGCTGATCGTGGGCGGCGGCGCGGCCGGTCTGTCGGCGGCGATTGCCGCGGCGGGGAGGGGAGACGGCGTAACCGTTTTGGAGCGTAACCGCAGGCCGCTCAAAAAGCTGGGCGTAACGGGAAACGGACGGGGGAACCTCCTCAACAGCGGCGAGCCGGTTTTTTATGGAAACCGCGAATTTGCGCTTAAGGTGCTGTCTCATATGCCCTATGCAAGGGTGCGCGCCTTTTTGGAGGACCTCGGTATTACGCTGACGCGGGAGGAAGAGCGCGTCTACCCTGCCGCCTTGATGGCGGGCGTGGCGGCGGATGCGATGCTCCTTCGCGCCGAAAAGCTGGGCGTCGCGTTTCGCGTCGGCACGCGTGCCGTGTCCGCCTCGGCTTGCGGCGGCGGGTTTGAGGTCTGCGCGGTGGAAAGCGAATACGAGCCGGACAGGCCCAAGGCGGGCGGCAAGGTGAAAAAGGGCGGCGTGGTTGCCCAGCGTGATGTCTGCTACAAGGCAGACCGCCTGATCGTGACCGTCGGCGGCGCGGCGGCGCCCGCGCATGGCACGGACGGCACCGCCTACGCCCTGCTGACGGCGTTTGGGCACCGGCTGACGCCCCTCAAACCCGCCCTGTGCGCGCTGGTGACGGAGGAAAGGCCCATCGCCGGGCTTGCGGGCCAGCGCGTGCGCGCGGGGCTTCGCCTGACCGGGGAAAACGGCGGCTTGCTGCATGAAAGCGCGGGTGAGGCACTTTTTGCCGGGGACGGCGTAAGCGGTATCGCGGCCATGCAGCTTGCGCGCTTTGTGGAACCGGGCTGTACCCTTCATATAGATTTGCGGGAAGCGCTCTTGGGCGCGGAGGGGGCGCACAGGGACGCGTTCGCGTGGCTTGCGGAGCGTCGGGAGGCGCGCGCGAAGGTGCCGCTTTGCGCGCTGCTGACAGGCGCGGCGAGCGCAGCGCTGAGCCAGGCGCTTCTGCGCGCGGCAAAAATCAATGATCTGTCCCGGCCTGCCGCTTCGCTCGCAGATGAGGAAGCGGTACGGCTTGCGCGCGCAATAGCGGATTTTTCATTGCGGGTACTGGAAACGCGCGGCTTTGAGGCGGCGCAGGTAACGGCGGGCGGCGTCGAGGCCGCGGCATTTGATCCGTCCACCATGGAAAGCCGGCTGCAAAAAGGCCTGTACGCTGCCGGCGAGGTGCTGGACGTGGACGGCGATTGCGGCGGCTACAATCTGATGTTCGCGTTTGCCGGCGGCCTGTTGGCAGGCAGGGGATAGGGGAAGGGGCGTTGGGGGCTGTGCGCCTCCAAACTCCATAGCAAAGGGATTCATGCCTTTGAAATCCCAATATTGGGTCAAGGACGAAGCCCTTCTCAGGGTAATAGGGGTGAAGCCCCTATCGGCCCTCCTCGTTCTCCCTTTCGACCGGAGCGTTCTCCAGGTGCCGGGCGGGCTCGCCCACGCACGCAAATTTCAGCCGGTGGAGCGGCCTTGTACAAAGCACGTAGAACAGTTTGGCATAGAAGCGCTCGTCCGGATAGGTGAGCGCGTCCGCGTCCGAAACGGCCACGCAATCGAACTCGAGCCCCTTGACCAGGCTTGCGTCCATCACCTGGACGCCTCCCTCGAAGCAGTCGTCGCCCTGCGTCACATGCCGCGCCTGTGGAATTTCCCGGACGACGGCCTGATGAAGCGCGCGGGCGGCTTTTTCGGTTTTTGCGATGACGGCGATGCCCGCGTACCCCTCCCGAAGCCAGCCCTGAACCGTTCGGATAATGCCCGCGACGCGGTCGCGGTCGGTGGCGGCGACGGCGAGCATGGGTTTTTTTCCGTGGCGCAAAACGGGTTTCGCTATCCCCGCGCCCAAGACGGGATGTCTGCCCATCACCGAAAAGGCGACCTCCATGATTTCCACTGTGCTTCGGTACGCGGTGCTTAGCCGGGCGACCTCGGGGCTTTGACCAAAAATTCCCTGACCGATATCCTCCCAGCTGCGAAGCCCCTCGTCGCCGTAGATGCCCTGGCACAGGTCGCCAACCAGCGTAAATGCGTCGTGACGGAACACCTCGCGCAACGCGTTCACTTGCAAGGGGGAAACGTCCTGCGCCTCGTCGATTACCACATGCTTGATATCCGTGCGCTTAAGGCCGTACAGACCCGACGCGAGCAGCAAAAGCGCGGGCAAATCTTCGGGCGCGGCACGTTTTTTGGCAAGCGCCGGAAGCGTCGCTTCCAGCACAGGCAGGTTGGCTGCGTCCCGTGCCGCCATATCGCGCCAGAAGGCCGCGTAAACCGCGAGCAGATCCATGGAACCCCAGAGGGCGTCGTATTCCTTCAAAAAGGTCTTTTGGCGCTCCTTCATCTGCGCCAGGCGTTCGTCGCGCGCGTCAAACAGCTTTCTTGCGCGCGCCCTGCGCTCGGGACCGTCCGGTATGGAACGCAGTAGCGCGTCCAGCCGTTCCTCCACGGTGCGCTCCAGCCTTTCGGACGCGGCCTCGACGGCCTTTTTCAGCCGCGTGACGACCACCTTGCGAACCTCGCCCACACGCACCTCCAGCGGGAAGTGCCTAAAATCCGTCAGGTAAAAGCGCCGAAGCTCCTCCGTGGAAATCAACACGCGCTCGCCAAGCTTTACATCCTGCCCGGGAATGCAGCTTTTTTCCCATTCCGTCAGAAAACGGCTGATTTGCCCGCGAAGCGACAGCGCACCCTTGCGTTTGAGAACATCGTCCAACGCGTCGCGCGCGGGCTTATTCATTAAAAGGCGCTCGCTGAGGCGGGCGCTTTGCGAAAGCTTTGGCATGCGCTTGCCCATCAGCCGCTGGCACAGGCCGGCAAAGGTTGTCTGCCGCACCTCGTTAACGCCCAGATCGGGCAGTACACGGCTGATGTAGCTTAAAAACAGAGGGTTCGGCGCGAGAATTAAAAGCTGCTGCGGCGCGACCGTTTTTTGCAACCGGTACAATATCCACGCGATGCGGTGCAACGCGATGGTCGTCTTGCCGCTGCCCGCCACGCCCTGTACGCATAGGGGCAGCATGGGATCATAGCGGATGACGGTGTTTTGCTCAGCCTGTATGGTGGTGACCACCTCGCGCAGCCGCGCCGTCGTCACCTGTGACAGCGCCTCGGTCAAAAATTTTTCCTGCCCCACAAGGCCGGTGTCCTGCATGCCCTCCAGCCTGCCCTGGCCAATGGTGAACATGCGCTTTAGCGTAAGCTCGCCCTCAACCCTGCCGTCCGGCGCCTCATAGCTGACCCGGCCGACCTGGCCGGAGTAATACAGGTTGGCCACAGGGCTTCGCCAGTCCGCCACGCGCACCTTGTACTCGGGCGTTTGCAATACGCCCCAGCGGCCGATGTAGGTCGCCGAGTTGACGCACGGCTTGAGATCGCCGAACACCGGCGCGCCCGCGTCGGGCGTAAAGTCCAGGCGGGCGAAGTAGGGCTGCTTTTCGCTCAGGCGAAGCTGATGCAGGCCGCGCAGCTTCATGCGTGTGACGAACTGCGCGACGAGCGCGTCATCGCTGCCGTCGTCGATCACCTGAATCATCCTGTCGTTGCCGTCCACAATGCCAAGGTCGGCCTCGGCCTTTTCGCGCTCGTTTTTAACGATTTGAAGGGTTTCGTCCAGATGGACCTGCTCGTGGTTCCATTCGGCGTGTTGCGCCATGTTTGTTTCACCTCCGCTTTTAATGGGATGCAGCGCCCCTGTTTCTCTGGCGGTTCGCGGTCCGGCGTCGCGGGGTGGAGAGCCCGCGGTGGAATGCGCGCGGCGGCGGGGCCAGGCGGAAAAAAGGGAATGCAAAAGCCACCGCTGCTTGCCGACAGACCGCCGCGTACGCGGCGAAGGGCCTGTGATGCAACAAAACATGCGGTGGCGCAGAGGTTTTGAGGGACCCGTACGGGCGTTGCGCCAAAGGGCCCCTGATATGCCATGAAAATGGGCATTCAGTATATCACCGGGGAGAGGGCGAGTCAAGCATGACCCAAAAAGAACCCGGCAAAAAACCGCCGCCGCGCGCTTCCGTGACGGAAACGCGCGGCGGCGGAAAAAAATGAAGGATTATTCGTCCGAGGAAGCACCGATGACAGCCTTGATGCGGCGCACGCCGGCGGAGGAGCTTTCCTCCTTCTGAATCTTGAAGCTGACGAGATCGCCGGTGTTTTCGGCATGGGGGCCGCCGCAGATCTCCTTGCTGAAACCGCCCATGGTGTACACCTTGACCTGCTCGCCATACTTGCTTTCAAACAGGCCGATGGCGCCCTCGTCCTTGGCCTCGGCGACGGTCATCTCGCGGCAGGTGATGGGGGCTTTGGCCTGGATGGCTTCGTTAACGAGCTTCTCGACCTCGGCGATTTCCTCTTTGGTCATCTTGCGGCCGAAGGAAAAGTCGAAACGTAGGCGTTCGGCGGTGATGTTGGAGCCCTTCTGGGCAACCTCGGGGCCGAGCACGCGGCGCAGTGCGGCGTGCATCAGGTGCGTGGCGGTATGCAGGCGCGCGCTTTGCTCGCTGTGGTCGGCAAGGCCGCCCTTGAATCGTTGTTCCGCGCCCGCCTGGCTGGTGGCCTGATGCTTTTTGAAGCACTCATGGAAGCCCCCCATATCCACCGTCAGCCCACGTTCGCGGGCGAGCTCCACGGTCATTTCCACCGGGAAGCCGTAGGTGTCGTACAGATGGAAGGCGCTGACGCCGTCGATTTGGCCGTCCGTAACCTTTTCCACAAGCTTTTCAAACTCGCGGTTGCCCTGCCTGAGCGTGCGGGCAAAGCGCGTCTCCTCCAGAGAAAGCTGCTCCAGCACAAATTTTTCGTTGCGCCTGAGTTCGGGATAAACGTCCTTGTACTGCTCGATGATGACCTTGGCGACCTCGCCCGTGAAGCCCTCCGGCATGTCGATACCCATGCCGTAGCGCACGGCGCGGCGAAGCAGGCGGCGCAGCACGTAGCCCTGATCCACGTTGGAGGGGCTGACGCCGCGATCGTCCCCCATGATAAAGGTGGAGGTGCGCATGTGGTCGGCGATGATGCGGAAAGCCTTGGTGGTTTCCGCGTCACTTTCATAGGTCTTGCCGGAAAGCTCCGCTATTTTGGCGAAGATGCCGGCAAACAGATCGGTTTCGTAAACGCTCTTTTTGCCGTTCAGCACGCAGATGGTGCGCTCCAGGCCCATGCCCGTATCAACGTTCTTGTGCTGAAGGGGTTCGAACGTACCGTCGGCCTTTTTGTTGTATTGCATGAACACGTCGTTCCAGATTTCCAGGTAACGACCGCAGGAGCAGGCGGGCGAACAGTCAGGGCCGCAGGGCTCCTTATCGGTGATGATGAACATTTCGGTATCAGGGCCGCAGGGACCGGTAAGGCCCGCGGGACCCCACCAGTTGTTTTCCTTGGGCAGGAAGAAGATATGATCATCCGCTACGCCGCAGTCGCGCCAAAGCTGTGCGCTCTCCTCGTCACGGGGGCAATCGTCGTCGCCGGCGAACACGGAAAAGGCGAGCTTTTCCTTGGGCAGGCCGAGATATTCGGGACTGGTGAGAAACTCCCAGCTCCAGGGAATCATCTGCTCCTTGAAATAATCGCCCAGCGACCAGTTGCCGAGCATTTCAAAGAAGGTCAGGTGGCTGAAATCGCCCACGTCGTCGATATCGCCGGTGCGCACGCACTTTTGCACGTCGGTCAGGCGGTTGCCGGCGGGGTGCTTCGCGCCCATAAGGTAGGGCACCAGCGGATGCATGCCCGCGGTGGTGAAAAGAACGGTCGGGTCGTTCTCGGGGATGACGGACGCGCTGGAAATGATAGCATGACCATGATCCTGAAAGAACTTGAGGAACATCGAGCGCAGCTCGGAGGAATGATAGGTCTTCATCGGTGGTCTCTCCTTACATGATTCGGTCGCGCATGTATCCTGAACCGCCAGCGCGGCGACAAACGCTTGATTATTATAGAGGAAACGGCAGGGAGTGTCAATGAAAAAAGGAACGGGGACAGGAACGTCCGCCGTTTGACAGATGCGGCCGGGAACGCTATGATAAGGGCGAAAGAAATGCACTATGAGAAAATTTGGTTTGTATTGGAGGAAAGCGCGTGCAATACAGCAAAGATCCGTTGAAGCGTATTCCCGCCCGCCTTGCGCTGTGCATACTGTCGCTTGCATCGATCTCGATAACCTTTGCCGCCGGGGCCGCCGAACGCACCGCGACAGTGAGCGGTACGGCAATTTGGGCGGTTGGACTCTGCGGGCTATGGCTGCTTTACGGCGCGTGGCTTAAGCTGGAGCGGCCTTTTTCACAGACGCGGTACTGGGTGCTCGCGGCGGCGCTTTCCGGCGTGATGACGCTTGGACAGAGCTTTGCGGCCGTGGGCACGTCGGAGCTTTTGACGGCGCATAAGCTGAAGGCCGCGCTGTTTTTCGCCGGGCGTATCCCGCTGTATTTTTCCATAATGCGGATTGTGGCGGACGCGCTTGAAAAACGAGGGAAACCCGGCCCGCGAAGCGTGCGGCTGTCCATGTTCGGGATGATTTTGCTGCTGTGCTGGCTGCCGTACTGGTATATGACGTTTCCCGGCACGGTGAGCAACGACAGCATAACCCAGCTTAAGGAGATTTTTGGCGTTGTGCCGATGGCCAACGGCAACCCCGTGCTTCAGACGGGGCTGATCGGCCTGTGCGTGGGGATTGGCGACTGGCTGGGCGGGCCGGACATCGCGGTCGCGTTGTATTGCGGCGTACAGGCCGTGCTGATGGCGTGGCTTTTGGGCGCGCTGCTTGATGAAATGGCGCGAAGCGCCGCGCCACGCTGGCTGGTATGGGGCTCGCTCGCGTTTTACGCGCTGTGCCCGGTTTTTCCGGTATTTGCCTTCTGCATGGGCAAGGATACGAACTTTGCCATGGCGGTGCTTTTTCTGTCGCTGGAGGTATGGCGCGCGCTACGGTTGCCCGAGGGCGCGCGGACGGGCGTATGGGGGGCCGTGCGCCTGTGCGTGGCCGCCATGCTTTGCGCGCTTTTGCGAAACCCCGGCGTATACCTGGCGCTATTGACGCTCGCCCTGCTGCTTATCTGGAGGCTGATACGCGTTCGAAGGGCAGGCGGCAAAGGGGCGCGCGGCCTTTGGGCGGCCCCGGCATGCGCGATAGCGGCGGTGCTTTGCGCCTATGGCGCGGTACACCTGCTGGTGATTCCCGGCCTTGCGATCGCGCCCATGCCCGAGACGGAGAATTACTCCATCCCGTTGCAGCAGGTGGCGCGCGTGGCGGCCGGCGGGGCGTTGACGGCGGAAGAATCCGCGGCCATCGACGGCGTGCTGGAGCTTGACAAGCTTAAGGGCGCATACAACGGCGAGCTGAGCGACCCCGTCAAGCTGCTTTGGCGGGAGGACGCGACCGAAGCGGAGAAGCAGGCTTTTTGGAAAACATGGCTGGGGCTTTTGCGCAAGCATCCCGCTACATGCTTCAGCGCGACCTTCCACAACACCTACGGCTACCTGTATCCCGGCTTCATGAGCACCATTAAGCCTACGCTGCTTATCGGCAACCAGGCGACGCGCACCGCGAACGTGGCTGGGGTGTTTGATTATACCGTGAACCCAAGGAGCGAAAAGCTGAAGGCCCTGACGGACCGGCTGGCGGAGCATCCGCTTTACCGCCTGCTGGTCTCGCCGGGCCTGTATGGCTGGATTACGCTGTTTGGCGCCGTTTGCCTGCTGAAAAAGGGGAAACGGAGAAACCTGCTCGCGGCGGTGCCCGCGCTGTTTACGCTGGCGGGATGCATGCTTTCCGCCGTCAACGCCTATTTCCGCTACGCGATGCCCCTGTACCTAAGCGCGCCGTTTTTGCTGTGGCTGTGCGCCCGCGCCGGGGAGGAGAGGAGCGGCGCGGCGCAACCGGCCGCCAAAGCGTAGCAATCATCCACGGTATTTACCGCAATACATAGGCGCTAGACCTTCCCAATGGAGCTCTCGCTTTAAAGCTTTTGTGAGTATAGAAGCCCCTTTACCGGGATTCTTTCAAAATCATCCCGTGGGAGGCAAAAAAATCACGGGCAACCTCTTTTCCCGGCATACCTTCAGCTAAATAGGCCGCATATGCTTTGCTGAAAGAGTCGGCATATACATAGGCATCCTTCCACAAAACCGTGCTTTGTGCCCAAATCCGCTCATAATCCTCCAGCGCTTGGGCGCTGACGTCCCACTTGATTTGCTCTATCCCCTGTAGCTGACCTTTCCTTGCTTGAATTTGCGCTTCCAGCTCACCTTTTGCAGCGCCCTCCGCCGCCTGCATTCGAGTCTCCAGCCTTACTATTTCGCTGGTATAGTATTCTTTCATAGCGTTGTACAATTCGGATTCCACGGGTACCGCAGCCCGATCAAATACCGCGGCATCCTTTGCGGGCAGGTGATTCATGTAATAAGTGAGCCACTGGATCGCTTGCTCCTTTTGAGCGGAATAGGGGTTTATGATAAACAGAGTTCCCTCAAAAAGCAGAAGCGGGGTGTTTTGCGAAGGCAAAGTGAGGGCAATCGGTACGAAATCAGAAACGGATTCAGCGTTTGAGAAGTTGCGCCGCCCGGGATGAAAGGAGCCATATACACTGAAGAGATAAGACGGCTGATCATTCACTTGAATATGTTGAAACCGCTCATTTGTAGTTACATAGGGGGCTTTCTCAGGAGACTGAGGGATTGTAGCGCATACAAGCGATAACTTGTCCAGCAAGTCCGCCAGTTCCGCTTCATAAAGTGAAATGGCGGACGCATCATTCTCTATCAACGTATAATATTGATCCATAATCGTGTTAGATAATACTACTTTTAATTGTTCATTCGTAAGCCCATCTCCAAAAGGGGTGATTTCTGCTTGCTGCGCAGCGTCGCCCACCCGTTTATCCCACACCAGCAAAAAATCTAATAGCTCCATAAAGCTGGAAGGCATGTCCGCCGCCGTAAGCCCTAATTGGGCGAGCGCATATTCGCTATAAGCCAGAATATACTGTTCCGCCATCCTCGGAATGCCGGCAATATCGCTACCTTTCATAGCAACCTGCTGAAAAAAAGGCCGATATGTATTCATTTTTTCACGGATGGGTTCAGAGGCATTGAGCGGTTTATAATAGCCTTTTTCGATCGCCTTTTGGGATACGCTCCCAATTGGAACCTCGAAGATATCAATCTCGTCTGATTGGAGAGTGATTTGCTCCGCAAGCAAAGATAAAACTTCATCTCCATATACTTGTCTGTGTTTTACCACGATATCCGGATAAGCCTCCGCAAAGCCCACATCCATGAAATCCTCCAGATAATCGACACAGGCCACCTGAAGGGGTTTGGACAGTTGCTTTTTCCGCAGGGTAGACAGCGCGTAGACAGATTGATCCTTCAGCAGCAGCAACAGGCCGTCCTCTCCTATAGCCCGGCAATAGGGCCATATGGGCGGCAGATAAGCAACGACCTCGCAGGATGTTTCACTGACAAAGGTCAGAAGCTCTTTATCTGCCTGAATCAATATCCGATCCCGCCAAGAGTCATACAACAATCCCAATACGTTTTCA
>JAEYOW010000044.1 GCA_023411375.1 Bacillota bacterium | reverse complement strand
CGAAAACTTCCAAAATGCGTCCCCGCTCGACTTGCATGTGTTAGGCACGCCGCCAGCGTTCGTCCTGAGCCAGGATCAAACTCTTATGTTTAATCCGTTATCGCTCTCGATTTCGAGAAGGGCTCTCGCCCCTCCCCTCCAAGCACGATTCACTCAAGTTTATTGACTGTCGTTCTTTGCGTTCTTTATTCTCTGTATCGTTTTCAAGGTTCGGCGCTCTTTAGCGAGCTTGACTATAATACCACCGTTATAGGTTTCTGTCAACACCTTTTTTCAAAATCTTTTGAATATTTTCGTTCCTCGCGCGCAAACCGTTGTATTACCTCAAATATTCACTCCTTAAAAATATAGAAAAGCGCATTTTTCGACTTTAGATACGCCTGCATACTTTCACCGGTGCCATCTGCAATCGCTTTTTTGGCCACGGAGAGATATACCGTTCCGTCCGCGTCCACCGCATACTGGCCGGCCCGCCCTATCCCGTAAGACGGCTGCCACTGCAACCGCTCGCCGTTAAGCGTGGCGGCGGTATTCCGGCCCGCACGGATGGGTTTCAGGCTTTTGAACACGTAGTAATCCTGATACCACTTGTTTCTGATCAGCTCATATCCGCGAGTCCACAGCGGCAACGCTACATAGTCCAGCTTTCCGCAGCGGACAAGCAGATCGTCGGTCCCCTCGTATGTAATGCACCGGCTTTCATTATATCTGGTACCGTTGCTGTTGGTCATTACACATTGAAGCGTAAATGGCTCCTCCGTAATCTCCACATAATGCGTATCACGCATCATGCCGTCCACGCATAACCTGAACGACTGATTTTTTGTAGTAAGCTTGGGCCGCAGGTATACCGCGTCCGCGATCACCGCTGCATCAAAGCCTTCCAGTACCATGGGGCCGCCGATTTCAAAGCCGCCGTTTTCAGGCGCAAGCCCACCTTCGGCATAGGCGTACTGCTTTCCAAACAGCGCGTCATAGCTGAGCAGGTCATAGCGCTCGTCCTCGTCTAAACCCGCCTTTCGCAGCTTTTCCACATAATAAAGAAAGGGATCGTCGTTGATACCCGCGAGCGAAAGCGCGTGCGCTCCCAGCTGATAGGCGTACATGTCCTCGCTTCCGCTCAGAGTCTCCGTATTGCTCCAGATAAAATAGGGCGTAAGGTGTCCCTCGTCTCCTGTCAGCGGAATGCCGAGTTCCTCAAACGCATCCGTTCCAAACGGGGGAATGTGATCCCCAAAGAACACAAGCAGAGTGGGTTCCTCAAACGCGCGCAGCCCGGCAATAAAATTGCGAAGCGCGGCGTCGCTCTGTCCAAGCAGATAGCAGTAATTTGCCAATACCCTCTCGCTCCCGTCCGATAGACCGTTGCGAAACGGCACCACCGCCCCATAGGTTTTTCGGAAATCGTCATATCCATAACCGCCGTGGTTTTGCATCGTCAGACAGAAGATGAAATCGCGGTTTTTCGAATGGCGAAGCTGCGACAGGATGGAGCGGTAATGCTCCGCGTCGCTTGTAAACATACCCGTTTTCTCAAAGGCGTTAGTTGTCGTATCTGTGGTGTAAAGAGCGTCAAAGCCAAGCTTTTTCAGGTTTTTATAGCGGTTGTAGTACACGCCAGAGTACCAGTGGATAGCCGTGGCCTCATAGCCCTTCTGCCTGAGCACGGACGCCATGCTGTTCATCGGCGGCAGGCCCATCGAATACGGATTAATCGCGTACTTGCTGCGAAGCCCGGTGAGCACCTCGAACTCCGTCTCGCTCGTACCTCCGCCCAGCTTTGGCACATACAGCCTGCCTGTGCGGCATTCCTTAACCAGCTCCTGGTAAAACGGCATCAGGGGTTCCGCCAGGTCCAGGTATTGCCCCAGATAAGCCTCATCGGTAAAGCTCTCCGAGAGCACCACGATGATGTTGGGGGAGGAACCGCCCGCTCCCGCCTTTGTGCTGTTGACCTCCCGGGCAAGCTCGCGATACTGCGCGCGCACATCCTGTTCTTCATAGTCCACCCGCATCAGCGCGCGCCTGTGGTTTTCCATCGCGATGGCCGCATACAGGCTGCCCTCGCTCTTGGCATGGTCCACCATATCTGTTCGCACGCTGCCGTTGGCAAGCTCAAACGTGCATTGCCCCGGCAGCCACACGATAAGCGCGGCGCCAATCAGCGCCGGCAGCCAGGGCCGCGTTTGCTGCTTCCTCTTCAGAAAGACAAGGCCGCATACGGTCGCCAGCAACCAAACGGCGCACACACGCACAATTAATGCCGTATCAATATCAAACTGGAGGCCCGTCAGCGTCGCCTTCGCATCCGCAAGCTGCGTCACATCGGTAAAAAGCAGCGGTTCCAGCCGATAGAGCATTTTATAGTGGTTCGCGATGCCTAGCAGCGCGCACAGCAGGCAAGCCGCCAGCGCTAGCGCCACGCGCGCCCGGTCGGAGCGCAGAAGGGACAGAATCAGGCATACGCCCAGCATCAGCGCATAATTGCACAAAAACATCAGGGGATTCTGCCAAAGCCACAGCAATACCGCCTTCCATCCGCCGCGCGAATATCCCTCCAGCAGCAATACCATCAGCAAAGGAGTTACAGCGACAAGCAGGATATCCAGCGTGCGTAGGCGTTTGGGAAGTGGAGAAAAGCCATGAAAAGGGTTCATCGGGACACCTCTATATCGGCGAATTGCGCTTTGCGCGCCTTTGTTTATGCCCGAACATCATAGCACAAACAGCGCGGCCCGGGCAATTGTTTTTCCGAGCCCTTTTCGCAAAAGCTCATCCTTCCTGCAGCGCGTCGTCAATGGCCTTAAAATTAGCGTACGGCGTTCCCTTAGGCACTTCGCAGCCGCTGGAGAGGATGAACGTCGGCGTCCCCAAAGCCAGGCATTTCAGCGTTTCCTCCCTGATTTGCGCGGGCGTGCCGTTCAAAATCGTTCCCGCAGGATTCAGGTTGCCGCAAATACTGCACTTTCCTTCCGCGAGCGTCAGCGCGTTGGTTAAATCCACCATGTGGTCTATATCAATAATATCAGCGCCCGTTTCTACCATTAGCGCGAGCAGGTGGTTGATATTGCCGCAGATGTGCAGCTTTACCCGCGCGCCCAGCCCATGCACCGCCTCAATAATCTGCTTTTCGTGGGGCATAACAAGCCGTTCGTACATGTCCGCGCTTATGAGCGAGGCCACGGCGTCTCCTATCCCGATAATATCCGCGCCCGCCTCAACCTGTGCGCGGGCAAACCCAACGGCCTGCTCCGTAATAAAGCCCATGGCCTCCGAAGCCTTCTCCTCATCGTCAAAGAGCATCGTCATGCCCTCCGTAACCCCCGCCAGGTCGCACAGCTCCGCAAACGCGCCTTCCACCCAGCCCGCGATCATATATTGCTCGTCCACGCGCTCCTTAAACAGCCTGATCGCGTCGACCGTCGCCCGGGTGCGTTCGCAGCTTAAAGCATCCCAGGGCTTCAGCTGCTCCTCCCACCGGTTTATATCGGTCAGCACGGTTGTTTTGCACAGCGGCAGGCCGTCCGTCTGATATTCAATTTGCGCTCCGTAGGCGCTGGTTTCCCGGTATGGATCGCTCATCACAGTCAGAATATCCAGCCCGAAATCCTTCGCCGTTAGGATTTGGCTTTCCACATGCGCCCGGTAATCCGACGCGTATTGGCCGTACGGAACGCCGGCATGCTGCGCGGCTGCCTGCATTACAATAGAAAGGTTAGGAACCTTGTCGACGGGTCTGCCTTCAATACGCGCCAGCAGGCGCTGCTTGGGGGTCATCATGCTTGTATCCGTCCTCTCTGATTCCACAGGCGAAGCCTGCGATGTTTTTGTGCCTATCATATCACAGATTCGAGCGCTGTGGGGCGTCAATTTCAATATATTTTGATATGAGTTGCTATAAACCGAATATTCCATCCAATTTATCAATAATACATTATTTTCTATCAATATTTTACTATAACATAAAACGAAGCTTATTTTTGTTTGACATGTCCAAAACCGCATGCTATAATGCAATCAATAGTGAAGGCTGCGTTTGGGCAACCAACAATTAAAAGGAGGAATATGGAATGAAAAAACTGCTTGTAGCCATGCTGTCGATGGTGCTTCTGGTAACATTTGCCTTTGGCGCGTGCGCGGAAACCACCCTTACCATGGGTTCCTGGCGTGCCGACGATGTGGAGCAGATGACGGCGCTGTTTAACCTCTACAAGGAATCTTCCGGCGTGCAGATCGACTTCCAGCCCACCACCCCCGCCGAGTACAACGCCACGCTGCGCCTGCAGCTTGAAAACGGCACGGGCCCCGACATGATGTTCGCCCGCTCCTACGCCACCGGCGCCTCGTTGTTTAACGACGGATATTTTTCCGACATCAGCGACCTTCCCGGCCTGAAGGAAAACTTCACCGAGGAAGCCCTGGCCCCTTGGACCACCGAAGGCAAGACCTTTGCGGTTCCCGTTGTGGCCGTAACCCACGCGGTGTATTACAACAAGGATATCTTCGCGGCCAACAGCCTTGAGATTCCCACCACCTTCGAGGAATTCCTCACAGTGTGCGAAACCCTGAAGGCCGCCGGCATCACCCCGCTGGCCAATGGTGTTGCCGAGGAATGGGATATCCTGGAATGCTTCTTCCTGGGCATGCTGCCCAACTATATCGGCGGCGCCGCCGAGCGTGTCCTCTATGAGACCGGCGAAAAGAAGCTTAACGACGAAGCCTTTGTGAAAGCCTACGCAGACATGGGCAAAGTTGCCCCTTACCTGCCCGAGGGCTTTGAGGCCGTTACCTACAACGACAGCCAGGTTCTCTTCGCGACCGGCAAGGCCGCCATGTTCATGGACGGTTCCTGGACGGTCGGCACCTATGGCGACGCGGAATTCGAATGGGGCACGTTTGCCATGCCCGCGCCCGAAGGCATGACCACCAACATCACCTTCCACCTGGATGCCGCGGTCGGCATGAATCCCGCCACCAAGTATCCTGAAGAAGCGAAGGCCTTCCTTGCCTGGCTTTGCACGCAGGATGGCGTGGACGCGCTGGCTACCTATCTGCCGGCCGGCATGTATCCCGTTACCAGCCTGCCCGTAACCCTTGCGGACCCGCACAGCGCCGAGCTTCTCGCCCTGACGAATGGAAAGACGACGGACGTGCGCTTCGTATGGCCCGTTTTGATGGATCTGTATTCTCCCATGAATCAGGCGGTCATCGCCGTGCTGAAGGGAACCTCCACCCCGCAGGAGGCCGCTGATTCCGTAGCCGCCGCCTTTGACGGACTGGCTAAATAAAGCTTCTCATCCGGCACATCACACAGGGGCTGTGGGCGACTGTGCGGCTCGTCCGCCGCAGGCCACAGCCCCTGATTTTTTTCCAGGGAGGACATCACAATGCAAAGCAATTTAGTACCGCCCCGTCTGACAAAGAAGTCTTTTGTCTACCGGGGCGGCGGCAGTGTGACGCCGAGCGGATTGTACTGGCTTCGCTATCTTCTGCCCGCGCTGCTCGTCTATACAGTATTTATGGCGTTTCCCCTCATCGATTCCGTACGCCTTTCGCTTTATCAAAACGCGGACAGTTCGGACGAATTTATCGGCTTGGCAAATTACGTCCTTCTCTTTACCGATCCGGACGTTTCCGCCCGCTACTGGGCAGCGTTTGGCCATACGTGGTATTTTTTCGCCATTCATATGCTGGTGCAAAATGTGCTCGGCATCACCTTTGCCGTGATGCTGACCAACCGCGCCATGAAGGGAATGCGGGTTTATCAAACGATTATTTTCCTGCCCGTCACGTTCGCGGTGCTGGTGACAGGTTATCTCTGGAAGTTGTTGCTTTCACCCGTTTGGACAAAGGATATCCTCACCACAATCGGGCTGGGCGCGTTGGCGCAGCCCTGGCTGGGGCAGGAGAGCACAGCGCTGACCACCGTCGCGTTGGTATCCTGCTGGCAGTGGGTGGGCATGCCCACCATGATGTTTGTTGCCGCCCTTCAGGGCATTAACGAGGAGCTCATTGAAGCCGGAAGTCTCGAGGGCGCCAACCAATGGCATGTTTTCCGCCACATCAAGCTGCCCCTCATCAAGCCTGTGGTGGGCATCGTCGCCATATTGACGTTTGTTAACAACTTCAATGCTTTCGATGCGGTTTATGCCATGGAAAACGCCAATGGCGCTCCCGGCTTTTCCACAGACTTAATCGGCACGCTGTTTTACCGGGTCGGCATCGCCGGCCAGCACCCCGTCGCAATTCCGGACCCGGACCTTGGCAGCGCCATTGCGACCATCACCTTCATTATGCTTGTAATCTGCGTAATTCCAACGCTGATCAAAACGCAAAAGGGGGATTGACATGCAAAAGCGCAGAACAGGTTCCATCCGGCTTCAAAACATGCACATCATCTCCCATGTGGTGCTCACCCTGTGGTCTATCCTCGTGCTTTTCCCGGTATGGGTGATGGTGGTTAACTCATTTAAAACGAGGCTGAGCATCTACTCCAACCCATTTTGGATTCCCGAAAAATGGAACTTTAAAAACTATGAATCCGTTTTGGGCAGCAGCGATTTCTTGAATTACTTTAAAAACAGCCTGATCGTCGTCATCCTCAGCCTGGTACTGGTCATCATTGTGGGGTCGCTCGCGGCATACGCACTGGCCAACTGGAAGAGCAAGCTTTCCGGTTTAACGTTCTTTTTTCTCATCGCGGGCATGATGCTTCCCATCAAAATCGCCTCCGTCAAGCTGCTGGCCATGATGAAGGGACTGGGCCTGCTCAATACCATCTGGTCGCTGATCCCCATCTATGTCGCGATGGGTATCCCCATATCCGTCTTTGTGCTGACGACCTTCATCCGTTCCGTCCCGGGCGAGCTCACGGAATCCGGCTTTATCGACGGTGCCGGCAGGTTTAAAATTTTCCGCGTCATCGTCCTGCCTCTGCTTAAGCCGGCGGTCGCCACCGTGGTCATCTACAACCTCGTCCCCTTCTGGAACGACCTGTGGTTTCCGCTCATCTTCATCAGCGATGAAAAATCAAAGACGCTGCTGCTGGGCGTCACGCGGCTTTTCGGTCAATACCAGACGGACTGGAGCAAGGTGCTCGCGGTGCTTACGCTGAGCGCGCTTCCGGTTATCCTGCTGTATTTAGCCATGAGCAGTCAGTTCATTAAGGGCCTAACCGCCGGCGCGGTGAAGGGATAAACGGCCGAAAAAATTGGATCGTTCAAAAGAGGGTCCGCAAGCGTTGAAAAACGCCCGCGGACCCTCTGCAATGCTTTCAACCGGCTTCAATCCAATCCAGCCCACCCTCACATATGAAACTTCTTTTGAAACTCCTCCCGCATCGGCTGCCAGAACAGCGCCAGGCTCAGCACCAGCAAGCCCAGGCTCACCCCGCCGACCACGACCATCGGCCAGTCCAGGTAGTGAAAGCCCACCAGCTCGCAAAGCGTAATCACCACCCCCGCCAGCAGCAGCTCAAACAACGGCAGAAAGTCGCGCTTGCGCTTTTTGAAAAACAGTAAAAAGTATGAGCCGATCAGCACCAAATCGCCAAAGAACACGATGGGCACCACAAAGCCGCTCCATCCGCCGCCTACAATGCTGTCCAGCAAAAACAGGTACAGGCATACGGCAATCAGCGAGTCGCAAAGCTTTTTGATTACCGTATTCTCCACCTGCGGCCGGTATATCAGCACAACCCACGTCACCATCAACCCGCCAATGACAATCAGGCTCCAGGGCATGCCGCCCGCCAGCAGGTTGATCAGCAAGCATGAATAGCCCAGCAGCAAAAACAGGCTGCGCCACAGCGCCTGCCGGTTGCGCTTCCAAAACGAAAGCGCGGTCGCGGGCGGATATGTCAGGTGTACGCGCATCGGCTCCATGCTATCTGCTCCCTTCCACATAAGGCTCCAGACCGTTTTCGCAAAAATATCGGTAAAGCGCATCCTCAAACAGCGTCAGTTGCGTGTTTTTGGTTACGGTAAACACCGCGCGGTCCCCAAAACTGCACAATGAGCAGCATGCCCGGTTCTGGATCGGCGGTCCAAGAACAAAATCAAACTTGTCCACCTGCGCGCGCATCTCCGGCGAGGCATCAATCGCGCCCAGGTTGCTGAACGTGGTGGTAAAAACCGCGTCGCTCAGCGCCCCGTAAATAAAATAGGCGATGGGGCGCTTGATGATCAGCGGCACAAACCGCAGGTATCTGACCAGCTTGCGCGAAAGCTGCATCGTCTGGTCCAGCGGTTCCTTGGCCGTGCCGGCCTTCACCTGCTCGGAAATCCTGGGCAGGATATTGTCAAGGCCGGTGATTTCATCCGGGTGAAGCCGGATGCAGCAGTACATGGAAAAATTGCGTAGCGTGCTGCTCGGATAAAACTTGCGCATGTTGACGGGCAGCTGAATCTGAATTTTTTTCCGCGTCCTTCTGGCGGGGCACGCGTCGCGGCAGGCAAGCATGATGTAGCCCAGCAGCAGGGTAGTCACGGTTACGCCCTTTTCACGCGCCTGCTTGAGCAACTCGCCGGTGCTGAAATTATAATGAAGCACACGGTTGGGCTGCTCGTAAGGCAGCATGCCCCGCATCTGAAGCGCCGGCTTGTCCGCAAAGCCGTGCGATTCCCCGCACTCGTCGCCCATTGTAAAATCGTCCCGCCATTCCTCTGGCGCGGGCTTTTCACGAATGTTAAACATTCCTTCTGAATCAGGCACGTTTTCGCCCAACAGGCGTAAATAGGTTTTCAGCAGTGTGCGCAGAAAAACGCTCGCGCCTGTGCCATCGGTCAATATATGGAAAAACTCCACGCTCACCCTGTTTTGGTAATACACCACCCGAAAGGTCGGAGAAGTCACATCCCCCACCTTCATGACCGCGCAGGGCAGCTCGGTTTCCGGCCGGACCCGAAAGCGGCGCAGCGCGCCGTCCATATAATGCCAAAAAAATCCGCATTTGACGGTTGTCGCAAAATAAGGAAACCGCCTGATGGCATAGGTAAGCGCCATTTGCAAAAGCTCCGGTACCACCGGTTTTTTCAGGTATCCGGACAACCGGAACACCATCATTCGTTTTAAGCTCATGCTCAGCGGATACACCTTCGCCGCATGGTCGAGCGGATACCAGTCCTTCCTCTCCGCAAGGTAGAAATCTCCAAGCTGGGCCGGGTCCAGCAATCGCATCGCGTCTCCAAGCGTCATTCCGCGCTGCCTGAGCCGGTACAGAGCGCTCAGGTGATCGTCCAGCATTAGTTCGGTATGCTTACGGCTCAGCGACAGCCGTGCGCGCACGTCCGTCAGAAATGCCTGTACCCCGGCCTGCTCGGCTGGGGTAAATAGCTGCTGCGTCCTGCGCGCGCAATAAACGTTTCTGCGTTTTGGATGAGTGTTCGGCTGCATGGGCATCTTGATAATCATCCTCTCAAGTCCACAATCAAGTCATGAAAGAGTCCTTCAGACACCCTTCACGCCCGTATGGCCGAGGGCTTTACCTGCCGCGTTTGGATTTTCCGCCCGGCTTTTTCTTCGAGGGCCGTCCCGGTTTCTCGCCCTTTTTGGGCGTCTTCCCAATCGGATAGCTGTACGCCTTTTCCGGCTCCACATGCTCAACCGCCGTGTCAAGGCAGTTATAGCAGGTCTTACCAAAAGCCGCATACAGCATGAAGCGCAGCTTTATGAAAACCCGCTGAGGCTTATACATGCGCAGGAAGGTTTCCTTCGCGCGCGCCGTCTGCTCGGCCCCGGGCTTCATACGGCTGTAGTTGCTCAGCGCCATCATGCGCCAAAGCGGTAAAACCGGCGCGGGGAAAGCCTTTTGTTTATCCATACGGCGGGCAAACAGCAGGGGTGTCTCGCCCGCCCGCGGCGTGCGCTTGAGTAGCCGCATGATCATATAGGTGGCGTTGCCGTAAACAAAAATCTTATCCTGCTCGCTCGTCCGCTTCTTCGCTACCTGCTCAGGCATGCGCAGGTAAATACGCGCTCCCAATCCGGCAACCGCGGCGGCGGCCAGCAGCCACCACCACCAGGGGAAGGGCGGCTTATCGTCGTCCGGGGGGACCTCGGGCGGGTCGCTGTCCTCCATATCCGGCATCTCGTCCGGGTTTTCCGGCTCGGGCGACGGGGTGGGCTGCTCATTGGGCTCGGGTTCCGGCGACGGACTTGGCGAGGGCGAAGGCTCCGGTTGTTCGTTCTCCTGCGGCGGCTGATTGTCCATGTTCTGCTGGGCGGGCGTCGCGTCGAAAGGCACCCAGCCAAACCCCTCAAAGTAAACCTCCGTCCAGGCATGCGCGTCCAGCCCCGTCACATAGGCGAAGCCGTCGCTCGCAGGCGTGGCCAGAAAGCCCTCCACATACCGCGCGGGCAGGCCAGCCATACGGCACAGCACCGTCATGGCGGAAGCGTAATAGGTGCAATAGCCTTCCTTGCCTACGTAGAGGAAATACGTCACGAAGTCCTGATTTTCAGGCGGTTCATCCGGTGTGAGCGTGTAGCGGTAATAGCGCTGCAGATGGCGCATGATCGCGCATGCCTTTTCGTATGGCGTGGACGCGGCGCCAATGATGTTGTTCAGGTCGTCGTAAACCTTTTGCTCCAGGTGGTCTGGCAGCTTTGTGTAGTCGTTGACCACCGCCTGGTAATAGCTGTCGTCCCCCTTTGGCGCGGCGCTGATCAACGCGCCCAGACCATTTTCGCCACCCTCGAAAATCGGTGTGAAAACGGTATATCGGTCCCCCTGCCGGAGGTCGCGGGTGATAAACAGCTCGCTCGCGTCGTTAAAATAACCCACCATATCGCTCTGCGCGCTGAAATTGCGCAGGAATACGGGCGTAAACACGGTGCTGGCCGCTGTATTCTGCATCTGTACCGTAACGGCGTGCTGGTCAAGAATCGTGCTTGCGGCCTGTACCGCCTCGGCTGGCATTTTTTCCAGAAAAACGCTCTCCCGCAGCTTGGACCAGCGCGGGTTAACATAAAGATACCGCTTTCCGGACGACGTATCGCGCCAGTTCCGGCCCGTATATTCATCTTTGACCACAGCCCGCATCAGCGTGCGCTTGTCGGTCTTGACCATCATCACGGGATATTCGCTGGGCGCGGCCTCGCCGCCCAGCCTGCCGCCGCCCATAGGGTAATAACCATAGCTGCCCAGCGTAAACACGTTGCGCGGCTCGGTAAAAAACAGATAATCCGAGATCGTTTGCTTCAGGTTCATCGCCGCCTCATAAAGCGGCGGAATGGTCGCCTGCCTTGCGGGCAGCACCAGCATGCTCAGGGCAACCACAATCGCCGCCATTGGCAGCACTTCAAAAAGGTTGATTTTCTCATGTGAAGTTTGGGAAATCAACAAAAGCAGCGCGACAAGGGCAGGCAGCGCGTACCACAGGTAGACGGGCTTGCCCAGGCTCCACAGCCCAAACAGCACCAGCACCACCAGGATGGTCGCGGGAAGAAAGCCCGCCCCTTTGGCCGAAAACGCGTAGCTGAGCAGCGCGGCGCCAACTCCCAGCAGCAGGGCAATCTGCGAGCCAAAAAGTGGCGCGGCGGTCGTAATACCGTTCAAATACAGCGCGATGGCCTTTATGCCCTCATACGCAGCGCCAAAAAATCCCGCGTTTGGTAAAAACAGCTGAATGACGGCAAGCCCGGAACCCGCGGCGGTCAGAATCAGCGGCCCTTTTTTCATTGAACCCAGCGCCGTCATAAGCCCCAGAATAGCGGCGCTGATCAGCAGCGAAAGCGCCGCTGACCCGCCCGCGCCAAACGTCATCATCAGCGGCAGGGTTACGCCGACGCACAAAAGAAGGCTGACCACAAAGCGCGACAGGCGCTCGTTGCTTAAAAACGCTGGCTTGCGCACCGGGCTATCAGCCTCCTTTCAAAGAAAAAAGCTCCGCTTGGTCCCACCCACCCGGGCGTCCGCACGGCCTGGTTTTTCAGCCGCCCTGGGGCGTCACATAATTGACCTCAATCCCGCCCTGCTGCAGCCTGCCTACCAGCGGCACCACATCGGGGTCCTCCGCCTGGAAGGTGACAAGGTAAAGCCGCACGTTGGGCCCCATGCGCTTCATGCGCACAATCAAATCCGCCAGAGCGGAGGTAAGCCGCGTGGTGATGATGACGACCGCGCCGGTCTTTCGCAGCTCGCCCATCTGCATCATCAGCACGCGCTCAAAGCGTTCCGTCTCATTAAAGGTGCAGCGGGCCAATTCATCCAGCAGCACGGCAAGGCCCATACGGCTGGAATACTCCATCGGCCTATCGCCCACCAGCGGCATGCGCACTGGATTATCCTGCCGGATTTGGCACGCCACCACCGAGGCGGCTGTTTCCAACAGGGCGTCCTGTAAAAAGGGGGCGTTTTCCGGCGGCACGCCCTGGCTGACATGCGGCGGCGAGGTATCCAGCAGCACCAGCGCGTCCGGCAGAGCCGGCTCCTCAAACTGGCGCACGATGATCTCGCGCTTCCGCGCGCTCATCTTCCAGTGAATGCGTTTCAGCGGGTCCCCCTGCTGGTAAGCGCGAAAATCGCTTGGGCTGGAGGGGTCCTCCATGGCGCGCTTCATGGTTTCCACGCCCATATCGCCCGCGGCAAAAGTGAGCGGCTCCACGTCGAAGGGAACGGGCAGTACAAGCAACTCCTGTCCCTTCAGGTCGGGCTTGTGCTCCCGCTTAAAAAATCCAAACACATCCGACACCAGATAGCTGTCCACCCCGGGAAACATCGCGCCTACGTGGTCCGCGGCAAACTTATGCACCACGCGCTGGCGGCGCTTGCCAAGCTGGGTCAGGTGGATGGTGCCGGCGGGCGTGTTGCTGGTGGCGCGCATACGCAGCGCGACCGGCGCGATGGGCAGAATGCTTTTATGGCTGACGGAAATTTCCATACTCACCACGTCGCCGCGGTTCACCTTCACGCCGCTTAGCATGTTTTCAACCTTGACGCTCTTCTCGGCCATGCGCACGCTCGCGTACGCAAAAAGCCAGGACAGCGCGATGATAATGGCGATCAGCAGATACATGCGGTTGCCCATGGACAGCGCGCAGAGCAAAAAGAAACCGAAGCATGTGCCGAGCGTGGCCGTGGCCTTCTTCACGCGGCGTTCGCCCTCCTTTCCCAAAGCGTCATAAAAATCATGGGTGCGTTTGGAAAGCTTAGCTCAGCCTGAGCGGCACGGGCACATTTTCCACAACGGCGATCAGGATACGCTCGGCGGAAATCCCCTTCATTTTGGCCTCCGGGTTGGGCGTAATGCGGTGCGCCAGCACCGGCAGCACCATGCGCTGCACGTCCTCCGGCAAAATATAATCGCGTTCGTTAAGCAGCGCGCACGCTTGCGCCCCGCGAATCAGCGCGATGGCGCCTCGCGTGGAAACGCCCAGCTGCAAGCTGGGATGCGTGCGCGTCATGGCGGCGATATTGGCGATGTAATGACGAACCTCTTTGGAGCAATACACATTGCCGATCATCCCCTGCATCTCCACCACATCCTTGGCGGAGCATACGGGAGCCAAGCTTGCCTGCGGCTTGACCGTGCCGCTGAAGCGCTCCAGAACGGCCATCTCCTCCTCCAGCGTCGGGTAGCCCATCGAAATCCGGATGAAGAAGCGGTCCATCTGCGCCTCCGGCAGCGGATAGGTGCCGACAAACTCACTGGGGTTCTGGGTGGCCAGCACCATAAAGGGCTTGGGTAGCGGGTGCGTCACGCCGTCCACCGTCACCTGGTACTCCTCCATTACCTCCAAAAGGGCGCTCTGCGTTTTTGGCGATGTTCGGTTGATTTCGTCCGCGAGGGCGATCTGGCACATAATCGCGCCGGAATGGAACTCCATCTCGCCGGTTTTAAAGTTAACCATGGTAAAACCCGTCACGTCGGAGGGCACCACGTCCGGCGTGAACTGGATGCGGTTGAAGCTGCAATCCAGCGATTTGGCAAGGGCGCTGGCCAGCGTCGTCTTGCCCGTGCCGGGAACATCCTCAATCAGCACGTGGCCCTTGCAGAGCATGGCGATCAACAGCAGCTCGATCACCTCGTCCTTGCCGACGATAACCCTGCCGATGTTCTGTTTGAGTGCCGTGATAACCTGACGCGGATTGAGCATACAAACGCCCCTTACCTGACTATAATGGATGGTTTTGCCCCACGCGGCAAACGCCGCCCGTGGGGACAAGCACACAACCTTTATTATAGCGGAAGGGGCCGGGTTTTACAAGTGTGTGACAAATGTTTTACGAGCCTACAACCCCGCCGGCCGCCGGCCGGCTCAAAACAAGCATTTCGTTATCATTCATATACGCGGATTGCTTTACGGTTTAGCGGCTCAGGCCTTCCTTTTGGACAGCCCTTGCCAGCGCGCGCAGGTTTTCCTCAGGCGTGCCGTCCTCCAAAAAATCCGACGTGCCCAGCATAAAGCGCGGATGGGCCTCCATGATGCGAAGCGCCTCTTCCGCGCGGCGCGTCACCTCCGCCGGAGCCGCCTGCTTTAAAAAGGAAATCTGATCGATATTGCCCATCAGGCAGATCTCCTGCGGGCACTCCCCGGCCCAGGTTTCCAGCCGGTTGTCGCCATAAGGCGGTTCGGACATCGATTCGCAGCAGCGCATACCCAGTTTAGCGTAGCAGCCAATCAGCGCCTCGCCGTCGCCGCAGTTATGGTACAGCACGCCCGTGCCGCGCGCCTGAATAAAGTCGATCAGCTCCTTCTCGTATGGCAGTACAAAAGCCTCGAAATACCTGGGCCCCACCATCGTCGCGCTGGCGATATTCCCGGCGTACGACAGCAGGTCAACCCCCTCGTCCAAAACCGGCGCAAGTCCTTCCTTCAGCCTGTCAAGCGCGTAGCGCGCAAGCCCGTCGTAAAACGCGGGCTCCTCATACGGGTCCGTCAGCAGCTCTTCCAAATCACGCAGATCCGCCATATAGTTAAAAACGCCGGATACCCAAGGCGCGGTTACTCCTTTTTCCCCAAGCGCAATTTTGACGCGGCGCAGCGGGCCCAGGTCCGCGGGCGTGGGCGGCGGCTGGTAGCGCCTGAGCAGCTCAAAATCTCCCGCTGTTTTTACCATCGCCTCCTTGCGCGCCGTTACGGTCAGGTACGGCGTCAGCGGCGTTACGGCGACGGCCTCGCTCAGGTTGCCTCCGGGCGTGCGGACGATATGCCTGCGGAGCGTAACATCCCCCTGACGCTCCTCCCTCAGCTCTATCCGCCAGTCCGGCGTCTCCACCTTCCAGTCGTCAAAACGTACGGGAAAATTTCGGTGAATTACGTCAAAGCCGTATGTCTCGCAAAACCGAATGGTATCCTCGATTACGTCTATATCCCGCGCCTTGCGCCACGCCCTCACCGTGCTCTCATGCACGAAGGGCGCCACGGGAACGCGGTCTGTCGGCTTACCCGCCAGCACGGCAAGGATTCGCTCTCTTGAAGTCATGTTAGCCTCCCAAATTCAAGCCCCGCTTCTATCATCGCCAGGTAATTGCGGATGGTCCGCTCCGTGGGCGCTGTCTCGTACGGTCCGGCGGTCGGGGAGAGAATAAACTTTCCACTCCCGCCCTCCTCAATCGCCACGCGCGTCAGCTCCCGGACTTCCTCCGGCGTTTTGCGCGCAAGGTCGTCATACTGGATGTTTCCAATCAGCGCCGTCTCCCTGCCAAGCACGGTCCGCGCCTGCGCTATCGTACAGTCCCCGACGGGCGGCGCCTCGATGGTATGCAGCCCGTCCGGCGCGATACCGGCAAAGCCGTCCAGAAGGCTGCGCAGATTCCCGTGGAAATGGATGATGGAAATCTTTCCATATTCCCGGATTAAATCCACAATAGCCTTAACGTACCGCTGACACAGCCGCGTGAACAGGGCGGGCGAAACCAACGGCGGCCCCGCAAATTCCGCGCCGACGATAAAATATGCGTCCGCGATATCCGCCTCCAAAAAATACCGGTACAGCGAGAGCGCCCGCTCGCACATCACATCCGTAAAAGCAAGCAGCGCATCAAGGTCCGTCAGCGTCCACATGGCAAAGTCCGCCGCGTCGCACAGGTGGTACAGGGGTTCCAGCGGGTCGCCCAGGTCCATCATCAAAAGGCCGCGCTCCCCCAGCTCGTCCTTTTCCCTGCGGTAAACTTCCAGGTCAGGCCGGGGCGGCAGGTAGGGCCACGCAAGGATTTTCTGCAAATCCTCCGGTTCCCCCACATAAAACTTACGGCACGTTCGGTTATGCTCGCGGCTCACAAACGCCTCCAGCGCATCTCCGCCGCAGGCCACGCGCTTCCCCTCCCGCAGGGGTTCATGTACGTCCGTCATCCGGATGTCCGGATGCGCGTTATACGCAAATCCCATTTCCGGGCGGCGGCGGTCAAAGATGTCGCAACCGTCCTCCATGGCCTCCACCAGCGGGCGGTAGCAGGGCAGCCGGTAAATCGGCGCGTAATAGGCGAGGTCATGATAGGGCGATAGCAGCCAAATGGGAATCCTATCCAGATCCCCGCCGTGAAAAAGGCGCAAAAGCCTCTGCCGTGATGTAAGCGCCATCCGTTTATCCCTCCATTACGTGGTGTATCTGCGCCGGAATTCCGAGGGCGATATGCCCAGCAGCGCGGCGAAAACCTTGGAAAAATAGCTCGGGTCCGAGAACCCCACGTCCATCGCCACGGTCGAAATCTTGTCCGTCGTGGTCAGCAGGGCATTTTTGGCGTACTCAATACGCACCTTGTTGATATAGGTGCTGATATTTACACCAAACCGCCTGGCAAACAAGTGGTTGATGTAGGACTCGCTGCACAGGCAAATCTGCGCCAGCTCCGCCACGGTCATGTGCGAAGAATAGTTTTCCTTCACATACTTCAACACCCTGTCCAGAATCATATCCGCGTTGGATTCCCGCTGGCGCTGAGGCAGAAACCGGTTTACGTGCGAGGACTGAAACTGCGCGTAATTCTGGGCCATGCTGTCCGCCAGCAGCCACAGGTACGGCTTGATTTCCTCTACGCGCACATCCGCCGCCGGTATGTATCTGTCAAAAAGCGCCAGCGCCTTATCGGCCACCGCGGGTTCCCGCTCCCTCAGGTTGCGCCTGATCAGCCTATGGGATATCTCCCGGTCGCCATCCACATAACCAAGGTTCACGCTGCCCAGCACTTCGCCGTCCTCCAGCTGAATCGGCACCACATATTCGTACACGCCCGCGTGGCATACGCCCAAAAATCCCTCCGGGCATCCGCAGCATTTTTCATACATCGGGCGGATCATATCCAGGCAGCGCGTATACTGGCCAAGCTCCTGCTTGATAAACAGGCAGTACGGGTTGGTATGCGCCACATAGCGGGACAGGGCCGTATCCAGCCGCCGGTCCAGGTGGATAAAGCCGATAAAATCCTTTACGCAAATCTGCAAATGGTAATGCTCGGTAAAATGCCTGAGCACGCGCGTAATCCGCTCATAATGGTCCAACATTCAGTTTCCGTCCTTTGCCGTCGCTCCGGTTACCGATAGTATAGCATTCCAAAAAATACTGTCAAGATAAGTGCAGAATCTTTATATTGATATGCAGATTTTTTAATGCGCCTGTCCTCCCCGGCTGCTACAATAAACTCATTAAAGCGTGAAGCGTACATAGCAGGAGGTTCCCCACGTGATGGAATATCGGGGCGATGTCGTTATTATTGGCGCGGGAATATCCGGCGTATGCGCCGCGCTGGCGGCGGCCAGGCATGGCGCCAAAGTGATTCTGGCGGGGGACCGTCCTGTAGTGGGCGGCAACTCCAGCAGTGAAATCCGCATGTGGACGCGCGGCGCGACCGGGGCCGGCAACCTCTATTCCGAGGAAATGGGCATTCTGGGCGAGCTGAAACTGCGCAACCTTCAGACCAACCCGGACGGCAACGTGTTTTTCTGGGACGAGGTGCTTTTGGACGCCCTCTATGCCGAAAGCAACCTGACCCTCCTGCTCAACGCGCACATTACAGATGTCCGGATGGAGGGCGAGCGGGTGACGGCCGTTAACGGCTACCAGCTGGGCAGCGAGCGGGAGCTATGCCTGTACGGTTCCTTTTTTGTAGACTGTACCGGCGACGGCACCGTCGCCGTCAAGGCGGGCGTGCCCTATCACAGGGGTCAGGAGGCCGCCGCCGAATACGGCGAGGAAAGTGCCCCGCAGGAAGCGTCTGCCGCCACCATGGGCAGTAGCATCTACTATTCCGTAAAGCGGCTGGACCATGACGTGCCCTTCATCGCCCCTGCGTACGCCTATTCCATGGAAGAAATCCAGCGCATTATTGACCGGGGCGGCCGCGTGGTCGATGAAACACAAAGTCTGAGCGATTACTGGTGGTTTGAGTACGGCGGCTTGCTGGACACCATCGCGGACGCGCAGGAGATCAACCACGAGCTCAAGCGCCTGGCCCTCGGCGTATGGAACTACGTTAAAAACAGCGGCAAGTTCAACGCCGGCCGCCTGACGCTGGAATGGATCGGCAGCTTCGCGGGCAAGCGGGAATCCAGAAGGATGCTGGCAGATTATATGCTTACCCAGCACGACGTGCAAAACACTCGCAGCTTCCCGGACAACGCCTTTTATGGCGGATGGTATCTGGATTTCCATCCTTCGGCCGGGATATACTCCGACGAGCGCAATTGCGTGCAATACCCCGTGCAAACCTATCCCATCCCATTGCGCACGCTGTTTAACCACCGCCGCCCCAACCTGCTGTTTGCCGGGCGCATTCTGGGCGCGACCCATGCGGCCTTCGCCTCCACCCGCATTATGGATACCTGCGCTCAATCCGGACAGGCGGCGGGCACCCTGGCCGCCATGTGCGCGGCGCATGGCCTGCCGCCCGAGCAGCTGGCCGGTCCGCGCGTTCACGAGGTTCAGCAGGCGCTCCTGCGCGACGACATGCTGGTGATCGGCGCTGTCAACGAGGATCGCGCAGACCTGGCCCGCCAGGCTCAAATCACCGCTTCCAGCTATCTTCAGGCGCTTCCGAACATGCCTGAAGGACGCTTTTCGCTGGAGCACGGCGCGTTCGTACAGCTGGCCGTACCGGCTGGCGCAGAACGGTGTACGCTTGGCCTTTCCGGGGATATGCCGCGGACCGTAGAGGTAAACGCCTATTTCGCGCCGCTTCCCTCCCGCCTGGCCCCGGGGGAATGGCTTGGGCGGCTTGAGTTCCGCTATCAGCCCGGACGTCCAACGGAGCTCGCGCTTCCCTCATGCGGGCACAACCGCTTTGTCACTTTGCTGCTTCCGCCAACCCTCGGCCTCTGGCTGGATACGGTCGCCCGCGCGCCTCTTGGCTTCAAGGCCGGAGCGCAATGGTCCATGAACCACGTATACCCTGCCGTGTCCCTGCCGCTTGAAAGCCTCTATGCCCCCCGGCAGGTATTGAACGGCCTCAACCGGGCCTACGGCGAGCCGGGCCTGTGGATTTCCGGGCCGGAGAAAGCCCCGTGGCTATGCCTTCATTGGGAGCGTCCCGTCACCATCTCGCAGGTGATCGTCTATTTGAACCCGGATCTCAGTCAGGAGCTGCCAAGCTCCTTTACCGGGCGCTGGAACGACAGCCATATGCTGGCAAGGCCCAAATCCGGCCGGCCATGGGAGCTTGCCCCGTCCATCGAGCTCAGCGTACCGGACGGCGGCGGCTGGCAAACGGTCGCTTCCATTCACGATAACTGGCAGCGGCGGGTCGTGCTCTCGCTTACCAAGCCATGCAGCGCCGGCGCGCTGCGCCTGACCTTCGAAACCGCCGACCGGGCGCCTGAGCATTACGCCCAGGTGTTCGAGGTGCGCGTATACTGAACCACCATACTGTTAAGGAAAGGGGTATCTCTCATGAAAAAATGGTTCTCGTTGCTCCTGTCTCTCGTCCTTGCGTGCTGTCTTACCACCGGCGCCCTGGCCGATATCGTCTGGTGCGGCTGGTCGGGCGAGGAGGCCTCCACCAAACCCTCCGTGGACAAGATGATCGAAGGCTGGAATGCCTCCAACGACGTCAAGGTAAGCTGGACCGGTTGGCCCTGGGCCGATACGCTCCAGCAGCTGCTTATCCGCTCCAGCGGCTCCGAGCCTCTGGATGTGGCGCAGGTGGATTCCAGCATGTTCCCCGCGCTGATCGAGGCGGGCCTGCTGGAGGACCTGAACACGATCATAGACCCCGCGTGGCTTTCGGAAAACTTCCCCGAGTCGGCGCTCAACTTCGGCCGCAAGGATGGCGTGCAGTACGGCATGCCTTGGACAACCGCTTCCATCGGCATGACCTATAACCCCACCCTGCTTGCCTCCGTCGGCTACGACGCGCCGCCCGCCACTATCGAAGCCTTTGAGGATTGCCTTGCAAAGCTGCGCGAAAAGGACAAGGACCTCATCCCCTACGCGCTTTCCACCAAGGATACCACCGCCACCGCCGATTTCATGCCATGGCTTTGGGCCTTTGGCGGCTCCGTGTTTGATGAAAGCGGCGCGTGCGTGCTGGATAACCAGGCTTGCATCGACACCCTGGCTTGGTACCAAAAGCTGGCCGAGGCCGGCTACATCAAGGCCAACATGAGCCGTTTCGACGCCCGCCAGCTCTATGCCATGGGCAAGGTCGGCTTCTATGACGACGCGATCATGGCGCGCAGCATCTGCGCCTCCAACGGCGTGGCCGAGGCCGATCTGGACAAGACCATCCTGCCCATGCTCCGTCCCGTGCTCAAGGAGGGCGACGCGCCCACGTCCACCATGTGGGGCCATTTGCTGGTCGTGTTTAAGAATTCCTCCGACAAGGCTTCTGCCGCCGACTTTGTCAAGTACCTCGTCAGCAAGGATGTTTCGCTTGATTACTTCGCAGAGTGCAACATGCTGCCCGTCATGAACGAGGCGCTGGCCGACGAGGCCGTCGTCAGCGACGCCTGGGCGTCCGCCTGGTCGGAAATCTCCGCCACCGGCCGTGAAAACGAGTTGAAGTTCTTCGCCAACAGCAACGAGCTCAGCACCATCATCTCCGAAGAGCTTCAGGCCGTCGTCATTGGTGAAAAGACGCCTGAGGACGCCGCCAAGTCCATGAAGACGCGCGTGGATAACGCGATGTAAAGCGGCTTGATTTCGCGGGGCTGCCGTTACGCGGCAGCCCCGCTCTTCCAAGGAGGATTTCGCATGAGGAACCACAGGCCGTCCGGAAAGGGCTTGTCCGACAAAACTTTCGCCTATCTTCTGTTATTCCCGGCGCTTACCGCGTTCCTGCTGGTTATCGTCTATCCGTTTCTAAACTCCCTGCTGATGAGCTTTACGGACCGCAGCATGCTGAGCCAGACGTATAAGTTCGTCGGTTTCAAAAATTTCCAGACCATTTTCAGCGATCCCAATTTCGCCGGCGTTTTCAAAAATACGCTCGTATTTGTTGTCGGCAGCGTTGCGCTGCCCTTTGTGCTGGGCTTTATCTGGGCGATCGTCCTCAACGAGAAGTTCCGGCTTTCCGAGTTCCTTCGCGGCCTTACGCTGATCGACTGGATTATTCCCAGCACGGCGATCGGCTTTCTGTGGATGTGGATTTTCAACGGCGAGTACGGCGTGTTAAACGGCCTGCTGCGCTCCATGAATCTGATTGATGAAAATGTAAACTGGCTTGGCCAGTCAAGCACCGCTATGCTTGTCATCATCCTGGCCCGCACCTGGCAGCTTTTGCCTTGGAACATGGCCTTTATCACCGGCGGGCTTCAAGGCATCTCCACCGAGCTGGTGGAGGCCGCCAATATCGACGGCGCCAACAATTGGCAGGTTTTTCGCAATATCGTGTTGCCGGAGCTTAAGCCCGTGATCAGCCTGATTTTAATTCTCAGCACTATCGGTGCGCTTCAGCATTTCGACCTGTTCTGGGTCATGACCGAGGGCGGACCCGCGCGCGCGACCACCACGCTTGCGGTGGAGGTCTACCGTAACGCGTTTAAAAACTGGAAGCTCGGCCTGGCGGCCTCCGTGGGCGTGATCTGGGTGCTTCTGCTCAGCGTTTTCAGCTATCTCTACATCCGCTCCAATATGCGCGATGTGGATTAGGAGGCGGCGACATGTTTAAAAAAACGATTCCCTACCGCATTCTGATCGGCGTATCCATGGCTTTAATCGGGGGCTTCGTGTTTCTTCCCCTTCTTTGGATGATTAACACTGCGCTAAAGCCCGCCAGCGAAACCTTCACTCTCTCGTTTTTTACCTCGTTTACGCTGGATAACTTCAAAAACGTCCTGTCGGACGAACGCATTCTTCGCTATCTGGGCAACAGCCTGTTTGTATCGCTGTTAAGCAGCCTGCTGGCCACGACCGTGTCCGCCATGGCCGGGTACAGCTTTTCCAAATTCCGCTACCGGGGCCGCAAATCCGCGATGGCGCTGGTCATGATGGCCCAGGCCTTCCCGCACGCCATTCTTCTGTTAACCATCTATATGGTCATGAAGACCGTCGGCCTGCTGGATAGCTATCTTTCGCTGGTATTATCCTATATTACCTTCACATTGCCCGTAGGCTCCTGGACGCTGAAAAACTATTTCGACCAGATTCCCACCGCACTTCTGGAATCCGCGCGCATCGACGGCGCGGGCCACGGGACGACGCTGTTTAAAATTGTGCTTCCGCTTGCCCTGCCCGGCATGATCTCCGTCGCGATCTACGGCTTTGTATGGAGCTGGAACGACCTGCTGTATTCGCTCACGCTGGTGACCTCCACGGCCAAGCGCACGCTCGCGCCCGGCCTGGTCATGACCTACATGGGCGAATTTACCAACAACTGGGCCAACATGATGGCTGCCTCCATCACGGTATCGGTGCCCGTTACGCTGATGTTTATTTTCCTGCAACGCTTTTTTATCCAGGGCATGACGGCGGGCGCCGTCAAGGGCTGATCTCTCAGAAAGGAAGTCATGGTATGCTGCATATCGACGCTCATTTTCCCGGCGGCGGCGTTGACCGCGTCCGTTTTCCCGCGCCGGACGTTATCCAGTTTGAAGCGCCTATGGACGAAAGCCCGCAAAGCCTGTGGTACGCATTCCGCGTCAGGGGGGCGGCGGGAAGGCGGCTGACGCTTCGCCAGACGGGTCTGGAGCGCGTGCTGGGCGTGTTTGAATCCCGGGGCTACGCTCCGGTTATCCCAGTGTTTCGCGAGCATGACGGCGACTGGCAGCGCGTGGATGAGGACGGCATCGTTTATTCCCAAGACCCGCTCTACTTCTCCTTTGCCATCACGCCCCGCACGGACGAATGCTTCGTCGCCTTTTGCTTCCCTTACCAGTTCAGCGACTGGGAGCGCTTTGTCCGTACCCTTCCGGCGGAGCTTATCCACACGGACGTTCTTGGAAAAACCATGGAAGGGCGCGATTTCCCGCGCCTGCTGCTTGGGCGTCCGGATTTGCCCTCCGTTCGCCGCATGGTTGTGCTCTCCGCACGCCAGCACGCCGGCGAGGTCAGCGGCTCCTACGCGCTGGAGGGGCTTCTAAGCCGCCTGACGCAGCCGGATATGGCCGGGCTTTTAGAAACCACGCTGTTTTGCGTCTTCCCAATCCTCGATCTGGATAGCGTGGAGGAGGGACGTTACGGAAAGGACCGCTTTCCCGCCGATTTTAACCGGGATTGGAAGCTGAATCCCTATCACCCCGAGATCCGCCTGGTGCAAGCAGAGCTTGAACGCTTGGCCGCCCGCTTCCGCCCTGTGTGGGGGCTGGATTTGCACGCGCCCCAGCCCGGCGGCGCGTCGTACATGCCTCCGTCCACCTCCTACCCTCGCGGCAGCGAGCTGTGGCGGCAAACCTGGAATTTGGGCATCGCCTTTGAGGACCGCTGCCGCGGCAAGGTATCCTTCCATCTGGGCGATGTGGACACGGAGGTGCTCAACTGGGGCGGCGTGAACGATTCCAACCTGATTGGCGCGTATTATCTCGCCCGCTGGCGCTGCCCGTTCAACTGCTTTGAGCTTTCCTACCACCGGGACGGCGAGCTGCGTCCGCTTACCCGGCAAACCTGGCGCGAAATGGGCGCGCTGCTCGCCGAAGCGCTCGTCCCCTTCGCGCTGGATGATACATATGGACAAAATCCCCCGGACGAGTCGCGCATTCCGGCCTGGGCGCTTCCGCCCGTGCTCGGCCGCTGGAAAACCACGCGCAGGACCGTCGCCATGCAGCTTGATGATCACGGGGATAGCCTGACGCTTATGCCGCAGGCGCAGCAGAACTTTGCCTGGGTAACCTCTGCGCTATATTCCTATCTCCCGCAGGACATGCGCGCCGTCGGGCTGCGCGCCCGGGGCGAATGCAAGCTCAAAGCCTATTTTTCCTTCTTTGAAAACGGCCTGTTGGTCCGGCGTACGCGCGAGGAAGCCCTCGCCTTTACCGGGGAGGCGGTTTTGAACATGCCCCCGCCGCCGTCGGAGGTTTGTTCCTGGGCTGTTTCCCTCATTGCGGAGGATCTCCCTGCCGACCTGTGCGTGGAGGTTCCGCGGCATGATTGACTGCCACCGCCATTTCATGTTTGGCAAGGCCGACGAGGCCGCCATGCTGCGCGAGATGGAGCGCGACCAGATAGAGCGCGCCGTGCTGTTCGGCTATCAGGGCATGCGGCTTCTGCCCGGCCCGCACGCTCAGGACGCCTTCATCCTTGAGCTTGCAAACCGGCATCCTGGCAAAATCATTCCGTTTTTCTGCGACGTTGATTTTTTCGCGCCTGACGCGTTGGACTATATCCGGCAGGCATGCAAATGCTTTTCGGGCATGGGAGAAATTTTGCTCGGTCATTCGCCCATTCACCGCGCCGCCTTTGACGGGCGGCGCATGGACGACGCGCCCGCGCTCGCTGCCTTTCAGGAGGTTGGACGGTATGGGCTTCCCGTGCTTTTCCACGCCGACCCTCCGTTTGAGGCGCAAGCGGAAAACATGCTTGTCCAATGCCCAAACACGCGCTTTATCTGGGCCCACATTGGCTATGATTTTCTGGGCGAATACGGCGGCTCGCCCCGTGCCGTCGTCTGGGCGGAGAGCAAGCTTGATCAATTTCCCAACCTCTATTTTGATCTCTCCCACTGGAAAATTTCGCCCATCTATCTTCTCGAGTCCGGTTGGCAATCCCTGCTGGAGCGCAAAAGCGAACGCTTTGTGCTGGGCGTGGACATGTCGGAAAGCTATGAGGCCGAGGGGTTATGGATTCCTCCACTGCGCGCGGTAACAGTCGGATTATCCGGCAACGCCAAGCGGCGGATTGAAGGGGATAATCTGCTTGGGTTGCTGGCGGGGTAGCGATGGAGCCATGCCAAGCGGCAGGACCCAATTTCTACGGTTCAAAGTATTCAAACCCGTTCCATCAAAAACAGCCCGCGAGATGCACGGCCCTCTACGCCGTTTCTTCTCACGGGCTGTTATTTTATTGAAGCATCACATCACGTCAATTCCCAAAAGCTCCTTCGCCAAAAGCCCAATTACAAACGAAACCGCCGCCACAGACAGCGAAATAACGGCCATCTCTCCAAACCTGCGCAGGAAAGGCTCCTCCTTGGCGACAGAAAGGTAATAGTTAAAAAACAGAATGATCAGGATAACCGTCGCAATCATCACCGCAAAAGCGGCGACATACATTTCGCCGGGAAACAGCAGATAGGGAAGCACCAGCAGCGCAACCGTCACCAGATATGCCACGCCCGTATACGCGCTGGATTTGAGGGCGTTGGGGTTGCCGTCCGCGCGCTCGGCCAGGTAGTTGGACGCCGCCATGGAAAGCGTGGCGGATATCCCGGTGATAATCCCCGTCAGCGCCACCAGCCGAGTGTTGGCCAGTGCAAAGGTAACGCCCGCGATCGCGCCGGTCAGCTCCACCAGCGCGTCGTTAAGCCCCAGCACCATCGCGCCCACATAGTGCAGCCGCTCTTCGTCCAGCATACCGTACAGCGTTTTTTCATGGCTGCGCTCATCCTCAAGCAGCGCGGCGGCCTGTGCAAGCCGCTCCCGCAACTGGCTGTAGCTTCGCTGGGTGAGCTGCTCGTCCCTTTGCATACGTTTAACTACAAATGTAAAGCCCATCACAACCGTAAGCAGCTTGCGCCACATGATCATAACCCGCTTGGGCCTCAGCTCCTCGCGCGTCACATTTTTCCACACGGCGGCGTGCATGGCCTCGTCCCGCGCCATCTGCTCCAGCAGCCGCCTGTTTTCGGGGTTCTTTTCCCGTTTTGCCATGTAAGCGTATAAAACAGCCCCGGTTTCTTCGTCGATTTGCGCCTTGCGTACGGTGTTCATAAGCTCCGGGGTAAGGGCTGCGGCGGTATGCATCAAAGCGGCCTCCTTTGTATCTTTCAATGCTTGTGTTTTCGTTATCATAGCACGCATGGCGAATTTTGACAATTGCCCTTATGCCCCGCATCGCCTCCGGCAGGCTCAAGGCTTGCTTTTTTGCGGCGTTTTGCTATACTGAAACCTCAGTACGCTCCACAACGTCCATTCTCTATGAAAGAAGGGATCGTATGCCGTCCGCCGATGCCTTTGCCAAAACAATCTGGGACTATATGCTGATGCATATGCCGCCGCAAAAATGCGATTGTATTTTTGTGCTATGCAGCAACGATCTGCGCGTGGCGGACTACGCAGCCCGCCTGTATGGTGACGGTTATGGCGAATTCCTTATTTTTTCCGGCGGGTATGGCAACTTTACGCGAAACGTCTTTTCAAAGCCCGAGGCGGAGCTGTTCGCGGAGCGCGCCATGGAGCAGGGCGTTCCTTCAGGGAAAATCATCGTTGAAAACCGGGCTGCCAACACCGGCGAAAACGTTTCGTTTACCCTCCGGCTGCTTCAAACGCTGGACGTGCGGCCCCAGAGCTGGCTACTGGTGCAAAAGCCCTTTATGGAAAGGCGCAGCCTCGCGACCTTTCAAAAGCAGCTTCCCGATGCAAAGGCCATTGTTACTTCTCCTCCCATCGCGTATGAAGACTACGCCAATGATGCCATCGGCTGGGATTTGCTTCTCAACACCCTTGTGGGCGATCTTCAGCGGCTCATTGAGTATCCCGGCAGGGGCTATATCACCCCGCAGACGGTGCCCGCGGAGGTTATCCGCGCTATGGAAGCCCTGTTGAAAATGGGGTACGACCGGCACAGCCTGCCCTCTTTTTCCGCCTCTCGCTAATTTAACTCTTTTTCGAAAAAACTTTCTATACCCCCTTGACAACTCCTTGCATATTATGCATAATACATGCATAATCATTCACAAGGAGGAAGGTTTTATGGCACTCAAGGCCAAGAAGGATATTAAAAAGGTGGTTCTTGCTTATTCTGGCGGATTGGATACGTCCATCATTATTCCGTGGCTCAAGGAGAACTACAACAACTGCGAGGTCATCGCCGTTTCCGGCGACGTGGGCCAGGGCACGGAGCTTGACGGGCTGGAGGAAAAGGCATTAAAGACCGGCGCGAGCAAGCTCTATATTGAGGATTTGAAGGAATCCTTCATCACCGATTATATCTACCCCACCATGCAGGCCGGAGCGGTGTATGAGGGCGAATATTTGCTTGGCACCAGCTTCGCGCGCCCCATCATTGCCAAGCGCATCGTGGAAATCGCCAAGCAGGAGGGGGCGGACGCCATCTGCCACGGCTGCACCGGCAAGGGCAACGATCAGGTGCGCTTCGAGCTTACCATCAAAGCCTTCGCGCCGGAACTCGCCATCATCGCTCCCTGGCGCGAATGGGATATCAAAAGCCGCGAGGAGGAGATCGACTACGCCGAGGCGCACCATATCCCTCTCAAAATCAACCGTGAAACCAACTATTCCAAGGATAAGAACCTCTGGCACCTCTCGCACGAGGGCCTCGATCTTGAGGACCCGGCAAACGAGCCCCAGTACAACAAACCCGGCTTCCTTGAAATGAGCGTTAGCCCTGAAATGGCGCCCGACAAGCCCACCTACGTCACCCTTTCCTTTGAAAAGGGCGTTCCCGTGGCTGTGGACGGCCAGAAGCTCTCCCCCGTCGCCATGATGGACTACCTCAACAAGGTCGGCGGCGAAAACGGCGTCGGCCTGTGCGACCTGGTGGAAAACCGCCTCGTAGGCATGAAAAGCCGCGGCGTATACGAAACCCCCGGCGGCACCATCCTTTACCGCGCGCATCAGGTGCTGGAAACCCTTTGCCTGGACCGCGATACCCAGCATTATAAGGAGCTTGTCGCCAACCGCTACGCGGAGCTTGTCTACTTCGGCCAGTGGTTCACCCCTCTGCGCGAGGCCCTCGCCGCCTTCGTTAACGAAACGCAAAAGACCGTTACCGGCGAGGTAAAGCTGAAGCTCTATAAGGGCAATCTCATCAACGCCGGCGTAACCTCTCCCTATTCCCTTTACAGCGAGGAAATCGCTACCTTCGGCGAGGATCATGTTTACGACCAGAAGGATTCGGCGGGCTTCATCAACCTGTTCGGCCTGCCCATCGCCGCGCGGACCACGCTGCTTAAAGGCAAGCTGTAAGCCATGGCAACGGTTTTTATTGACGGCAACCAGGGCACTACGGGCCTGCGCATCGTACAGCGGCTATCCGGGCGGAAGGAGCTGACGCTCCTTACCCTGCCCGGGGATGAGCGCAAGAGCCTGTCCGCGCGCGTGGCAATGGCCAGGAAAGCGGATATCACCTTCCTTTGCCTGCCGGACGACGCCAGCCGTGAGCTGGTAAACGCGCTTGAAGACGGCGCGGGCCGCGTCATCGACGCCTCCACCGCGCATCGTACCGATCCGCGCTTTACCTATGGCTTTGCGGAGCTTTCCCCCGCACAGGCGCGCGCAATCGCGAATAGCGGCCGCGTCGCCGTGCCGGGTTGCCATGCCGGCGGCTGCGTCGCGCTTCTAAAACCGCTCATGGCAGCCGGCGCGCTCAAACCCGGCGTGCCTCTGGCGCTTACCTCGCTCACCGGGTACAGCGGCGGCGGCAAAAAAATGATCGCCGAATATGAGGCCTCGGATCTTCCCGCTCCCATGCGCGCTCCGCGCCCCTATGCAGTTTCGCAGGCGCACAAGCACCTGCCGGAAATTGTTCACGTCTGTGGGCTTGAAGCCCCGCCCGTGTTCCAGCCCATCGTCATCGACTTTTTCAGCGGCATGCTCGTCTCCCTTCCCTTGCAGCAAAGCATGCTGGCAAAGCCGTTTTCCCTTGCGGAGACGGGTAAGCTCTACCGTGACTTTTTTAACGGCCAGCCGCTTGTCCGCGTGCTGCCCGAAAACCCCGAGCCCGCCGTCGACAGCGTCCGCCTCTCCGGCATGGACGGCATGGAGCTGTTCGTCACCGGCAACGACGACCGCATGATTGCCTACGCCCGCTTCGATAACTTGGGTAAAGGAGCCAGCGGCGCGGCCATCCAATGCATGAACCTCATGCTCGGCCTGCCCATGACGGACGGACTGGTTATGGGGGAGCGTTAAGCGTTGCGCCTCCATGTCCTCCTGGTTCTCAACATTTCCACCCCAAACGCGCGGAAGGAGAATCCTTTATCATGAATGATATTTCCCTGATTCCCGGCGGCGTGACCGCCGCCACCGGCTTTTCCGCCTCCGGCGAGCACCTGGGCATCCGCAAAAACCGCGCGCGCCGGGATGTGGCGCTCATCCTGAGCGAGGTGCCCGCTTCCGCAGCGTGCTGCTATACGCAAAATCTGGTGAAGGGCGCGCCTATCGCCGTCACCAAAGCGCACGTCGCAAACGGAACGGCGCAGGCCGTCATCTGTAACAGCGGAAACGCAAACACTTGCAACGCAAACGGCGTGGAAATCGCCGAGGGCATGTGCGCTCTGGTGGAACAGTACACCGGCGTGAAGGCAGGGGACGTCATCGTCGCGTCCACCGGCGTAATCGGCCAGCCCATGACCCTCGAGCCCTTCGCCGCTGGCATGGGCAAGCTCGCGGACGCGCTCGCCGCCACGCCCACCGGCGGCACGCACGCCGCCGAGGCTATCATGACCACCGATACCGTCGCTAAAGAAGTCGCCGTCCGCTTCACCCTGGGCGGCAAAACATGCAAGCTGGGCGGCATCTCCAAGGGTTCGGGCATGATCTGCCCCAACATGGCCACCATGCTCTGCTTTTTAACCACCGACGCGTCCATCGCGCCCGTCGCGCTCCAGCGCGCCCTGTCCACCGTGGTGCCCGATACCTTCAACATGCTCTCCGTGGACGGCGACACCTCCACCAACGACATGGTGAGCATCCTTGCCAACGGCAGGGCGGGCAACGCGCTTATCGAAACCGCCATGGGCGCGGATTATGAAACGTTTAAAAACGCGTTGTATACGGTTTGCGAACGTCTTTGCGAAATCATGGCCAAGGATGGCGAGGGCGCCACCAAGCTCCTGACCTGCGCCGTCACCGGCGCGAAGTCGGACGCCGTCGCCAAAACCGTCGCCAAGGCCGTTATTAAAAGCACTTTGCTCAAGGCCGCCGTCTTCGGCGCGGACGCCAACTGGGGCCGTGTGCTGTGCGCCATCGGCTACAGCGGCGCGGATGTGGATGTAAGCCGTGTGGACGTGAACTTCCGCAGCCGCGCGGGCCTTATCGCCGTCTGCCGCGGCGGCGCTGGCGTCGATTTTAACGAGGCCGCCGCCAAGTCCATCCTTTCGGAGGACGAAATCACCGTTCAGGTCGCCTTAAACAGCGGCAGCGCCACCGCCACCGCCTGGGGCTGCGACCTCACCTACGATTACGTCAAAATCAACGGCGACTACCGCACCTAACAGGGGCTGATCCCCTGTATCCCGGATCGCGCTTTGCACGATGCATAGCCGCTAATGCTTGGGGCTGCTGCTCAGCCCACCGTCGGGTAAAAGGCCCTCCGGCTCGCTTTCATGCTGAGCGGGGCTTCATCTGCTCAAAGGGTAAGGAAGGATGGGTGCCATGACCACGGACCAGCGCGCGGAGGTGCTGATTCAGGCGCTTCCCTACATTAAGGATTACAATCAGAAAATCGTCGTCATCAAGTACGGCGGCAACGCCATGATCAACGAGGATTTGAAGCGCGCCGTTATGGGCGATTTGCTGCTGCTCCAGCTTGTGGGCGTCAAGGTCGTCTTGGTGCACGGCGGCGGGCCTGAGATCAGCGACCTGCTCAAAAAGATCGGCAAGGAAAGCAAATTCATCGACGGCCTTCGCGTGACCGATGCCGAAACCGCCGAAATCGTCCAGATGGTGCTTGCGGGCAAGGTGGGCAAAAGCCTTGTCAGCCTCATCCAGTCCATCGGCGGCAAGGCCATCGGCCTGTGCGGCATGGACGGGCATTTGCTGGAGGCGCGCAAGCTGGACGATGTGCACGGCTTTGTGGGCGAGATCACCAGCGTCAACACCCAGCCCATCCTGGATGTGCTGGACATGGGATACATCCCCGTGATCTCGACCGTAGGCTGCGACAGCCAGGGCAACGCCTACAACATCAACGCAGATACCGCCGCCGCGCGCATCGCCGCATGCCTCAAGGCCGAAAGCCTCATATCCATGACCGACATACGCGGCATCCTGTGCGATCCCGGCGACGACAGTACGCTGATTCCCGTTATTTCCGTCAGCGAAGCCCCGGAGCTTATCCGCGAGGGCATCATTTCCGGCGGTATGATTCCCAAAATCGAGTGCTGTATCGAGGCCATCCGACGCGGCGTGCGCAAGGTTTTTATCCTTGACGGCCGCGTCCCCCACGCCATCCTGATCGAATGCCTCACCGACGAGGGCGTCGGCACGATGTTTACGGAGTAGGGGGAACGTTGGGGTTCCGCCCCCAACGTGTCCGCCCCGCACCCCAGAAAGAAGGTCGTTACGGATGTCCACCGTTTGCGAGCTGGACCGGCAGTTTATTGCGCCGACGTACGCGCGGTTTCCCGTCACGTTTGTTCGCGGAGAGGGATGCACGCTGTATGACGAGGGCGGCAAGGCCTATATCGACATGGGCAGCGGCATCGCTGTCAGCGCGCTGGGGTATGGCGACGCGGCATGGACCGATGCCGTGTGCGCGCAAGCCAAGGCGTTGTCCCACGTGAGCAACCTGTATTACACCGCGCCGCAGGCGGAGCTGGCAAAGCTTCTTTGTGAGCTTTCGGGCATGAAGCGGGTGTTCTTCGGCAATTCCGGCGCGGAGGCCAACGAGTGCGCCATCAAGGTGGCGCGCAAGTACGCCGCCGACAAATACGGCGAGGCCGTCCGTCCGGTAATCGTGACCATGGAAAACAGCTTCCACGGCCGCACGCTGGCCACCCTCGCCGCCACGGGCCAGGATGTGTTTCATCACACCTTCGGCCCGTTCCCACAGGGTTTTCGGCATGTGCCGCCCAACGATACCGCCTCACTAGAGAAGGCGCTCGCCTCCGGCGACGTATGCGCCGTGCTGCTGGAAACCGTGCAGGGCGAGGGCGGAGTGTGCCGCCTGACGGACGCATACCTGAAGGCCGCGCGCGAGCTGACCGAGGCGCTGGATATTCTGCTGATGATCGACGAGGTGCAGACTGGCAACGGCCGCACGGGCAAGCCGTTTAGCTATCAGTGGGCGGATATCACCCCGGACGTGGCGACCACCGCCAAGGGACTGGCGGGCGGGTTGCCGATGGGCGCGTGCCTATTGGGCGAAAAGGTCAAGGATGTTTTAACGCCCGGCTCCCACGGCTCCACCTTTGGCGGCAACCCCATCTGCGCCGCCGCCGCGCTCAGCGTGCAAAGGCGGCTGACGGACACTTTCCTCGCTGAAGTAACCGCGAAGGGCGGGTACATCTCGCGCGAGCTATCCGCCGTGCCGGGCGTCACAAGCGTTTCCGGGCGCGGTCTGATGCTGGGCGTCCAGTCCGGCAGGGATGCGGGCGGGCTGGTGCGCGCGCTGCTTGAGCGCGGCGTGGTCGCGCTCACCGCCAAAACAAAGCTGCGGCTTCTGCCGCCGCTCACCATCTCATGGCCGGAGCTTGAAAGGGCCGTCGGCATCATCAAGGAGGAGTTACAGCAATGAGCGAACCCATGAAGCACTTACTCAAGCTGTCCGATCTGGACGGCGCGCAGATTCTGAGTATTTTAAACCTTGCCGACCAGCTCAAGTACGAGCGCAAGAACGGCATCGCCCACCCCATCCTCGCGGGCAAAACGCTGGGCATGATCTTCCAAAAGGCATCCACACGCACGCGCGTAAGCTTCGAGGTCGGTATGGCGCAGCTGGGCGGCAACGCGCTTTTTCTGTCCAGCCGCGATCTGCAAATTGGCCGCGGCGAGCCGGTGCAGGACACCGCGCGCGTGTTAAGCCGCTATCTGGACGGCATCATGATTCGCACCTTTGCCCAGCAGGAGGTGGAGGATCTGGCGAAATACGGCTCCATCCCCATCATCAACGGGTTGACGGACTATGCCCATCCCTGCCAGGTACTTGCCGACCTGATGACCATTCGCGAGCGCAAGGGCAGCTTCAAGGGCCTCAAGCTCTGCTTCGTGGGCGACGGCAACAACATGGCAAATTCGCTCATTGTGGGCTGCGTCAAGGCAGGCATGGCCGTGCGCGTCGCCTGCCCCGCGCAATACCTGCCAGACGCGGGCATTCTCGCCTGGGCGAAGGAAAACGGCGATTTTGCCTGTGCGCCGGACGTGCTTCAAATGGCCGAGGGCGCGGACGTCCTCTATACCGACGTTTGGGCCAGCATGGGCCAGGAGGAGGAGGCCGCGAAGCGGCGCGAGGCTTTCAGCGGCTGCCAGGTGAACGCCGCCGTGATGGAAGCGGCCAAAAAGGGCGCGATGGTGCTTCATTGCCTCCCGGCACACCGGGGCGAGGAAATCACCGAAGAGGTGCTCGAGGCCCATGCGGACGAAATTTTTGAGGAGGCCGAAAACCGGTTGCACGCTCAAAAGGCCGTCATGGTAAAGCTGATGCAGGTGTGAAACAAATCACTACAATAAATAAGCCGGCGTGGGGCGGGGCGGGTAAAACCGTCCGCCGTTCTGTGTCGGCTCTTTTTCTGTTTGTATTATTGCGCGGAGCCGCTGTTTGGCGCCGCTCAAAATTTCCCGTCCAACTGCCTTACATACCAGTCGTCCCCGTCGGTTTCCAGTACGACCGTCCCGTTGGCGGCATAGTACGTCGGAATTCCGCGTGCGTCCGCCTGTACCGCGCCCTTGTCCACGCGGCTGCGGTAGTTGGTCATCACCAGCACCTCCGGCGCGATGGTTTCCAGAAATTTAACCACCATAGGCGTGATGCCATGGTGCGGCGCCTTGAGGATGTCCGCTTTTAACGTTTCTTTTGGCAGGTTTTTGACAAAATAGGTCTGCGTATCTCCGATGATATCCGCCGTCAGCAATATGCTCGCGTCTCCGAAGACAATTCGCGTCAGTAACGATTTTCCGTTGGTGCTCAACCCGTCCTCATAGCGGTAAACCGTCAGAACCGCCTCGCCCAAAAGCAGCTCATCGCCGGCAAAAACCTGCCGAATAGGAATGCCCGAGCGCTCCGCCTGCGCAAGCGTCTTGGCATGCCGCTGGCTTACGTTGAGCGCGTAGTCGTTATAGGGATGCAGATACTCGTCCGCCTTGAAACCAAACCGCATCAGCCAGTACAGGCCGCTGATGTGGTCGTCATGAAAGTGCGTGTTGAGCAAATACTTAAAATGCGTGATGCCGCGCGCCTGAATAGCGTTTTTCAAATCGTCGCGAAATGGCTCCGAGCCTCCGTCGATCATCATGGCCTGCCCGCCCGCCTCCAAAAGCATGCAATCGCTCTGGCCGGCGGCAAATACCGTCAGCCGCATCAGCGGGCGGCGGTACCAATCCTCCCGCGGAGGTTCACCGCCCAAAAACACCTTTGCGGCCGCGCCCGCCGGCCCAAGCGCGAGCGCCGCAATCAATGTAAAAACAAGGACGGTACGCAATCCGCGCCGCCCTTGCCTTGCTTTTTTTCCCCGCATCACGGCTCGCCCTTCTGATATTCGCTCTTGGCCGCCCAGTGCGCCTGCTCCAGCGCGATATCACGGTGGTTGACGGACGCGCGGTGCCCAAGCCGGGTCAGCTCATCGCAGATATATTCCGCAATGGCCACGCTGCGGTGCGCGCCGCCCGTGCATCCAATAGCGATGACCAGCCTGTGCTTGCCCTCCGTAATGTAGTGCGGCAGCAGAAACTCGAGCATATCCAAGCACTTTTTCAAAAATTCCTGCGTTACCGGATGGTTAAGCACGAAATCCTTCACATCCTGGTCAAGCCCTGTATGATGCCCAAGCTCGGGAATGTAAAACGGGTTTGGCAAAAAGCGCACGTCAAACACCAAATCGCCCTCGCGCGGAATGCCGCGCTTGAAGCCGAAGCTCAAAATCTCCACGCGCAGGGGCGGCTCGTCGTCCGCGTGCAGCACGATTTCGGACAGCAGCTTTTGCAGAGCCCTCGGCCTCAGGTTGGATGTGTCAAACAAATGGTTTGCGGTCTCGCGCAGCGGTTGAAGGCGGTTGCGCTCCTCGCGGATGGCTTCCTCCAGCGTCAGGCCCTCGCCGCTTAGCGGATGGTCGCGCCGGGTTTCCTTATAGCGGTTTACCAATATGTCGTCGCTGGCCTCCACAAACAACGTGTCGATATGAAAGCCCACCATGCGCGCCTCGTCGATCATTTTGGTAACGGCCTTGGCGTCGAAAAACTCGCCGGAGCGCACGTCAGCAGCGATGGCGATCATGGGGTTTCTCAGGTGCGCGCTCTGGCACGCTTCCATAAAGGGCACCAGCATCATCGGCGGAAGGTTGTCCACGCAAAGCGCGCCAAGATCCTCCAAATAGCGGATGGCAACGGTTTTGCCCGCGCCGCTCATGCCCGTCAGTATCAGGAAATGCATATTGTTCCCCCTCTTTTGTGCTAGGCCTGCTCCACTGCCGGCTCCTCGCCTAGAATGCGCACTTCGGGCGTCAGCGCCACGCCCGTCTTTTCCAGCACCGTGCGCTGCACGTGCGCGATCAGCGCCAGATAATCTGCCGCCGTGCCGTTTTCGTCATTTACCAGAAAGCCTGCGTGCATTTCGGAAACGCTAGCCCCCCCGATGCGAAAGCCCTTCAGCCCGCACTGATCGATCAGCGTCCCCGCAAACTGCCCCTCCGGGCGCTTGAAGGTACTGCCGCAGCTTGGAATGCTGAGCGGCTGCTTTTCCCGCCTCCGGGCGGAAAATTCACGCATGGTTGCGCGGATGGTATCCTCGTCCCCCGGTGTCAGGCACACGGTGACGGACGCGACGGCCACCGGCCCCTGTGCCTCCGTCAGGCGGCTTTTTCGATAGCCGAAGCTCATTTCCTCGTTTGTATAGGCGACGGTTCGCCCATCCGATTCACAGGCGGTCACGCCGCTGATCACGTCCTTCATCTCGCCGCCGTATGCGCCCGCGTTCATATACGCCGCCCCGCCTACCGTGCCGGGGATGCCCGATGCGAACTCAATCCCTGTCAACGCGTAATCAGCCGCCGCGTTGCAAAGCTTTTGAAGCGTCGCTCCCGCCTGCGCCGTCAGGGCAATCCGCCCGTCCGGCAGGGGCGCCGGCGCGGATACCTCCGCAAACTGCTCGCCAATGTGGATGATGAGCCCGCGAATGCCGCCGTCCCGCACAAGTATGTTGCTGCCGTTGCCCAGCAGCGTGACCGGCACATGTAGCGCATCCGCCGCGGCAAGCGCGGTGGAAAGCTGTTCCGCCGAAGCGATTTCGCACATAAGCTCCGCCGGCCCACCAAGCCGCAGGGTGGTATAGCGGGTCATGGGCGCGTTTTCGGCGAGCTGCTTCTTGGGGATGCTCTCTCTGAGGGCGGATACAAGCGCGTCGCGCGTCGCTGCGTCCATGGGCCTTCCTCCTTTTACGCCGCTGCTCCGGCGGCGGAACCACGCGATTTGGCCCGCTTTGCAACCTTGGCCGCAATCGGGTCTTTCGCCAGCACGGGCCGAAATCATTTAATGTCTCAATAGGAATTGTATCGCACTTTAGCCGTGATGTCAAAGCGCCGCGCATAATATTGTATGCACGGAACCCCGCGTTGATACTTCGGCTTGCGCAAGCCTCATGTTTTCTTCTCCTATTCCCCCGCTTGACGCTCCCATGCAAAAACGTTATCATGAGCGTGCGTTGATACGCCTGCGCGTCCCTTGGACGCGAACGCGCATCCTGATTAAAGGAGACAATGAATATATGGAAAAGACCCCTCTGATGCCCCGTGCTCCAAAATCCTTTTCGGTATGGGTTGCATGGCTTGCCGGCGCCGCCCTGTCCACAGCAATGCTCGTTTGCCTGTGGCTCTTTGGCGATATGCGTTTTGCCAACAACGACGATATGTATATTCTGCGCGCATTCATGGGCTTTTACGGCGGTGTGATCCCCACGTTTAATATATACCTGAACGCGCTGCTATGCTACCCGCTAAACTGGCTTGGCAACGCCTTTCCCGGCGTCGCGTGGTTCAGCTGGATGCAGCTCGCTTTTCTATGGCTTAGCAGTACGGTTTGCGTAAAAAGCCTAGTCATGTGCTTTAAGAATCATGGCCGTTCCGCATGGCTGGGCCTGGCCGCCGGCGCCGCGTTTTTGACGGTCTACGCAATGGTTTACAGCTGTGCCGTTACCTACACGGTGACGGCCGGATTGCTGGGCGCGGCGGCCGTGCTACAAATTATGAGCATAGACTGCCAACGTGCCGGCGACGGACAAATCATCCGCGGCATGGCGTTTAGCCTTCTTCTTGTCGTCTTCGCCTATAGCCTCCGCCAGATCACCGCCGTGCCTATACTGCTGTTTTGCGGCCTCGCCTTCCTTTTCGTAGGCACGGAGTATTTTGGCTTTGGGAAAAACAAAAAGCGCAGCTGGCGTCCGCTTTTGCTCTCAGCGCTGCTGGTCGCCTTGGTGATGGGCGGATTAGCCGGCCTGCGTGAGTGGGAAATCCGTACTGCGGGAATGGAGGATAGCCTGGCGTGGCAGCGCGCCCGAATTCAAGTGATGGATTACGCCGGGCTGGATGGCCTGCCGCAGGAGCTTCTGGAGGAAATAGGCTGGACGGAAAGCGAGCGCCAGCTTGTGAACGACTGGTATTTTATGGATTCCAACATTACCGCCGAGGCCTTCGACAAAATATACGCGTACCAAAGCGCTTCGCAGGACCACAGCCTGAGTGCCGCAATCAGCGGAAGCCTCGCACAGCTTGGGCAGTTTCCCCAAAAGGATCCCACGGCCATGCGCTCCGTCTGGCTCTTATGCGCGGTCGCCGCGCTTTGCGCCGTGGCGCTGCTACTCAGGCGCAAGGGCGTATTATGGCGTTGGCTGTGCCTTGGCGCGGCCCTGCTGCTTGGCGCGGCCCTGCTGATCTATCTGGGGATGGAGGGCCGCCTGCCTCTGCGCGCGGCGCTGGTGGCGCTGCTTCCGCTCGCGGCGCTGCTCTTTGGCTTGTTACCGGCGGGCCTGCCCGAGGGGCGCGCGCTGCGCGGCCGGCGCGCAGGCGTGCTTGCGGCGCTTGCCTGCGGTTGCGCGGCGCTTACCATCTGGTATGCGGTTCCCGCCGTTAAGGGGCTGATGCCCGCACAGGTGGACCCAAACAGCGAAGCGGCGCTCGTTGACCCCTTCGCGGACCTGGATGAATATGCCTTGGATAACCCCGACCTGCTGTTCATTACGGATACCACCATGGTAATGGACCCCCGCATGTTTCCCAACACTGAAAACGGCGTGCCCACAAACGTGATGTTCTGGGGGGGCTGGGGCACGCGCTCGCCGGAATATATGGCCCAGCTCTCCGCCTTTGGGATCGATCCCGACAATATGGACGCGACCATTTTCCTCAGAGAGGATGTACGCCTTGCGCGCGGTTGCGTTTCCCCGGAGCCTCTCAAGCTGCTCGCCCATCTGAGCGACCTTCGCGGTGACGGCGTGGATTATACCATCGACAGCGAATGGGGCGGCGTATATCTGTTCCAGTTCTACGATATGTATGAATAAACACTTGGGGGGATGGGGCTTCGCCCCATCCCCCGCCTATATCTGCCTGCGGCGGTTATTTTTATATCCCCAGCAACATTTGCGCAAGCGAGAAATAAATCAGTAGCGAAAGCGCGTCCACAATGGTCGTGATAAGCGGCGCGGCCATAATGGCCGGGTCGGCGTGAAGCGCCTTTGCCAGAATCGGCAGCATGCCGCCGATGGTCTTGGCCATCACCACGGTCGCGAGCATGGAAAGCGCAACCGTTAGCGCCATGCCCGCCTGTCCCGGATAGGTCAAAAGGAGCCGCGCGTAGTTAACGGCGCTCAGCGCCACGCCCACGATTAGGCTGACGCGGAGCTCCTTCCACAATACGCGCGGCAGGTCTCGCGCGCGTATTTCCCCCACCGCCATGCCGCGGATGATCAACGTACTGCTTTGGCTGCCGGCGTTCCCGCCTGTATCCGTCAGCATCGGAATAAAGGTGACAAGCATCGGCAGCGCGGCAAAGGCGGCTTCGTACCGCCCCAGAATGCCGCCGGTGATCATGCCGGAAATCATCAGCACAAGCAGCCATAGGATGCGCTTGCGCGCAAGCGTGAACGCCCCTGTTTTCAGGTAGGGCTTTTCGGAGGGCGCCATGGCGGCCATGCGCTCGAAATCCTCCGTGGCCTCCGCCTCCATTACGTCCATCACGTCGTCCACCGTGACGATACCCACCAGCCGCCCCTCCCGGTCCGTTACCGGCAAAGCGAGAAAATCATACCGCTGCAGCCGTCTGGCCGCTTCCTCCCGGTCGTCGGTCGTCAGCGCCGAGATCACGCCCGCCTCCATCAGCTCCCCCACCGTCCTACTGTCGGGGGACAGCAAAAGCTCCTTCAAGGTGACGACGCCCTCCAGCTTGCGCTGGTCGTCAACGACGTAGCAGGTGTAGATCAGCTCCCTTTTTTCCCCAACGTCGCGGATATGGCGGATTGCCTCGCTGACGGTCATTTCCCGTTTCAGGTCGATGAACTCCGCCGTCATGATGCTACCGACGCTATTGTCCGGGTAGCGCAGGAACTGGTTGATCAGTCCGCGCGTCTCCGGGCGCGTGTTTTTGAGCACCCGTTTGACCGCGCTGGCGGGCATTTCCTCCAGCATATCCACAACGTCGTCCACATACAGCTCGCTAACGACGGCGGCCAGCTCCCTGTCCGTCAGGGCGGTGACGATCACCTGCTGCGCCTCCGGTGGCAGATTGGCAAAGGCCTCCGCCGCCAGCTCCTTTGGCAGCGTTCGGAACGCAAGCGCCGCCTGCTCAGGGGATAGCCTTTCCAGCACCCCGGCGGCGTCCACCCCGTTAAGCTGCGACAGGGCCTCGCGCAGCGCTCCGATTTTCTGGTTGTCAAGCAATGTCGAAAGTTCGTCAAAGCGGTCGTTTCGATTGTTTTTCATATTCGCGCCTCCTGTTCTTCTCCGCCCCGCAAAGCGCCAGACGGTTGGTTCAGCGAGGAAGTGCGCGACAAAAACGCGGCACGCGCAAAAAGAAGCCGCCGCCTACAGGCGACTTCGGTTTTGCGCTGCCATGGCACGGCTCAGGCCGTTTCGGCTGCTTCCGTTATTTATCGGAAAGGCAAGCGCAACCGCATGGCACGCCAGCTTCTGTCGCTCTACTTCGTTCGCAGCTTTCCACTTGCCTTTCCTCCTTTTTCTTTCACATTGAGCGGCAGGCCCCGCGGAACCCACGCTAAGATGAGTATAGCACTTTGGCAAGCGCGGTTCAAGTCAAGAATGACTGGCGGTCACAGCAAGGTCGAGCATCCATTCCATTTCGTCAAAGTGCAATGTGGCTTTCGTAAGACAGTCTATCGTGGGCTTGCGAAAAACCTGAACCGCTTGCTTGTTTTGTTTGCCAGCAGCAATTTATACTCGTTAGCGAAGGCAGGGCGCAGACTGGCAGTCGATTGGGACTGACAAGGGAGACGTCTGCCCTTGGGGAGGAGAAAAGCAGGAGTAACCGGGCGTTTTCGTGTTTTTTGGGGGTTTAGGATGTTCTTTGGCCTTACCGTGTTTACTCAAAGTAACCTAGAACCGTTTTAATCAGCGGTTCCTTAGGTTTTCATAGCAAAAAAGGTTACAAGCAGCGTAACCAATAGCGAATAGAAAGCCAGCTATAATAATTACTAAGAGAGCATGAATCACGTTTGAAGCTATTTTTCCCATGTCCGTAAAAGTAACCGTAGACATTCTCTCTGTTCTATATCTAAATTGCGATATTGCGCCAATAATGCGATTTCCTCAATTGATAATTGTATTTTTTGCCCTCCTACAACTACTTTTAGTTGTTCTTCCCTTCCCACAATATAGTCAATGGTCGTATGAAAATAATCTGCCATCTTCTTTAAAATTTCTATATCCGGTTGAACATTACGGGTTTCATATTTATTGATGGATTGTTGGCTAATGTCCAAAATTTCAGCCAGCTCCTGCTGGGAAATGTTGTATTCTTTTCGCAGTTTCTTCAAATTTGTCAGCATTACTTTTATCACCCATTATTATAATAGTGCTATTTTCGTTTTTTTAAATCTCTCATTAATAGTATTGACTACAACCAACATTTGTAATATAATTCTGATTGAGAAAACTCATAAGGAAAGGAAGAATAATAATGAAATGCATCCAATGCTTATCGGAAATTCCATATGGATCAACCGCGTGCCCGATCTGCGGAAGAAAACAGGCATCGACCCAAGAAGCCAGAGTTGTTACAAGAAAATTTCCAAGCAAATCTCGTGCAGGAGCATTGTTTGTTGCATGGGTTGGCATGGGGCTGTTTTTGTGGAAGTATCTTGGCGATGATGATAAATATCGTGAGCGGCTTCATGAATACGGACGCGTTGTCCTTTGGTCTATAAGCATTATTGGCTTGCCTGTTGCTATCGCTAAGCTATTCAAAATGTACTTTGGCGATCTCATAGGAGTTTTGCTTGGGACGCTTACATATTCCGATGGAACAGAGGTGTGGTGAGATATATGGAAGCTGATCTGATGACATGGCTTGATGTTGATGAAGGCAAAGACTTAAACGGTTTTCAAGTTGCGGCGAAGATTGTGATTCTAAAGGAAGCGCTGATTGAGCAGCTTGCAAAGCAAAACCAAAAGATCAACCGTCGATTTATTTCAGATGATGAGTATTTCTCTGATCAGGTGGAACGAAATCGTGCTGTTCGCGATTCAGGCTTCTATGGCCCATTGATTCTAGGAACCATTGTAGCAATGGGCATGCTGAGCAATGTACTTGGGTGGACTCCTATACTGTTTATCTTGTGTATCGGCATAATGATCACAATTATTGTTATCGTAAAGAAGCGCGATTTAAGCAATGCTAAAATTGAAGCCGGATGCGCGCTTATCGCATATCAAACAGAAAGGGAGATGCACGGGCGCAACATTTCTGCTTGGAAGAGGGAAAGAGATGGCACACAGGCAAGCATTGCGAAATGTACGGCCTTGTTGAGGGCTCTTTCCAAGATGCCAGAGGGAATTCCCGAAAAATATTGGGATGAAGCTCCCTTGCTTTGGAGTTACGTTGAGGATGGACGTGCCGACAATCTAAAGGAAGCATTGCATATACTTCATGAAGAAAGGCAACGTGCAGAAATGTTGAATACTATGAAAAGTCTGTCCGATCAGAACCGTGAGCTTCTTTCTACAGTTCAGGCTTTAAACGATCAGCTTGATTCCATCGAAGCATCTGTTGCTCAGGCAGAACTGAATAACGATCTCAATACGCTCTTAATGCTCACCGCTGTTTATGATAGCAATAACTAAAGCAGGGGGAGAGAGGTTGGACATGACAGAAAGCCAAGAGTTTTCTTTTGATGATGGCGATCCTCGTTGTGAGGATCCGATTTTGCAAACGTTACGTGTTTCCTGCATGCTATGCCATTATGCCAAAGAAGAACAGGCGGAAAAGGTTGCGGAACTTGAAGAACGCATATCTTTAGCAGAACAATCTCATGCAGGCATTGCTTTCATAACGAATAGCACAGTTGGTTACATGAAAGAGAAGTTGCTGAATCCGCTTTTTCAAGTGTGCGTCATTTTTGGATGTCTCGGTTATAGTATAATTGCATGCATCATGAACCCTTCTCTTATGTTGCACAGAAATATCCTCCTAAATACTGCCTTTACATTTGGCATCATTTGTATTGCATTATTTTTGATAGGATTGTTCAAAAGCATCGAGCCAACCTTTGAATATTGCAAAGAAGTAAAGGCTTGTAAAGCTACTTATGTGGAGGATCAGAAGAGTCTTATCATTGCTCAAAGCATGATTGAGGCGGTAGAAAAACAGCTAAGAAATTTAATAAAGGATGGAGGCGTCCCAGAGAAATACTGGAATTGGGGCGGCGAAATTTGGAGCTACATCCAATCTAAGCAAGCCGACAGTTTAAAAGAAGCACTTGCACTTCTGGAAAGCGACATCTATCAAGCCAAAATGCAGCTAGCGGCTCAAGGTAAGTTATAACCGGCTTTTGAGACTAGAAATTCTGACACATTTCAAGAAATAGGAGGATTTTATCATGAGCGCACAGGTATCAATTACGGTTCAAAATGAAAACCTCTGGGTAAAATCAGGCGGCCTTTTGGGATTGATAAGGATTTTTCAAAAAAGCAAGATTCAATTTATTCTGGATGGCGAAACGCATGTGTTAGCTGCAAGGAAAGAACCTTATTCCTTTACCATTAGCGCTGGCAAGCATTCGCTTCGCTTTATAGATCCTCGCGGAAAGAGCAAAAGACGAGGAAAGGCCATCGGTTCGGCACTCGTAGGTGGCGTTCTGAGCTTTGGCGCTTCTGGTTCTGGCATCGGCGCACTCGCTGGGGCTATGAGCTCAACCTCTATTTCAGCAAAGTCTACCCAAGATGGTCTTATTGTTACCTTGGCAGATGGCGATAATCTTTGTATTTCATGCAAATCGACACGAAAAGGAGAAGTAAAACTTACTGCATAAAACAACGAAACGATATATCTAAGACGAGGTTATAACTTCAGAATGTTGACAAATACCAAATATATTCGAGAAAGCGCTGCGTCAGTCTGCCAGACTGGCGCAGCTTTCGCTGTACGCCCGCCATGGGCAATAAGCTAGGTGGTGAAAGTCCACTACTCGCTTGGTAGTAGGAAGTGTTAGCCGAACGGCAAGGGTGTCTATCGCGAGGTAGAATCTGAAGGAAGCCGCAGGCAAAGTTCCGAGCCGACGAACAGAAATCGCATACAAGGCGGGACAGAGCGGACAAAGCTGCCGCGCAAGTCGAAGTCCCATACTATCCTAACTCTGTCACGTAAATGCGGCGGCTACATGGAATGAAGGCTATTGTACCTTATGTATGAAGGTCTGTGGGGAACGCATCGCGAGATGTAACCCATGTTGCAAGGCATGGCTGAGTCCACAGAAGTCAGTCTGGGTCATAGTACCTGAGAAGTCTGCGAAAGCAGACGGAGGAAAGGACCCGGCGGTTGCCGGTAATACAGCATGAAAGGAACAGGGCGTGTTGAAATCAGTTGCTCGAAAGAGGATGTCTGCCAGAGGACAGGTGAGTGACCGAAGGTATGGCAGAATCGCTGAGCGCCCCTGTATCCAATCAAACGTGCTGTCAAGTGCCAACAGCTGAACCGCCGCTTGCGGGACTGGCGGCGTACAAAAAAACGGAAGCGGGAGGCTTCCGTTCAGGGCCGTCAAATTAGCGGCGGACAAAGGTGAGCATGCGGCGCGTTTTCACCTTTTCTGTGGATTGTCAGTCAATAAAAGCATCCTGCGTAATGCGCATCATATACAGCGTGGGATTCTCCTCCTTGCCCGCCTCGGCATTCAGCTCCCACTCCCAGCCTCCCAGATACACCACATCCTCGGACGCCGGTATCAGCCGCCGCGGGACATAGTGATAGCTCTCAGCCTCAGACCGCAGGATAAAATAGCCCTGTGTCACCCATTGCGGGCCGGCGTATAGAATGACCGCGTCCTCTCCGCGTTCACCGAGCCTGCCGGATATCAACCATCCATCGCCCAGCGGGCAAATGTCCGAAATCATGATCATACCATATTCCGTCTGATATTCCTTCGTCCACAGCACCGAGCCATCGGCGGCATTAAGCAGCGACAGTGTGCCCGCTCCATCCTGATTGCCGCGCAGGTCGCCGTTGGAGCCCACCAGGATGTTGCCGTTTTCGTCCGCCCGGCACGGGCCGATATACAGCAGCCCGTCTCCCATACGCTTCTTCCCTTCGATCTGCCAGCGGACGGCTCCCGTGTCCTTTTCGACCATCATAAGGGAATAGATCTGCCCCACGTCGGCCGGGGAACGCTCGCTCCCCAGCAGCAGCGCGTCGGGAAGCTCAAGCAGGTCCGTGTACCACGCTCCGGCCAGGCGCTCGTCCTCCAGCACCCAGCGCACGCTCAAATCGCTGTTTAAGCAGGTTAACGGTTTTCCAGCTGGGAACGGGCTGATCACATCATCCTCCTGCTCATAGCCTACGCTCAGGTAACCATCCTCTAAGACAAACAGTCCCCCAGCCTCTTGGGTAATGTTAAATTTCAGGCTCAGCAATCCGCCTACTTCCGTTTCGAAGTTGTAGGAGACAAACGCCGGCGCCGCCACCTCCGGCGCTCCCGATTCATTCTGCGCGCCCACCGCCATTCCAGGCAGTAACATTGCCGTAAAGAGCATCCATGCCAGTATCCGCTTCATTCCCGTCCCCTCCTCTGATGCACGTCATTCGCATTGGCTCACGGAAAGTTTTATTTCCAGTATATAACAACGAATGAATGCCGCTATTTCTTCCACCTTGGCTTTCCTCGATTTCATTATTGCCCTGATCCGGCGGCAACGGTAAGTCCTCGCATAAATATAGAGGAGCCGGAGGGCTGCTGGCCCTCCGACTCCTCTCACCGGGTTTCTTCACGCCTACCTAACCGCCAACGCTTCCGTGCGGCACACGAGCTTTCCATCCCCGTCCACATTAACAACCACACGCTGCCCCGGCAGGATGCCGCCGCTAACGATCTCGCGGGCGAGCATCGTTTCCAGATGGCTTTGCATATAGCGCTTCAGCGGGCGAGCGCCGTACACGGGATCAAACCCCGCGTCCGCGATGGCGTCCACCGCCGCTTCGGAAAGCTCGATATGGATGTCGCGTTCTTCCAGCCGTTTGGCAAGGCCCATGGCCAGCAGCCGCACAATCCGGGTAATTTCCTCGCGCTCCAGCGGCTTGTAAAATACGATATCATCAATCCGGTTAAGAAACTCCGGCCTGAACTGCGTGCGCAACAACTGCATGACGCTGTCGCGGGCCGCTTCGGTGATCCGTCCGTTCTCAATCCCGTCCAGCAGGTACTGGCTGCCCAGGTTTGAGGTCATGATGATAATGGTGTTCTTAAAGTCCACGGTGCGGCCCTGGCTGTCGGTAATGCGCCCGTCGTCCAACACCTGCAACAGGATGTTGAACACGTCCGGATGCGCCTTTTCCACCTCGTCCAGAAGCACGACGCAATAGGGCTTGCGCCGCACGGCCTCGGTCAACTGTCCGCCCTCCTCGTAGCCCACATATCCCGGAGGCGCGCCTACAAGGCGGCTGACGCTGAATTTCTCCATGTATTCGCTCATGTCGATGCGCACCATGTTCTTCTCATCATCGAACAGGCTTTGCGCAAGGGCCTTGGCAAGCTCCGTCTTGCCCACGCCGGTAGGGCCGAGGAACAGGAAGCTACCGATGGGGCGGTTTTCATCCGCGATGCCAGCGCGGCTGCGCAAAATGGCCTCGCTTACCTTGGTAACCGCCTCGTCCTGACCGATCACGCGCCTGTGGAGCTCCCGTGGAAGCTCAAGCAGCTTCTCACGTTCGCCCTCCTTGAGCTTGGTCACCGGGATGCCCGTCCATCGGCTCACGATGCGGGCAATCTCGTCGTCGGAAACCTTGTCGCGCAGCAGGCTTCCATCGCCGCGCTCGCGCTCCGCGATCTCTTCCTCCTTAAGCAGCTCGCCCTGAAGCTTTGGCAGCTCGCCATACTTAAGCTCGGCGGCGCGGCCCAGATCATACCCGCGCTCCGCCTTCTGGATTTCAGCGTTCACACGCTCAATTTCCTCACGAAGCTTTTGCACCTTCTGGATGGCGCTCTTTTCATTTTCCCAGCGCGCGCGCATGGCGCTGAACTCGTCGCGCAGCTTGGAAAGCTCCTCCTCCAGCGCGGCAAGGCGGCGCTGGCTGCCCTCGTCGCTCTCCTTCTTCAGAGCCGCCTGCTCAATTTCCAGCTGCATGATGCGGCGGCTGACCTCGTCCAGCTCAGCGGGCATGGAGTCGATCTCGGTACGGATCATCGCGCAGGCCTCGTCCACCAGGTCGATGGCCTTATCCGGCAAAAACCGGTCGGTAATGTAGCGGTTGGACAGGGTGGCGGCGGCGATCAGCGCGCCGTCGGTGATCTTCACGCCATGGAAAACTTCATAGCGCTCCTTAAGGCCGCGCAGGATGGAAATGGTATCGGCAACCGTTGGCTCCGTCACCAGCACGGGCTGAAACCGGCGCTCAAGCGCAGCGTCCTTCTCAATATATTTCCGGTATTCGTCCAGCGTGGTCGCGCCGATCAGGTGCAGCTCGCCCCGCGCCAGCATAGGCTTTAACAGGTTGCCCGCGTCCATGGAGCCCTCGGTTTTGCCCGCGCCCACGATGGTGTGCAACTCGTCGATAAAAAGCAGGATTTTGCCCTCGCTCTTCTTGATCTCGGCAAGCACTGCCTTCAGGCGCTCCTCAAATTCGCCGCGGTATTTGGCGCCGGCGATCAGGCTGCCCATGTCCAGGCAAAAGACCTGCCGGTCCTTCAGGCTTTCAGGCACGTCGCCGCGCACGATGCGCTGCGCCAGGCCCTCGGCGATGGCGGTCTTACCAACGCCAGGCTCGCCAATCAGCACGGGATTGTTCTTGGTCTTTCGGGTGAGGATGCGGATGACGCTGCGGATTTCGTTGTCGCGGCCTACCACCGGGTCCAACTTCTGGCTGCGCGCAAGGGCAGTCAGATCCTGGCCGTATTTCGCCAGCACATCGTAGGTATCCTCGGGCGTTTCGCCGGTTACGCGTGTGTTTCCCCGCACGCTTTGAAGCGCGGGCAGGAAGGTCTTTTCCTCAATGGCGTAGCCCTTCCAAAGCTCCTGCATGGCGCGGGTGGGCTTTTCCAGCAGGCCCAGAAACAGGTGCTCCACGCTCAGGTATTCATCCTTCATGCGCTGCGCGCGGTCACGCGCGGCGACCAAAGCACGCTCCACATCGCTGCTGATGTAGATCTTGTCAGGCTCGCGGCCCGCGCCCGTCACCTTGGGCAGACGGGAAATCATGGTTTCCAGCCGGGATTTGATTTCCTCCGGCTGCTTGCCCATTTTGGTCAAAAGCTGGGGGATCAACCCCTGCGCGTCGGAAAGCAGCGCATAAGCCAAATGCTCCTGCGTGACCTCCTGGTTCTGGTATTCAACCGTCAGCTGCTGGGCGTTGGAAAGCGCTTCGCGGCTTTTTTCTGTAAATTGCTGATTCGACATAGGTTTTCCCTCCTTGTCGGATAAAATAAGTATCTTTGAAGGTCCCAAAGCATGTTGACTATCTTTGACCTTCGTTTGTAGTATAGCATATTTCGACGCGTTGTCAAGAGCTTTTAGAAAATATCCGCGCCTTTATACGCCGTTTTTTCCTTACTCCACGCAGATCACCATATCCGCCCCGCTGTATTTTCCGTGAAAATCAAACGCTTCCCACGCGGCATCCTCATAAAAGGAGGCTGCGCTCGCGCCGCCGAAGCCTAGGGCGTCGCTGTCCAAAGCCTGAAGCTTTTTCATAACGTTCAGCAGCACGCCGCTTTCCTTATGCAGCGGCGTGCCCTTCTTTATCCAGACCTGCAGCTGCATGCTATCCCCTTCCGCCGCAACGCGAAGCGTGGACTCGTCCTTCGCGCGGAGTACCACCTGCGCTTCTCGCGCGGTTAAAAGGCCGGATATACGATCGTCGCTGATCACAGCGGCCCCCAAATATTCCACGGGATTGCTGCTGCTGTGCGGCAGCATGCCGGCAATAAGCTGATCCGGCAGCAGCTTATTGTTCCACGGCTCGCCCAAGGCAAACGCTGCCGCCTCTCCGCCCGAACCGCCGCTTCCGCCGCCGCCGCTCTCGCTTCCGCCACCGCCCTGCTGACCCTCTCCGCTCTTTTTCTGATCCTCGGGAAGCAGTTGCGGATTAACAGCGCAGATGCATATGATCGGATCGCTTCTTTTTTCACCCAGCTCGCGCACGCAGGAGGCCAGCGTGCTATCCGGCAGCATGTCCTCATCGCGCAGCCGCTCGAAGAGCAGGTTAAGATGCGTGCTCAGCCGCATGCCAAAGTCCGGCTTCTGCGCATTCATCACCTCCAGCGCGCTGCCCAGCGCTACCATGACAAACGCGTTTGGACGCATGGTCGGCAGCTCCGCCAACTGCCTTAAGAATCCCCTCATCTCCGTCGTGGACGCCAGCTCATAGCTGATCATTAACAGACGAAGCTGGCAAAAGTTGAGCGGATATGGCGTAGACGCCTCCAGGATATACAGAGCATCCTGAAGCGTGTCGCCTGTGGCGGCAAGGATTGCATAACTCTGCCCGCCATCGCCGGACTGGGTATTCTCGGGAGCCTGAATGCCGACCTGCGTCTTTCCTTCCTTGGTAATATCAACCGTCATACAAATGGGAAAGGTTTGTCTCTCCGTGGGCGGATATCCGCATCCGCACAGAACCGTCAGGAGCGGTATCAGCAAGGTCAGCAGCAGCAGGCGTTTTATCATGCCCGGGCCTCCTTTTTTGCGATTACAATCATGGCAAGCGCTGCCGCGGCGCTCAGCGCCACGCGATAGGGAAGCGCTACCGTCAGGGCGTCAAACAGCCATTCAGGCCAAATCAGCGTGCATAGCGTGCCGGGGAGCAGCACCGCAGCCGAGGCAGCCGACCGGGGAATTTTGGGCGCCGCGTTTCTAACCAGCTTTTCACCGCTCATGGCGGCACCGGCCAGCGAGAAAATCAGCAGCAGCAGCCACATGACGTTGTTCAGCTCGCATAAAAGGATACTTGTGCTGTGCCGCGCCATCCCCACCAGCCTTTCCCCGATGGACAGCGCGTCGCCCGAGCGCCACGGATGGGTCATGCCAAACCACAGCGCCCAGACCAGGCCGAGCACCCACGGCAGAAGCGTCCATCCTAGGAGGGTTTTTCGGTCCCGGATTCTGATTCCCCGGGCGGCCTTTTGCAGACTTCGATTGTTTTCAAGCGGTAAAAAAAACAGCAGGGCCACGCCCCACACGCTTCCCATTCCCGAAAGCGCCGTTACGGCGGTTTTGCCAATTCCCTGGCCCCAAATTGGCCACAGCCGCCCGGGGTTTGCGTCGGCACTGAGAAATACGCTGCCCAGCAAAAACAATCCTAAAAACCATATGCCCATCTTTCCCGCCCCATAGGCGACGCCGTTTTCCCGGCTCACACACACGGTTAAAAAGCACAGCCCTGCGGATAGCAGCACATGCAGCGGCCGGGAATAGGAGGGAATCAACTCAATCATCAGCGCTGTCAGCGTATTTATCAGAAAGGCCGCGTCCAGCACCAGGCAGGGCACCAGCACAAGCCCGGCAAACGCGCCCGCGCGCGCGTGGATGCCGCGCCGTCCCGCCTGCCACAGCGCCCATAAAAGAGCGGTGGGCACAAGCAGCAAAACCACCGCCTGCCAGGAGGCATGCGCGGTCTGGTCGTAACAGAACAGCGTAATCCATAGCAGCAGCTGCGCTGTAATCTCAATGGCGCCCAGCGTCCGGTATGCGGCATAAATTCCATGTTTGCGGCTTTTGGCCTCGCTTTGCATCCCCTGGACAGGCGTGCGCGTCTGCCGCGCGCGCTTAAACCACGCGGTCATCACGGCTTTCTTTTCCCCCCTTCGTCAAAGCGGCGCATTTGTCCGTTTACGCGCCTCATCTCGCCCGGATTGGCAAGGTAGGCGCGAAGCCGCTGCCGGAAAATGGGCGCGCGAAGCACCAAATCCGGATTATGCACGCGCGCCGGGCTTACGGGCGCAAGATACGGCTGGCTAAGGCTTTCCATACCGGCAACCCAGCAAATCAGCAGGATAAAGACCAGCCACACGCCGCCCATACCCATCATGCCGCCGGCGATAAGCAGCAGCATCTGCCCCATCCGGAAGGCGAAGCTTAACGAATAGTTTGGCAACGCATAGCTTCCAAGGCCGGATAAGGCGACGACAATGATCAGCATCGGGCTTACCAGCTCGGCCTGAACGGCGGCGGTTCCCAGAATCAATGTGCTCACAAGGCCGAGCGAGGACCCCATCAGCCCCGGCACTCTCGTACCGGCTTCGTTAATCAGCTGAAAAACGGCCAGCATAAATATCGTCTCGCCAAAAAGGCTTAGCGGAAGCGTCGTTCTGCTTTGCATGATGCTCGTCAGCAGCGTCATAGGCAGCGACATTGGATGAAAAACAACAATGCTGACAAACATGGCGGGCAGAAGCAGCGCAACCAATGCGCCGAACAGCCGGATGATCCGCATGAAGCTGCCGTACTGCCAGCGCATGTAGCTGTCGTCCGGCGCGTGAAACAGGTGCCAGAACCCCATAGGCATAGCCAAGGAGCGCGGGCTGCCGTCCAGCAGCAAAACCACCTGCCCCTCCAAAAGAAAGCTGACGGCCCTGTCCGGCCGTTCCGAGCCCACCACCTGAGGCAGGGGGGCGAAGGGGTCGTCCTCGATCAGCTGTTCCAAAATGCCGGAGGCTAGCACATAATCCACCGAGGACCCTTCTATGCGCTTTTTCATCTCGTCCACTGTTTCCTGCTTGCACGCGCCGCTTAAGTAGCACAGGGCCACCTGTGTGCTGATTTTTGTACCAATTTCGAGAATTTCAACCGTAAAATCCGGGGTTTGAAGCATCCGGTGCAAAAGCGTCAGGTTGTCGCGCAGCGACTCGTTAAAAGCCTCGTGCGGACCGATGACGACGTTCTCCGTCTGCGGCGTTGAGATACCCCGGCGGTTAAAAAACCGGTAATCCGCGACAACCGCCTCGGCGACCGTATCGATCAGCAAAACGCACTGGCCCCGCATGATTTCCTGTATCGCGGCATGCGGATCGGCTTCGGTTTTCAACTCGGCCGCCTCAATCAGGCGGTTTATGGCAAGCTCGAGCGCTGCCTGGCCTGTCACATCCTCGCGGCAGCGCATCAGCGGCCTTAGGACGCCTTCCCCAATCTGCTGGCCGTTACACATGCCCTCCACGAAATAAAGCACGCATTCCCGCCCCAGGGCGGTAAACTCGCGCGTAACGATATCGTCCGTCTCGTCCAGCTTCAGCAGATTATGCATCAGCTCCATGTTTCGTTTCAGGCTGCGTGAAAATTTGGGTTGCATACGTTACCTCCGTCATTCCACAGGGATGCGGATAGTATGCAACCAAAGAGTGGGATGCATGCGCTTAATTCTCAACCAGAAAAGGATCTCGCGTCACATGATCCCGCTCGATAATTTCGCCGTAACAAACGCGCAGCACCGCGCGGCCAAGCATGCCCACGCCGTTATACACGCTGCGGTTCCGGCAGCCGTTTGTAAGCATTACAACGCCTGTGCGGTCCGTAGGGTCGAAATACGCTGCGCAGAGCATTCCGTTGGCCTTGCCGCCGTGGCCGTACATGGTGCGTCCCTCCACCTGGTCGTCGGTGATGATGTTTATAAACAACCCGTGCCCGCTTTCGCAAGCGACGGAGCCGCGATGGTTCTGCCGCGCCGTCATCTCCGCGACTGTGCTTTCCTTCAGCAGGCGCACATCCCCGTAGATGCCGCCGTCGCATAACGCGATCAGGATTTTGGCAAGGTCCGGAGCCGTAATGATCAGCTTGCCCGCCGTGAGGAAATAATGCCGCGCGGGGTCGGGCCGCGTCTCATGCGTCGGGTCGGCGCGCAGCTCCTTCGCAAGCCGCCGCTCCGGCATCAAAAACATATCCGCCAGCGGCATGCTTTGCGGCAGCAACGAAGCCTGAAAGCCCGCGGTAATTCCCAGCGGCGCAAATACGTTTTGGGTCATGTACGCGTCAAGCGTCTGCCCGGACAGCTTTTCAATCAGGCTTCCGATCAGTCCTCCGCCAAAGTTGCTGTACTCCCTCCGCACGCCCGCTTCCACCTTTGAGTGGAAGGTAAACTGCTGCCGGTTGCCGCTGAAAAGCTCGCTTAGCGGGCGCGGCTGGCCGTTGAGCGCTTCCTGGTAATAGCCGCTGTCCCTAAGACCAGCCGTGTGGCTCATAAGCTGCCTGAGCGTTATGGGCGTATTAGGGTAGGCCGGGTTTCGCACAGGGAAGCCCAGCAGGTCGCCCAGCTCGTCCTCCAGGCCGGCCTTGCCCTCTTCCACCAGCTGCATCAGCCCGATATTGGCCACCAGCTTGCTGATGCTGCCCACCTGAAAGCCCGTGCCGGACGTAATGGGGTCGCCGCCGGTTCTGCGCTCGCCATAGCAGTAGGTAAAAGTAATTTCTCCATTTTCGATGATGACCACGCACGCGCCAAGCGTGCTGTAGGATTTGAAAATCCTCTCCAGCTTATCCTCCGCCGCAAGGGTATCATCCCCGGCAACGGCGTCCACATCCGCGTCCGCGCGGGAGAGTTCCTCATCCGTAATGCTTTCCTCATCCTCTCCGGGTTCCGTGCCGTCCGCCTCCGTCGCGGAGGGCATGTTTTCAGCGCGGACGGCGGACGCGGGCAGGCAGCCCGCGAAAGCGAGCAGCAGCGCCAGCATCCATGCGATATGCTTCATTCGTTTCCCCCGATCAAAACCATTTCTTTCGCTTGAACACAATCAGGCAGCCCAGCGCCAATACGACGCTGAGCACGATAAACAAAGGATAGCCGTACGGGCTTTCCAGCTCCGGCATATGTTCAAAGTTCATGCCGTACCAGCCCACCATCAGCGTCAGCGGCAGAAACACGCCGGAGATGATGGTGAAAATCTCCATAATGTGGTTGAGCCGGTAATCCATTGTGGCCGTCAGCGCGTCCCGCAGCTGGTTTAATTCGTCGCATAGCATGTTGACGGTGCCCGACAGGCGTTCCGCCTTAGCCGTTAGAAGGGCAAAGTAGTGGAGCGCGTCGTTTTCAAAAATTTCATTTTCATTTTCCTCCAGAGCCTCGCCCAGATCGATCAGCTGCTCGTAATAGCCCCGCAGGATCAGCAATTGCTTTTTTTGTTCATAGATACGCACGCTGAGGGTTTTATCCGCGTTGCCCAGGGCCACGGTTTCCTCCAGCTCGTCAATTTTCATCTCAATTCGCTTCAGCCCCTGCGCGTCCTTGCTGATGGTGCTTTCCAGCATCGCGAAGATCAGCTTTTCCAGCGTGACGCTTTCGGGCCTGTAGCGGCGCAGCGTCGCCTGAAAGGTTTCCAGCGTGCTGCCGTCCTCGTCCCGCAGGTTGACCACCAGAAAGAGGTTTTTGCGAAAGAAAAACGCCAGGCGGTCGCTCACATCGTAAACGCTGTTGACGTCCACAATGCTCACCAGCCCGAAGGTATAATCCTCATATACATCCACGAGGTTACGGTAATTATCCCGGTCCGCCAGGCAGGCCTCGGGTGAAATATCCGTAAAGCCAAAGCGGTCGATAGCGGCCTCCAGCCCGTCGCAGTCGATGTACCCGGCCGTCAGCACAGACAGGTCGATATCCTCAGGCTCGATAGGCTGAAGCTGCGGAAGCAGACGGTAATACATGAAGCCCCTCCTTGACGAAGATCTGCTGGGCTTATTATACGCGCGAAAGGCGCGAAAGAGCAAGGGGCGGCGACGCAATTCTAAACCGCCGTGTGTGCGCAGCGCAGCCGTTGCGGCACAACCGCACGGATGGGCGGGTACGCCACCGGCCGCCTCAGACGCGCCGCATCACCCTGCCCGGAATTGCACCGCCGCCTTAATTGCGTAACGTGCTTAAGCTTAAAGCGGGCCGGCCGGATATGTAAAAGAGAGCCGCTCAAACCATTTTGAGCAGCTCCCAACCTTGTAATTCTGTTTTTTATTCCTCGTGGAAGCACCGTACACGGATGACGCCGGGGAGGGCCATCAGCTCGGTCAGCAGCCGCTGGTCCGGCAGCTTATCGAGCTCAAGCACGGTGACGGCCATGTTCTTGCGGCTTTTGTTGAGCATGTTGTTAATGTTGATCTTGCGCGCGCCGATGGCAGCCGAAATGGCGCTGACCATGCCGGGCTCGTTTTCGTGGATGATCAGCACGCGGGTACCCTCGCTGTAGCCCAGCAGAATTTCAGGAAAGTTCACGCTGTTGCGGATTTGCCCGAACTCCAGGTAGTCTCTAAGCTGGCAGGCGGCCATGGAGGCGCAGTTTTCCTCACTTTCGGGCGTGCTTGCGCCCAGGTGCGGGATGGCGACGGTATTTTTCATGCCAAGCACGGCATCGGTGGGAAAGTCGGTGACGTAACTGGCGACCTTGCCGCTTTCCAGCGCGTCTTTAAGCGCGTCCGCATCGACCAGCTCGGCGCGGCTGAAGTTGAGCAGGTGCACGCCGTCCTTCATTTTGGCGATGGTCGCGGCGTCGATCATGCCGCGCGTGTTATCCTTGAGCGGTACGTGTATGGTGATATAGTCCGCGTGGGCGTAAATCTCGTCCACGGAGGTGCTGCGCTTGACGGCGCGGCTTAGCGACCACGCGCTTTCCACACTGATATAGGGATCGTAGCCCACAACCTCCATGCCAAGCCCCTGCGCCGCAGTGTTGGCGACGATCGCGCCGATCGCGCCCAGGCCGATAACGCCCAGCGTCTTGCCGCGCACCTCGGGCCCGGCGAATTGTCCCTTGCCCTTTTCCACAAGCTTTGGAACCTCGTCGCCTTTGCCTTTAAGCGTCGCCGCCCAGTCGATGCCTCCCGCCACGTTGCGGCTGCCCAGCATTAGCCCGCAGACGACCAGCTCGGCCACGGCGTTTGCGTTGGCGCCCGGCGTGTTAAAAACCACGATGCCGCGCTTGGAGCACTCGTCGATGGGGATGTTGTTGGTACCCGCGCCCGCGCGCGCAATGGCGAGCAGGTTTTCGGGCAGATCCATCTCGTGCATGCTGGCGGAACGGACCAGGATGCCGTCCGGGACGGGTTCCTCGGTGGCGATCAGATAGTTGTCGGCGCTTAAATGCTGGTGAATGATATCCGAAATGCTGTTCAGCGTTTGAATTTTAAACATGTCAGGCGTTCTCCTTTTCAAAGGCTTTCATGACTTGCACAAGCTTTTGGACGCCCTCGACCGGCATGGCGTTGTAGATGCTGGCGCGCATGCCGCCGACGTTGCGGTGGCCCTTGAGGTTGACAAGGCCGTTCTGGCTGGCGTACTTAACGAAGGCCGCGTCCTTGTCCGCGTCGCCGGTTACAAAGGTGACGTTCATCAGCGAGCGGCAGTCCTTCCGCGCGGGTGCTTTGAACAGCTTGCTCTGGTCAAGCGCGTCGTACAGCAGCGCGGCTTTTTCCACGTTCTGCCTGTAAATCGCCTCCACGCCGCCCAGCGAGAGCAGCCACTCGAAACCCAGCTTCGCCATATAGATGCCGTAGGTGTTGGGGGTGTTGAGCATGCTGTCGTTCTTAACCTCCTGCGCCCAGCTCATCAGCTTGGGGCAAAGGGGATTTTCCCTGCCCAAAAGGTCCTTGCGCACAATCACGATGCACAGCCCGGCAGGCCCGATGTTTTTCTGCGCGCCTGCGAAAATCACGCCGAATTTGCTAACATCCATGGGCTCGGAGAGGATGTTGCTGCTCATATCGGCCACGAGCGGCACCTTTCCCGTATCGGGAATTTTCGTGTAGCGCGTGCCGTAAATGGTGTTGTTGGTGGTGATATAGGCATAATCCGCGTCCGCGTTCCACTGGATCTGGTCCACGTCGGGCACGTAGGTGTAGTTCTCCTCGCGGGAGGAGGCGACCATTTTTACCGTGCCGTAACGCTTGGCTTCCTCCATCGCGAGGTGGGCGAAGTTGCCGCTGTCCACATAATCGGCCTTGCCGCTGCCCGTCAAAAGATTTAGGGGAACGGCGCTGAACTGGAGCGTCGCGCCGCCCTGGAGGAACAGAATCTCATATTCCTCCGGGATGTTCATCAGCTTTTGCAAAAGCGCCTTTGTTTCATTAAAAATATCAACGTACATGGAGCTTCGGTGGCTCATTTCCATCACGCTCATCCCCTTGCCGGGGTATGAGACCAATTCGTCGCGCGCCTTTTCCAGCACGCTTTTAGCGATCATGGCGGGACCGGCCGAGAAGTTAAATACGCGTTCCATGTTGACATTCCTCCCTGTTTTGCATCCGCCCCGTGCTAAAACCCAATCTTACGCTTCGGTTTTGCGGCATGGGACAGTTTCTGCCCTATGGGCGATAATTTAACCGCTTGACGATATTATGCATCAACCTCCGCAAAATTGCAAGAGGAAATTTTGTGGAAAGGCATCTTTTTAACTTTTTCTTGTTACAATTATGCGCTTGACAGAATGGGTGGACACATGTAAAATTTCGGTGTACAGTTGTAGTCCGCAACAATTTGAAACTTATTTTGTACCCTTTATGACGCGTTCAAAAGGTACCTGCTTTAAGTAAAGGAGGAATTCATGATGCGTGCCGCGACCCTGTTCAACTTTCTGATCGAAGCCATGCTGACAGGCAGCGTGATGATTCTGCTCCTGCTCGTTGTGCGCCGTTTGCTGCGCCGCCAGCTTGGCAACCGGCTGATCTGCCTGGCATGGCTGCTGGTCGCGGTCCGGCTGCTTTTGCCGCTCTCCTTTCCCAACCCAATGATGAACGAGCTGCGTCCCACCTACTCCGACAATCTGGGCGTACGGCCCATCGCGGATCAGGTGCGCGTTCGCTCGCATGACGCGCTGAGCGGCCTGGCGGAAGCCATGGGAGGGGGAAATGTGCGCGGCACAGCGGCGTCAAGAGCCGTGTTTGAATTCGCGGCCGAAAGCTCCTACGGACATACCGCGCGCTATGTGGCGATGCTCTATGGCGGGGCCGCCCTGTGCGTGCTGGCCGTTATCGCCGTGCGCAACGCGGCCTTTCTGCGCCGCCTAAAGCGTGAGCGCGTCGGCCCGCTGACAGGCGATCAGCTTGCGCTTTATCACAAGCTTTGTAATGAGCATAACGTCAAGCCCCTTCCCGTTTACTGGGTCGATCCTCTGCCGGGAGCGTGCCTCGCGGGGGTGTTGCGGCCGTGGATCGCTTTGCCTCTTTCCCTGCGGCCGGAGGCTCTCGGTCAGGCGCTCATGCATGAGCTATGCCACCAGAAGGCCCGCGACCCATGGTGGAACCTGCTGCGCGGCCTGTGCTGCGCGGTGCACTGGTTTAATCCGCTTGTATGGCTGGCGGCCAGCCTCAGCCGCATGGATTGTGAAATGGCGTGCGACGACCGCGTAACCGCCCGTATGGACGGGGACGAGCGCCTTGCCTATGCCGGCACGCTCGCCCTCGCCGCCGCGCCCAAAAGCGAGCCGGGGCTGACGGCCCTGGCCACGGGCATGACCATGAAGGGCGCGCGCACCAAGCAGCGCGTCAAAAGCATTGTTGAGCGTGCCCAAAACGTAAGGTGGCTCTCCATTTGCGCGCTGGCGGTGGCGGGCATTGGTTTTCTGTTCTCGTTTGCGACGGCGGAATACATCTTGCCCGTCACCCTTCCCGCTATTCCCGTGATCAGTGGGGAAGCCTCCTCCCCCACAGCTATCCGCGGCGTGGAAGATGCCGCCGCCTACGCAAGGCGTCTGCTGTCCGGCCTGCCCCTTAGTGCGGATGTGAACCTGATGCGTATAGAGGCACAGCAGCTTGAACACGACGATGTGACCAACCACGACGGCTCCTGGTGGGTGGAGGCATACCCCGAGGGCGGGGATGCGCCGTATACCCTTCAATTTTCTTCTGAGGGAACCGTCTATCTTTATTGGGATAACACCAACCAGCATGACGAAAGGCCCACGCGCGCCAGAACGCAGGACACCCTTCAGGATGATCCCACGAAAAATGCGCCGCTGCTCGCCCATGCGCGCGACTTTGCCCGCGTGATGCTGCCCGGCGTCGGTCCTCTTGACCCCCTGTATGTGGACAGGGATACGGAAATGGCGGATGGCTGCCACTACGTAAGCCTGCGCTACGGCGGATATGAAACCCCGGACGACGGCAGCGCAGCTAGGTTTATCGGCGGGGCATTTTACATGCAGGTGCTGCCCGAGGTGCGTATTTTACACTATTCGGTGATGGATTGACAAACGTTATCACTGGCCGGTCTGCGAAAGTATTTCGCGCGTCCGGTTCGTATCAGCGGCATATTGCGCGATATCCTTACAAGATATACAAGCGTCCAGGATCAGGCCACCCGGCGGACAGGCCCGCAGGCACGGCAACAGCTCCTCGCGGTAAAAGCTTACGGAATCATTTGCATAACGGTTTCCGCGTGAAAGATAACATACACTAATGGGTCTGTTGACATTACCATAGCCACCGCAGAAGTGAATATAGAGAAAAGATTAGTTCGTGAGGAAATCACTTTTTCAGCGGTTCGGTATAAGCATTAGGGAAGGTCACTATTAATTAATTTTAGATTTTTGAGAGTTCATCAACAAAGATATTTATGTCAAATCCCTCATCTATTATGTCTTGACTCGACAAAAACAGGCACCTGATTTTGTCAAATATTCGTTCCTTATTGTTTTGAACATCAGTAATATCAATGTGAGAAAGCGCAATCCATAAAAGATAAAAGTTTTGATTAGTTCGACTTTGAGCGTTTTTACGTGAATGCCCCAGCATCTTATTAAAATCGTTGAAATCGTCTCCGCAGAGTATATGAAGTTTCTCAAAAAAGTCTTTTACATCATTTAGTGATTCACCAAACACGGGGTCGTTTGCACTTGATATTTCTCCAAGCTTAGTTGTAATATTTCCTTTTGTTCTAAAACGAGCATTGACTCTTTGATTCCGCACAAAAATATTTAGATATTCGCCAGGTTTTGTATGCTCCTTTCGTTCAATGTAGGCTAAATAAGCCAACATTGTTATCAGTTCTTCATTTTTCATGCGCGTGTCTATAGACCTAAAAAGTTTTCCAGAATATTCCATTGCTAGAATTTTTATTATTTCAACATATTGCTTCGAAACATATGCATTCCACATTTCAAATGTATTGGGTTCGATTGGGAACGGCTTTGAGTTTAATCTAAGGAAAAGATCGATTGGGCTAAAATCTGTGTTTTGAGATTGATTAATCTCAACTATGTCTATCTGAAAATCCAAGATGCGATCTTTATAGCTTTTGTTTATTCTTTCAACACCTTCTATGTCATTCCCGTTGAGTTCTTTTAAAAATCTGAGTTTTGAGAGTTTGAAACCATGCTTGTTTGATAACTGCTCTGTTCCATTTTCATCTTTATATGATTCTCGGAGAAATCCCAAAATGGAAAGCAACCTTTGTTGACCATCAATAACCTCGCTGACATTATCATTACGACGAAAAATAAAAATTGGTGGAATCCGAATTCCTAATAGTATGCTTTCCAACAAGTATGATGCCTTCTGAATGTTTGTCACTTCTGATCTCTGATAATCAGGGCGTATAAGAAAATTTGATGTCTTTACATCTGAGAGAATGTCATACACTGTTGCAGATACAGGATCTGTTTTCGATAGTTTAAATCCATTATATTGATCCACAGCTGGAGTCTGAGACATAATTGTATCGAACGCCGTTTTATCCTTTATATTTTGGGAAAAATCAATTTCAGTTGCCTCTGATAAATAATTAGAAATAAAAGTATAACGATTTAAGATTGACTTGTAATAGTGGCTACCAGTAGCAAAAAAAACCGAATCAAAATCATTCTTTTCGACGTTTATATTTTGCCAAAAACAAGGTGAATTATTGCATTTAATAATATCCAACGCTGTTTTATTATCGTCCAAATAGTAGAATTTATCTCTTGATACATAAAATATGACAGATAATCCCCAGAACATTACTTCATAGAAAAGATTATTATCCGCTATAACTGAATTATTGTTAATAAAAGCACTACGAATATCAAATAATTTACAAACAATTTGTTCAAATGAAGACACCGTATCATCAACAGATTCAATTTCAACTTTTAACAACATATAATTACGGATTATATCCGATTTTGAACTTGCTGCAGCGTAGCTTTGAATAGGAATAAACCGCATTGACAAAACAGTTCTTGCTCTTGATAAAAGGTAGTTGACTTTATCTCTATCGTTTAAGCTTTGTTTCCTCTTTGGCATAAATATTAACTGACATTTTTTAAGTAAGGTTTTATCGTTCTCCAATTTCACTTTAAGTGCATGTACTAAAGGATCATTAATATATGCTGCTCGATCAATTTCCTGCTGCTTTAACGCAACTATACCAGAATTATATCTTTTGAAGATTTCCTTCTTGACTCTGTCCTCTTGTCCAGAAGTCATAGATGGTTCATTAACAATACTGAATTGCAAAATTCTAATTTTAGTATTTTTAAATTCTGCTTTAATCATTTCAGGCAATTCTGAATAATGAAAACCAACAAAACCCGTTAATGATTTCAATCCCCTTGCATCAAGCGCAAACCTGTTTTCTAAAAATCGTTTTATTGTTTCATATCGCTGACGGCCATCTATTACCTCATTTATTACTCCATTGTCAAACAGAACAATTGGTGGGATTTCTGTTCCCAAAAGAATGCTTTCAATAAAGTAAGAGGCCTTTTCGTAATCCCACACATATTTCCTTTGAAAATACGGCGCAAAATCAATTCGACTCGCATAACGCTCATTTAAAAAGGTGTGCGCAATTGACTTCACAGAATTATCAATTTTTAGATGCGTTTTAAAAATTTCAACGATGTCAGAGCAATCAAGTTCAATACTCATAGCAAATCCTCCTAATTAAGTTTAATGCGTTTTGGGAAATTCTGCGCCTCAAATCCTGGAGTTGTTTTCGAGACAACTGAGCCTTGAAAGAAAAATTCATTATTATAATTTAATCTCTGCTTAATCAGTCCATCGAGGCCAAACCGAAATGTATATTGCCAGCTTGGATTGGTAAACGCCATTGGTATCTGATGAATCGCTGGAATCCAGTCATAAACGTATCGACATTCGTCAAACAACAGCAAATCTGTAAACATACGTTTCGCTTTAGCTATGTATGAGAATCTGATTGCCTTGTTACTCACGTAGTGCATCGGATAGGACATTTGATTGATTACTGAATCCAAAAACAATACTCTATTTGGCTTATCCAAAAACTGGTACAACGCTTGACTGCTATCAAAGAAATTAACGGTATCCATAATCCCAGGACAAATTGTATCAATTGTACTTCTTACTTCATACAATTTCCGTAGAGAGGACAATAAATCAAAATGTACACCCGTTCCTGACAATTCAGATGCCAATTTATTGATACGGTCTATTCCGGGATAATTAATGCTTTTTTGTTGTAAAAAACGATTTGCTGCTAAAAACTTGTATAGGGTATTATCTTTAATAGTGTTAACATCAAAAAAAGAGTAATCTTTGCTGATAATCGGAGTTGTTGATGATACTATCTGTAAATAACTTGAATTGCAAAAGCGTAAAGATGGAATTGTAATGGAAGCAGCGTCGCATATCATTGAGGTTACAAATTCTCCATATTCTTCTTCGAGATTCTCAGACACTTTTTTTTTCAATTTCATCGAAGCCATTCCGAAATCGAATTTGACCATTATTATTAACTAAAGACGCATTACGATTATTATGAATATCAATATACCTTGAAATTATGTCAATGTACTCATTTGCATCAAGTTCGCTGGAGTAGTCTAAAAAGGCGAAATTTGTAATTAAAACTCCTGGAGAATTGAGTCTATGATTTTGAAAAAGACTTGAGACACAACGAAGGGCGTGTTGATCAGATATTAGCGAGGCACAGGCGTCAATATATACAATATCAAACATTTTTGGACAGTTCTGAAAGAATCTTTCGATTGAGGTTTTCACAATCTTAGGTTGCATATATGTGCTTCCATCAACCGAACTTAACGCCCGCAAATAGGTGTTTTGTTCACATTCAAATGCCCATATGTTCTGTGGTAGAACCCCCATTGCAACAAATTCATCAAAATCATTTTTGGGTTCGGGACCAGACAAATAGCAAACAGACAATTCATCCGGTCTTCTAAATCCAATGGTATTTATATGCATTTGTTCCCATTCAAGCACATAAGCAATATCTATTTTTTGTGCCTCTGTTTGCTCGTGAGTTTCTGGCAAATGCGAGAAATAATCGCACATATCTCTGACGTACGAGTTCCGTACACAGCAGGCATCTGAGCGACCAACTGTAAGCATCTCAACCGCCTTGCGAATTATTGTGTGACGCACTTGATTTTTTTCTTCTTGTCTGTATGTATAGGAATCCATCATTTGCGTTCTCCTGTATATTAATTATCCATTATAAACTGCCTCTACTTGCTATACAACGAAGTTTAGAATCTCGTGCTGGAACAACGATCCAACTACTATTCTTCTCAATGTCACCGTTTTTTTGACCTTCCTTTCGATGAGTGCTACATTGCTGCCTTGTTGAATAATTGTATAATGTACTAAAGTTTCCGTTTGCGATATTTATTCAACGTCATAATGAAATAATTCGACATGTTTTTTCATATCCCTTTTGATACCATCAGTCATAAATAAATCCTATCATCCAAATAATAGAAATTCATTGACAATTCGTTACTGGTCCGGCTACTTTATACTTGATTTTCGCGCTATTCGTTCTCAATTCCCTCCATGAGGACATCCCCGCCATTGTAATCGCCGTCCCTGACTGCGTCTTACAGCATGCCCTCGCTGCAAAAGCCAGCCGAAATATACACCGTTTCCGCGCACGGGTTGAACGAGAACACATTCAGCGCTATCAGAAAATATCACAGCGGTTATTACCGGCGTAAGCCTGTCGATTCAGATTTCTATTTTTCTTTGCGAGAATTCGGTGATGGATTGACAAACGCGCGCGGGAAGAAAGAATCCCGCGCTATGCCCCTGGGCGGACGGTTCGCTTTGTCGCGGTACCGTCCGCCCTCTTTTTCAAATCAGCATACGCCCTGGCAGCATTTTCCTCTCCTCATTCGTTTATTGAACAGCAACATAAAAAAGGAGGGCTTCCATCTATGCGAAAGCACCGCGTTTTTTTCACAATTTTTGCTTTTTTTCTCATCTCCGCAGCCGGTCTTGCCGGGGCGACCGCCCCGTCCTCCAACCTTATTGAAATCGCCTCTCCCACGCTGGCGCCCACGCCAGCGCCGACCGCCGCGCCCACGCCGGACCCTGCGGTGTTCGAAGCCCTCCGCGCCTTTGTGGAAACGGAGCTGTTGCCCATGCCGGGCGGCGTCGCGGACGAAAGCGCGCTGAGTGGGGAGGAGCGCGAACAGATCATCCTGGCGGCTGAAAGAGCCGGGCTTACCTTTAGCGGCGACTGGCGCTCAAGCCTTCTGGCAGAGAACAATCACGATCGCATATATGACTTTTTGACGCGGCTTGCGCAATCCCAGCTGGGCGACTGGCTGCTTTGGTCCCAGGAGCAGCGCGCCTGGCTGAACCGAGCGAACGCTTCCCTGGGCGCGGACAGCGGGGATCTTTATCCGCTGCCCGGACCGGATGAGCTTTCGCAGCAGGATGCGGCGGCGCTTGCGCAAAGGACGCTCACGGCATGCTATGGCCTCGCGGCAAGCGATTTTGAGCGCTATACCCTGTCCGCCTGCTTAACGCGCGGCGCGGCTGGCGGCGACAAGCGCCCTGCATATTGGCTGGTGGAGCTGTTCCCCAACGGCCGTCTCGTCTCGCCGGAATATTCCGTCGCCTTTCCTGCGTCCCGCGTCGCCGGACGGGTTTTTCCCGTGCGCCATGGGGTTGATCTGCTGTCCGGCTATGTGGCCGCGCTGGAAAGGGAGCGGGGCGCGTATGAAAGCTGGACAAGGGAGGACAGGGACGAGCTGCTTATGGACTGGCCCATGCTGCGCGCCGCTTATGGGGACGATGAGGGCGACACGCGAACGATCCTCCGCATCGACCAGGACGCACGGCAATAGGCTCGGACCGCGCCCGTAAATCATAGGTGCAGCTGCTCTGCCCCGCCCGCGCAGGCCTTTTTAGCCACTGACAGGCCGATTTTTTCAGCGCCGAGGGAAAGTAGGTAGCTGACCGCGAACATGGGCAGAAAATCATTCGCTACAGCCGTCCAATACAGGGAAGACACAAATCCGCCGGGCACGTTCACGCCTGCCACCACCATGGTGATGAACGTGTTGAAAAACAACGTCGGCACAAGATTGGACGCCAGCCCAAAGGGAAGCGTGCCCGGCTTCAGCCCGCACGCCCCCGCAAAGCGATCGCCCCATTCCTTGACCGGAAACAGCAGAGATACAATCATAATCGTAAGGAACGCCGTGCCCCAATTTCGAATCAGCGCCTCAATGGCAAAGCCTGCCGCCGCATTGCGAAAGAGCGCAACGCAAGCCATGCTGAAGGAAAGAATCAACGACATAACAATGCTGATAACCATGCCGCAATAATTTTTAAAGTAAGTAAGCATTCCGTTTCATCCTCATCCCGCCAAACTTATTCAATACCATACAGCGCCTTCGCGTTGCCGGAGAGGATTTTCTCCTTGTCCGCCGCGCTGATGGCAAGCCGCCGCACAAAATCGGCGCCGCCGGTCATCCACTCCGCACGAACCGGATAGGACGAGCCGTATACGACGTGGTCCGCGCCAAGCGCCGCCACGGCGCACTCAAGCTGCGCCTTGCCCCAGGGCTGCGCATGGGACATTTCAAAGAAGAGATTTTCAGACAGCGCGCGCCTCATCGCGGCGTCGGTATCCGTGAAGCGGCCGGCGGCGTCGGCGGCTTTGGGGCGGCCGGGCGTCAGCAGGTTGCTGTAGGCAAAGAATCCGCCTCCCAGCATGGAATGAACCATGCGCACCCTTGGGTAACGGGCAAACATGCCGCTGAACAGCTCCCGCATCACGGCGATGGACTGATCGTTACAGCGCCCGTAAGAACGGCGAAGGTTATTGTAGTCCGTCAGGCAATCAAATTGCACCGGTACGGGCGTGTGGTGCACATAGGCGGTCATGCCCATCTCATTGAGCTTTTCAAACAGGGGTGCAAAGGCTCCGTCATCCAGATAAAGCCCGCCATAGTGCGCGCATAGCTGTACGCCGCGCATCCCCAGCTCGTCGTGGCATCGCCTGAGCTCTTTCAGGCTTGCCGCAGAACCCCACGGCGGAACCACCGCAAGGGCTGTGAACATCCCGCCGCCACGCCTGACATAGTCCGCCATGCCGTCGTTGAAATAGCGGCACATCTCCAACCCGAGCCACTCGTGGCAGCAGGGTACCTTCAGTACCGCACGGCCGATACCGGCGGCGCGAAGCGTGTCCATCTGCTTTTCCAGCACATAGTCGCCCTCCATATAATCCACGCCCGGGCAGCCCGCGGGGCGTTCCACCACGATCCGCCTGCGCCCATCCGTCTCCCTCATAAAAACCTTTGTTCCATAGCCCTGGGGCACATCCGCCATAAAACGCTCCATGAGCGCCTCATCCCTGAAAATCGCCTCCGGAAACCAGTATACATTCGCGTCGATAATCATGACGTCCACTCCTTGGCAATAGTATCGGAGGGCTCAGGCCTCCGGGTTGTGCTCCCGGGCATAGGCAACTTTCCGCTCCGCCCATCCGGGCAGCGCCATAGCGCACGCGGCAAGCAGATAGCCTCCGGTGGGCAAAACGGACTCCCCCGCCAACGCGCACGCCACAAGCGCAAGCAGCGCCGTAAGGCCCATTCCCCCGGCGGTGATAAGGCTCCAGCGGATACAGCTTATGCTCCCGCTTCGGTACTGGTAAACCGTCTGCCGTTTCGCGCCAAACGCGCACCCGAACAATGGGATCGCCAGAACCGCCGCGCTTGCGAGCGATATGCCCATAGCCGGCGCGACATACCATGCGGCATTGCATGCCGCCCGCAGCGTACCCACCCAGACAAACCCTGCGAGCGCGGCAAGATAGCTCAGGCTGTATCCTACGGCGCGCATCGCCCGCCGGATCTGGGAAAGTTCCGGCGCGTAAAAAAATCCGCGATAGGCGCGCTTTGTCCGCAGCCTTCCGTCCCCGCCGGGAAGCCGTTCCTCGGTATAATCCTCAAAATACCGCCGGAAGAACCCTCTTCTCATCAGCGCCGTGCCTCCGTTCAATCATGCACGCGGCGGATATCATAAGTAACGCTCGCGCCGCCGTAGCGCATGGTCCGTTTGTATTCAATGTCCGCATTCAAATCCTTGGGCCCGTCGCCGGGATGCGGAAGCCTGCGTTTCCACACGCGCCTGCCCTGTTCGTCCATACGCTCGAAGTCTGGAAAGCGCTGCGGACTGGCCGGCTCTCCCTCATGGCCTTCTAAAATGTAGCGGACGCACGCCAGCTGCCGGTCAAACAGCGCGGCGTCCAGCCTGCCGCCGCCGGAGTACATGCAGTCAAATTGATCGCGATATGGCGCCAGCTTTTCAAGCATTCTCAGCCAGTGCTCCACCGAGCCGTTCAGTTGCTTTCCATGCGCCATAAACTCATCCCCGGAAAAGAGAATACGCGTCTTTTTGTCCAAAAAAGCCAGGCTGCCCGCCGCGTGATCGGGAATTTCAAAAACCGGAAGTTCCCGCCCTTTCAGCGGAATCACATCGCCATCCGTTACAATATGTACCCGCTTGATTTTCGGAAAAGCAACGCCCTCGAAACTGGGAAACGGTCTGGTGGCCAGCGGTTCGGTCGCCGCCGACAGATACGCCAGCTCGAAGTAGCTGTTGTTGGCCGTATGGTCAAAATGGTCGTGGGTATTGGCAACGCACCGCAGGGGCCGCTCCGTCAGCGACTGGCAGTATTCGCGGATATCGCCCGCCCCATAGCCGGTATCGATCAGCAGCGCTTCCCCGTCGCCCTCCAGCAGATAGGAGTAATCGCCGTCGCTAAGCACCCGCCATGTGCCGGGCGCGATCAGCCAATTGCGAAAGTAGGGCTCGCTCATGGGCGTTAAGAGGCCGTCCTCATCCTCCAGCAGAATATCCTTCTTGCAGGAAAAATCAATCATTGGCATATTTCCCCTCATGCAGCCGCTGCTCAAACAGCCATTCGCGCAGCGCCTTGATGTCGTAAGCCTTGCCCCAGGTACATACATGATGCATGCCGGGAGTTTCCTCCATGCCGTCGGGAATCACGCTGCGCCCCTCAAACCAGGTGAAGTTCAAGTTGCAGTTGCCGCTTTTCTGGCTGCGGATGGAAGCGTCCAGCCAAGCCGCGTCGGCCCGGGCGTCCAGATGCGCGATGCTCAGCTTTCCGCCAGCATCCCGCATGGCCCGCATGCACTCTCCCATGATGGGATAGGCTTTGCGATCGCCGCTGGATACCACGGCCCAAAGGTTTTCCTCCCTGGCCGCCGCCATGCGCTTTGGGTCCCATTGCCCGGCCACCAGCAGACACCCGGCGAAGAAATGCGGGTTGCGCAGCAGCAGCTCGCAAATCATCATGCAGCCCATGGACTGGCCTGTGGCATAGATACGCCTGCGGTCGACGGCATACTGCTCGCAAAGCGATTCCAGCAGTTCAACCGTTGCGTCCGCCTCCCATGTGACCTCAAAATTATCGTTTGCGCATACCGTGGGATAATGCGGCGCTACGACAAAGCACGGTCTGCGTCCATAATCGGATTCCAACGCCCATACGGTCGCGCCGGTTCCTTGCATCAGAGGCGCTTCTACGCTTGGCGAGCAGGAGCCGGCGTCATGCATGAACAGCACCACCGGATATTTCTGTCCACGGATAATCCGTTCCGGCGCGTAGAAGTTATAGTCCAGCCGTTTCCCTTCGCGGGTGGTAAAGGACGCGGTCAGGAAGCGCTCCACCATTCCACGATCCTGCTTGGCGGCCGGCATATCGTAGCTGGGCTCCGCCTCGCGGCCGCCGGCCGTTTGCACCGGCGCAAGCTGCGATACCCGGATCGGGGGCGCCACGATCTCCATGCGGCCGTGCGGCCCCTGCCCCACATGCTTGCAAAGCGCCGTAGCCGGGTTGGATGGATCAAGCAGCAGCTGTACAAAGCGTCCCGTTCTGGCGATTTCGCCGCGGACGCTGTCGGAGGCGCACACGCCGATGATGGGGAATCCCTCCACCACGAAATCCTCCAGGCGGAGCCTGTCGCCGATCACGGCGTCGCTGTATTCAATAGCGACGGATACCAGCTTCTGCCCGAAGGAATAGCCGGTGGACACGGCGGTAATCTCAACGATCTGCGGTTTAGTCATATCGCGCTCCTCACTCGTCACAGGCGGTTCAACTCCCCGGCCCGGCAGCAGGCCACAAAATGGTTTGGCGCCAGTTCGTCCAACCGCTGCGGCTCGTGGCATTTTTCACAGGCATAGGGGCAGCGGGCGGCAAAGCGACATCCCGGCTTGGGATCGATGGGCGAGGAGATTTCGCCCTTAAGGCGGATACGCTCCCGCTTATGATGGATATCCGTGGAGGGAATCGCCGACAGCAGCGCCTTGGTATAGGGATGCAGCGGCGAAACGAACAGCTCCTTGGACGGGGATGTTTCCACAAGCTGCCCCAGATACATGACGCAGATGTCGTCGGAGATATGGCGTACCACCGATAAATCATGCGTGACGAACATATAAGTAAGCCCCTGCCGCTCCTGAAGGTCCTGAAGGAGGTTGAGCACCTGCGCCTGAATGGATACATCCAGAGCGGACACGGGTTCGTCACAGACGATGAAATCCGGGCTTAGGGCAAGGGCGCGGGCAATACCGACGCGCTGGCGGCGGCCTCCGTCCAGCTCATGGGGATAGGCCAGGCGCAGGCGGTGGTCGATTCCCACCAGCTTCATCAGTTCGGCGGTTTTATCCCCCAGGGCGTCCTTGCTCCTGTAACGGCCTGAGAGCTTGAGCGGCTCCTTGATGACCTCCTCCACCGTCTGCCGGGGATTGAGCGACGAGTACGGGTCCTGGAACACAATCTGAGTCTTTTCGTTGATTTCATGCATCTTTCGCTTGCTCACGCGCGTGATATCCTCGCCGTTGAGAAAAATCTGGCCGTCCGTGCTTTCCAAAAGATGAATGATGGTACGGCCAAGCGTGGACTTGCCGCAGCCGCTTTCGCCCACTACGCCCATGGTTTTGCCCCTCTGGATGGAGAAGGTAACGCCGTCCACCGCGTGGAGCATGCCCCTTGGCGTTTCAAAATACTTTTTGAGGTTTCGAACCTCAATCATCGGCTTTTCCACATCTCAACCCTCCTTTGCGATTTCCGCGAGGCGGCGGCAGCGGCACAGGTGGCCGCCGCCCGCGTCCGTCAGCGGGATATGCGCGCCCCGGCACTCCTCCGTGGCGTGCGGGCAGCGGGGATGAAACGCGCAGCCCGCGGGCAGATCAGCTGGGTTGGGAGGTAGGCCGTCGATCGGTGAAAGGCGGGCCACATCCGCGTTCAAATCCGGCAGAGAACCAAACAGGCCCTTGGTGTAGGGATACAGGGGATTGTCAAAAATCTGTTCCTTCGTGCCGTATTCCATTACCTCACCCGCATATATCACCGCTACGCAGTCGCAAACCTCCGCCACCACGCCTAAATCGTGCGTGATCATAATCATGGAGGTATTGAATTTCTCCTTCAGTTCGTTGATCATGTCCAGCACCTGCGCCTGAATGGTTACATCCAGGGCGGTGGTGGGCTCGTCCGCCAGCAGCAGGTCGGGATTGCACGCCAGCGCCATGGCAATCACCACGCGCTGCTTCATGCCGCCTGAAAACTGATGGGGATATTCATAGTAGCGGTCGCCGGGGATGCCGACCATCTCCAACATCTCCTTGGCTTTTCTGACGGCGTCCGCCTTGCCGCAGCGCTCATGCAGCTCAACAACCTCGGAAATCTGCTCGCCGATGCGCATAATGGGGTTTAGCGCCGTCATCGGATCCTGAAAGATCATGGAGATCGCCTTGCCGCGCACCTTGCGCATTTCTTCTTTGCCCAGCGTCAGCAGGTTTCTTCCCTCAAAGATGATCTCGCCCCCGCAAACCCTCGCGGGCGGCTCGGGCAAAATGCGAAGGATCGCCTTTGCGATGGAGGTCTTGCCCGCGCCGGTCTCGCCCACCAGACCGATGGTTTTGCCCTTTTCCAAATCGAAAGAAACGTCGTTGACCGCATGGATAACCTCGCCCTCGGAGGTATATTCCACAGTCAGGTGACGGACGGAAAGAAAGGGTTTTCTGTTTGCCGCGTCCATGGTTTTTTACCTCCTCAATTCTTAAGCTTCGGGTCCATGGCGTCTCTCAGCCCGTCGCCCAGCATGTTAAAGCACAGCACCACCACCATAATGCACAGGCCGGGAAATACGCACAGGTGCGGATAGCGCGTGATGACCGACTTGCCGGCGGAAAGCATGGCGCCCCATTCCGGCGTGGGCGGCTGTACGCCCAGCCCTATGTAGCTTAGCCCGGCCGCCGCCAGGATGGTGTTGCCAATGCCCATGGTAACCGAAACGATCAGCGGCGCGATCGAGTTGGGAAGAATATGGGAGGTGATAATGCGCAGTCTGCTGCAATTGATTTTTTCAGCGGCCTCAATGTATTCCTGTTTGCGCACGGTCAGGATGGAGCCGCGCAGCAGGCGCACGGTCATGGGCACGCCGCCGATGGAAAGGGCGATGATCGTATTGCCGAAACCCGAGCCCAGCGCCGCCGATATCGCGATGGACAGCAGCATGCCCGGAATGGCTTGCAAAATATCCAAAAGACGCATAACGGCCGTATCGACCCATCCGCCGAAGTAACCCACCAGCGAGCCCAGAACAACGCCGATGGCCGTGGACAGCAACGTGGCCAGCAGCCCCAGGCTGAGGGAGGCGCGGGCGCCATAGAGCGCGCGGGAAAAGATATCGCGCCCCAGCTCGTCGCAGCCGAAGGGATGCGCCCAGCTGGGCGTGGCGTACATATTGCTCATATCCATCCTGGTGTAGTCATACGGCATAATCCATGGAGAAAGGATTGCCAGAACAATCAGAATCAGAATAACCACAAGCCCCGTCATGGAAACCCTGTTGCGGCTCAGGCGGTGCATGACCTGGGCAAGCTGCCCCTCCTTGCGCTGCCGGTCGGCAACATCCTTACGCTTATCACGCATGCTGCTTCCTCCTCCTTTTGCTCTCGTATTGCGCCTTGATGCGCGGATCGACATAGGCGTAAACAATATCCACCAGCAGCATGATAAGGCTGAAAATCAACCCCAGCACCAGCACGCCGCCCATAACGATGGGATAGTCGCGCTGGTTGATGGCGCTGGTCATATAGCTGCCAACGCCGGGGATGGAAAAGACATTTTCAATAATCACCGTGCCGCCCAGCATCATGCCCATGCCGTTTCCCACGATGGTGATGATGGGAATCAGCGCGTTGGGCAGCGCATGCCTTAGCAAAACGTCGCGCTTGCTAAGGCCCTTTGCCTTGGCCGTGGTAATATAATCGGAACGGATAACCTCCAGCATGCTGGAGCGGGTCTGGCGCGCCTGCGTGGCGATGCCGGCAAAGCAGTTGGCGACGCATGGCAGAATAAAGTACTCGATGCCGCCTACGCCGTAAGTAGGCAGCCAGCCCAGGTTGACGGCAAACACGACCACCAGCATCAACGCCAGCCAGAAGGCCGGAATGCTGACGCCAAGCAGGGCGATAAACATGCAGATGCGGTCGGCAACACCGTTTCTGTGCGTAGCAGCCATAATTCCAAGCGGTGTGCCGACGAGCACCTGGAGCAGCATGCAGATCAGCGCGATCACCAAAGTGTAGCGCATGCGGCTGAGCAGGCCGGACAGCACCGGCGTACCGTACATGTAGGAGGTGCCCAGATCAAAATGTAGAAAAACCTGTTTCAAATAATTGCCAAGACGTATAATATAGGGATCATTCAGCCCCAGCTCCGCGCGCTTGGCCTCAATTTCGACCTGCGTCGCGCCCGCGCCCAGCATGGCCTGCGCCGGATCGCCTGGGCAGATATACATGATGGAAAAAATCAGGATCGCGATACCTAGCATGACCGGAATCATCCACAGGAGTCTTTTGATGATATATCGGCTCATGTTCTCCGTCCTCTCTATCCGTATTGTCTTGCCGCAAGAGGGCGAAGGCTCTCTTCCGGTCCATGCCGATTGACCTATAAAATAGAAATGGCGCCGCAGCTCGTGCGAGAGTCGCGGCGCCGCTTCTGTAAGCTTAAACCACCGGCAGGAAGGTCCGGGGGCGCTTCCGCTTGCCCCGGCTGCCGGTTAGGGGCTCAGTATCCGCACGCCCCGGGGATGACCTGCCCGCGGAAACAGGTTGCGAGGGTCTTGATGGTATCGGTATGGGCGACGTTGCTAAGCTTCTGCACCAGACCGATGCCATAGCACTGCTCCTTCAAATACTGATGAAACGCGTCCATGGTTTCATCGTTATGGGTTTCCTCGTTAAGGGCGGCCTCCAGCAGGGTCTGAAGCTTCTCATCCTTAACAAAGTTTTCAGCGCCGCCGTGCACATAGCCGGTGTTGTCCCAGCCCAATTTAAACACGTTTACCAGATAGCTGCTGGAAGCGCCCTCGTCCAGCATAATATCCCATTGATCTGGCTGATACTTGTACTCGTTAAACAGCTGTTGGTCATAGCCTTGAAGCTCCAGGTTGACGCCATAGGGCATCAGCAACGCCTGAATGATGGTCGCCATCTTGGTGGTGGCGTCTCCGGTCATGTACATCAGCTTCAGGTTGGCGCTTGTCACGCCGGACTCGGCAAACAGCGCGGCCGCCTTTTCCGGATTGTACTCGTAATATTCCTCGTCGTTCCACTTTTCCACATAGTCGGCATATTTGGTATTGCCGTAGGTCTTGACAACCGCGCCGTTTCCGCCGAACGCGCCGTCCCTGAGCATCTCGCTGTCGATAGCGTAGGCGACGGCCTGGCGCAACGCGAGGTTGTCGGCAAATACGCTGCCCTCGTCGCAGTTAAACAGCAAAAGCTCCGTAGTGTTCTCGGGCACCTGACTCACGGCAAAGCCGTCCATGGCCTTGAAGTCGTCGATGTCCGTATCCGAAACAAATACGGAAACATCCACCGCGCGGGTTTTGAGGGCGTTGGTCAGCTGCGCGCCGTCAACGATAATATCAAACTCGATTTTTTTAATGTTGTGTTTGGAGGTTTCACGCACGAGGCTATCGTCCTTCTGCCAGTAGGTTCCCTTATCCTCGTACACCAGTTTGGATCCGGAGGCGTATTCTACAAGAGAGTAGGCGCTGGTGCTTACGGGATCGGTCGCCATCTGGTCTGGGCTGGCTTCATATGCGGCGCGGGTCACGATGGGGCACTCCATCAGCAGGGCGTTTAAGTCCCCCGCCGCCAGAGCCGCGAATTTGAACTCAGCCACATAATCGCTGACGACGGTAACGCTCTCAATAGAGCCAAGCTTGGGCAGGTTGCCGGAAGCCTTGGCCGTTTCATAGCACCATGCCACGTCCGCCGCGGTTAGATGATTGCCTGCCTGGTCGTAAACGTAGTCATAAATTTCAACCTGATAGGTCAGCTCGTCAATTTGGGTATAGTCCTTCATCAGCACGCCTTCCATGGCGCCGTTGGTTTTTGTTACCAAAAATTCGTAGGTTGTAAACAGGATGCCGATGCGGCCCAGGCCCATGCCCTGAAAGGGTCCGATGTTGCCGGGGTCCCCGGTCAGGCCGATAACGACCTTTTCCGCCTCGGCGCCGGCAGAGAAGCAGCTTAAGCTCAGCGCCATGGTCAGGCACAGAAACAGGGAAACGAGCTTTGCAAAGCGGGTCTTACGCATGATTTGTTTCCACCTTTCCTTTATATGATTTGAACGCTCCATCCAGAGACGTCAGATCTGTGGTTGATTGCCGTTAAGCAACCCGCGGGCGGCTGCGGCCAGCTTTTCCGCCGCGCCCCGCCCAAAGGGCGAATTCATCGCCTCGTAGGTGATACGGTCATAAGAGGCGGCGTCCGCCATGTATTTCGCGCCGCCGTTAAACAGGGTCGTCACGCGCGCCGTTGGGTACCCCTCGCAGATTGTCAGGGCCGTAAGGCAGCAAAGCTCCGGCTTGACGCCCACCAGCATCAGGTCGCCAATGGTGAGCAGCTCCACAACCTGCGTGCTCTGGCCGTCCGCCTCATAGGGCGGGATGCGGGTGGGATGAAGCTTATTGAGGTCACGCTCGATCTTTTTGGCCGGAACGCTCACCGCAGCGCGGCGGACGCCGACCGTATCCGATCGCATGGGGCGCGCCCCGGTGATTGCTTCCGCCGCCGCGTTTGCCATCTGTCCGCCCAGTTCCCGGCAAAGGGCGACGCCGCCGTTTTGCTTGTCCGTCACACGGATACGCCCATCCCCGCCAACCGTGCGGCGGACCGCCTTATCCACAGGGGCCTGGTCGCCCGCCGCGCCGATAAGAAACATTGCCGTGGCGTTTGGAAAGCGCTCCTCCAGCTTGGCGCACAGAACGCCCGCCAGATCGCCGCTGACGGCCTTTCCGCCTTCCCGAAGCTGCGAGCCGTCCAGCACGGAGGATTGTACGGGATAATGAAGCAGCAGCCCCAGCGTTTTCCCCCCTGCGTCATCAATCCTAAGCGCCGTCAGCCGATGATCCACCGGGCCGCCGCCGCAGGCGTCCACCCACCACCCGTCCGGCGTCTCAATATCCCGCGCCGTATTGACTCCACATTGCGCAACCCCCAGGAAAAGCCTTGCCTCCGTCAGGCCGGCGGCCGCCCCGCCCGCCGCCTCCGTCACGGCGGTTCGCAGTAACCGCTTAAGCGTCTCCTTATTGCGCCTTGCCGCCGCGTCCACCAGCAGATGGTCCGGCAACAGGTGCGGAGCCGAAAAGGTATGGGTTACGCAGACGAAGCATTCGTCCGCGCCGGAAGCCCGGCGCGCCGCATCGGAAAGCTCAGCAATTTCTTCCGGCGGGAGCGACGTCATCTCCACGGATATCAGCATGTACCGCCGGCCGTCCTCCAGAAGAAGCGCTCTCGTATGCAGCTCGTCCACCTGTGTGGAGAAGCCCTCCGTGGGAAAAAAACCTTTTGGAAACGCGATTGCGCGCTTCGCCATCCCAACCTTCATACGCCCTCCACAGCCGGTTCATCCGGCCGCTTTTCGCTCTTTCTGTACAAACTATATCATCTGCCTTATTGACAATCAAACCGCTTTTCGCTATGATTTATGCTGTTATAACATAAATATCCAACTAATTATTGCAGAAAAGGAGCCTATGTATGGAGATCGATTATATCTGTGAGTTTTCCGTACTTGCTGAAACATGCAATTTTCTGGAAGCCGCAGATCAGCTTTTTATATCCCAATCTTCCCTTTCCCGCCACTTAAAAACGCTGGAAAAGGAGCTGGGCGTTCCGCTTTTTGACCGTACCACCCGCAGCGTCACCCTCAACGGGTTTGGCCAGCTTTTTCTTCCCTATGCCAGGCAGATCGCCGCCATCCGCTATGAATACACCACCGCCATCGGCAATGCCGTCAACGCGGAGCATGGCAACATCCGTATCGGCTCCATTCCGGTGATGACCCAGTACCGCATTACCGATGTGATGATGCGCTTCCGGCAGGAAAATCCCCGCTTCACGCTGGACGTTATCGAGGCCGATTCCAATCAGCTGACTAAAATGCTTCGCTCCAACCAGTGCGATCTCGCCTTCATCCGGGAGTGGGACGACCGCGACAACGAGTTTAATAAGGTCCGCTACACCACCGACACACTCTCGGCGCTGCTGCCGCCCAACCATCCCCTGAGCCGTGAAAAGGTGCTTCATCTGGAGCAGTTAAAGGCCGAACCGCTGATTTTGCTGGGCAAGGATACCTTTATGTATTCCCTCTGCGTACAGGAATGCCGCAAGGCGGGCTTTGTGCCACAGGTAGTTTTTACAGGCCACAGGGCGGAAAATATCGTCGATCTTGTCCGAAAGGGCATGGGTATCGCACTGCTCACCCGACAGCCTACCCTGCGCCTGATTGGAGATGATATCGTGCTGCTGGATATCGAGCCGCGCGTCACCACCACCATCAGTCTCGCCTATTCCAAGGTGCATCCGCTCAGCATCGGCAGCCGGCACTTTATCGAGCTGGTGAAGTCCTCTACTTAAAGAGGCGCGCCCACCATTAGCTAAGCCTTACCTGTAGCTCCGTCAGGAACTCGTACTCGCGCAGAGTATGGCGGTTGTCGATATGGTACAGTTCCAGCACGTCCTCAACAGGGGCGCGCCCGGCGGACATAGCCCCGTCCAGGAGCTGCCGCACCCGCGGCGCCAGCTGGCGGTAGCCGCCACGGTAGAGCAGGCAGGCGTAGTCGCCGCCGGGCAGCCAAAAATCAGGGGCCTTATCCCCGTCCTCCAGCAGAAAAAAAACGGCATGATACAAGCCGTAAATCCCCCCGTCTATATCCTCGCGGCGCATGCTGGCCCCGATGGCCTGCCCGCCCAGGTCGCGGATGGTGTCCGCATGCCGGTTATGCAACTTTTTCACAGCCAGGTCCACCTCCTCATCCCGCCGGATATCCGCGTTGAACCTGACGCAGGGGCGTTGGGGAAGGCGCCTCACGATAAGCTCATCCGTCTGCGTCTTTGCACAGCCGGATAGAAACCGCATTCGCCGGCGGATTGCCCGCCGCGCTAATCGAAGCTCGCGCTGGCGCGCTTCAATCAACTTCTCTTCATCCCGTAAAAGTGCCAGCGTATTATCCAGGCTGAGGTCCTCCAGATATTCGCGGATGCTTTCCATGGAAAAACCAAGCTGCCTGAGATCCCGGATAATCGTCAGGCGATAGATATCCCGCAGGCTATACAGGCGGTAGCCGTTTTCCCCGCGCCTGGGCGTGATCAGGCCCAGACGCTCATAATACCGCAGGGCATCCGTGCTGATTGCGTACAGCTTCGCGATTTCATGAATGGTATAATCGTTTTTCATGGCAAATCCCCCCGCTTTGTTTAAACGCAAGCCGGAACTCCCGCTATTGACCTTGGTATTATACCAGGGTTTATACTGCCTGTACAGCGGATGCAAACCCGCTGTAATCAAACAGGAGCGTGCTTTATGAACCTTGGAAAACTCATCCGGCGTGAACGAAACCACTTAAAAAAGCTGCTACCCGCGCGCCGCGTCGCGGCGCTTCTGCTCGGCACATGTATTTTGGCTTTTGGGCTATACAACATCCACAGGCGCGTCGGCATTACAGAGGGCGGCGTGCTGGGTATGGTGCTGCTGCTTAACCATCATCTGGGCATCCCACCATGGCTGGCGTCGCCCGTGCTGGACGCGGCCTGTTACGCGCTGGGCTGGCGGTACCTGGGCGGTGATTTTCTAAGGCTGTCGGTTGTTTCCACGCTGGGTGTGTCGGGCTTTTTACGGTTGTTTGAGCTGTTTGCGCCCCTGCTGCCGGATCTGACGTCGCTGCCGCTGGCGGCGGCGCTGCTGGGCGGATTGTGCGTAGGCGTCGGCGTTGGCCTCGTGGTGCGTCAGGGCGGTTCCAGCGGAGGGGACGACGCGCTGGCGCTGGTGGTCGCGAAAAAGACGGGGTGCAAGCTCTCAAAAGCCTATCTTGCGACGGATTTGACGGTGCTGCTTTTGTCGCTCAGCTACATACCGCTGTCCCGCATCGCCTACTCGCTGATCACGGTTACGGTATCCTCGCTATTGATCGACTGGATACAAACGGCGGGCCGGAGGCGGATGAGCGGCAAACAAAATCCTTGCCCAAAAAGGAAAAAAGCGCTTTCGCGGTAAGGTGCTTTCAAAAAACAGCGAAGCGGGCTGGGCGTACGCCCCTGCCCGCCCGTCCATATTCCGTTACTTTCGCAGCGCGCGCAAATCCTCGCGCAGCTTTTCTTCGCGGCGGTTGATTTCGTTGTGGAGCCGCTTTTTCTTTTCTTTGAGTTCCTCCCGGAGGGCCGAGCGCTTTTTCTTTATGTCCGCGGCAAGGCGGGTATTATAAAGCTTCGCATAGGGGAAGGCGCGCAGCGTGCGGCGTATTAGCGCGGATTGGCGCGCGAGCGCCTCGCGCACGCTTCTGGTGATGGACTCGGTATCATCCCCGCCGGACAGGTTTGCCGTTTTGCGAATCTTTCCCAGCACGCTAGTGGATACCGCCGCATCCATCAGCATCAGCGCAAGCAGGCACGCGCACAGCGCATCAAGCGCGCCCTGCGAAAACGCTGAGAACCAGCTGAACAAAAGAGGCTTAACGCCATATACCATTAAAAGGCCCAGCATTCCGAAGGGAATCAGCGTATCCGCGCAGACGCGGCCGTTAAGGTTGAAACGTTTTTGGCTGTAATCCCACCATCGCGCGTGAAAGAGCTTTTCCATCAGATAGCCGGTCATATATTCCAGCGTTCCGCAGACCACCATCGCCAGCGCGAACACCGCAAGCGGCTCGCCCGCGTAGCGCGACAGCAGCGCCGTAACCAGCACCGCGCCAAAGCCGTAAATCGGACAGTATGGGCCGATCAGAAACCCCCGGTTGATAAAGCGCCTGAACTGTACCAGCTTGCAAAGCACCTCCATCAGCCAGCCCAGCACAGAGCATATGAAAAACAATAGAAACCAGTTTTCCAATTCCATTCGCACGGGCGCTTCCTCCTTTGTGTGCCGATATTATAGCTCAGTTTTTTGATGCGGGCAATCCCTTAACAATGCCTTACCCTGCGCACATGCAAACAGGGCCGCCAATACGTATTGGCGGCCCTGTTCCTTTACCCAGAAACCCTACGCTTTACACACGAACCATCAGGCTTGTTCCTTTTTCACATTGGTCGCGGCTATCACAAACAGCAGCGGCAAAATCACCTGTAGCAGCGCGTTTATAAACCCGTTATCCCCCGACAGGGAGACAATCGCGCCGATCACGCTGAGCACGAGTGAAATCCAACCCATTACCAGCGCCGCCTTCAGCTTGCCGGTTCCGCCGTTCGCGCCGATAATGCCGAAAATGCCCGTAATCAGGTTAAACGCGGCGGACAGAATCAGAAAAATGCCCATGACGACCGCCACGCCGCCAACCAACGCCGCGCCGAAGCTCTCATCCGCCGTCAGCCCCATGTTGCCGTAACCCCCAAGCCCGGCAATTACCCCTCCGCCGCCTATGGTCACAACGCCAAGAACAATGGAAATCGCCGCTCCGATGATAAGAAGTATGGATAAAACCTTCAGGAATGTCCTCATGCTGCTTCCCCCTTTTTTCTTTTTTCCGCTCCACCCGGATGCTCTGCTTTCAGTATACGGGCGGGGACGGGGAGTGTCAAGCGCTAACTTTTCGAAATCCACTTACAGCAATTGTCCCCCTCCCCCCGTTTGACCTTCCCCCCGCGTTGTGCTATCCTTTAACCTGGGTCTTATCCTATTGAGAAAAAGCGTTCGGGAGGCGTTTTTACGGGTAGATTGTTAAAGCATGGCGACTCCGACATGACTGCGGGCGTCATTTGGAAACAATTGGTGCAATTCTCCATCCCCATGGCGATCGGGCTGTTGTTTCAGCAGCTGTATAACACGGTGGACACCATCGTCGTTGGACGGTTTGTGGGCAAGGAGGCGCTGGCCGCCGTAGGCAGCACGTCCAGCATCATCAATATGCTGGTCGGGCTGTGCGCCGGGCTTGCCACAGGCGCAAGCGTCGTCATTTCACAGTGCTATGGCGCGCACGACCATCAGCGGCTCCACAACGCGGTGCATACCACCATCGCCGTCACGCTGATCATGTCCGTGGCCGCCACGTTCGCCGGTATTTTGATCGTGCCGCCGATGCTTCGCCTGATGGCGACGCCGGAGGACGTGTTTTATCAGGCGCAGGAGTACCTGACCATTTACTTTGCCGGCGTCTCCGGACTGCTGGTGTACAACATGGGTTCCGGTATTCTGCGCGCGGTGGGCGATTCCCGCCGTCCGCTCTATTTTCTTTGCTTTTCCGCCGTGATCAACACCGTGCTTGATCTCCTTTTCGTCATCCGCTTCCGGATGGGCGTTGCGGGAGTTGCCTACGCGACGATTCTCTCGCAGTTTCTTTCCGCTTTGCTGGTCCTTTTTGTCCTCACGCATGATCATACGCCCTACGGCATCCGCTGGCGCGAGCTTCGCATTCGCCGCGATACCCTTTCCCACATCCTGTCCATCGGCCTTCCCTCCGGCGTGCAGCAGGCCATCACGTCCTTTTCCAACGTCTTTGTGCAATCCTACATCAATTTTTTCGGCTCGGCGTGCATGGCGGGCTGGTCAAGCTATAACAAGCTGGACGTTTTTATCCTGATTCCGCTGCAATCCATCGCGCTAGCCTCCACCACGTTTGTCGGGCAGAACTTTGGCGCGGGTAAAACCGCCCGTGCGCGAAGCGGCGCGCGTCAGGCGCTGGTCATGTCGCTGATCATCACCGCGGCGCTTAGCGTCCTGCTCATGCTTTGCGCCCGCCCGCTGCTGTCGCTCTTTACCCCGGACCCGGAGGTTATTGAGTACGGTGCGCGCTTCATTATCCTCATCTCTCCCTTCTACATTACCACCTGCTTTAACCAGATATTTGCGGGAGCGCTCAGAGGCGTCGGCAACGCAAAGGTGCCGATGGTAATCATGCTGCTGTCATTCGTTGTTTTCCGTCAGCTTTATCTTTATATTGTAAGGCTTTTGGGCAATTCGTTCTTTTTCGTGGCTATCGCCTACCCCATGGGCTGGATTTTATGCAGCGCGCTGCTCACGGTGTGCTACAAGCGGTCGGCACTCTGCCGCGCCGGGTGCGCCAGCCCGGCGGAATAACCCAAAACCTTCGGTTGACTGTCCGCTTCCCGCATGCTACAATCCGCTGGAACGGAGGGACGGCCATGATCAATCGACAAGCCCGCCCAAGCGCGGCCCTTCTCGCGCTTTTACTCGCGTTAACGCCCTGTCTTCTATCCTCTTGCGCCTCAGCGGCGCCCAGCCGCTACGAGGCTTCCTTTTTTGACGTGTTCGATACCTACTCCCGCGTTATTGTCTACGCAACCAGCAAGGAGCAGGCGGACGCCTGGCTGGGCCTCGCGCACGAGCAACTGGTTTTATATCACAAGCTTTATGACATCTACCACGAGTACGCGGACGTGGTAAGCCTATGCGAGCTAAACCGCCTGGCGCCCCTTTCGCCTGTAAGCGTGGACAAGCGGACGATGGATTTGCTACTGTTTTCCAAAGAGATGCACCAGCTGACGGGCGGGCGCACGAACATCGCCATGGGAAGCGTGCTGTCCCTGTGGCATGACGCGCGCGAATTCGGCCTTGATCATCCGGAAAACGCGGCGCTGCCGTACTCCGTGGCCCTCAGGGATGCCGCGCTCCATATGGATATGAATGACCTTGTGCTGGACGCGCAAAACGGCACCGTCTTTTTTTCCGACCCTGGCCTCAGGCTGGATGTGGGCGCGGTCGCCAAAGGCTACGCGACGGAGCGCGTCGCGCGGACGCTTATCGAAAACGGGGTCACAAGCGCGCTTCTATCCATCGGCGGCAATGTGCGCTCCATCGGCCTTCGCGGGGACGGCAGCGCCTACCGCACAGCCATCCAAAATCCCGACCTAGCCTCCCAGCAGCAGGCGCTGTTGGTGCTGGAGTTGCGCGATCAATCGCTTGTAACCAGCGGCAGCTACCAGCGCTTTTATACGGTGGATGGCAAGCCCTACCACCACATCATAGACCCGGACACGCTTATGCCCGCGGATTACCTGTTGTCCGTCTCCGTCGTCACAGAGGACGGCGGCCTTGCGGACGCGCTTTCCACCGCGCTGTTTACGCTGCCGGTACAAAAAGGGCAAGCGCTGTTACAAACGCTTGCCGGGGTGGAAGCCGTATGGGTGCTGCCCGACGGCAGCGTTGTAAAAAGCGGCGGCCTTTAGCTTTCTCAAACGCGCTCTCTCGCGATATAAATGGGGCGCTTTTTTGTTTCCAGATAGGTTTTGCTCAGGTACTGGCCCAGGATACCCACGCAGAACAACTGAATGCCCCCCAGCAGCAGGACAATGCAGATCATCGCAGGAAAGCCCGCTACCGGGTCACCCCAAATCAGGGTTTTAAGGAAAAAGTATAATATCAATACAAAGGCGAGTATGCAAAACAGCACGCCCACCACCGACGCGATGGCCAGCGGGGCCGTGGAAAACCCGATAATACCGTCGATGGAGTAAATCAACAGCTTCCAAAACGACCATTTTGTCTCTCCCGCCACGCGCTCGACGTTTTCATACTCAAGCCACTTGGTCCGGTAACCCACCCAGCTGAAAATTCCTTTGGAAAAGCGGCTGACCTCTTTCAGACTTAAAATGCTGTCCACCATCTGCCTCGTCATCAGCCGGAAATCGCGCGCTCCGTCCACAATCTCGGTTTTGCTGATTTTGTTAATCAGCCGGTAAAACGCCCGCGCAAAAAAGCTGCGCACCTTTGGCTCGCCCTTGCGGGTCACGCGGCGCGTAGCAACGCAGTCGTACCCGTCCTCCTCAATGCCTCTGAGCATTTCCGGCAGCAGGGATGGGGGATCCTGTAAGTCCACGTCCATAATGGCCACATAATCTCCCTGCGCGGCTTCCATGCCCGCAAACATCGCGCTCTCCTTGCCAAAGTTGCGCGAAAAGCTGATATAGTGGACGCGCGGGTCGCGCTCCCTTAGCGCGCGGAACGCATTAAGGGTATTGTCGCCGCTGCCGTCGTCCACAAAAAGAAACTCAAACGCAACCGGCATATCGGCCGTTTCCTTGATGAACGCCTCGTAAAACAGGGGAACGGATTCCTGCTCGTTATAGCAGGGCACGATAACGCTGAGCGTCTTCATTCGCATATTCCTTTCTTACCTTCCGCCATGAACTTTTCAGGGAACATCAGACCCTTTCGCCATCGGCGGGCACATGGTATGTTAGCGTCGTTAGTATCATTTCCATAAGGGCGTCCTGCGCGCCAAGGTCTATCTGGTCCGTCACGCTGTAAATGTCCAGCTCCCTCAGCCAATCCCCGCGTTCCACGCAGGCCAGTACATTCAGCATAAAATTGGTCTTTTCCGAGCGCAGCCAGTAGCTGAGCCACGCGTGCTCCAACCCGCTTATGCTGACCGTAGCGTCTGTCCGAAGCGAAAGCGCATACCCAAATTTGCTGTTGAGCGATTGCTCGATATCCCCCGCAAGCGTGAGCAGGTCGTCCGGGGTAGCCTCGGCAAAATACGCGTCCTGAATGCAATACAACTGTACGGCCATGCTCAGATCGGGCGTGACCATCAGGGTCGCGCCTTCCTGCCGGACGTCCTGGTACCACAGGTCGAACGCGTGCCTTGCACCATCCCCCCATTTCTCTCCCATCGTCTCCCGCAGCATTTTCGCGTCGCTTTCCCGCGTATAGGGGGTAATGACGTGGCTGCCCGCAATCATTTCAAGCGAAAAGTACCCGTCCGGATCCACATAGGTTTCCGTTGTAAGCTTTTGGACGCTTGAACTCAAGGTGTTGCCGCCCGCCTTCATCTCAAAATTCAGGCTGTTAAGCAACGCCTCTATATCCTTTCTGTCACTTTCCAGTTCCGCCGCCGCTTCATCGTCATACAGATAAATAGGGGGGGACGGAGCGACCGCCCAAACCTCAATCAGGTCCGTGCCGCGGTAAAAGGCCGTGCAATCTGCGGTAAGCAGCACCAGTTCTTCCTGCCCGACGGCGATATCGGTCCGGATTTTCAGGGTTTCGTAGCCGTATTTTTGCTCGATGCTCACGCAGGACGCATCCGCGTTTAGGTACCGCGCCGAAAGGCTGATGGTTTTCACAATCGCGGGCCAGGTGTCCGCAAGCGCCTGCGCGGTCCCCTCCCGGTCCATCTCCGTACAGCTGACGCTCAGCAGCGCCCGCCCGTTCTTCATCCGCGCAAGATAGACGTCCGACGTACCGTTGCCCGTGAGCATTAGGTCATACATGCCTTCAAGCCCCTGCGGCGCTTTAAAGGCATGCGCCTCCTCAAAGGTCAAAATTTCCGCGCCCTCTGGCAACAGGTAGGTGGCAATGGTCCCGCCGCCCGCTTCCTCCGCTGACGCCAGCGGCACAGCGCACCATAGCGTCAAGCTTATCAGCAGCGCCAGTATCCTTTTCATGGGTGATTCCTCCCCCTTTTGGCCGCGCGGATTTAATCACGGCTATTGTAGCATGAACAGCCGGATTTCGCAATCTCCGCTCTTTGACAAGCCCGTCGCGCTGTGCTAAACTAAATCGTGCCGGCCTCTGATAAACAGAGGCGGCATCACCCTGATCGCGCGCTTTGTTTCCGCGAGCGAAAGGAGTTTTTTACCATGCTGATTGCCCTTGTGGCGGACCTTCATGGCAACCGTCCCGCGACCGAGGCCCTCGACCGGGATTTATCCATACAAAAGCCCGACCGCATTCTCTGCCTTGGCGATATCGTAGGCAAAGGCCCCAGCAGCGATTTCACCTTCGACTGGGCCTTTGCCAACTGCGACCTTGTTTTGGGCGGCAACTGGGATTATGGCGTGGGCCGGAAGCTTTTCAGCCCCGATATATACTACTGGGAGCAGCTTGGCGAAGAGAGGCTCCAAAAGCTTTGCGCGCTCCCAAAAGAGCACGAGCTTTTGCTGAGCGGCCGGCGCATCCGGCTTTTCCACGGCAGGCCCGTCATGGATGAGCTTGTGGTAGCCCACAGCAGCGCCGACGTAATCGAACCGTATTTTACCGACGCGCAGGGCGGGCGCTATGACGTTGTGGCCTATGCGGACGCGCACCGCCAGGCTATGCGCACCATGTCCCCCGGGGTTTTTTTAAACGCCGGCAGCGTCGGCAACGCCATGGGCATTCCAAAATGCTGCTACGCCCTGCTTGTGGGCGAGGAGGGCCGCGAAGCCGCGCCCTTTGAAATCAGGCTGCGCCAGCTGGATTACGATAGAACGCAGGCTGTTTTGGACGCGCAACAGGCCACGCGCGTGCCGCGTATTGAAACCTATATCCACGAGATTGAAACCGGCATTTACAGCCGTTAAAACATCGAAAGCTGCTCGGGACATTTTTCCGCCATAGCGGCGTTTAATTCTTCAAAGCGGCAGTATAGCCCCGCGGAAGCGCACTCCCTCTCAAACAGCCCGTACAGCTCCCGCGCCGCCGGCACTGGGCATTCATAATCTAGGCCGTATCGGTTCACATACCGATCCTTTACGCCGTTGAACGCCGGCTCGCGATTAAGCGCCTGATAAAAATACTCCCGGTCGCCCGTTCGCAGCGTGAGGCCAAAGAAACAGATCACATACCTGCCTCCGCTTTCCTTTGTCAGCCGGATAACCTCGCGAAGGTTTTTCTCGCTGTCCGTTAGGAAGGGCAGCATCGGGTTCATCCACGTACCCGTCATCACGCCGCGCGCGGCCAGCTTTTCCATGGCCTCAAACCGATCCCTGCTTGAGGACGCGCGCGGCTCCAGCAGGCGCGCGAGCGCGTCGTTTGCGGTGGTGATGGAAAATGCCGTCCACGTAGGCATTCCCACGCCAATTTCAGATAGCAGCTCCGCGTCCCGTGCGATCAGCGCGCTTTTTGTGCTCATCCCCACCCCAAAATGATAGGAAAGCATCAGCCGCAACGCGCCTCTGGTGATCTGAAGCTCCTGCTCCAGCGCGTTATACGGGTCGCTCGCGGCCCCCATGCAGATAACTCCGCCCTCACGCTTCCGGCTTAGCTCGTCCTTTAGCATCCACAGCGCGTTTTCCTTAACCCTGACGCTGTCAAACCGGTCGATATGGTAGCACTCGCTTCGGCTGTCGCAGTAAATGCATCCATGGTTGCACCCACGGTACAGGTTCAGCGTATAATCTGAACGAAAGAAGTGGTTTCCGCTCCCTCGTACAGGGGTCAGCAGGCGCTTTGCCGGAACGGTTTCCACATTCTTCATCCTTCGTCCTCCTCACGCAACCACCGGACCTTTTTTGTAACATTAGTATAAACCGCTGTTTTTTTACCGTCAATCCCCGGATATCATTGACGGAACGCCCTATGAGAGGGTAAAATAGGACTACGTCTCCCGGTTTAGGCAAAAGCCCGTTTCGCTACGGCATTTTCCGGCTGGCGGCGCGGGCCCGGGGTCCGTCGCCAGCGGCCTGATGATTAAACTTACGTCTTCCCGGACGCCTAATCCCGGATGGAGGCGAATGAAAAGGGTGGGGATATGTCCTTTTCCTCCGACTGTAAGAAGGAGCTCTGCCTGATCCAGCCCGAAAAGCCCTGCTGCCGTTTAAGCGAACTGTGCGGCCTGTATATGACCATGGGCAGCCTGAATCTGCTTGGCCGCGGCAAGGTCAACGTGCAGCTGTCCGGCGAAAGCTTGGCGGTATGCCGCCGCGCGTATACGCTGCTGGCGCAGGCCATGCGCCTGACTCCTCAAATCCACTACGTTACAAGCGCGCGCTTTGGCGGCACGCGTAAGTGCGTGCTTACGCTGGGTCCGGTTCAGTCGCCGATTTTTCTTACCGCGCTCCACATGATGGAGCGCGGCGAGGACGGCGCGGCTGCGTTGCGCTCTACCAACCCCAGGCTTCCCATTACGCGGCTTTGCTGCATAAAAGCCTTTCTCAGGGGCGTAATGCTTGGCGGCGGCACCATGTCAAGCCCGGAGCAGGGGTATCATCTGGAGCTGCCCGTCATGGACGGCGATATGCGCGAGCTGATGGCCAAATGCTTTCAGCGCCTGGCTTTGCCGATCAGGCAAAGCGTGAGGCGTAATCATACCTTTTTCTACCTGAAGCAAAGCGATCAGATCGTCACGTTTCTGTCCGCCGTGGGAGCGCACAACGCCGTCATGCAAATTGAGGACCTGCGCGTCAAACGGCAGGTGCTTGGCACCGTCAACCGGGCAATGAACTGCGATAACGCAAACCTTGTCAAGCAGATGAACTGCAGCGACGAGCAGCTTGCCGCCATCCGCCGCCTGCAGGAGGAAAATCTACTTTCCACTTTGCCGCCTTCTCTCCAGGAAATTGCACGCGCCCGCCTGAACGCCCCCGACGCCTCGCTTATGGAGCTTGGCGCGTCGCTTGACCCTCCCCTTGGCAAAAGTGGCGTCAATCATCGCATGCGAAGGCTTATGTCCTACCTGGACGGGCTTGACGGCCCGGATACAGTCGGGAAAAAATAACCCATACGGATTACCCGCGCCAACACCGGCAAGGGATAACAGGAGGAACCACCATGGTAAAGACAGAACTCAACCTCAAAGACGACATTCCCGTTGGGCGGGAAAAAGCCGCTATGATTGCCAAGGCGGCCTCAAAATTTCAATGCACGCTTACCCTGGAACGCGATGGCATTGTGCTGAACGTTAAAAGCATGATCGGCCTGCTTTCCCAGTCCATTCCCAAGGACGGGCTGATGTTCCTCGTTGCCGACGGCGATGATGAGGCTGCCGCGACAGAGGCCGTCCTCAAAGCCATTCAGGGACGCTCCTAAGAGGAAAAGCGCGAGGGAAAATTTTTGAAAGCCGTGTGAAGCGCTGGTTTTATGCGGTTTTCATTTTCAACATTCCCTTTTCCTCACCCTGTGGAAACTACGGAAAAACCCTTTTTGCCGACCTCCATCGAGTTGTTTTGCGAAAGGTTTCCCTTTTTCGCGAGCAGGAAACCCCTCCGCTTATCGCGAAATTATGTAGACAGCTTCCCTTTTGACCGGGAAGGTAAATCCACATGTGTGGAAATCTCCAAAAACCCTTTGGCTTTTCCTCTGGTTTTCCAAGGCCCTTTTTAAGGCGGTATCACGGGCCGGATGGCTTTTCCATGGTTTCCACATGCCCTACTACTACTACTGAATATACTAGTAACTACTATCACAATGGTTGTGGAGGTTCCAAAATGAAGTTTGAATGTTCCGCTCAGGAGCTTTTAGGCGGCCTGATCAACGCTACCAGAGCGCTTAGCTCCCGCCCGGCGATGCAGATATTGGAAGGCGTGCTTTTGAAAACCGAAGAAGACGCCGTTGAGATGATGTGCTCCGACGGGTCTCTTAGCATCAAGTCCCTTGTAAAGGCCGAGGTATCAGAGCCCGGCGAGGTGGTTTTGCCCGGCAAACTGCTCACTGAGATTGTGCGTAAGCTGCCGGAGGGAACCGTCAGCTTTACCATGAACGAAAAGCTGACCGTGACGGTGCGCTGTTGCCAAAGCCGTTCCACCATTACGGGCATGCCCACCGCGGAGTTTCCCCAGATGAAGGATTTGATCAATACCCACGCGCTTCACTTTCCGCAAAAGCGCATGCGCGATATGATTAACAAAGTGACGTTCGCCATCGCCCTGCAGGAAAGCCGTCAGGCGCTGACGGGCTGCCTGATGGAGGTAACTAGGGACGAGCTGCGCCTGGTGGGCCTGGACGGTTTTCGGCTTGCGCTTCAGCGCATGCACGATACCTTTGTGCTGCCCGGCGATAAGGAAAAAATTACCGCTATCATCCCCGGCAGGGTAATGAGCGAGATGGCCCATATCATGGACGACGACGACGCCATGGTCACCTTCCATCTGGACAGCACGCACCTGATGGCCGTTATGGGAAATACCACGCTTGTTACGAGCCTTCTTGCCGGCGAATATATTAACTACCGGCAAATTTTGCCCACGGCCTGGCTTACCCGCGTTACCGTTAAGCGCAGAGAGCTTCAGGACGCGATTGAACGCGCCAGCTTGATGGCCAAGGAGGGTAAAAACAACCTCATCCGCATGAAGGCCACGCAGAATAACCTGAAAATCACCTCTATGAGCGAGCTTGGCGACGTTCTGGAGGATTTGGACGCGCATCTGGAAGGCGAGGATATCGAAATTGCGTTTAACGCACGCTATATCAGCGACGTGATTAAAAACGTGGACGAGGAATGCTGTACCCTTTGCATGAATACAAACGTAAGTCCCTGCGTCATCTCTCCACTGGAGGGCGACGCATACCTGTATCTTGTGCTGCCCGTGCGCGTGTATAACTAAGCGCCGGGAAAAACAGCAAAAAGCCAGCGCCCGGCTTGACACCGCACACGATCTCTGCTACCATACCAAAAAGCGTTGCAGGCGGCTTTGCCGCTAATCCGCCGCCGAAAGGATGGGAACCCCGATGAAGAAAATCATGCGAATGTTCCCCATGCCTTGTTTGCGTACCCTTTGCGGCCGTGGGTGAACGTTTGAAGCGCGCTCCGATTCACAAGCCCTCCCGCTTTGGGAAGGCTTGTTTTTTTGGGCTGGATTTTAAGGGAGGGCTATCAAATGGATTACGGCTTCGATACATTGCAGCTCCATGCCGGGCAGAAACCTGACGGTCAGACGCATGCCCGCGCCATGCCCATCTATCAGACCACCAGCTATTGTTACGAGGACGCGGCCATGGCGGCGGGCGTTTTCAGCGGCGCGTTGCCGGGCTATACCTATACGCGCATCGAAAATCCAACCATATCGGCGCTGGAGGAACGCATGACGGCGCTGGAAGGCGGTTGTGCCGCCGTTGCCTTTGCAAGCGGTATGGCGGCCATCAGCGCCGCGATATACGCGCTCTGCGGCCATGGCGACCATATTGTTGCCATTTCCACGCTTTACGGCGGCACGTATACGCTGTTATCCGCCCGTCTGCCGCAGGTGAGCGATATCCATACCACCTTTGTGGCGCCGGATGATTTGGAGGGGATGGAGCGCGCTATTTGCGGTCGGACGCGCATGATTTACCTGGAAACCATCTGTAATCCCAATATCAACGTTCCTGATTTTGACGCGGTTAAGCAGATTGCCTCAAGGCACGGCATTCCGCTGGTGCTGGACAATACCTTCGGCATTCCGCCCATCTTTGACGCCAAGGCGCACGGAGCGGATATCGTCGTTCATTCGCTCAGCAAATATGCCGGAGGACATGGAACCACAATCGGCGGCTGCGTAATCGACATGGGAACATTTGATTTTCATTGCGCGCGATTCCCGTTTATGACCGCGGCGGATCCTCAGAACGGCGGCATTGTTTACGCGGACCAACCCGCTCCCGTCGCGTCGCGGCTGCGCTGCCAGATGATTCGCGAGTTTGGCGCGTGCTTAAGCCCCTTCGGAGCGTTTTTGCTACTGCAAGGCCTTGAGACGCTCAGCCTGCGCGTTGGGCGCCATTGCGCCAACGCGCTTGCGGTTGCGCGATTTTTGCGCGGGAATCCCAAGGTCGCTTATGTGCATTATCCCATGCTGGAGGGCGATCCTTACTTTGAACGTGCAAAAAAATACCTTCCAAACGGCGCGGGCGCGGTATTGAGCTTCGGCGTCAAGGGCGGCGTGGAGGAAGGGCGCAGGTTTATCGACGGGCTGCGGCTGTTCAGCCTGCTGGCAAATGTGGCGGACGCAAAAAGCCTTGTTATTCATCCCGCAAGCACCACCCACGGGCAAATGAACGCTGAGGAATTACAGGCTGCCGGCGTCGAGCCGGAGCTGATCCGCCTAAGCGTCGGCCTTGAGGATGTCAACGACCTGATCGCTGATTTGGAGCGCGGCTTGAGCTTTTAATTTTTTCCGAAACAGGAGAGGAGGAGCCCCATGCCCGTAAAAATTCCGGACGCGCTTCCGGCTACCCGCGTTTTAACAGAGGAAAATATCTTTGTAATGACGGAGAAGCGAAGCGTCTCGCAGGATATCCGCGCGCTGAAAATAGCGATTTTAAACCTGATGCCCACCAAAGAAAAAACGGAAACACAGCTTCTGCGGTTGATCGGGAACACGCCCCTTCAGGTGGAAATTACGCTGCTTCGCACCGGAACTTATGAGAGCCGCAATACGGATGAGGATTACCTACGCCTGTTTTACCGCACCCTGGAGGACGTAAGGGACGAGTTTTTCGACGGTGTGATCATCACGGGCGCGCCTGTGGAAAAGCTGGACTTTACCGACGTGGTATACTGGGATGAGCTCAAGCGGGTGATGGACTGGGCGGACAGCAGGGCGTTCAGCACGCTGTATATCTGCTGGGCGGCGCAGGCCGGGCTCTATTACCATTATCACATTGAAAAGTTTACGCTTGAAAGCAAGCTTTTCGGAGTGTTCGACACAAGGCTGACCGACCGCAGAGATAAGCTACTGCGGGGATTTGACGATTATTTTACCGTTCCCATGAGCCGCCACACGCAGGTGGACGAGGCTGCCGTGGCCGCGTGCGAGGATTTGATCGTTCTTGCGCGCAGCGACGAAACGGGCGTTGCGCTGCTTCGAAGCCGGGACGGCAGGCGCGTGTTCGCCACGGGTCACAGCGAGTATGACCGGGATACGCTCGCGCGCGAGTATTTCCGCGACGTTGAAAAAGGCCTGCCAATCGCCGTCCCAAAGAATTACTTTGTGCGCGACGATCCGGCGGAGGCTCCCGTGTTGCGGTGGCACAGCCATGCGAGCCTGCTGTTTTGCAACTGGCTGAACTATTTTGTCTATCAGGAGACGCCCTTTGAGCTTGCAAGGCTTGCCGGGCGGACGCAAGGAGGAATGCGGCCGTGACCATTGCGGAGCTGTTTAGCGCGTCTGGGGTGCGCATGAGCTGTGAAATTTTTCCTCCCAAGGCTTTTGACAAGGTGGAGGAGGTCAAGGACGTAGTGCGCGAAATCTGCGCGCTTCATCCCGCTTATGTAAGCGTAACCTACGGAGCCGCGGGCAAGACCCCCTATTTCACCCGGGAGATGAGCGAGTGCGTCCAGCAATACGGCGTAACGGCGCTAAACCACCTCACCTGTATCAACGATACCAAAAGCAAGGTGCAAAACGTTCTGGATGATCTTTGCGAGGCGGGTGTGAACAACGTGCTCGCGCTGCGCGGAGACTTGCCGGAGGAGGTTGATTTTCCAGGCGAGGATCACTTCCGTTACGCGGCGGAGCTGATTGCGGACATCAAGGAGCGGGGCGGTTTTTGCGTGGGAGCGGCTTGCTACCCGGAGGGACATCCGGAAGCGCCCGATCGTGATACGGACCTTGGTTATCTGAAGATAAAGCAGGATGCTGGCGCTGATTTTTTAACGACGCAGATGTTTTTTGACAACAATATCCTTTATCAGTTTTTATACCGCGCCCTTCAAAAGGGAATTACCATTCCCGTTTCGGCGGGCGTTATGCCGGTGGTGAACGCAAGGCAGATCAGGCGGATTACCGCGCTGTCGGGCGCGAGCCTTCCCACCAGGTTTCTGGCTATCCTCGACCGCTTCGGTTCCGATCCGGAGAGCATGAAAAAGGCCGGCATCGCTTATGCGACCGATCAGATTATCGACCTTATCGCCAACGGAGTGAACCATATCCATCTCTATACGATGAACCGCCCAGATATAGCCCGCGCGATTTTTGAAAACCTCGGCTGCATATTGGATACCGTCTATGATCAGTAAGAAGAATGTGTTTCTCAACGCGGCGAGATACCTGGGCTTTCGCGGCAAATCGTTGGACGCCGGCGCGATCCGTTTGCTTGAGGACGCTTACGGCGCGCTGTTGACCACGGTTGAGCCACGGCATATTCTCAGGCCTTTTACGGTTATGGTTACGGGGGAAAAGCTTTGCTTTGGAGAGCTTCCTCCGCTTGAAAGCCGCGACCTGTGCAACCTGATGCGGGGCGCCGGGGAGGGATATGGCCTGGTTGCGACGCTCGGCACTGCGCTGGATTTGCGCGTTCGCCGCGAGATGGTGATGAATCCCGCGCTTGGGGCCGCGCTTAGCGCGTGCGGCTCCGCCTATGTGGATGAGTATATCGACGAATTGCTTGAGGCGGAAAACGAGCTATGCCTTTTGCGCGGCTGCCGCCTTTCGCCGCGCTTCAGTCCGGGGTATGGAGACGCTCCGCTTGATTGGCAGCGTTCCCTGCTTGCCGTACTGGAGGCGAGGCGAATCGGAGTGAGCCTGACTGAGGGCTGCCTGATGCTTCCAGAGAAGAGCGTAAGCGCCGTGATGGCTGTCCGGTCTGTTGATTCGCGGCGAAATGTGCCGAAATCAGGATGCGCGGCCTGCGACCTTTCTGAATGCGCGTACCGCCGGGAGGAAATGGAGTAGGGTCTGAAGCCCATTTTGATCAGGGGAGGATGTTGACTGGCATGAAAAACGCTGTTTTGGACATTTTTGGAAAACGTCTGGTATATTTTGACGGGGGCATGGGAACGCTTTTGCAAGCAATGGGACTGCGGGGAGGCGAGCGCCCTGAGAGATGGAATCTCGAGCATCCCGACAGGATTCAATCCGTGCACGAGTCTTACCTTTCCGCCGGATGCGATGTGGTTACCTCCAACACGTTTGGAGCCACGCGCGCGCATTTGGGCGAGGACGCAGAAAGCTTAATGCGGGCGGGCATCCAAGCGGCCAAACGGGCGACAGAAGCTTTTGGTCGCGGCTGGGTCGCGGCGGATATGGGCAGCATCGGACGCCTGCTCTCCCCTTATGGGGACATGCCCTTTGAGGAAGCCGTCCGTCAGTTTTCCGAAGCATTTGCGGCGGCAGTTGAGGAAGGCGCGGACCTGATTTTAATCGAGACCATGACCGATCTTTTGGAAACAAAGGCCTGCGTGATCGGTGCGCGCGAAGCGATGGAGCGCGCCGGAAAAAGACTTCCCATTCTGGTAAGCATGACCTTTGACGAGCGTGGACGGCTGCTGACAGGCGCCGGCGTCGAAGGTACGGCAGCTATGCTGAGCGGCCTGCGCGTGGATGCCGTAGGGCTTAATTGCGGACATGAACCAAAGGCGCTGATGCAAAATGTGCGCGAGCTTTTGCGCGTATGTCCCCTGCCTGTGTTTGTACAGCCCAATGCCAGCCTGCCCGTGGTTCGTGGCGGCAGGACCGTCTTTCCTACCACGCCGGAGGAGTTTGCCGGGGATATGAGGGAAATCGCCCTGCTGGGCGCATGGGGTCTGGGCGGTTGCTGCGGCACCACGCCGGAGCATATCCGCCTGCTTGTGGAAAAAACCTCCGGTATCCTCCCCGTTGCGCGGAAGGTAGATCCGCGCTGCGTGGTTTCCGGACGGTCTGAAAGCGTTACGCTGGGCATGCGCCCCGTCGTAATCGGCGAGCGGTTGAATCCGACGGGCAAGCCGCGATTAAAGCAGGCGCTTCGGGAAAACGACATGGATACCTTGATGCGCGAGGCGATTTCCCAATGCGACGCGGGCGCGGACATTCTGGATGTAAACGTCGGTCTTCCGGAAATAGACGAGCCGGTGATGCTAAGGTCTGCGGTCTGTGCCGTGCAGACGGTCTGCGAGCTTCCGCTTCAGCTGGATACCGCCGATCCGTCGGCTTTAGAGGCCGCGTTGCGGGTTTATGCCGGCAAGCCGCTGATTAACAGCGTTTGCGGCAAGCAAAAGGTGATGGACGAGGTGTTTCCCCTCGCCGCGAGATACGGCGGCGCGCTGGTCGCGCTGACGCTGGATGAGAACGGTATCCCTGAGACGGTGGAGGGCAGGCTCGATATTGCCATGCGTATCATTGACGAGGCGAAGAAATATGGAATTTCAAAGGACGAGCTTCTGTTTGACGCGCTGACCATGACTGTCGCCACAAATGCGCAGGCCGCCAACGTGACCCTCCAGACCGTCCGCGCGCTTCGTGAGCGGTTAGGCGTCAAAACGGTATTGGGCGTGAGCAACGTGAGCTTCGGTCTGCCCCAGCGCCCGCTGTTAACGGCCGCTTTCCTCGCCATGGCTGTTCAGTGCGGGCTGGACGCGGCGATTATGAACCCGAACGACCCAACCGCCATGGCGCTTTTTGACGCGGCCTGTGCCTTAAATGGCACGGACGCCGGGTTTGAGCGCTATCTCTCGTGTTATGGAGGCGATGGCGCAAAGGTTGGAATCGGTTTCGGAGTGCCTGCCGCCGCCGGGGCCCCGGACGTTAAAAATCCGCTCTCTCACACCTGCGGCAGCGAAGCGTCCGGCGAAGGCCCTCTGTATTCCGCCATCTGCCGCGGACTTGCAGCCGACGCCGCCGGGAGCGCAGCGGCCTTTCTGGACGCGGGCGGCGAACCGCTTGCCGCGGTTGAGGCGCAAATCATGCCCGCCTTGACGGCCGTAGGTAAAAAATATGAAAATGGCAGCCTTTTTCTGCCTCAGCTATTGCAGAGCGCAAGCGCCGCGCAGGCGGCTTTTGAGGTTATTCGCTCCCGCTTGCCGGCCGGTGAGGCTGACGGCTCCCGCAAGGTCGTGCTCGCCACCGTGCTGGGAGACGTGCATGATATCGGCAAGAATATCGTCAAGGTACTGTTGCAAAACTACGGCTTTTCCGTTATCGACCTCGGCAAGGATGTGCCGCCCGAGCGGGTGGTGCAATCGGCGCGTGAAAGCGGGGCAAAGCTGGTTGGGCTTTCCGCGCTGATGACCACCACCGTTCCCGCCATGCGCGAGACGATTGAGCTTGTACACGCCAAGCTACCCGGCGTGCGCGTGATGGTGGGCGGCGCGGTGCTGACGGAAGACTATGCCCGGCAGATTGGGGCCGACGCCTATGGACGGGACGCCATGTCGTCCGTGCGCCTTGCAGAGGAATTTTTGGGGCATTAAGGGTGGTTTCAGATTGTCCAATGACTTTTTCCGTATTCTGTGATATGATGGAATACGGATTTTTCTTTGCTGTCATACCGCCATGATCATTTTGAGAAAAGAGGGCTTTTTTATGGCTGAAACACACAAGCCGCAGCATCAGTCGTCCAATGCGAAGATATGGCAGATGATCAAGTTCACGCTGTTCTCCATCAGCGCCGGGCTGATTCAGATTGCCTCCTTCGCGCTGCTTGAGACGGTATTCAAGCTGCCCTACTGGCCGTCCTATCTTGTGGCGCTGGTTCTGAGCGTACTGTGGAACTTTACCCTCAACCGCAGGTATACCTTCCGCAGCGATGCCAATATCCCGCGTGCGATGACGCTTGTCGCATTGTTTTACATCGTGTTCACCCCTCTTTCCACCTGGTGGGGCGACGCGTTGACGCGGGCCGGCTGGAACGACTTTCTGGTGCTTGCGGGTACCATGGTAATCAACTTTGTATCGGAGTTCCTCTATCAGCGCTTCGTGGTTTACCGCGACCATATCGATACCAACGACGTTGCTAAGCGCGCCATGGAGCACGGCGCGCATACGGAGGGATAATTCCTTGCCTGAAAAGAAAAAGCCGGACTGGAAGCGGATGATATCCACAGCGCTTTTTGTAACGCTGATTGCATTGCTGTGCGTCTATATTTACCATAACCGCGAGGACATGCAAAAGCTGCTGCGTTTGGACGCGCCGACCATCGCCCTGCTGCTGGCGCTGGCGCTTGGCGCATGCGTAATGAATTGCGTCTATCACCGCGTTATTCTCTCCACCTACGGGATTCTGCTTGGCCTGGTGGACTGGATGGGCGTGGTGTTTGTCAGCAACGCGATGGCTTATGTTCTCCCCCTTCGCGCAGACCTTGTGTTTTCCGCCGCCTATTACAAGCGTACCAAGGGTTTAGCCTATGTTAAAAGCGTAAGCATGGCCGCCGGAAACATCGTATTTGGCGTAATATTTGCGCTGCTTCAAATGCTGGCAGCGCTGCTGTGCACAGGGCTGATCGAAGGCGTGTGGTCGATAACTCTCTGGGCAGTATGGGCGGTTCTTACGGCTTTCATGTGCGTTTTCATTGTTTTTTCCCTGCTTTTTCAGGACAGGATGCCGAAGATATTTTCGAAATACAAGCTGGTGCGCGACGTGGTGGATGGGTTCAACGCCCTGCTTCGAAACCGAAAGCTGCTTTGGAGGCTTCTTGTGTGCCTGATGATCAACAACCTGTTGCAGTTGTTGCTCTATATGGTCTGTTTTGGCGCGATCGGCTTGCGTGTCACGGTTTATCAGGCACTTTTCTACAACAGCGTGAGCTGGCTGTCCAGCATCGTTGCGATTGTTCCGGGCAATATTGGTATCAAGGAGGGAGTCATGGGCGTGGCGACCAGTCTGATGGGCACGTTGTTTCATAACGGCGTGGCGGTTTCCCTCCTCCAGCGCGTGGCGGTTATGGCAGTATATATCGTCATGGGTATCGCCTTTGCTTTCCCGGTTTGGCGCAGGTGGAATCAGGCCGGCAAGCCGGCGGGCGGCATTCGTTCATAATGGCAGCGCCCTTTCTTAAAGAAATGCACTGATGAAATAGCGGTTTGCCGAAAAAGGAGAATTGGTAAAAAGATGGTAGACACAGAGGCGCCTACCATCTTTATGTGTTTGCCCTTTGCTTGCCGCTTATTCCTTCACGGCGCCGCTTGCCATACCCTTGACAAGGAAGCGGGATACACATGCGGTAAAGATGACCATCGGTACAATCATGAGTACAGCATATGCCCCCAGTTGCCCCCATAATACACCATCGTCCGTCTTTACCTGTGCTGATAGTACCGGCATAGTTGCTGCGTCCGTCATGGTCAACGCCATAGGAAGTGTCAGGTTGTTCCAAGACAGCGAAAAGGAAAAGATGCTTGTGGCTGCGATCCCCGGGGCTGTCAGGGGAAGAATAACCCGATAGAATGCCTGAAAACGGGTGCATCCATCAATTGCAGCTGCTTCTTCTAGGTTTTCCGGAATTCCTTTGAAAAATCCCTGAAGCAGCCATGTGGAAAGCGGAATATCCAATGCGATGAACGGTAGAATAAGGCCGGTGAGCGTATCATACAAGCCCAGTTTCGCCCAGATCATGTACAAAGGAACCACAATGGCAATTGGAGGAATCATACGCATACCCAAAATCACATAGTTGATGCCCATACGATGCTTCACGCGCAGACGCGAAAGTGAATAGGCAGCCAAACATGCTAGCATCAGCGCGGCAGAAACGCTGATCAGCGTAACAAGAACCGAGTTCTTCAGCACTGCTGTAAAAGGCAGATAGTTTACCGTTCCGGAAAAAATCTGTGCATAGTTTTCCAGCGTGGGCTTGAAAAACAGACTATTTTTCGATACATCCTCCATGCTTCTGAATGACAACTGGGCAATGTAGAGAATGGGCAGAAGAACCACGGCGCACAACAGGATTGAAACGGCCGCATGATAGAGGGAAGTAAGTCTTTTTCTCACGGCGTTTCCTCTCCTGTCAGATGATTACGTTGCGACTCTTAAGCAACGCCTGCAGTTCGTTAACAGGCACCTCCTGAACAGTTACGTCCTTGAGGGCCGCTATGGCCGCAGCCGCGCCAGCCGCTTCACCCGTCACCATGCATACCGGTTCACCGCGCACGGAACCAAGCGCGTCGCGATCCACAGAAATACACCTTCCCCCAGCCAGCAGGTTACTCACCCTGGGGGATATCAACGCGCGGTAGGGAATGTCCGCACCAATGGGATTAGGCGCTTCTGTCCACTTACGACCACCGGAGATTTCGTCCTGTCTTCCTCCGCCTGTAGAATGCACATTCATGGCTCGTCCCGTACGGCCAATGCTATCTTCAAAATGGGCATTACTCATAATGTCCTCATGACAGAAGGTGTACACGCCATCCAAACGGCGGCTTTCCCGTGTACCTAGTTGCGATGCAGTATACATGCAGTAACAGTTTTCAAATCCGGGTACGTACTTGCGCATGAAGGTAAGAATACCAGGAAGCTGATTGGTACGGATATCGACCTCCGCACGGCTCCAGTCGTCCCCGTCGGTCAGGTCGATGCCGTAAGCCATGTCTACCAGCAGCTTACAGGTGTTTGCCGGCAAAACGCTTGTTTGGATGTCAAAAATCGGAATAGCAAGTTCATTCTCACAGCCCAGCGGCATGGGATAAACGTGATCCTTACCTGCGTTAATCAACAGCTTATGCAAGCCCATCAGCGCGATCGGAGCACCCGCGTCAAACAGTTTCTGCCACTTTTCGGGATCTCCGATATCTAGGTCATCCGGATTTTGTTTATAATAATCCAACAACTTCTGCAGATCTACATCGCCCAGAACCATGTAGATCGTCAGCGGCATACAACGACGCGTCTCGCCAATTCCCATGTGGAAGCCCGCACCAGACCATTCAATCAGATCGCCGTCTCCAGAGGTATCGACAAATGTTTTTGCATGTACATGCACTTCACCAGATTTGTTGGCTACCTTTACATAATTGATGCGCTTCCCGTCCATTTCCACGCCATATACAATGGAATCCAGCAGAATATCCACACCGCTTTCCTGACACATCTTGAACAGCACAGGGATCAGCGCTTCAGGATCAAACTCAACACGCATTGGTGGATCGTCGATATCGGTATAAGCGCCGCCAACTTCCTTCAGACGGTTGCACATTTCCAACGCGATACCCTTCACTACCAGCGGCGTATGCTTATCTGTCATGAGCATGGAGCCAGGCCCTTTGGAGTAGTGCCCCTGATGCACACGCATCCCGTGGAAACCCGTTACCAGACCGCCGGTCATCATGCCTCCCAGATAGGAGTGCTTTTCGATGATGAGCGTTTTAGCACCGGTACGTGCGGAAGCCAGTGCAGCACCAATTCCTGCAGGTCCGCTTCCAACCACCACAACATCATAGTTCTTGTTTACAACAGGCATTTTATTTTTCCCCTTTCATGGTTAATTTTGTGTACATAACGCTTAGACAGAAGGTAATGGCGATCAATAGCCAGCTAAGCGCGGATGCGTAACCAACATTGTATTTTGTAAATGCCTCTTTATACAGTTCCAGAGCATAAAACTGTGTATAGTTGGCTGGCCCCCCGCCAGTGAGAACATAAGCAATTGGAAAGTTACGCAGCGCGAATGTTGTACGAAAGATTAGAGCCACTAACAGTACCGGCTTGATAAGTGGAATGGTAATACGCGTGGCGCGTTGCCATGCATTAGCGCCGTCAATAACAGAAGCTTCCATTATATCCACAGAAACGCTTTGTAATCCAGCTAACACATTTAGCACCACAAAGGATGTATTAATCCAAATATCAACCAGGAGAACTGCAGTAAATGCCCATTCTTTTCCCAGCCATACCTGTTTGGCTCCACTGCCGAAGATGTACGCAAGCACCTCGTTGATAATTCCACGGTCATAATTTAGCATAAGCTTAAACACCAGCGCAATTACCGTAGGCGAAAGCATCATGGGAAGCAGTACAACAACGCGTACAAACTTGCATCCCCTGAAATCAATATTGAGGAACGAGGCAATCAGGAAACCGAGTAGCATTTCAATGCCAACGCTCAGTACGGTGAATTTCAGCGTAAGCCATGTGGAATGCCATACCTCAACATCCTGAAAAATTTTGATATAGTTTCCAAAGCCCACCCACTTGATGCGGCGCGGAACCAGGTCCCACTTCATCAGACTGGCTACTATGCTGAAGCCCAGCGGCACAAGAAGCACAAGCCCAAGCATCAAAAATGCGGGATAGATATACCTCATAGCATAGCGGTGGTCGGAAAGCGCACGCCGATTTCGCATAAAGCAACCCCTTCAGTACAAGTATACGGATACAGCCGGGGACGAAGGGCGTCCGCCTCCCGTCCCGGCATGTTTTCCCCGCGCGTTCAGTATTGAAAGCTTACTGATAGCTTTCCAGTATGTCTATGCAATTGCGCTCGCAGGCGGCCAACGCATCTTCCACAGTCATATCCCCAAGGCAGGCCAGTTTCACATACAGGGCTATTTCCTCCTGAATCTCATTGAAATATACCTTCTGAGGACGCGGCGTAGCAACGTTGAGCGCCTTGTTCATGTTTTCAGCCTGCGGGATCACCGCCAGATATTCAGGCGCGTCATAGATGGCGGCGATGGTTGGGGAGTTGGAATTTTCGGTAGCCAGACGCAGTTGCTCGTCATAGGAGCCGATGAACTCTACAAATGCCCTTGCCGCTTCCTTGTTGCTCGAATACTTGCTGATTCCAACAGCCCAACCATCAACGCAGGCAATTCCGCTCGCATTTGGGCCATCTTCCGGTCCAGGCATGCTGGGCAACACATCCCATTTTCCATATCCCTCAGTATCTTCAATATTTACAGATGGATAACGGCTCGTCCACAAAAGCCCCATCTTCGCCTGACCGCTTTTCATGGAATCTACCTGATCGTTAAAGGAGTAGCTCAGCACATCTGGCGGGCAGCAATCCTGCACGAACTTAACAAACATCTTAGTTGCTGCAATGGCCTCGGGCTTGGTTAGCCCCAGTCCGTCTTCTGTTTCATTGATGATGTAGCCGCCATAGCAGATCAGATATTCATACCAAGCCTTTACCACATTACTGGGTTCCAGCAGCCCCATGGACCATCCGTATTGGCTGTTTTCCTTATCTGTCATCTTCAGAGCCAGTTGATACACATCCTCCCATGTTTTCAGGCTGGAAGGGTCTACGCCTAACGTTTCCATCACATCTCTGCGGTATGTGATAACGTCGCCGCCCATGCGTACCGGCACTCCATAAACAACTCCGTCTACAGCAAACGTATTGAGCATGCCAGGAATGAAAGAATCACTCATGGACTGCTCTAATTCCAACGGCTCCAAATAATCCATTATAAGGGGGACCCATGGATCGTTGATGGCGACAATATCAATATCGTCAGTTCCATTGGAAAGAGAGAGTATTTGTTTCTCATACACTTCGTTTAGGGAGAACAGCAACACCTCTGCCTCGATACCTGTTTCTGCAGTGAAGCGCTCGGCAGCTGCGGCAATCGCTTTTCCTGAACCACCGGCGCTAAAAAGCATGGTGATCTTTTGCTTTCCACCTTCAGCAATAGAAACGGTTGGCAGCGCGACAACAACCAGCAACATGGAAAGAACCAGCGCGATGGTACGAATAGAGGTACGCTTCATGACACCCATCCCTTTCAATTACGGTATTATTTTTGCCAAAACAGGCACCTAACTTGTGCCACTATCATAAAACAAACCGACCGGAAAGGAGGAACAAATCAGTACCCTTTCTAGCAGGCATGGAACAAATCGCAACTTTTTAAATCGACATGCAGAATAGACCTATGTGATAGTGCCTACAATTCAACAATATCATCCGGCTTTGTTTTTTGCTCATCACCCGAAACTGTATCATCGGCAAGCATTTGATTGTGACGGCGAAATTCTGATGGAGTCATGCCTTCCGTTTGTCGAAAACAGCGTGAAAAATGCTGCCGGTTGGAGAATCCACACTCAAATGCAATGTCAATGATTGGAAATGATGTATTGCTCAACAGTCGACGCGCCTTTCGCACCCTGTACTGCACAAGGTATTCCATCATGCTCATTTCCATGCGTTCCTTAAATATGCGCTGCAAGTAGGCAGGATGAACACCAACCTTTGCCGCTACTTCTGCAACGCGTACCACTTCTGTACTGTGTCCCTTTAGATAGGCTATGGCGCGATTGACGTAACGGTCATAGCGGGGTTCTATATTCTGCTTGTTCAAATAAGTAATCTCAATCAACATCGTTTGAAGCATTAGCCCCGGTACCGCCGACAATTCCTTATTCTTTCTGCAAAAATCAATGCTATGCAATACTTCGGTGAGTGTGTTTATCAGCATTGTGTTGATATCTGCTGCATGCACAAACAATGAAGAATTACAGAGCATTCGATAAGCATCCTCACTGACATTTTTAAGTTGTTTGAAAGAAAGAGTTGCATCCTTCTCTTCACAGGGGTACAACATCAGGTGAAGCATATAGCTGTTATCGTTCTCCCTAATATATAAACGGTGGGGTTCTTTTGAGGAAAGAAATACGAACTCGCCTGAATTGAGGTCAATTGTTTTTTCCTTTTGCCCATGCAAAACCACTACATGTGCTGCGCCAGAAATATTATAAAATAAACTCCAGCCCCGATGCTTGTGGATCCGTTTGTTATATTGCGCTCTTTTGCATTTGCTGCAAAAAAGAATTTTAACGAACTCTATTTCACTCATTACTGTTTCTCCGTTTTTTATAAAAAAAAGGAAGCTACTCATTTTGCGTACCTATTATAACATCAGCTTTTTACGTTTTCAACAGTATGATCTAGTGTTATCATTTTCCATGTGAAAGGTCTAGCTCTCATGCAAAAGTGATGTAACAGAAGAGGGTAGACATATGAATGTCTACCCTCAGCCCGCCGACAAAGGGGGTGTTTCCGAGAGGAAGCGGGCCTTAAACCATAAGCGGAAGAAAAAGCAAGAAGAGAGAAACGCTCTGGCAATGCGTTTCATGTTCTGTACGGCAGCGGTGAGAAAGGACTGCCCGAACATGTTGCGGATGCTAGGCATCCGGGCATAGCGCAGGCCTAGCAGTTCTTTGGCTTTTGCGAAGGAACATTCGATTGTCTCTTTGTGCTAGGCATAGATGCACTTACCTTTGTCTGTTTCGTAAACGCGTCCGCCTGCTCCAATGCGTCCTGCCATACATAGCACGTCGCTTGCCTTCTTCTAGACTTGGCCGGGAAGCATTCCGCCCGTCTGGGGCAGTTCTTGCATTCCTTCGGGTCGCTCCAGTATTCGCGGTACCCTTCCCGGTTGGTGGTGCACCGGGATAATTCATGCCGTTGCGGACAGAGTAGGTAAAACGGTATTTCCCGAAATAGTCGCCCTTGTGCGTGTGCCTTCGGTATCCCGACACCGGCTGAATCCCAAGGGAGGCAATCTGGTGGCAGGTGGGCGCGTTGTGGTAGCCCGCGTCCAGTCCCATGAACTTCGGCAGCTTTCCCAGCCGCTTTTCAATATCTTTCAGAATTTTGGGAACAGGCTCGACATCGTTGATGCTGTCCGGTGTGATTCGCACACTCACCACAATATTGTGCTTGCCGTCTACTGTACGATGCTCGCTGAAATGGAATCCATCCGGCTTGCCTTCCTTGTGCGGCTGTCCGCTTTCCGGGTCGCTTTTGCTCCGCTGAATCTCCCTGGTTGGCCGACCGTCATCATCATCCTTCCTGTCAAATGGTTTTGCTCTGATTGCTTTCTATATATTATTTTCGACATTCATGTCCTTATTTCCTTAAATAAAGACCGCTGACTTTACTTTGTCAACGGTCTGAGGCATTTCGAAAAGGAATGCCGTTTTTTATACCTGTCAGCCCCGTTTGGGCACGATCTCAAGCCAGTAACCGTCGGGATCCTTGATGAAATAGATACCCATGTTACGGTTTTCATAGCAAATGCAACCCATGCGCTCATGCAGCTCGTGCGCCTTTTCAAAGTCGTCGGTCTGGAAAGCGAGATGAAATTCCTCGTCGCCCAGGTGATACGGCTCCTTACGGTCCTTAAGCCACGTGAGCTCCAAAAGAAAATCCTCACTATCGTCGCCCATATAAACGATGGTAAAATCGGGTTTTTCGTTCCGGCGTACCTCGTGGAGGCCCAGCGCCTCCCGGTAGAAGGTCATGGATTTTTCAAGATCAAGCACATTATAGTTTTCATGAACCATCTTGAACATTGCGATTCCTCCTATTCTATGTCGACGGGCAAATCAGTGTCCGCAAAGGGATCGTCGCCGTCTTTCAGCTCCGCCTGTGGAGCCGGCCTGCGCATGGGCGCGATTGGTAGCTCGCCAAAATCCTTGGGCGGCTCAATGATGTGGATGTCCAGCAGCGTGTCGCTGAACGTGAGGTTTGCCACAACGCCGGGCTTTGTCAGCGCGAGCACCTCGGTTACGGGCGTTTTCGCCCGGCGTGCGAAGTCGATAGCGACCTCGGGCCGATCCTGCCAGTGCATGGGGATAAACACACGGGGCTTCATAGACAGGATAAAGTGGTTTGCGCCCGCGTCGTACATCAGGCCCTGTCTTGGGTCGACCGGGAACATCGCCACGTCGATCTTTTCTCCTTTGATCGCTTCGGTGGATTCGTAGAAGGCCGTTTCGGCCGCTTCAATTTCCCGCAGGGTGCTTTCCTGCCGCCAGTGCCAGAGATTAAGATCCCCCGCATGGAAAATGCGCATGCCGAATGCTTCCACCAAAAACGCGACGCCCAAATCCGTGCTTTGATAGGCCTTGACCGAAATATCCTGTGTAAGCTGCTTTTGTTGAAGCGGCGCGATGCGCTTTCCCCGCGTACCCACAGGCATATCCGAACTTACAATGTAGGTGATGGGAAGGCCCGCCGCCTCCCATGTAAACACAATGGGGTCCAGATGGTCCGGGTGCGCGTGGCTGATGAATACAAAGATTTGCTCAAACGCCCGTAGAAACTGCGGCGTGATGCGCCCGACCTGCGCAAGCGTCCGGCCCTCGCCTTCCCAGTAATCAAAGATGAGCAGCGTGCTGCCCACCTGCACCGAGAAGCCACTGTTATAGTGGTAGATGATTTTCAGTTGTTTGTCCATTCAAAAAGACGCCTCCATTTAATAAGAAATCTGGCAACATACGCTCCCCCGGCAGGATTTAGGAAGTATATATTACAAAATAATTGCTTATCAATCGTCAGCGTCCAAAAAATAAAAGGCCTATAAAATCAGGCGTTGCGGGCATAACAGGCCCGCTTTGGAACGCACCTAGTATAGCATGGTCATGAACCGGTGTCAACATCCGTTTCCTTTTTCGCAATCTTTGCTGAACATAATCGACATATTTTGTCGAAATGCACGTTTTTTTCACAAATTGTATTTAAAAAGGGAGCGGTTCGCCACGCCGGTCGCATGATGGGCCGCTCCCAGTTTATCCGGATCAGTTTACCGCGCGGATTCCCCAAATACGGTCGTTGTACTCCTGTATGGTTCTATCAGAGCTGAAGAAGCCTGACTTCGCCGTGTTAATGATTGCCATACGAAGCCATTTTTCACGGTTCTGATAATCCTCCATCACACGCCGGTTGGCCATGGAGTAGCTGCCGAAATCCTTAAGCACAAAGTAGGGATCCGGCATGCTGCCATGGTCGCCCACAAGCAGCGTTTGATACAGGTCCTGAAGCGCCAGCGGCTCGTTGGGAAACAGTGTGCCGTCAAGCCACTGATTCATCGCCTTGCGGATTTCGAAGTTGTTTTCAAAGATGCTCATGGGGTTATAGTTATGCTCACGATACATCCCCTCCACCGTATCGGCCCGCATGCCGAAGATGTAGATGTTATCGATTCCCACCTGCTCGTAGATTTCCACATTCGCGCCGTCCATGGTGCCAAGCGTTACCGCGCCGTTCATCATAAACTTCATATTTCCGGTACCGCTGGCCTCCTTGCCCGCTGTGGAGAGCTGCTGGCTGATTTCGGAGGCAGGCATAAGAACCTCGGCTGTGGAAACGTCATAATTTTCAATATAGACAATTTTAAGCATCTGCCGTGCGCGCGGATGACGGTCGATCAGGTCGGCAAGCGCATTAATGTAACGGATGATCAGCTTTGCCCGCCAGTAGCCCGGGGCTGCCTTGGCGCCAAACAGGAACAGCCGCGGCGGCATAGTAAAGGATGGATCGTCCACAATGCGGTTGTACAGCACCTGAATATGCAGAGCGTTAAGCATCTGGCGCTTGTACTCATGCAGCCGCTTTGCCTGCGTATCAAAAATAAAGGAAGTATCAATATCGATATTTTGCCGGGCTTTCACCAGCTTTTGAAGCCGCTTCTTGTTTTGTTGCTTTACGCGTTCAAACTGTTCGCGAAAAGCAGCGTCGTTCGCATAGGGAAGCAACGCCTCCAGCTTGCTTGCATCCGCGACAAAGCCTGGGCCGATGGTTTCCTTCAGCAAGTCCGTAAGTCCCGCGTTTGCCTCAATCAACCAGCGCCGGTGCGTTATACCGTTGGTGATGGCTGTAAACTTTCCCTTATCTAAAAGCCAATAATCATGAAAGAGTGAGTCCTTTAGAATTTGTCCGTGTAGCTGGCTTACGCCGTTGACGCTGTAACTGAGCGCCACGCAAAGATTGGCCATATGCACCTGTCCATAGCCGATTATCGCCATATGCCCAATGCGCTCCCACTGGTCCGGATAGCTCTTGAACAGGTCGGCGCATACGCGGCGGTTGAGCTCCTCCAAAATCATGTAGATGCGAGGCAGAGTCTGGCGCATCATATCGATCGGCCAGCGCTCGAGCGCCTCTTCCAAAACCGTATGATTGGTATAAGCCATGCAGCGGTGCGTAATCCGCTGCGCCATTTCCCAACTTAACCCCTCCTGATCGATCAGCAGACGCATCAGCTCTGGAATCGCTAGTCCAGGATGTGTATCGTTGATATGGAATACCGCCTTGTCTGGCAGCAGATCAAAGTTGTTACCAAAATGCTTCTTGAAGGACTTAATCGCATATTGAAGCGTCGCGCTGGTGAAGAAATAGTGCTGCTTTAAACGCAGCATTTTACCTTCATAATGCTTATCCTCCGGGTATAGCACCTTGGAGATTACCTCGGCCATCTGCATTTCTTCCATGGCCTTCATATATTCGCCCTCGCCAAAGCGCGTCAGGTCGATTCGTTCCCGGCTGCGCGCGCTCCAGGTGCGCAAGGTGTTTACGCAGTCGTTATCAAAACCGACGACGGGCATATCGTAGGGCACTGCGTCGATGGTATAGGCGTCGACCAGCTTAAACACCCGCCGGCCGTTCTCCTCGTATTCCTCAATATGCCCGCCAAATTCCACCGAGCAGGTATCCTCCGTAACGGCAATTTCCCATACGTTGCCGTTTTGAAGCCAGGTGTCAGGAAGCTCTACTTGCTGGCCGTCCACCATCTTCTGCCTGAACAGGCCGTACTCATACCTGATGGTGCAGCCCATTGCCGGAATGCTCAGACTGGCCAGGCTGTCCATAAAGCATGCCGCCAGACGCCCAAGACCGCCGTTGCCAAGCGCGGGCTCCGGCTCCTCCGGTAAAATGGTTTGCAGATCAATGCCAAGCTCTTTAAGCGCGCGCGCGTAATTTTCCTGGCTGCATAGGTTGATTAGGTTACAGTTGAGCGAACGGCCGGTCAAAAATTCTACCGACAAGTAGTAAAGCCGTTTGCTTTTGGAATTGTGGCGTTTTTCACGCGAGATCATCCATTTCTGCATAATCTGATCGCGTACAGTTGATGCGACGGCCTTGTATAGCTGCTGAGGAGTCGCTTCCGCTACAGTAATGCCATTATAGCGTTGAAGCTTGCCTGCAATGCTTTGCTTGATCGAATCCACGTCAAAGGTGGTAATGGCCATAAGGTGCCTCCTTGTGCATAGGTTAGAATGAATGAGATACGTGCATATTATACCATGAAGCATTTGACAGGGCAAATATTTTTCCCTTTGTTGCTTTATAGCCGCAATGTTTCACGTGAAACATCAACCACCACAGTCGTCTCTTAATGTTTCACGTGAAACATTGCGGCCGGGACGGTTTTACGGTACAATACTCACACAGTCTATTTTATTTGAGAAAGCGGGGTAAGGTGCGTGCGGTTTACAGAGGCGCAGACCGAAGCGATTTTCGCGGATAATGGCGAACTTCTGGTCTCCGCGGCAGCGGGCAGCGGCAAAACCGCTGTTCTGGTGGAACGGATATTGCACATGATTGAGCATAAAGGGATGAGCATCGACCGTATGCTAATTGTCACCTTTACGCGCGCGGCCGCTTCCGAGCTTCGCGAGCGGCTGGAGCTGCGTCTGAGCGAGGCGGCGGAAAAAACGCCCGCATTGCAAAAACAGGCGGACTTGGTGGCAAACGCGCAGATCAGCACCATTCATTCATATTGTCAGCGTGTTGTAAGGCAAAATTTTCAGCACTGCCAGGTTGATCCGCAATTTGCGCTTAGCGACGACCGTACCCGAATGACGCTTTACCAAGAAAGTCTGGAGGAAACGCTTGAGCTTCTTTATAATGAAGCCATGATCGACGCAGACATGGCGGAGCTTGTTCACAAATACCCGGAGCGGGATATCGTAACAATGATGGGAACGCTATACTCCTTCCTTATGTCCAGGCCAGGTCCCATGGATTGGTTGGTACGACACGCCGACAAGGAATGGAGCGCGGATACGATTGACGACGAGCCAATGGCGAAGGCATTTTGCGCTGAGGCGGCGCTTGTCATTCAAGGCATGCTATCCCTTTGGAAAGAAACAGAGGAACTTGCCAGGGACCCGGGATTTCCCGCGCCCTATACAAAGACGGTGCGGCTGGACGGGCAACTGATGGACGAGCTTTCGATTAACTGTAAAAAGGGCTTTTCAACATTGGTTAACCACCTTGGCGGGCTGAAGTTTACCGTGCTCTCGCGATTTAAGCCGGAGACGGAGGAGGACCGGCAAATTGCGGAGGCGTACAAGGAATACAGGGGCAGATACAAGGATATGGTCGACGATCTTAAAAAGCTGCTGCCGACCGGCTGCGAGCAGGGCCTGGCGGATATAGCGGCTATGCAGCCGGCTACGCGCGGGCTTAGTAAAATTATTATCAGGTTTCATGAAAACTTTCAGGAGCACAAGCGGGCTCAGGGCGTGCTGGACTTTAACGATCTGGAACATATGACGCTTGAGGTGCTTTCGGAAGAAGCGTTGCGCGCGGAACAGGCCGAACAGTTCGACGCCATATTTGTGGATGAGTATCAGGACGTAAGCGCATTGCAGGAAGCCATATTAAACGGTTTGAAGCGCGGAGAAAAGAATGCGCCAAAGCAATATTTCTTTTATGTGGGAGACGTTAAGCAGAGTATTTACCGGTTTCGACTGGCGGAACCAACGCTGTTTTTAACAAAGCTGCAATCCTTCTCCAGCCAGCCGGACGCGCCTCAGCGGAAAATTATCCTTAACCGTAACTTTCGTAGCAGAACAGGGGTATTGGATTCCGTCAACCGTGTATTTGAGCATGTAATGGATAGCCGGGTGACGGAGATCGACTATGACGCGGACGCGAAGCTGTATCCCGGCGCTCACTCACACAAGGACCCGTTAACCGAGCTGCACATCCTTAACAGCGCGGGAAGAAAACCTTCTGAAATGGTGCTCGCGGAAGCGGAGCTGATCGCAAGGGATATTCTGCAAACAGTAGGTTCCCCTATATTGGACGCGCAGGGCGAGGAATGTGGAGTCCTTCACTATCGCGATATCGCCATCCTGATGCCTGTCAGCAAGAACATCGCCGATAAGGTGGAGCTGGTTCTCAGCCGCGCGGGAATCCCGGTTTACTGTGAAAACAGCGTGGATTCGCTTCGAAGCGACGAAATCACGCAGGTGGCTCAACACCTGCTGCTAATGGATAACCTGATGAATGATGTCCCACTGATCAGCGAACTGCGCAGCCCGCTGTTTGAAATGACGGAGACGGAGCTGGCTCAGATAAGGCTAAAAAAGCCTCAGCGGGAGGCGAGCTTTCTGGAGGCGCTGCGCGCAGCCGCGGAGGACGCGGGGCAGCCGTCGCTGACAAAGCGGTGTGCGGAGGCGCTTGACCGGCTGGAGCATGAACGCTTCCTTTATAATAGCATGCAATTGGACGAATACCTGTGGGATTTTTTAATGCGAAGCGGACTGTACGCTCATTACGGCGCTCAACCCGGCGGAAAGCTGCGCCAGGCGAATCTTCGCATGCTCTGCCACCGGGCGGGCGAGTATGCAAAAGCGCATTCGGATGGGCTGCATGGCTTTTTGGAAACCATCACTTTGGATGCGGACGCCGCTGTGGGCGGCAGTCCGACTGTTATTAACCCTTGGGAGGATGTTGTGAGAATCATGACAATCCACAAGTCCAAAGGGCTGGAATTTCCGACGGTGTACGTTATGGGATTGGGAGGCGCGCTACGCAGGCGCACCGCGACCCGCGCGCTAAGCGTACATGGAAAAATCGGCTTTGGCTTGGGGTATGTGAATGAAAAGGTGCGAACCAAGCGCACGACGCTCATACAGGGAGCTATTGATTTGATTGAGCGCAATGAGGAACGGGCGGAAAGGGCGCGTGTGCTGTACGTCGCCATGACCAGGCCGAAAAGCAGACTTGTGCTTCTTGGCAGCGCGAGCGAAAAAGCGATTTGCTATGCGGATGTTGTCAGCGATGTGGAAAACAGAAGCGCATACGTCAACGATGTGTTGCGGGTGCGCTCGGCGCATTCGATGCTGGAATGGCTTTCCCAATGCATCCAAAAGGATGATATCCTGGAGGATTGGGCGCGTGGCGACTTATCCACAGAGCAGTTGAGGGAAACGCATGTCAAAAAGCAATTAACCACAGAACCCACAAGTTTTCCACAGAAAACAGGGGTTTGGAGGATCGTTTTCCACAGTGAGCCAGATAGTTCAAAGCATTCACAAAAGGATGAAAAAGTCAAGATCGAAATTCCGAAGATTGCGAGAGCTTTTGACGAAACTGATTTAAACGCTGCAAAACAAACAACCGTCGAAAAACCGGAGTGGAGCGGCGATCCTGTCGCGCCGAAACTCGCGCTTGCGCATAGGCCGCTCAAGCTTGGCGTTACGGCGCTTTGCCGGGCGCTGGAGGAATCGGAGGCAAACGTCGGCGCAGGTGCTCTGGAGGAAGACGGAGAGGAAACTGTAGAACGCAAACGCTATCCGATGGAGCTTGCGCGCCCGAGATTGCTCGGCTCTCTGGCGCGAATGCCTGCGTTTATGGAGCCCAAGGGAGAAGAACGCGCGCTGCAAAGCGGCGTGCAGACGCACAGGCTGCTGAGCCTTGTGGATTTGGCAGGGGCCTCACGCGCGGCGGAAAAGCCGGACGGAATGGCCGCTTATGTAAACATGGAGGTGGAGCGCCTGGAGCGCGAGGGAATCGCTACCCCCGCGGAAGCGGCGCTGATGGATGTGGGCATGGTCGCCCGTTTCCTGCGGGGAGAGCTTGGCGTGCGGATGCTCAAATCACAAAGGGTAATGCGGGAATGGAGCTTTAACCTGCGCATTAACGAACCGGTCGAAACAATTTTACAGGGCGTCATCGACCTGTGCTTTTTGGAGGAAGGCGCTTGGGTGCTTGTGGATTTTAAGACGGACCGGGTCAAAAGCGGCGACGAGCTTTGGCAGCGCTATGGGCGGCAGCTTCAATTTTACAGGGAAGCGCTAAGTAGGGCGACACCCTACCCGGTACGCGAATTTGCGCTTTATTCACTGCGTCTGGGCGAGCTGTTCGCTGGTTGCGACTGATTTACGCAAAATGTGACAAAATTATTTCTTGGCGTTGGGAACAAAAGTGGTTTTAAGTTCGTTCCATATATGTACGGGTGAATATTAGGGGTTGATTTTCCGATATTTTCCCTGTACAATAGGCTTGATTTGACAGAGAGTTGCAGCTGTCCAATTAGCGTAAGAGGTTTGTAACATTTAACATGGATTTTCCCAACGAAACGGAGTGTTGATTGTGAAGCAGAGAAAACCCACAACCAGAAATCAGGGCGCGTGGGCCGCTCTTTCCAAACGTGCGGCGATGTTTCTTCTGCTGGCGCTCGCGTGCTGGGCGCTGAGCGGTTGCTATATGGAGCCCGACCGTGTGGTGGGGAACGATAACGGTTTAACCGTCAATACGGACGGGCAGAACTTTGAAACCGTCATCACACCCACGCCGGAGGTTACCAATACGCCCACGCCCCAGCCGACCGATAACCAACAGGTGGACTGGTCCAACTGGAACTTCGGCGATACGGCCGCCACCAACCCGCCCAGCAATGTCGCGACCGTCGGAGGGCAGACGACGCTTCTGCCCACTTCGGGCACGCAGACCGGCGGCGGTTCGGGTAGCGTCGGCGTGACGACGGCTACGCCCTCCCCCACGCCCACGAAATCCTCACAGAATTCCAGCTCCTCCGACGTGCTCAAGTCCGGCTCCAAAGGAAGCGACGTCAAGCGGCTGCAGCAGCGCCTGAAGGATCTGGGGTATTATACCGGCAGTGTGGACGGCACATACGGCACCGGTACGGCAAGCGCCGTGAAGGACTTCCAGCGCGCCCACAGCCTTACCGCCGACGGTATCGCGGGCAAGGCGACCCAGGAGGCAGTCTATAGCGCCCAGGCCAAGAAGAAGACGACCACGTCCTCAGGCGGATCGTCCGGCTCCTCGTCCTCAGGCGGATCTTCAGGCAGCTCGTCCAACAGCTATACCAACGGCAAGACCGATATTTACCTTAAGCTTGGTTCCTCCGGCGCGCAGGTCAAGATTTTGCAGAACCGCCTGATTGTGCTGGGCTATCTCAGTGGCACTGCGGATGGCGCGTTCGCTGAAACCACCGAGGCGGCGGTCATCGCCTTCCAGAAGCGTAACAGCATTTACGCGGATGGCATCGCGGGGCCCACAACGCTTACCAAGCTCTATTCCTCCTCAGCCAAGAAGGCCTCTTCCGTAACGGCCAACCTGGGCGCGCTTAAGGAGGGAATGAACGGCAGCGGCGTGCGGTCGCTGCAGCAGCAGCTTAAGACCCTTGGCTACTACTCCGGTAGCGTGGACGGCGACTATGGCTCCGGCACCACGGCGGCGGTAATCGCTTTCCAGGGCGCGAACGGGCTGACTCAGGACGGCGTGGCCGGAAAGGAGACGCTCAACGCGATCTACGCGGCCATCAACGGTACCGGCGGCGGCGGAAGCAGCGGCGGCGGTTCCAGCGGCACAAAGCCCGAGGTCTATGGCGCCACGGCCTCCAGCAACGGCTACTCAACCATCTCTACCACCTCCAAGTCCAGCTCCGCCAACGTAACGGCGCTGCAGTCCGCTCTGTCCTCCACCGGTTATTACAGCGGCTCGCTGGACGGCAAGTACGGCAGCGGAACGTCGGACGCGGTAAGCTCCTATCAGCGGGCGAAGGGCCTGCGGGTTACAGGCATGGCGGGCCCCACCACGCAGCGGCTGCTTTACGGCGGCACGGGCGAGAGCGGCAGCTATTCCAAGCTCAAGGTGGGCAGCAGCGGTTCCGCGGTCAAGAAGCTCCAATACGCTCTGTATGAGCTGAAGTACTATGACGGCGACATTACCGGCAAGTATGACGAGCTGACCGAAAGCGCTGTCATGACCTTCCAGCAGGTTAACGGCCTGGATATGGACGGCGTGGCGGGCCAGCAGACGCAGCAGCGGCTGTTCAGCAGCAACGCGATTCCATGTAATATTTAACGCTTCGATCCTCACCGGCGCCCCGCACGAATGATCACGCGGGGCGCCGGTTTTTTCTATTGGAAAGGAGGGCGCCAAACGTTTACAAACCCGTCATTTTTCTTTTGAGCACGATTGTGGTATAATGCAAACTGATTATCCCTGCGAACGGAGGAACGGCTATGTTTGGGAAGATGATGAACCGTTATTATTATGGAAAAAGCGGCAAGGGTGACTATACGAAGGAGGATTTGCCTCAAAACCGCTGGCAGCTTTTCTGGGAAACGCTGCGCGTGCGCTTTATGGGGCTGATTCGGTTAAATCTGATGTACGCCGTCGCCTGGCTGCCCGCGATCATCGTGATTGCGCGCGGCGTACTGATGTGGTATTCCGGATTGGTCAACATTGCGGACATGCAGGCGCAGGTGGCGGCCGGCACGCTCGCGCAGGAGGCGCTCTCGGAAGGTATGGCGATGTTTGACGTCGCCGTGCGGGGCGTGGTGATGCAGACGCTTTTGCTGCTTGTACCCTGTATTGCGCTTACCGGCCCGTTCACAGCCGGAGTGTGTTACGTAACCCGGAATTGGGCGCGAGACGAGCACGCCTTTATCTGGTCGGATTTCCGGGACGCCGTGAAGGAAAACTGGAAACAGGGCCTCGCCACCAGCGCCGTCACCGGCTTTATGCCGCTGATCCTCTATGTGTGCTTCACCTTTTATGGCGACATGGCAAAGGAAAATATGCTTTTCATTGTTCCGCAGGTGCTGTGCATCACCATCATCCTGATCTGGATGTGCTCGCTGATGTATACGTATCCTCAGATGGTTACCTACCGCCTGCGTTACCGCGACCTGCTGAAAAACAGCTTCTTCCTGACGATCGCGCGCCTGCCCATGACGCTGGGCCTGAAGCTGCTCTCCCTGCTGCCCGCCGCGATCTGCGCGCTGGTGGGAATCTTTACGCCCTATATGCAGTATGCGCTTTTGGTGCTGGGGCTCTATTACATTCTGCTCGGATACTCGCTGAGCCGCTTTGTGGGCGCGAGCTATTCCAACGCTGTGTTCGACCGCTTCATCAACGCCCGCATCGAGGGCGCGGAGGTCAACAAGGGCCTTTATGTGGATGAGGACGAGGAAGAGGACGAAGACGCCGCGCTGGAGGAAACCGGGAGCGTGAGCGCGGATGAAAGCAGCCATGAAGCCTGACGCATGACCGGGCGGCCTTTGTAGCACCCTATCCAAAAAGAGGGAGGGTGAACCATGGGCAAAAAGGACGAGCTGCTTTCCGGCGCGCTGAGACGCAGCGCGCTCACCTACCTGAGCAAGGCCGAACGAAAGAAGTACGAAATTGCACGTGAGCTGGGGCTTCTGGAACGCGTGCGCGAGGTTGGCTGGGCGGGCCTTTCCGCCAAGGAAACCGGGCGCATCGGCGGCCTGATCGGGCAGAAAAACCGAAAACCCCCACCATAAAAGGAGCTTTTAACGCATGTATACCGCTTTTGCATCCGTCTACGACCAACTGATGGCGGACGTGGACTATCTAACCTGGGCGCGCTTCTATCACGCGCTGATGGAATGCTATGGCGTCGGGCGGGGAAAGGTCTGCGAGTGTGCCTGCGGCACGGGCAGCATCACCATCCACTTAAGCCAGATGGGCTATCAGATGACGGGTGTGGATATTTCGCCGGATATGCTCTTTGAAGCCTCTCAAAAGGCGCGGAAAAGCGGGGCGATGATTCCCTTTGTCAAGCAGGACATGCGCAGCCTCCATTTGCACCGTTCGATGGACGCGGTGCTGTGCACCAACGACGGCGTCAATTATTTGAAGGACGCGGGAGAGCTGACCCAGTTTTTTCGCGCGGCCTATCTGGCCGTGCGCGAGGGCGGCGCGCTGCTGATGGACCTGAGCACCCCCTACAAGCTGGAGCATATCCTCGGCAACCACTTCATCGGGGACGAAACGCCGGAGATCGCCTACCTGTGGCAGAACAGGTACAGCCGCTCGCAGCAGTGCGTGGATCTGAACCTGGCGGTTTTTGTCAGACAAAAGGATGAAACGTACCTGCGCATCGGGGAGCATCAACGGCAGTACGCTCACAGCGCAAAGCTGATCACCGAGCTTTTGCAAGGCGTCGGCTTTACGGATATTCGCGTCTTTGCGGATAAAAAGCTGGAGGAACCCTCGCCGCGAGAGCTGCGCTGGTTTATCGGCGCGCGCAAGCCGCTTGCGCGGGAGAGCGGTGAAGGCGCGGAGGCCTACGCGGAAGCGGTGCCGGCGACGGAAATTTGACGCGAAGGAAAGGAACCGTCATGAACGCAAATGATCAGATGCTTCATATTACACTGGCGGACGGCATGGTGCGCGGCCTGTTGCTTAACGCTACCCGCACCGTGGCGGAGGCGGCAGCCATCCATGTGACCAGCCCGGTCGCCACGGCTGCGCTTGGACGTGCGCTGATGGGCACGGCGATGCTTGGCGCAATGCTCAAGCAGGAAAACGCCTCCGTTACCGTAACGATTGACGGCGGCGGACCGCTTGGCAAGATCGTCTGCGTGGCAAACAGCGAAAGCGTGCGCGGATGCCTGGATGTGCCAAACGTGCGCATTCCGCTTAGAGAGGATGGCAAGCTGAACGTGGGCTACGCCGTGGGAAGCGCGGGGCGCATGAGCGTGGTCAAAGACCTTGGGCTTAAAACCCCCTACGTGGGGCAGGTGCCGCTCGTATCCGGCGAGATTGCCGAGGACTTTGCCAGCTATTATGTTCAGAGCGAGCAGACGCCCACCTTGCAAAGCCTTGGCGTGCTGGTTGGCGGCGAAGCCGTGCTGAGCGCCGGCGGGGTTCTTTTGCAGACGCTGCCCGGTTGCCCGGATAGCGTGATCGACCAGCTTGAGCTGCGAAGCCCGTTGTTTGCCGACATCAGCCGCGAGCTGTGCCACGAGCCCATGCGCGATTTGATGGCAAAGTGGTTTGACGGCCTCAAACCCGTTGTGCTGGGAGAGCATACGCTTTCGTACCGCTGCGACTGCTCGCGCGCGCGTATGGAAAAGGCGTTGATCGCCCTGGGTCGCGACGAGCTTGGGCATATGATTCAGGACGAAACGGAGGGTGCGGAACTGACCTGTCACTTTTGCAAGAAGCAGGAGCGGTTCAGCCAGCAGGACCTGATCCGGCTGCTCAACAAGGCGCAGGAGCAATAAGGGCGGCGTTGAAGAAAGAGAATGCGTAAGGAGAGCGTCATGCCTGTTATTTCCCAGACCGATATATTTCAGAAACCGGCCGGCTACTGGCTCCGCCGGGCCGGCCGCTGGCAAAAGAACGGTGATCTCCGCCGGGCGGCGGTGCTGTTCAGGCATGCCGCGCGGTTGGAACCCACGTCTCAGGAGGCGCGGCTGAGCTACGCGGGCGCGCTCAGAGATCTTCACTGCTACGAGGCCAGCAACAGGGAGGCCTTCGCTGCGCTCGCACAGGATCCGGGGCAGTTTTCCGCATATGGGCTGATCGGACGCAACATGCTCTCCTTGGGCATGCGGCAGGAGGCGATGGACTGCTTTGCCCTGTACATGGGCGGCTCCCATCTGCAACCGGACGGACTGCCCGACTGGGACGATGAAGTATACGAGCTGGAGGATGCCTATTACGAGCCGCCGGTTCGAAGGCGCGCGCGGCTGCGCGGGCTGATGGACATCGCGCTCAGGCGCATCGCGGCCGGGGATTTCGAGAACGCCAGGCGCGCATTGGCGCGGGCGCAGCAAGCGCCCTTTCGGCAGCCCAACGCGCGCCGCGACGAGCTGAACGCGCTCTACCACGAGCGCCAGGATAGGACGGGCGCCGCCCTCCTGTTTATTGAACGCGCGCTACGGTGCGGAGCCGGAAACTGCCAAGTCGCGGCCTCGGCCGCGTGCATGCTCGGCCGAATGAAAAAGAGGCGCGCGGCCTGCCTTGCGCTGCTGCGCGCGGCTGCCTGCGCGTATTTTGCGCTGGATGAGCTGATGGTGTGCATGACGGCCGAACAGCTGGGCTTAATGGAGATCGCGCGGCATATGCTGGCGCGCAACCTGCGCCGCGAGCCCGGACGCGTGCCAACCAGCTATAACCTGTGCGTCTGCCTGCTCAAAATGGGCGAGCTGGAGGCCGCGTCCTCATACATCCACCTCTGCCGGGAAATTGATCCGGACGACATGCCCGCCGAACTGCTGTTTGCGCGCATGGAGCGCTGGGGAGCCGAAAACGCGGAGTCGGAAACCATCGCCCGCGAGATTAAGGAAATTTCGTTTTACGGCATGCTGAGCGGTTCAGAGATATACGGAGCCGTCCTGCCTCTGGCCCGCGCGTTGGAGCAGGGTGTGCGGGCCTTTAGCGAACGGCTGATGACGGACGGGACGTTCTACCGGCGCTGCCTTTACGCGCTTTCGCTTCCGGTTGATGGGATGCCGCGCCTTCTGCCCGCGCTGTGCCGCGAGCTTCCATACGGATTCGCACAAAGAATGCTGCGCGAAGCTCTGCTTTGCGATCCGAGAGATTCGGAGGTCAAGCGCGTCGCGGCGGCTGAACTTTTGGCGCTTGGGGCACAACCTCCCTTTACGATATGGCACGAGGGGCATATTGCCAGCGTCGATCCCACCGCTCCTCTGCCGGCCCAGCCCGGGCTTATGCAGCGGCTGATTGTTCGCCGTATTGCGCGTGCGAAAGCCATCCACGGCGGCGGCGGGATTATCCCCTATGCGTTGGAAATGGTTCGGCGGATGAGCCCGGCACAGCGGGCCGGACTGGCCGGCGACCCGGCCAGGGTCTGGCCGCTCGCGCTGTGCATGCGCTACCGCGCAGATAGCGGCTTTACACCCCTGAAAATACAGATCGACGGGCTGAACCAGCCGCGCGCGGGGGAACTAAGGCGCGCGCTGAAAACGCTGCGTACCCTGAACGCAATTGAGGATGAGAGCTAAGCTAAAAGGCTTTTCCTTATTCCATTTGCGATTGAGAGAGGATGGTTATCGGCATGACCTTATTAGATTTTGACGCGCAATTTTCAACATACCTCAACGACTGGATTGAAAAAAACCGCGGACGGTTTAAACGCCCGGAGGATATGGAGGAAGAGGTGCCGGACGTGTATCTGCGCTTTCTCAACACCCCGGCGGACTGGTTGGAGGGCGCGACGCCAGGAGCGTATTTTGACCGTTTTGACAACGCGGAGGAGCTATGCGGCCTGCTTACGCGTTATATAAAGGAAGGGGTGCCGGTTCCAGACCCGCTTCTGGACAGGCTTTGCGACCTTGGAGACGGGCAGGCGGTGTTGCGGCTTGTTACGGACCGGTCGGCGCCCTGCGAGGCGCGCATGCACGGGATTGAGCTGCTGCGCCAGATGGATAGCACGCTGCCGATGGTGGATTATATCCGCTGGCAGGTGGAGCGCGGCGAGGAAGAGGATCTGCTGGACAACGCGCTGGAAAGTCTCCGAGTGATGGGCGCGCAGGTGCGCGGCCCGGCCAAGATCGCCTTTGCGGCTGCCGGACAGGAGGGCAAGGAGGCGCTTTTGGACGTGCTGTGCGATTATCCGGGAGACGAAGACGTATTTGCCTTTGCGCTGGAGCAGTTCAAAACGCAAACGGATAAGCGCGCCCTTTACGCGGGCTATCTGGCAAAGCTGGACGACGACCGCGCGCTGGAGGCACTTTTGGATGTTGCAGAAGGCAATGACGTGAACTATATCGACTTTATCGAAATCCGCAGTGCAATCGAGCGCCTGGGCAGCGAAGCGCCCATCCGCGATTTTTCAAACGACCCCACGTACAAGGCGGTCAAAAGACTGCAATAAAAGGAGCACCAATGATCACATTACAGGAAATTAAACAGAACGAGAGCATCAAGGCGCTGGTCAGGGCGGGCAACCGCTACCTGGAGACGCTGGGATACACAGATCACGGGCCGCGGCACCTGAGCTATGTCAGCCGCACGGCAAGCGGCATTTTAAAAAGCCTCGGCTACAGTGAACGGGAAATTGAGCTGGCGGCGATCGCCGGCTGGGTACACGACGTTGGCAACAGCATAAACCGGCATGATCACGGGCCTAACGGCGCGGTTATGCTGTTCCCCATTTTGCGCGAGGCAGGCCTGGAAATCAACGATGTGGTGGAAATCATCACCGCCGTGGGCAACCATGAGGAGCAGAGCGGAACGGTCAGCAGCGCGGTCAGCGCCGCGCTCGCCATCGGCGACAAGAGTGACGCGCACAAGAGCCGCGTGCGCAACGGCAAGCCGGACGCCACCGACGTGCACGACCGCGTAAACTTCGCCATCCAGGAAAACAGCGTGACTGTGGACCGTAAAAAGCACGTTATCCGCCAGGAGCTGCAGATGAACGAATCCTCCAGCGTGCTGGAGTATTTAAGCATCTACTTGCCTCGCATCCTGATGTGCGAACAGGCGGCGGAGTTCCTGGGTCAGCGGTTTGAGCTGTATATCAACGACCGTCCCGTTAACAACCGTATCGGGAGCTGAACGGTTTCCATCAACGGAGGCCGAAGGCACGCAAGAAAGGAGGGCGCCTATGATCTGTGAACGCTGTGGGCATTCCATGCCGGACGGTTCCCTGACCTGCGAGCGGTGCGGCACATTTTTGGGCAAGTACTCAGGCCATGCTTTTAGCGAAACGGGAGTGCGCGCCATCAGACAGGGGCGCGTTAGCGCCTCCTCCCCCACGTTGCCCGCCGCCCGGCAGGGCGGTATGAAGGAGTATGGGGATTATGACCTTTCCGCCCTGCCCATAGAGCAGGCGGACCATGCACGCCGCCGCAAGCCCGTTCAGCCGGAGCAGGCGCGCAAAAGCACCGCCAGCCGGCCGGATACGCGCCGGGGCGTGCCCGTCAACACACATGGCAGAGCGCCCGCCGTGCCCAGAAAGCACGGACGCATTCACAACGTTAAGCGCCGTAACGTCAACTGGATGCTGATTGGCCTGATTTGCGCCGTGCTTGTAATGCTGGGCGCGGCTGGCTATATGGTCTATATGAGCAAGAGCGATACCGGCCAGCGGGCCACAGCGCGCAGGAACACGCTCGCGGCTACTGAGGGAATGTTCACCCTTGCCTTAAACGACAAAGACCCGCTTGTTCTGGAAGAACGGGAGGCGCTGCTCAAAAGCTGGATGAAGGCGCCGGCACAGGCCTACTGGCTGGTTGGGCAGGAATATCTGGATGTGGGCGACGTTGAAACCTCCATCATCAGCTTCCGGATTGCGGACATTCTGGACCCGGAAAATTACGACGGGCTGCTGCTGCTCGCAAACGCCTATGAACTCCTTGGGGACGACGCGAGCGCCGAGGCGATGTACCTGAACCTGGAAGAAAACATCAGCCCGTTCCGCAGCGAAGCCTATACCGCGCTGATTCGCATGTACCAGGAGCAGGATCGGGGACCGGAGGCGGCGGATATGATGCTGCTTGCCTATACCAATACCGATAAGGAAACATTCCGACTGCAGCGCAAGGACTATATCCCTCTGATGCCGCAGATCAGCCTGGCGGCCGGACGCTATGAAATCAGCGCGCTGGAGGAGGACATCTTTTTGACCTCGCCGCAGGGGTATGATATCTATTATACTGTGGATGACGCGGTAGAGCTGCCGGAGGGCGGCAAGCTCGCCCAGGATGGAAAAATCATTCCGGAGGAGGGCACGGTGACGCTGCGCGCCGTATGCGTCAGCGGCGACCTTGTGAGCGACCCCCTCAGCGTATCCTATACGTTTTATTACCCCTCTCCCCCCGCGCCCAAAGCCAACCTCGCGCCCAACACCTACGATAAGCCCAAGGAGGTCAGCCTTCGTCCCGGAGAGATGGATGAAAAGATGACCAAGAAGGAAAAGGAAGAGGCGGAGGCGCAGCTGGTTTATTATTATACCATCGACGGTTCCATCCCCACCGTGGAAAGCCCGGTGTACGACGGCACGCCGATCAAGATGCCCTCCGGACGTGTAACGCTGCGCGCGATCTGCGTTAACCAGTATGGGAAAATGTCCAGCACCATGGAGGTCGGCTATAAGTTCAATATCAAGCCCAGTCCGCTGGAGATGTATCAGGAGGCGGATACGTTTAAGGGCTTTACCCTTAATAAAACCACGCAGGCAGAGTTTGTGGAGCAGTTCGGTCAGCCCAAAAGCGAGGTTGAAACCATCTACCTGAATATGAATAAAGAGGCGCGGCACCTTGAATATAGATGGGGCTATGCGGTGTTCATTCTGGAAGGCAACGCCTGGCAGCTGGTGAGGATCGAGATGAACAGCGAGATCGCCGCGGGACCGCGCGGCGTGGGCTTTGGCAGCAGCGAAAGCGAAGTGACCGGCGCGTATAAGGATTTTGGACAAAAGGAAGCGCCAAACGGCACGCGCGGCCTGTACTATGAATATCCGACAGTCGGGCAGGTGCTTGTGAACGCGGACGGCACGCGGATGGTACAGTATTCGTGCAGCACGCTGGAAAGCAAGATCTGGGTATTGCAATACTACATGAGCAACGGACGGGTAAATAAGATCATTCACTATTACCAGCCCTGACGCAAAGCCGCCTGGCCGCTTGACCGCGCGGCCGGCGGCTTTTGAAAAAACAGAGGGCAACCTTCCGTTTCTTTCAAACATATGCAACATATCCCGCTGGTGAATCGTCTACTTTGTATGGCGCCCTGTCCTCTGGGCGCGAAAGGAGGACTTTGGATGAAGAAAATTCTGAAGGCCGCGCTGTGCTTTATGCTGGCGCTGATGCTCATGGCTTCCGCCGCGCTGGCGGCCGGGCAGGTAAATGTGAACCTGTATCCGCGGACCGATTATAACGACCCGGATCAACGCAACGTGCAAAGCGCGGTGGGGATTGGGGACACGCTGTACCTGCTGATAAACGGTAATTATGACAGTACCGCCACGGTTGAGCGCTGGCAGGCGGGCATGGAAGCGCCCGAAACGGTTGTGGATGGGCTTACCTATTACCTGTATAATGACGAGGGGAAGCCTGCCGATGCCACCAACATCAGCAACCTGTTTACCGACGGAAAGACGCTCTATGCTTATGACAGCGTCTCGGGCAGCGTGAGGATGCTGGTGGACGAAGCGGGCAAACCCTCCTCAACGGACATATTATATAAGCTGGACAGAAGCGGATTTAGCGTCACAGAGGACGAATACACCGATAACGGGCAGGTCATCTCCCTGTTTGCGGATGGAAACGCGCTATATCTGCTGACGGAAACCTACGGAAGGGATGCGCAGAAGCAGGTATTTTCGCAGTATGACCTGGCAACGGGCGCGCTGACGGAGCAGAAGGATGAGCCCAAGCTAAAGTATGCCACGCCGTATCAGGATGGAAAGCTTCTGGTTATGTGGCAGGAGAGCGAGCAGGCGTACGACGAGGAAACGGGACGGATGATTCCGTGGGATATCGCCGTGTACGACCCGGCGGCCGGTACGGCCGAGACGGTCACAACCGCACTAAATTTCGGTGATACGGGACTTGTATACAGCGCCCAGGACAAAACGGCCTATTTTGTTTCCGGCTCGACCGTTTACAGCTTGCCGGGCATGCAATCCACTCCGAAGGTCAGCGCCTATCTGCCCTCGCAGGTATGGCAGGGCTCGGGACAAAGCTTTTCGCTGCTTGAGGGTGGCATGTATGTATACGCCAGTTACCAGGGCGCGCTGGTGCGCGTGCTGAACCAGCCCGGCATTGAAAACGGGGCGCTCACCATTTTTGGCGAATACAGCTCCAACGCGCATAATGCTGTGGTTGCAGCCCATCCAGAGATGGCGCTGACGGTATCGGACAGCTACTACGACGGTATGGAGAGCTTGACCGCGGCGATGCTAAGCGGTGAGGATGCTGTGGACGTATTGCGCCTGAGCACCTCGCGCTCGCCCCTGGAAAGGCTGATTGCCAAGGGGTATGCGGCGGATTTAAACGCAAACCAGGAAATTTCCGGCGTTGTGGACCGTATGGACCCGCGCTTTACGGAGTTCCTCAAAAAGGATGGCAAGCTTTACGGCCTCCCTGTTGGGCTAAGCTGCAACACCATGGGCTATAACCGCGAGGTATGGGAGGAGACGCTCGGACTAACGGAGGACGACCTGCCCGCGACCTTTATGGAGTTCCTTGACTTTGCGGCTAACTTTTATGCCGATTACGGCGAGGATCACCCAGAGGTGAGCCTGATCGATAATGTGTCGATGCGCAGCAATTTGTTACAGATGATCATGGACCAATATGTGGCCGTCCAGATGAAGACGGAGGGGATCGTGAGCTTTGACACGCCGCTGTTCCGAAAGCTGCTGGCGGGGCTGGACGCGATTGATTTCACCGAAATCGACCCCTATGCCGAGCAGGGCGACGACGTTTGGAGCGACGAGGACGCGATGAACGAGTTCTACCGGAAAAAGGCGTTGTTTACAACATACTTTTCGGCCAACTCGCCGCAGTCGTTTAACACCCGCAACGATGTGAGCCCGCTGGTGCTGCCCATGGACGCGGGGCTGGAGCCCGTGATTCCCGTCAGCCTGGACGTGATGATCCTGAACCCCCGCAGCACGCGGATGGAGCAGGCTGGGATATACCTGGGCGAATATGCCAAGCACTACGATGAAAGCTCGGACGCGATCGTGCTGTTTCCGGATAACAACGAGCCAGTGCCCAACCGTACCTTTGAGCAGGATAAAAAGAGCTACGAGGATTCCATCGCCCGGTTGAACAAGCAGCTTGAAAGCGCGGATGAGGAAAACAAGGCGGAAATCCGTGAAAACATCAAGTATTTACAGGAATGGCTGGACGAGCTTGAGAATAACCGGATGAACGTTTCGGATGAAATGATCGCGAAATACCGCGAGTTGATTTCTCCCTATCTCTACGTTATGCAGCAGACGCCGCTGACGGATTGGTCCAGCGAGTCTTCCAGCGAGCTTCAAACGCAGCTTCAGCAGTATTACGCGGGCGCGATCGATGCGGAAACCTTCATCAGGGAAATTGACAAACGGGTGAAGATGATGATGCTTGAGGACCAGTAAGCGCGGGGCGCAAAAGTGAAAAGTAACGGCCTCGTAGCGCGCAGGCGGGCCGTTTGCCCGCGCCGACGGTATTTCCGGCAACAAGACCGACGCCGAAAAGGGCGTCGGTCTTTTGCGTGCCATAGTGCGGGAGAAGCCGGACGGCGGCGTCTGGATTTTGGTAACGAGAAAATATCATAGGAAAAGGTCCGACGCGCTCATTCGCACGCGGATGATAGCTCATTGCTCTCACTTCCCGCAAAAGCGAGGTACAGCGCAAGCCCGGCAAGCGTTAAAAGCCCGCCCAGAGCGACCGGAAGGGTCGGTACCTCGCCAAAGAAGAGCATGCTGAAAAGCATCGCGCCCACGGGTTCGCCAAGAAGCGCAAAGCTGACGACGTTAGCGGATACCCTTGAAAGCGCAAAGGCAAACACCGCATGACCCAGAAGCGTGGAACCGATCACAAGGCCCGCCATATAGGGCAAAGCGCCAAGCGGCATGCGCAAGCCGCCCGTCATGGGCAGTAGCAGCAAAAGCAGCCCGGCAGTCAGCAGGTACAGCACGGGCGTGTAGACCTCGGCGGCCAGGGTTCGGCGGATATGGCGGCCCGTCAGCCAGTGTGCGGCCATCAATACCGCGCCGGCAAGCGCGAGCAGGTTGCTGGTAAGCGCTGCGGCGGCGTCCGCCGCGTTCTTTTGCCCCACCATACCCGAAAGCGCGATCGTCAGCGCGCCAAGCAGCGCCAGAAGAGCGCCCGGCATGGCCTTCCTTGGCAAGCGCTCGTGAAACAACAGATAGCTGAACAGGGCTACGAACAGGGGCTGGGTACAGACCAGCGCCACCGATGCAAAGGTGCTTGTGCCTTGCAGAGAGGTAATCCAAGTAAAGTAATGTCCCGCCAGAAACACCGCGGACACAAGCGTCCAGGCCCATTCGCGCGGCGTCGCTGAAAACGGAATGCGCCGCCTTACGCATTGGCGGATTTCAAACGGGAACAGCAAAACAGCCGAAGCGAGCATCCGCAACAGCGCTACCGAGATCGGGGACGCACCCTCGTTCAGCGCGCCCTTGACCATAGGCCCGGAATAGCTGACCATGCACACCGCGAAAATGACGAGCGCCATCGCGGAGCGCTGCCTGGGTTGCCTCATGTCCGTTCCTCCCGCCGTTTTTTAAGCCATACCATCAGCACGGCCACATCCGCCGGGTTGACGCCTGGGATGCGCCCGGCCTGGCTCAGGCTCTGCGGAAGCTTATGCGCCAGTTTTTGCCGTGCCTCGATGCGAAGGCTCTCAATGGTTTCGTAATCAATATCCTCGGGAATCAGCCAGTCCTCCATAGCGCGGGCGCGCGCCACCTGAGCCTGCTGTTTTTTCAGGTATCCGTCGTATTTGACGGAAAGTTCCGCCTGCTCGGCTGCGTCGGGCGCGAAGTCGGCAAGTTCCGGGCATAGCGTCGCAAGCGCCTCCATATCAATTTCCGGACGGCGCAAAAGCTCATCAGCAAAAAGGGTTGCGGAGGTGATGGGCTGCCCATGCGCCGCGAGCCAGCCGTCGCGCTCCGGCGAGGCGGGCAGCTTGCGTGTCCTGAGCTTTTCCAACAGGCTCACGGCTCCATCGCGCTTCTTTTCCACCAGCGCCATGCGGCGGGCATCCGCCAGCCCGCGGGCATGGCTGAGCGCGGTCAGGCGAAGATCGGCGTTATCCTGCCGGAGCAGCAGCCGGTATTCGCAACGGCTGGTCATCATACGGTAGGGTTCGTCGGTGCCCTTGGTGCACAGGTCGTCCACCATCACGCCTAGGTAGCCCATGTCCCGCGTAATGATAAGAGGCTCCTTCTCCTGAAGAAAACAGGCGGCGTTGATACCGGCCAGAATGCCCTGCGCGGCCGCCTCCTCGTAGCCTGAGGTGCCGTTTACCTGCCCGGCAAAGTACAGCCCGGGCACACGGCGGCTGCCAAGCGTCAGGCGGAGCTCAGTCGGGTCGATACAGTCGTACTCGATGGCATAGGCCAGACGTGTGAGCACAGCGCGCTCCAGGCCGGGTACGGTGCGGTACATCGCCCATTGCACGCGCTCCGGCAGGCTGGAACTCATGCCCTGTACGTACCATTCGGGACATTCCAGACCCTCAGGCTCCAGAAAAAGCTGGTGCCTGTCCTTATCGGCAAATCGGCGGACCTTATCCTCAATGCTGGGGCAGTAGCGCGCGCCGGTACCCTTGATATCCCCGCGCACCATGGGGGACAGATGAAGGTTTTCCCGGATGACGCGGTGCGTTTGTTCGTTGGTATAAGTCAGGTAGCATACGGACCGGTTTTGTAGTGGATAGCGCACCCTGGCATCCGCCTCGCGCGCCACGGTCAGAAAGGAAAAAGGCGTGATGGGATCGTCGCCTGCCTGCGGCTCCATCAGATCAAAATCGATGCTGCGCACGTCCACGCGCGCGGGCGTTCCCGTCTTAAAGCGGCGAAGGGTAAAGCCAAGCTGTTCAAGCGAATGAGAAAGGCCCTCGGCGCGCATCAACCCCTGCGGGCCGCTCTGCTTGCTGTAATCCCCGATGATGATGCGGCTTTTGAGGTACACGCCGCCGCACACCACGCACGCGCGGCAGGATATGCGCTCGCCCGTCATGGTTTGAACGCCGCAGACCGCGCCATTCGCCGTCAGGATTTCCATGGCTTCCCCTTGGCGGACGGTCAGATTTTCAGCGGAGAAAAGCACGGAAAGCATATCCTCATGGTAGCGGCGTTTATCCGCCTGCGCGCGCAGGCTGTGAACGGCCGGGCCCTTGCCGCGGTTGAGCATGCGGCTTTGCAAAAACGTACGGTCGATGCAAAGGCCCATTTGCCCGCCGAGGGCGTCCACCTCGCGCACCAAATGGCCCTTGCCGGTGCCCCCGATGGCGGGGTTGCACGGCATAAGCGCCACGCTGCCCAAATCCAGCGTGAGCATAAGCGTGTTTACGCCCATGCGGGCGGCGGCGAGGGCCGCCTCGCAGCCCGCGTGCCCCGCGCCGATAACAATGAGATCAAAATGCATAGGATGCCTCCCAATTCCCTCAAATAAGCGCTCCTATCATACCGCACATTTAGAGGGTGGACAAGTGGAAATTCCGATTGGGATAAAGAAAAGACCGCCGCCGGCGGTCTTGACAGATGTTCGTATTTTTACGCCTGCCCCAGATATTCCTCCAGACAAAGGTTTTTGTCGCGCATGACCACGCTGTGCTTAACGCCCACATAGCGGATATGCCATGCCTCGGCCAGAAAGCCGGTGATTTTTTCCTTGTCCTCCTGATAACGGATGATGAAACCGTAATCCCAGCAGTTTTTGTGGAGCCACTTCTGCTGGTCGGTTCCCTTGAAGGTAGTGCCCGCAACAGTAACGTCGAACGCCAGCCCGGTATGGTGCTCGCTGGTTCCGGGATCGGCTACGGTGAGCTTGGTTGCGGAAACCGCCTTGTCTCTGCTCATGCCCTCGGCCTGGTACTGCTTAACCTGCCGGTCAAAAAGCGTCTGCTGATAATTGTAGCTGCGGTAGCCCGCGCTGATTTGCCAGCCGGTCACGCCGTCCGCCGCCGCGGCCTCAAGCATGGTTTGGAGCGCCGCTACCGCCGTGCGGTCGCCCTCGATCTCGCTGCCCTTGACGTATACGAGCGATGAGGACAGAACGTTTCGCAAAAGCACGAGATCTCCGGGCCTGTCGTCACTGGAAACGGGGTATTTCTTATTTACAAGGGACGGCATGGCGGAAGGGTCGGGAGTAGGAGTGACGGCCGCCTGTCTGGCGTCGTCGCTGTATAGGAGGGAAAGCGTCTGCTCCGCGGCCACGCCGTCCACATTCAAGCTGTTTTGGCTTTGAAAAAGGCGGACGGCTTCCTGAGTGCCGCCGCCAAAATCACCGTCCACATTGCCGTTGTAATAGCCAAGTATTTTCAGGCGCTCCTGCATGGCGCGCACCGTATCTCCAGCGTCCCCCTTGCTGAGCGAGGCGGGCGTTTCGGACGGCGCGGGTGTGGGAACGTAGGTTTCGGCGTTTTCGCCGTACAGGATGGAGCGGGTGTTCTCTCCCGCAATACCGTCGCTTAAAAGGTTATGCTGGTTCTGGAAAAGCTTGACCGCGTCGGCCGTGCCCTGCCCATATTGGCCGTCCACCTCGCCGGTGTAGTACCCCAGCTGCTTTAGCCGCTCCTGAAGGCGCTTGACCTCGTCGCCTTTTGTGCCAACTTTAAGCAGCATGACGGTGGGCGTGGGCGTATTGTTGGGATCGATCGTTACCATGAGCGCGCTGCTCACGTCCGAGGTAGGGGTTGGGGTGGCGTTGCGCTCCGTCTCAAGGGTCTGATAATCCTGCCAGGTTTTGGGCGCGAGCAGCGCGATCACAACGATCAGGGCTGCCAGCAACGCCCACATGACGATTGTTTTGATTGAAGGCTTTCGCTTATCCATCATATCCTCCTCTCGCGGTCAACTGCTAACCCCTGGGCCACAGCGGCGTGGGATAGTGGCCGTCCTCCGTCATTTTTTGAAGCGCGGCGGTCACCTGCGGTTTATCCTCGCGGTAGGTGACGCCATACCATTTATCCGGCGTGGTATGCACGGTTACGGTCGCGCGCCCGGCGCGCAGCTCGCCGTCCACGGCGGTGGGCAGAAAAAATTCGGCCTTCAGCGGGTTTTCCGCAAGCGCCTTTTCCAAAAAGCGGGGAAAGCTGTCGGCCAGCCGCTTCATCATATCCGCCGGAAAGCCCCACATGTTCATGCTGACCACCGTGTCCGGTGACAGGCGGGTGTAGGTTTTCCCATCCTCGGTCATCAGCGGGCCATCCACGGAAGAGATGATGTGCGTGCGCTCGGTCAGGTCCACAAGCTGGTTTGCGGCGTCCAGCTCGCATATGCCGCGCGCCACATAACCGGTTTCGCTCAGCGTGTTTTTCAGCAGATAACCAACCATGGCGATATCGCCGTCGTCCCGAAGGCTGGAAAGGTGCCTGTAGCAGAGTTCAAAGGCATGCGCGCCGTAGTAATCATCCGCGTTGATAGCGCAAAAGGGCGCGTCCACCAGCCCGCGCGCAGAAAGCACCGCGTGACCGGTGCCCCAAGGCTTGCCGCGGCCGTTGGGCGCGGTAAAGCCCGCCGGCAGGTCGTTAAGCTCCTGGTAGGCGTAGTCCACGCGCATATGGCGGCTGACCCTGTCGCCCAGCACCTCACGAAAATCCTTTTCATTCTCGCGTTTAATGATGATGATGGCGCGCTCAAATCCGGCGCGTCTCGCGTCAAAAAGCGAGTAATCCAATATCAGCTCGCCGTTGGGACCTATGGGGTCCATCTGCTTGAGCCCGCCGTAGCGGCTGCCCATGCCCGCGGCCATAATCACCAGAATCGGTTTGTTCATCGTTTCCTGTTCCCCTCTCCAAGCTCGTTAACAATTTCCACCATTTCAGCCCAATGCGCGTCCATCTCGGCAAGCAGCTTAAGCTGGGTTCGGGCGCGCGCGAGGTTATGCCCCGGATAATCGGTTTTAAAATAAACGTCGCCGTTTAGATAATCTCCCAAAAAGCGGATTAAGCATTCAAGCGTCATCATTTTGGCGCCGACGGGCAGGGAGGCAAGCTCGCGCTGCGTCAGGCTGTCCCGCACCTCGGCCAGATAGCCCTCGGCGTACGCGCGGTAAAGCGGTATGCTCAGGCGCACCTGGTCGAGGTCCCGCTCATCCTCATCGGCGGTGCTGGCCCCAAAGCGGATGGCGTCGCCAAAATCATAGGCGCAGAGGCCCGGCATTACGGTATCCAGATCGATTACGCACAGGCCACGGCCCGTATGCCGGTCGATAAGCACGTTGTTGAGCTTGGTGTCGTTGTGCGTCACACGCAGGGGAAGCGCGCCCGAAGCAAGCCCGTCGGTCAGCCTGGAGGCAAAGGGCTCGTAGGCCAGAGCGGCGTCGATTTCCCCGCGCACTCCTCCGGCGCGGCCGGAAAGGTCGCGTTCCACGGCGTCGCGGAACGCGCGAAACCGCAGGGGCGTGTTATGAAAGTTTTCGATCGTCTCGTGCAAGGAGGCGGCGTCAAAGCCGCTGAGCATATCCATAAAGCGCCCGAAAGCGCGCCCGGACTCGCGCAGGATGTTTTGATCGTCCGTGCGGTCGTAGCTGACGGTATCGGCCACAAAGCGGTAAGAACGCCAAAAATCGCCGTTTCGGTCAACGGCGAAAAAGCCGCCGTCGCGCGTTGTGCGCAGCTCCAGCGTTTCGCGCGCGGGGTCGCCGCCGCGCCGAATGATTTCGCCGCGAAGATGATCGGTCACGCGCAGCATATTGTCCATCACCTGGTCGGGCTTTGGGAAGGCGGCTTTGTTGATGCGCTGAAGCACGTACTGCGCGCCGCAGTCACCGCACTCAAACAGGTAGGTGTCGTTGATGTGCCCGCCTCCATATGGCTTGGGCCTTCCGCACTGGCCGTCCGGGACGAACTGGGCCGCAAGCGCCCGTACCTCGTCGATGAGAAGCTTCATGGCAGAAACGTCATCCTTTTCCTTCGTTCTTGCGCCTTGCGGCGTGCGGCGGCGAGCGCCGTCATAAATTGTATTATAGCATGGATCGGGTCCGACAACAATCCCCGCAATTTCCTTGCAATTTGGAACCCTATGGTGTATAATACCATTGTAACTATGAAAGGGGGCACATACACCATGAAGTCTGTCAACATTAAGCTGAGCTTGGCGGAGAACGTTAAGTCCTTTGTCAACATCGTTAACCGCTACCCCTACGACGTAGATCTGCGCGCAGGCCGTCATGTGGTGGATGCGAAGTCCATCCTTGGTATCTTCAGCCTGGATCTGAGCAAGCCCATCACCATGGAAATCTATACGGATTCCTGCGATGATCTCCTTGGCGACATCAAGCCCTTCATGGCTTAATGTCCGGCCTGCTCCGGCAGGCGTTTCAGCACAAACAGACATGCCCTTGCGGCATTGAAATGGGCAAAGCATATTGCTTTGCCTTTTCTTTTTCGATACGCACCCCATCACGAAAAGGAGGCCGCCATGCCGCTTACTTCCCCAAAACGCAGAATATCGGATGCGGAGTACAGGCTTCGCGTGCTTTGCTGTGTAAACGCGCTGGGCATGGCGACGCTGGACCAACTCTGGCCCTTTGTGGCCCAGCTTGAACTGATGGACTACATGCCCCTGTGCGTATTTGTGGACGAGCTGAAAAAGGACGGCGCGCTGGACAGCGGCAGCCACGCCATTCAGGGCTCGCTGTATCTGACGGAAAAAGGGCGCAGAACGCTTGCCCTGTTTTCGGAAAGGCTGCCCCGCGCCGATCGGGAACGAATTGAAAAGGCAGCTCCCGCCTACTGCGCGCGGCTGAACGAGCGGCTCAAGGTGCGCGCCGCGCACGAGCGCTCGGAAGACGGCGAGAGCCGTGTGGCGTGCACGGTGCGCGAGGGGGATGTGCCGACGCTCTTTCTGCGTATTTTAACAAGGCAGAGGCCGCTGGCCTCCGCGGCCATGAAGCGCTTCCGGCTGTGCGCGTCGCATTTGATGCTGCTATTATATACTTTGCCGTGCGGCGGCGGGGACGCGCCGGCGGTTGAGACCGCCGAAACACTGGAGTTGGCGATGAAAACGGCGGCTCCGGGACGGCCCATGCTTTGCGCTTACGGCAAGCACGAGCATTCCGCCGTGGTCTGCCTGCGGGACACCGCGGCCACCTATGTGGTCGCGCTATTGATGCCCGGGCGCGAGGCGGCGGCGCGTTGGGCGTCAGCGGCGCTTGCGGAGGAAGGCCGGCTGGCCGCGAAGATTACCGCCGCGCTGCTGAGCGGGGGCGGTAACTAATGATGGATGACGTTTTACTGCCCGCCGTGAGGGCCGCGCTTAAGTCGACTGGGCTGTTTCACTCCGGCGCGGCGCTGCTGGCGGCCGTTAGCGGGGGGGCGGACAGCGTCGCGCTGCTTCACGCGCTTTGCCGCTTGCGCGAAGCGGGCGGATATTCGCTCGCTGCCTGCCATGTGCAACACGGCCTGCGGGGCGAAAGTTCGCTTGAGGACGAGCGGTTTGTGCGGGAGCTGTGCGACGGGCTTGGCGTGCCGCTTACGGTTGCGCACGCACGGTTAACCGGCGGCATGGAGGACGCGGGCGCGGAGACGCGCGCGAGAGAATGCCGCCGCCGCCTGTTTGCGGAACGGATGGAGGCGGATGGCGCGGACGCGCTGTTAACCGCGCACCATCGCGACGATCAGGCTGAAACCGTGCTGATGCACCTTTTGCGGGGCGCTGGCACGGACGGGCTATGCGGCATGCGCGTGTCGGCCCCGTTTGGCCGCGGACAGATCGTGCGCCCGTTTCTTGCGTTGCCCAAGCGGGCGCTCGTGGACGCGCTGGACGCGGAAGGACTGCCCCACCGTGAGGACGAGAGCAACGCCGCGCCTGTAACCCCGCGAAACGCGCTGCGCCTTATGCTGCTGCCGCAGATGGAACGTCTGTTTCCCGGGGCGGGCAGGCATATCGCCGAAGCCGCGCAGACGGTCGGGCTGGACGGGGATTGCCTTGCCGCGCAGGCGGACGCGCTCTACCATGCCGCGCTGCTGAACCGCGCGCCCCTCTTTTCGATTGAGATGAGGGCGCTGCGCAGCGCGCCGGAGGCGGTGAAGCGCAGGGCGCTGCGCCGGTGGTTTTCCGAAGGCGCTGCGCTGAGCGGATGCTTGCCCGGGGAGCGCGGCCTGTCGAGGGAGGATACGCAGGGCTTGAGCAATCTGCTGGACGCCGGGCCCGGAACGGTCCGCAACCTGCCCTGCGGCCTGTGCGCCGAGGCGGGCAGGAGGTATCTGCACCTTCGGGGGCAGGACGGCTCGCCGCTTGCGCCGCCGCCGGTCGTTGCGCCGGTCAGTCTTGAACAATGCCCAGCGGTGTTTGAGTTTGCGGGCGTTTCCCTCGCCTGCGCCTTCACTGGAGAGAATTGTCCCAGGGATGCGCGAAGCGCGGTGCTTTCTCCGGATATTCTTTCGCAAGGCCCCGTGCTGCGGCTGCCAATGCCGGGCGACCATATCCACCCCCTCGGCGCGCCCGGCGGTAAGCCTCTCCGACGGTTTTTAACAGACCGAGGGATTGACCCGGCGTTTCGGCCTGTTTTGCCCGTGCTGGCCGTTGGCTCGCGCATCCTGTGGATTCCCGCGCTTGTAACCGCTGAGGAGCTGCGCGTTAACGCGTCCCGAGACGGCAGCCTCCGGCTTGACGTATCAGGGTACGTACCCTATGCATCCATACAACCATAAGGAGTGACTTGATGATGGAAAACGAACGCAGCCTGTACAAAGACCTGGAAAGTATTTTGTATACAAAGGAGCAGCTTGCCCAAGCCGTGCATGAGCTTGGCGTGCGCATCACCCGCGACTACGAGGGCAGGAGGCCTGTGCTCGTATGCATCCTCAAGGGCGCGAGTGTCTTTTTCAGCGACCTGATCCGGGAGATCGACCTGCCGCTGGAAATTGAATTCATGGCGGTGTCCAGCTACGGGGCGAGCACCCAGTCCAGCGGCGAGGTCAGGCTGGTCAAGGACCTGGACCGCAGCATTCATGGCCGGGATGTGATTATCGTGGAGGATATCGTGGATAGCGGTATGACGCTTGATTTTCTTAAAAAATCATTGATCTCGCGCGGCGCCTCCAGCCTGCGCATCGCCGCGCTGCTGGACAAGCCCGCGCGCCGCGTCGCGCCGCTGACGGTGGATTATTCCTGCTTCCAGATTCCCGACGCGTTTGTGGTGGGATACGGTCTGGATTACGACGAGGTATACCGCAACTTGCCCGATGTGGGCGTCCTTTCTCCGCGGGTTTACGGAGGAGAGGAAAAATAAGAAGGGTTCCATTTTTATGAACGAAAAACCGGCGTATACGGACCTGAACGCGCAGGTGATCGGCGGCTGGATTGAGAATGGCTGGGAATGGGGAAGGCCCATTGAGCACGAGGCGTTTGAGGCCGCCAGGCAAGGAAACTGGCAGGTTGTGCTAACCCCCACCAAACCTGTGCCGCGCGGCTGGTTTGGCGACCTTCGCGGCAGCCGGGTGCTGGGCCTTGCCAGCGGCGGGGCGCAGCAGATGCCGGTGTTCGCCGCAGCCGGGGCTCTTTGCACGGTGCTGGATTACACACCGGCCCAGCTTGCAAGCGAGCGGCGGGTGGCCGAGCGGGAGGGCTACGAGATCCAAACCGTCCGCGCGGATATGACCAGGCCCCTTCCTTTTGCGGACGAAAGCTTCGACCTGATCTTCCACCCCGTTTCCAACTGTTATGTGGAGGACGTATATCCTGTCTGGCGCGAGTGCTTCCGCGTGCTGAAAGCCGGCGGAAGGCTGCTTGCCGGGCTTGACAACGGCATTGCCTATGCCTTTGACGAAGACGAGCGCGCGCTTGTGAACCGCCTGCCCTTCAACCCGTTAAAGGACAAGGCCCTTTATGAGGAGAGCGTGGAAAAGGGCTGGGGTATTCAGTTTTCCCATACCATTGAGGAGCAAATCGGCGGCCAGCTAAAGGCGGGCTTTCGCCTTTTGGATGTGTTTCAGGACACCGCCGGATCCGGCAATCTGCATGAGCATGGCGTGCCCTGCTTCTGGGCGACGCTGTCGGTGAAGCTGTAAAATAGCGATTTTGATGTATCCGGGCGCGGCTGAATGATGCCGCGCCCATTGTTTTTTTATTGTTTTTTATCGCTTCAAGATTGTAAAAATAAGATGAAAACGTTTGTTATATTTGGCTTTGCGGTGTAATGCACGAAAGATGGATGTCAACCGAAAACGATTGTCTCCTATACTTCGCTTATGATATAATAACCAATATTCAATGCAGTGCCGCTCTTAAGGCAGCGCATTTGGATCGACAAAGAAACACGAGGAGGAACCCAACATGAAAAAGGTGTTGAGCATCGTTCTGGCGTTGGCAATGCTGCTGTCCATGGCGGTCACCGCCGCCGTTGCCGAGGAAGGCAACTGGAAGGTCGCGATTCTGACCGGTACGGTTTCCCAGGGCGAGGAGGAGTTCCGCGCCGCCGAAAAGGCCATCGCCACCTACGGCGAGGAGCACATCGTTACCGCTACCTATCCGGATAACTTCATGTCCGAGATGGAGACCACCGTTTCCCAGATCGTTTCCTTCGCCTCCGACCCCGACGTGAAGGCCATTGTGATGTGCCAGGCTGTGCCCGGCGCGAAGGCTGGCTTTGACAAGGTGCGCGAGATGGGCCGCGACGACATCCTGCTGATCGCAGGCACGCCGCAGGAAGACCCCGCCGTTATTGCCGCCGCTTCCGATATCGTCATGTATGCCGATGAGGTTGCCCAGGGCGATACCATCATGGAAAAGTGCGCCGAGTGGGGCATTGACGTATTCATCCACTACTCCTTCCCCCGCCACATGGCGATGGAGCTGATCGTTGGCCGCCACGAGCTGCTGGTTAAAAACGCCGAAGCTCTGGGCATCGAGATGGTCGACGTGACCGCGCCCGACCCCACCGCCGAGGCCGGTCTGTCCGCGTCCCAGCAGTTCATCCTGGAGGATGTGCCCCAGCAGATTGAAAAGTATGCCGGCAAGAAGGTTGCCTTCTTCACCACCAACTGCGGCATGCAGCCCTCCCTGCAGGCGGCCTGCCTGGATCTGCCCACCGCCTACTATGCGCAGCCCTGCTGCCCCAGCCCCTACCACGCCTTCCCCGCCACCCTCGGCCTTGAGCTTGAGATCGGCGGCAACGACGAGGACGCGCTGAAGCAGATCGCCGCCAAGCTTGCCGAGCATGACGCGGTCAGCCGCTTCTCCACCTGGGCTTCTCCCGTCGCGATGACCGTAATCGAGATCGGCGTAGAGTACGCCAAGGGCTACATTGAGGGCAGCATCACCGAGCGCAACGACGGCGCGAAGCTGGCCGAGATGTTCAACAACAAGATCGACGGCGCGAAGGTCGCCCTCTATACCAACGCCGACGGCGATACGTTCGACAACTATTACACCATCCTGTTGGCCCCCGTTGATTTTAACGATTACGTGTAATACGCTTTAGAAGCGTGAAAATAGGCCCGCCCCCTTACGGGCGGGCCTATCTTCGTGAAGGAGGTTCATCTTAATTGAGCGCAGAGTATGTTCTAGAAATGAAAAACATCACCAAGCGCTATGGCGAAAACTCCGTTCTGAACGATGTCTCCCTGTCCGTGCGTCCCGGCGAAATACACGCGCTGCTGGGTGAAAACGGCGCCGGTAAGTCCACGCTCATGAACGTTCTTTTTGGCATGCCCGTCATCCACAGCACCGGCGGCTTTGAGGGAGCGGTGCTTCTTGATGGAGAAGACGCCCAAATCACCTCGCCGCACGACGCCATGGTAAAGGGAATTGGCATGGTGCACCAGGAATTTATGCTCCTGCCCGGTTTTACCATTACGGAGAACATTAAGCTTAACCGCGAAATTTCCCATCCGAACGTATTCAGCCACCTGTTTGGAAAAGGTCTGGAAACCCTCGACATGGACGCCATGTCAAACGACGCGCGCAAGGCCCTGGACAGCGTGGGCATGAGCATTGACGAGTATACGCGCGTGGAGGGCATGCCCGTTGGGTATATGCAGTTTGTTGAAATTGCCCGTGAGATTGATAAGACCGGCATCAAGCTGCTGGTGTTTGACGAGCCGACCGCGGTGCTCACCGAGTCCGAGGCCATGCAGCTCATTTCGGTCATGAAGCAGATTGCCGCGAACGGCATCGCGATCATCTTTATTACGCACCGCCTGGACGAAGTGGTCGCGGCCGCCGATTCGATCACCATACTGCGCGACGGCAAACTTGCCGCCGTGCGTCAGACGAAGGATACCACCATCGTGGAGCTGGCGGAGCTGATGATCGGCCGAAAAGGGGAAAGCGTGGTGGAAGCCGCGCCCCGCAGGGCGCCGCATGAAAGGGTGGCGCTCAAGGCCACCGATTTATATGTGGATATGCCGGGCGAGGAGGTTCGCGGCGTATCGATTGAGGTTTATGAAGGCGAGATACTGGGTATCGGCGGCCTTGCGGGGCAGGGCAAGCTGGGAATACCCAACGGTATCATGAGCCTGTACGACATGCGGGGAGATGTCGAGTTTTTCGGCCAGCCGCTTAAAATTGGCAATGCCGGGGACGCGCTGCGCTCTGGAATCGCCATGGTTTCTGAGGACCGCAAGGGCGTAGGGCTGCTGCTGGACCAGTCCATCGAGGACAACATCGTCTTTAACGCCATGCAAATTAAGGGCGAGTATCTGCACAGACTCGGCCCCATCACCCTGAAAAACGCGAGGGCGATTCGAAAGCTTGCCGAAAAGATGATCAAAGACCTTGACATCCGGTGCTTCTCCGCCACGCAGCACGCGGGCACGCTATCAGGCGGAAACCAGCAGAAGGTTTGCATTGCGCGCGCTTTGGCGTTAGGCCCTAAATTTTTGTTCGTATCGGAGCCGACCCGGGGCATCGACATCGGCGCAAAAAAGCTGGTGCTGGAAACGCTGGTCCGACTTAACCGGGAGCAGGGCATGACCATTGTAATGGTTTCCTCCGAGCTGCAGGAGCTGCGCAGCATTTGCGACCGGATTGCGATTGTGTCCGAAGGAAAGCTTGTGGATACGCTCGTGCCGGATACCTCCGACGCGGACTTCGGCCTTGCGATGTCAGGCATCAAGCCTGCCGAACACCACAGGAAAGGGGGCGTCCCGCAATGACGAAGAGCAAGGCAAGGCGCATGATTGCCATTGCGCTGTTTGTTGTCTCCCTGGCTTTAATTGTCTTGGGCTGCGTCCATTTGCCGCTGCGAGACGGGGAGCGGGGCGCGGAGATTTTGAACACGCTGCGCCTGCGTACGCTGCTGAACGCAACCGGCGAAGGCGTGGTGGAAAGCTATGTCGCCATCGCCAAGAAGGAAGCCACCGCCAAGGTGAAGGAGGAGGGCGGCGGCATGTCCGCCATCCGCGAAGCCGTTCAAAAGGCGGAGGAGGACGCGCGCGCGCAATACTCCAACTCCACCACGGACTATGAAACGCTTGATACGTCAAACTTGAATAAGGCCGTTGACCAGTATGCCGCTGCGCTGGAGAAATATACCCTGTGCGAGGCGGAAGCTCAACGGGCATACGTCAACGAGCACATCGCCGAGGCGAAGGCCGCCGCGGAGGCGGAGCGCGCCGCCAGGCTTGAGGCGGGCGAGGATGTGCCGGAGGAAGAAAAAGTTGCCGTGGACATGTCCGGCTTTGCGGACACACCCGAGATGATCGGCCTGAGAGCCGCCGCGGATGAGAAGTTTGTGCTTGTGGGCAACGCGCTGCGCGAGGTTTATCCGGTGCTGGACGACAGCGCGCTTGCGACGCTGAAGGGCACGATCGCGGGCATTACCTTCCAAAGCGGCGATTCCTTTACCACCCAGTATGACCGCTACATTGAACAGGGAAGCGGAACGGCCCTTGGCAACTCCACGTCCGCCTTCCTGATCCGCTACGCGGACGACACGGTTTACCTTGGCATAGCCCTTGCGGTTTTTGGGCTGCTCGTTCTTTTTTACGAGCTGCTGGTTTTAAAGCTTGGCATACCGAGGGTTATCATCGGACTTTTCTTTATCCTGCTGTGCTTTATGTCGCTGTTTTATGACCTTTCGCTGCCCACGCTGCTATCCAATACAGTGGTGCGCATGGGGATGAACTCCATCATGGTGCTGGCGATGGTGCCTGGTATTCAATGCGGCATCAGCCTGAACCTTGGCTTGCCCATCGGACTGGTGGCCGGCTTGATTGGCGGCCTGGTCACCATTGAAATGGGCATTCCGGGCTGGGGAGGGTTCCTGTTTGCCATTGTGGTGGGCGTGGCGATCGCGGCCGCCGCGGGCTACCTGTACTCGCTGCTGCTTAACCGGCTGAAGGGCGAGGAAATGTCCGTGACCACCTATGTGGGCTTCTCCATCGTATCGCTGATGTGCATTGCGTGGCTGGTGCTGCCGTTCACCTCCCTCAAGCTGAGGTGGCCGCTGGGTACGGGGCTGCGTAATACCATTGGCTTGGATTCCACAAACTTCAAGCACATTCTGGACGACCTGCTCGCCTTTAACATCGGTGATTTCGTTGTGCCCACCGGTCTTCTTTTGTTCATGCTGCTCGCCTGCTTCCTGGTATGGCTCTTTACCCGGTCCAAAACGGGCGTGGCGATGCAGGCGGTCGGCAACAACCCCCGCTTTGCGGAGGCCACGGGCATCAGCGTTGACAAGATGCGCATTATCGGCACGACGCTTTCCACCGTGCTGGGCGCGGTAGGCATTCTGGTCTATTCGCAGAGCTACGGCTTCATGCAGCTATACACCGCGCCGCGCCAGATGGGCTTTATCGCCGCGTCCGCCATCCTGATCGGTGGCGCGTCAACCTCGCGGTGTAAAATCAGTCATGTGCTGATCGGAACCTTCCTTTTCCAGGGCGTTCTGACGCTGGGCATGCCGGTCGCCAACGTTCTGGTGCCGGGTTCCACCATATCGGAAACCCTGCGTATACTCATTTCCAACGGTATTATCCTCTATGCGCTTACCAAGTCGGGAGGTGGTTCGCGTGCGTAAGAACGATATCCGCGGCCTCTTGCGCAGCAATGCGGTCACGGTCATGTTCGTTTTGCTGTGCGCCGTCTGCATGGTGTACTCCAGGCAACCCGTATCCTATGTCATCTATGAGCTTTTTGGCAGGCTTTCCAGAAACGCGTTCCTTGTGCTGGCGCTTATCATCCCCATCATCGCCGGCATGGGTATCAACTTTGCCGTTACTATCGGCGCGATGGCCGCGCAGATTGCGGCGCTGTGGGTGATTGAGTGGGGTGTGAGCGGCATCGGGGGCTTCTCCCTCGCGCTGCTGATGACCGTGCCGATCGCGGCGTTCTTCGGCTATCTGATCGGAAAGCTGATGAACAAGATGAAGGGGCAGGAAATGATCGGCTCGCTAATACTGGGGTATTTCGCGAACGGATTGTACCAACTGCTGTTCCTGTTTGTGTTTGGCAACCTGATTCCACTGAACGCGCCCGGTCTGGTCATCAAGGGCTCCACGGGCGTTGCCAACACCATCGACCTCTCCACCGAGCGCGGGTTTAAATACGCGCTGGACGGAATCTGGCGCATTTCCTTCGGCCCGGCGCTGTATATCTGCTGCGCGGCGATTGCGCTTGGGGTGCTGGCGCTGATCCTTTTCAAGCGGGTTGATAAAAAGAAGGGGTTCATCAGCATCGGGGCGCTGGGAGCCTTGTGCCTGCTTTACCAGATTCCCGCGGCTGCGGAGCTGTTTTCCATGGTACAGGTTCCCATGGTTACGTTTATTGTGGTCGGCGCGTTGTGCCTGTTCAATGTGGGAATTATGAAAACCCGCATTGGCCAGCAGTTCCGTGCGGTGGGTCAGAACCGCACCGTCGCAAACGCGTCGGGTATCAACGTGGACCGCGTGCGCATCATCGCAATCATGATTTCCACGGTACTTGCGGGCTGGGGACAGCTGATTTTTGTGCAAAACATGGGTTCCTTCCAAACCTACGGCGCGCATGAGCAGGTGGGCCTGTATGCGGGCGCGGCCATTCTGGTCGGCGGCGCGTCCATCAGGCGTGCGACCAACAGCCAGGCGCTGCTGGGCTGCTTTCTATTCCATCTGCTGTTTATCGTGGCGCCTGCGGCGGGCAAAAACCTGTTTGGCGACGCGGCCATCGGCGAGTATTTCAGGGTGTTCATTTCCTATGGCGTTATTGCGCTGGCGCTGGTTATGCATGCCTGGAGCGGCATTCAGAAGAAGAAGCCGGAAAACGCCATTGGAGCGGCCGCGAAATAATGGTTCTGGGACACGGCGGATAGGATGGTAGAGCGCGGGGCGAAGGGGCTTGAGATTTCGCCATCCTAATCGCCGTTTTGAGGGAGCGGGGCAAAGCCTCGCTCCCTCAATGCTGTTACATTTTCTACAAATGTAGAAAAACTCTTGACACCTACATATTACAAGTGTAGAATAAACCCGAAAGAAAGACAAATGTAGAAGGAGCGTGGCGAGGTTTGATCAAAAAACTGCCGGACAGCGAATTTGAGCTGATGAAGATTATCTGGAACAACCCTTCCCCCATTTCCACCAACCAGATTATGGCGCAGCTGGCGGAGGGACTCAGCTGGAAGCCGCAGACGGTGCTGACGCTTTTGACCCGCCTGATAGAGCGCGGATTTTTGCGCAGCGAGCGCGTGGGCAAGGAGCGGATCTACGATCCGATTGTGAGCCGCGAGGATTATGTCTCCTACGAGAGCGGAAGTTTTTTGGAGCGTTTTCACGATAATTCCTTTTTGAACCTCGTCAACACCCTGTATGACGACCATAAGGTGACGGATGAGGATTTGGAGGCGCTGAAGCAATGGCTGAACGCCAAGGAGTGAGGGGATGGATTTTCTCAATCTTTTGATACAAAACGGGTTGTGCATGTCCGCGGTTATTTGTCTGCTGCTTATGCTCAGGCCTGTGGCAGAGAAGCGCTTTGGCGCGGGCGCGCGCTATTATGCGTGGCTGATGGTACTGGTTGGGCTGCTGGTGCCGTTTCGGCTGGAGCCCCCGGCTGCGCTGTGGACGCTTTCCATGCCTGAACGCAAGCCTCCTATCGTGCTTGAAACACCCGTGCCGGTAAGCGGCGAGCGCCTTCTTGCGCCGAGGGATGAGGGCCCGGCGGAGCGGGTGCGTCCCACAGCCACCAGTCGGCGCCTAACCGGGAAAGAGAACGGGAAGATGAAGGCAGGTACAAATGAGAGCCTGGCCTATACGCGAGAAGCGGTCATACGCTTTCAGATGCCGGATGCCTATACCCTCGTCCTGCTCTGCTGGACCTTGGGCATGGCTGCGTCGCTTTGCATTCAAGGGGTTCGGCACGCGCGGTTTTTCCGCATGGCGCGCCGTTGGCGCGGCGAACCCACGCCATTGCAGCGGGAGGTGCTCCGCGATGAGGCGGTACGGCTGGGGATGCGCCGCGTACCGCGATTGTGGCGATGCGCGTGCGTTACCAGCCCCATGGCGGCGGGGCTATTTCGTCCGGTGCTTTTGATGCCGGAGCTCGACCTGTCCGGGGACGAGCTGCGCATGGTTGTGCGCCATGAGCTGACGCACGTGAACCGCCGTGACCTATGGGTCAAAGCGTTGACGCTGTTAAGCCTGATCGTCCACTGGTTCAACCCGCTTGTGTACGTCATGGCGCGCACCATGGCGTTGGACTGCGAGATGGCCTGCGACGCTTCCGTATTGGCCAATGCGGATGTGGAGCTGCGCAAGCGGTACGGTGAAGCCATTCTGGGCGTGATTCGAAGGCGGCGCAGGCAGCGTGTCGCGCTTTCCACATCTTTTTATGAAGGGAAGGACGATATGAAAAAGCGATTTTATTCCATGCTGGACACAAGGGTAAGGCCGAAGGGCGGCGTGCTGATCGCCTTGACGCTTGCGGTTACGCTGCTTTCGGGCGGTGTGATCGCGGTGGCGCAGCCCGGCGGTATGCCCGAAACGGCTGAGGCCGTTTCCATAACGGCGGCACAGCCCGGCGTAAACGCAAATATCCCGGAGGATTGGGCGGCGCACCGCACTCCCGAGATTTTCGGTATTACCACGCAGGAGCTTAGCGGCGCGTTCGCCGTGGAGGAATATCAGGTGCCTGAAGCCTGGAGCCGCGACCTAACCCGCGCCGAGTGGATGCGCCTGTTCGACCTGTATTACGAATATGACCGCAACGGCCTGCGCGCCAAAACGCCCGTGGCTGTCAAGGACGACGCCTATGGCGGCGAAAGGTTCGCACTGTCCGTGCCGGTTAAGGAGCTGGCAGCGCTGTTCCCCATGGAGGAACGGCTGGCAAACGACAGCCGGAGCGCGCTGTGGGCTCCCGCGGAAGCGGCAGGCGTGCTGCCCTTCCTGCTGCTTCCCGCCGGGAGGGAGATGGAGGACGAGGAGCTGCTTGAGCTTATTGAGGCCATCGACGCCTTCAATCTGCTGGTGCCCTATGTGGATCCGTGGCGGGAGAAGGACTCCGCCGAGTACAACAACCGCGACATGACGCGCTCTGAGATGATCCGGTATGAGGAGATTTATGACCGCTGCCTCCGGGACGAAGCGTTCCGGCCATCCACAGGCCTTTCCAGCCAGCCGAACGACACCGTATACATTAAGGGCTATAACGGCGGCGGCGAAACGGTCTACCACTACCCTGAGGGACGGGAAATGACGGACGGGGAGTTGCTTATGCTCGCGTACGAGAGCGCCAAAAGCCGCTTGGCGGATCTCGCGGAACAGGACTATTTCGAGAAAAACATCGCGGACGCGGTGGTGGAACCGGCTGTGGGTACGCGCGAGGAGGCAATCAGCAGGGCGATGGAGCTATTGGGCGCGGACAGTGCGAATGTGATGCTGCCGGAGTTTCATGACGCGCCCCGTTATAACGCAGAAAAGCGGACCTGGACGGTTACATTGCTTGAGGGCCTGCCGCTGGGGGCGGGCAGCCGGTATTATAGCGTAACGCTGGATATGGCGGCCGGCGACGTGCTGGAGCTAAGGCAGACGTACTTCTCCGGCGTATATATTACCAGCTATCTGGGGGAGATCAGCATGAACCGCCTGATTGCCAGACCGGTTGACGTGACGGACCCGCGCTGGGTGGAGCTTGCGAGGGAATATCTGTCGCGCGCGGATTTCTATACCGGCGCACAGCTTAAAAGCGTGTACGCAAGCGGCGAAATCAATGGCTTCTGTGTGTGGGCGGAATACCTTGACGGCATGCGGGCACTCATTCAGCTGGACCCGGTAACCGGAGAGCTGAAAAGCTACGATTTGATGAGTCCGGAGGAAATCAAAGAGAACTGGGGAACGGTTGTGAACCGGTGAGAAAGCTTTAGATTCAAGAAGATATACAGCTGGTGACCGGGCCGGAGCGTTGAAACGCCCCGGCCTTTTGATGCGAAATAAACAGATAAACATTTTTTTGGTACGGTATTGACAAATGAAAAAATGGAATTATAATGTTAGTAAGTTGATTGAACAAACTAATGATGGCAACTGGAGATGGTCTTATGAAACCAACCAACCAGCAGTTGATCAAGTCCACAAATATGAAAGCCCTGTTTTTGCTGATCCAGAAGGACAAGGCCGCTTCGCGCATAGCGCTTGCAAAGGCGACGCATTTAAGCAAGGCGACCGTTTCGGCCCTGGTGGACGAGCTGATTGCCGGGGGCTATGTGCTGGACTGCGGCGCGGGCATAAGCACAACCACCGGTAGAAAGCCCAACACGCTGACTGTAAACGGAGCCGGAAATTATGTGGCCGTGTTTCAGTGGCACAAGACGTGGCTTAACGCGGCGCTCATCAGCCTGAACGACAGCGTGATTTTTGAAATGCGCATTTCCATTGATCAGCATTCGGATTATGTGCAGACGACGGTCAAAACCATGCGGGAGGATCTGGAAACCTATCATCCGGAAGCAAGGATTTTGGGAATATGCATCGTTGTTCCGGCGATTGTGGACGAGACGAATCAGAAGATCATCTCCACCGTTTTAAAAATCAGCCTTGAAAACGATCTTCTTCAGCAATTGCGCGACCAGCTTAGCGACTACCCCATTACCGTGCTCAATGATACGCCGTGCTACGCCTACGCGGAGTGCATCAACAGCCGTATGGAAGATATGTATTACGCGTTTGTGAATATTGGTACAGGTGTCGGTGCCGTCGTGCTGGATCGGGGCCGCGTTTTTCGCGCGGCAAACGGCATGACAACCCAGTTTGGACACTTTTCCGTGGACCGAAACGGCGCTTTGTGCAACTGCGGAAACCGCGGCTGCCTGGAACGGGTGATTGGTGAGATGTACCTGTACGAAAGGGCAAGGCAGGAGGGATGCGACGGACTCTTCGCCGACGAGGGGGAAGCTACCTTTGAAGCGCTTGGACGGCTCGCGGCGCAAGACAACAAGAAGGCAAGAGCGCTCATGAACGCCCTCGCCGAGGATACCGCCTATGCGGTCAGCAATCTTATCAGCATCTTCAATCCCCAGGAAATTGTGATTGGCGGAAACGGAATGGCGCTTGGCGCACAATATCTGGACGATGTGAACGGTCATTTAAGCCGCATGGGCTTTCCGCTGTTCATGAAGCGGGTGAAGCTGCGGTTTTCCAGCCTGAATAAATCATCCGCGCTCAAGGGTGCGGCCAGATATTATATCGACCAGTATTTTTCCTTTGATGGGGAAATGCAGAATAAACTCTATATCGGATAAAAAGAGGAAAGGCGGACGAAAGACAATGGCTGAAATTACATTGGGATTATGTTGCCGTGATGTGGAAGGACTGGATTTGGAGCAGCAGTTTGAGCAGGCGCACCGGCTGGGCTTTGGCAACGTACAGATTGCCATGTGGATAATGGAGCACCTGACCGAGGAGCATGCAAAGCATACAAAGGCGCTGCTCGCTAAATACAGCCTGACCTGTACGGAGCTCTGGTGTGGCTGGACAAAGCCCGCCTATTGGGATTTCCGCAACGGTCCGTCCACGTTGGGGCTGGTGCCGGGCGAATACCGCTTTATGCGCCTTCAGGACCTGTTGAAGGGCGCCGCTTATGCGCGGGAACTGGGTGTGACGGATATCATTACCCATCTTGGCTTTATCCCGCAGGACCCGATGGATCATAACTATGTGGGGCTGATCAACGCGCTTAAGCATTTGACGGGCGAGCTGAAGAAGCACGGGCAGTTCTTTTCCTTTGAAACGGGACAGGAAACGCCGCTGGTTGTGCGCCGCTGCATTGAGGACGTCGGCGCGGACAATCTTGGCGTCAATTATGATCCCGGCAATCTGCTTATTTATGGAAACGGCAACCCTGTGGACGGTCTGGATTTGCTGGGAGATTACGTACGCAGCGTGCACGCGAAGGATGCCACCTACCCCAGCTCCGGCTACACCGCGGGGGAAGAAATGGTCATGGGCGAAGGTCAGGTGGATATGAAGGCTGTTGTTGAAAAACTTCGCGCTCACGGTTTTGACCGAGTAATGTCCATTGAGCATGAGCGTAAGGGTATCAGCGCGGAACAGAAGGAGCAGGAAATTATGCATGCGAAGCATTATTTGGAGGCCCTTGTCTGCGCATAGAAGGATTCTTTAAAACTGATGAGAAAGCGCGCTTCTCATTGGCATAAAAAAAGGAAGGTGGAAAAACATGAAAAGAACGTCTCTGCGATTGCTGAGCGTCGCGTGCGCCCTGGTATTGATTCTCTCGATACCCGCCGCCACATTCGCTGAGCCCATGGAGCCCGTCACCCTGAGGGTCATCATGCGCGGCGAGGCCCCCAACGATATGGATAAGATCGTTGAGGAAGCCGAAAAGCTGATGGCGGATACCATCAATGTAAAACTGAACCTGGTGTGGTGGCCCAACTCCGACATTTCCAGCATGACCCGCGTCTCCCTTGCATCCGGCGAGCCAAACGACCTGATCTGGCATCCCGGCCGCACGGATATGACCACGTTCGTCAACATGGGCGCGCTGCTGGAGCTGGACGATCTGGTTAAGGAATACTGCCCCAAGTTCCTGGCGGACCGTCCCGCGCAGATGATTGAGTACAGCAAGTACAAGGGAAAGCTGTATGCGCTGCCGTTGGGCGTGTACAACAAGTCCGGCCATCACTACAACGTGCGTGACGACCTGCGCAAGGCCTTGGGCATGGACCCGCTGGAGACGCGCGAGGACGTTATTGAGTTCGCTTACAAGGTGAAGGAGGCCTATCCGGAAATTGCCCCCATCGTGCCCGGTTCTCACGGGCAGGAGCAGTTTACCTCCTGGGCGACCTTCCCGCACCTGTCCGGCAAGCGCGATGAAAACTTCCTGATGCCATCGGATGCTCTTTCCGGCGACCTGATGCTCTACTACAAAAACAACGACGGCAAGGTCTACAACTTCTTTGACGATCCCGAGCCTTCCATTGTGGAGTCCTTGAAGGAAGCCCGCAAGCTATATGAAGACGGAATCATTTATGAGGATTGCCTGAGCCTGAGCACCTACCGCGACGCGATGGCTGAAAACAAGGCTGCCGTTTGCATGTGGGGCGACATCATTCCCGAGCCGACCTATGTGAACCGCCTGCAGAGCGTTGCGCCCGGCGGCGAAATCGCTTCCGTGTTCAACTACACCACAGAGCCCGGCCAGCTGGTCGCCACCTTCAAGGCCTGGAACTACCAGTCCGTCGCCAAGGTCTCCAAGAACCCCGAACGCTGCTTGCAGTTCCTGGAGTTCACCCAGCAGTCTCAGGAAATTTACGACCTGTTTGCTTATGGCATCAAGGACAAGCACTGGACCGACGAAGGCACCGGCAAGTACCTCAACATTTCCTCCGATTACCGGTGGTTCCCCTACCTGTGGGTGTGGAACCCCAAGTATGACCGCGTAGTCGCCAACGCTACCGATAAGGAATTCGAAATGGAAATGTTCCTGCGTCAGGCCCCCGCGTCTGACTTTGTGGAACAGTGGACCGCGCCCCTGTTGTTCGACACGGAGAACGTTCAGGACGCTCTGGCCCAGTACACCACCGCGCAGGCTCAGTATTACGGCCCCATCTTCAATGGCGTCGTGGATACCGACGAATACATGGAAATGTATAAGGCAGCCGCGTACGATTCTCTGAAGGTTATCCAGAACGAGCTGCAGTCGCAGATCGACGCTCTGGGCGACCGTTCCTTCGTAAACGAGTAATTCGCTTTAGCGTACGGGAAATTCCGGATGCGGGATTTCCCGTATGCACCCTAACCCTCATCATTTTTTCGCAGCCTCGCACTGCGTTAGGAGGAGTCGGATTTGAAGTTTCTGCGCGAAATCAAGAAGAACTATATGCTCTATCTTCTTCTTCTGCCAGGGCTGGTCTGCATCGTTATCTTTTCGTATATGCCTATGTCCGGGCATTTGCTGGCATTTAAGAAGTTTACGGTCGATGGCGGCATCTTCCACTCGCCCTGGTCTGGTTTCCAGAATTTTACCTTCTTTTTTGGAAGCGGCGAATGGAAGCGCATCATCGGCAACACGATTTATTTGAATGTCCTGTTCATTTTCTTTACCCAGCTGTTAGCCGTGTTTCTTGCGGTAATGATCAACGAGGTGCGAAACAGTTTTGTCAAGCGTGTATCACAGTCGCTGGTCTTTCTGCCGTATTTTGTTTCCTGGCTGGTGGTATCCCTGATGCTGCAGGCTCTTCTCAACAGCTCGGACGGCATGATCAACCAGTCGATTTTAGTGCCTTTGGGATTGAAAAAGGTTCCGTTCTTCATGAAACCAAACATGTGGCCGACGATCCTGACCATTTGCAACATATGGAAATTTGCCGGCTATTACTCGGTTATTTATATCGCCGCGATTATAGGCGTGTCGCCGGATTTATATGATGCCGCGCGCGTGGACGGCGCATCCAAATGGAAGGAAATGTACTATATTACGCTTCCGCAGATTCGCCCCACGATTCTTATCATGCTGCTGCTGGCGATCGGGCGCATCTTCTATGGCGATTTCGGCATGATTTACGGCATTATCGGCGACAACGGCGTGCTGTTTCCCACGACGGATGTTATCGATACATATACGTATCGCGCACTGCGGCAATTTGGTAACTTTGGCCAGTCGTCCGCGGTTAACCTGGTGCAGTCCGCTCTGGGGCTGGTGACGATTCTTGTGTTCAATAAGATCGTTCGCCGTATCGACCCGGACGCCTCGCTGTTCTAAAAGGAGGGAACATCTTTATGTCCCGGTTAAATACAACGCTTGCCGGCGCCAAAGCGCCTAGAAATCAGATTCAGGGAAACCGTGGCTTTGACATCTTCGTCGGTGTCTTTGTGGCGCTGTTCACGCTGTTTTGCTTCGTCCCGTTTTGGCTGGTGGTCATCAATTCCTTCGCTTCGGAGGCCAACATCGCACGCAACGGCTTCCAGCTTTGGCCCGAAGAATTTTCGCTGGACGCTTACACCTATGTATTTAAAGGAAAACAGGTGTATTACAGCTACCGCAACACACTGCTGATCGTAGGCATCGGCACGCCGCTGGCGGTCATGGTAACCGCTATGTATGCCTATGTGCTGGCGCATCCCAAGGTGCGCTACAGCCGGCAGCTTTCCTTCCTGACGTATTTTACCATGATTATGGGTACCTCCATGGTGGGCTTCTATATTCTGATCTCTACCTGGTTTGGCCTTAGAGACAGCCTCTGGGCGCTGATTCTGCCGCGCCTGATCAATCCCTTCTATGCGTTTATCCTTGTGGCAGCCTACCGCGGTGTGCCGAACGAAATCTACGATTCTGCCGCGCTGGATGGCGCCAACGACTGGCGCGTGTTCTTCCAGATCGTTCTGCCGATCATCGTGCCCGCGCTGGCTACGGTAACGCTGTTTTTCGCGCTGTATTATTGGAACGACTGGTGGCTGGCACTTCTGTTTATCGACGACTATAAGATGCATCCCTTGCAGATGATGATTCGCAGCCTGATTGCCTCCATTACGGCCTCCTCCTATCTGGCGGCGGAAAACATGACGGACATCGCCATTCCCACCAGCGCGGTGAAAATGGCTGTGGTTTGCATCACGGTAGGGCCCATTATACTGGTCTATCCCTTTGTACAAAAGTTCTTCGTTAAGGGGATTACGGTCGGCGCTGTAAAAGGCTGATGGGAGGAAAACGGTATGATTGAGGTCAACAATCTGGTGAAGCGTTATGGTTCCAAGGTGGCTGTCGATCATATCAGTTTTAGGATTGACGATGGCGAGGTAGTGGGCTTTCTTGGCCCCAACGGGGCGGGCAAAAGCACAGCCATGAACGTGCTCACAGGTTATATTTCCTCAACGGACGGCTGTGTGAAAATCGACGGATATGATGTGCTGGAAAACCCTCTTGAGGTAAAACGGCGCATAGGTTACCTGCCTGAAAACCCGCCGCTGTATATGGATATGACGGTAAATGAATACCTCGAGTTTGCATGCAGCATTAAGGGCGTCGGCAGGCCGCGTCGCAAGCATATCGACGACATTTGCGAGCTGGTGGGCATCGCGCACGTACGCAAAAGGCTGATCCGCAACCTGTCCAAGGGCTATAAGCAGCGTACCGGGTTGGCGCAGGCACTGGTGGGGCATCCCAGCACCATCATTCTGGACGAGCCGACGGTAGGTCTGGACCCCATCCAGATTATTGGCGTGCGCAACATCATTCGGGAGCTGGGTAATCAAGGTACGGTCATCCTGTCCAGCCATATTCTGCCGGAGGTTCAATCCATCTGTAAACGCGTATTGGTTATCAACGAAGGAAAGATCTGCGCAGACGGCCTGATCGACGAGCTTTCCAGCGGAGCGGAGGAAAACCATAAGCTGCAGCTGCGTGTGGCCGGCGCCGGGGACGAGGTGCTTCGCGTGCTCAAAGGCGTTGCGGGCGTTGCGGATGTACGGCCCTTGCCCAGCGGCGAGGAAGGGGCGCAGGATTATCTTGTGCGCGGCATGGATGAAACGGACCTGCGGGGAAGCGTGTTTGCCGCCGTACGTGACGCGGGGCTGGTATTGCTAAGCATGAAACCGACCGGCTTGAGCCTGGAAGAACTTTTCCTGAAACTGACGGTCAAGGGAGAGATGTAAATGTTCCCCATCTATCGGCGAGAGCTGCGGTCATATCTGGGGTCGCCCATAGGCTATGTGTTTATCGGAATGTTTCTGCTGATCTCCAACCTGTTTTTCTATCTGAACAACATTCTGATGGCAAGTTCAAATATCGTGCCGCTGTTCATGAATATGCAGATGCTGTTTATGCTGTTGATTCCGCTGCTTACCATGCGCCTGTTCTCCGAGGAATTTAAGCAAAAGACGGATCAGATGATTCTTACCGCGCCGCTCAGGCTTAAAAGCATTGTGCTCGGCAAGTTTTTCGCGGCCATGACCGTCTTTCTGATTGCGTTGGCGTTTACGCTGCTGTGGGTGGTGATCGTTACCCTATACGGTACGGTGCCTGTTATGAGCGTGATCGGAAATTATGTGGCGATTATCCTCGCCGCGTGCATGTTTATCGCGATTGGAATGTTTATCTCCACCCTGACCGAAAATCAGCTGATTGCCGCGGTTCTCAGCTTTGCCGTGTTTTTTGGCTTGTATTTGTTGGATTACGCGGTAGCGGCCATCGATATCCAGGGCGTGAAGGAGGTCATCAGCTGGTTGAGCGTTTATGTGCGGTTCACCGGCTTTACCAGGGGTATCTTCTTCGTGTCCGACGCGGTGTTCTACCTGTGCGTGACGGGAGCGTTCCTGTTTTTATCGGTGCGTGTGCTCAAGCGCAAACAGTGGTGTTGAGAACAACGAATGAAGGGGGCTGCAGGCAATGCGGAAAAAACTCCTGTCCAGAAGGTTCAAATACGGTTCCTACTCCGCGCTGTTCACGCTGCTGTGCCTAACTGTGATTGCGTTGGTTTACCTGACCTCGGAACTGCTTACCGAGAAATTCGGCCTTTCCTTTGATATGACGCAGGGCGGCATCTACGAGGTGTCTGAACAGACAAGGGCGTATCTGGATACGCTTGAGGATGAAATTATCCTGACCATATTGGCGGAACAGAACGATTTTGAAACGCTCCAGGGCTATGCGCAGATCAATGAGCTGATCAAAAAGTACGTGCTGCTCAGCCATGGAAAGGTGAGCGTGCGCTATGTCAACGTATATAAAAATCCAAGCTTTCTCAACGATTATCCCACCAATGTTTCATTGCGCGAGGGCGCGGTAATCGTGGAAAGTGGGAAGCGGTTTAAAGCGTACCAAATTGATGATTTTTACGAATTTACCACGGATGAGACGGTCAACGAAACATATATCAGCGGAAATGTGGCGGAGCAGAAGCTGACGTCCGGCATTCGTTTCGTTACCATGGATGTGCTGCCCAAAATTGTGCAGGTAAGCGGGCATAACGAGGGCGCGATGAATGAGTTTGACAGCCTGATTTCACAGAATAATTATGAGGCGCAAACGGTCAATCTGCTAAAAGATGAAATTCCAGAGGGGAGCAATCTGGTGATTGTAAACGCTCCGCAGTCGGATTTTACGGCTGGTGAAATTGAGAAGTTGGACCGTTATCTTGAGCGGGACGGCAGCGCGGTGCTCTATCTGTACTCACCAAATTACGGTCAGCTTCCCGTGCTGGAGCGTTTTGCGGCGGACTGGGGCGTGCGGCCCGTGAACAAGCTGGTAGTGGACCCGGACAGGTCGGTGGGAAATTTAAGTTATATCGCGCCCTTGGTAATCAAAAGCGATGTGACCAGAACGCTTGAAAACACAACAAACTCCATTTTGATGATGGCGATGCCGGGGCATTTGGAGCTGCTTTGGGATAGCAAGGGATACCGAGAGCTGGTGCCGCTGCTGCGCTCGTCAGGCAACGCATATGCCAAGGGCATGGAGGAGATGCTCAGCACGCTTGAGCGGGAGGACGGCGACGTAACAGGCTCGTATTGTTTGGGTGTGATGTCCGAGCAGCGGCGTGCGGATGGGCAGGGGGAAACCGTATCCCGGGTATTCTTTTACGCTTCGGATACGCTTTTGGCGGATGGGTTTATGCAAACCTCCAACCTGATGAACCGTGCTTACGCGACATCGCTTCTCAATTATCTCTACAAGCAGGAGGACAGCATGGTCTTTGCCGCAAAGACCATGGAAACGGATCAGCTTGCTATGACGGGGGACACAGCGGCGGTTATTTTCTGGGTGCTGGTGGTTGCGCTGCCCTGCGCAACGCTTTTGACGGGTCTGTTTGTGTGGAACAGAAGGAGGCGTCTGTAAATGAAGAGATGGCTTCCCATCGCGGCGGCTCTGTTGGCCGTGGCCGTATTGTTGGGGGCGATGCAGCTTTTGAATCAGACACCCCAAAAGCCAATGGAAATGGCGACAGAAGCGCCGGCAACGCCAGCGCCCATGCGGGTGCTGATAGATAAACAGGAGGTTGTGCCCGAGCGGGTAATCATCGCCTATAATGGCGAAACGACCGGCTATGTCATTAACAAGCAGACCGGAACCTATGCGGCTGAAAATTACGATGAACGTCTGACATTTGACCAGGCTGCGATGGAACGGCTTTTTACCTCCTGCATGAGGCTGGTAAGCCGGAAGACCATTGATGAAGCTTCGAGCGAATTGTCCATCTATGGCATGGATGAGCCCGTTTGCGTTGTGGACGTGGAATTTCAGGATGGCGAGCGGCATGAGATCCGCGTGGGAGGGCGCAGTCCGCTTGGAGACGGCTATTATGGCATGATAGACAATGATCCGGCGGTGTATCTGCTTTTAACGTACGACGTGGAGTCCTTTCTGAAGGGTCTGTATGACTACCGTTCCTATTCGCTGTTTCATGATTTGGGCGACGACGCTGAAAATTATTCGCTTACGGTTCGCGAATTGGTGATTGACCGAAACCAGGCCGGACGGCTTTGCTTCCTGCGCCCGGCGGACGGTGCGAACGGCGAGACTTATGGCATTGAGATTCATGAGCCTGTGAAGGTAAACGGCGATGAATACTCCTTTTATCAAAAGGTAATCAATCCGATTTTCAGCCTGAAAAGCGCAAAGCTGAGGCTGATGGAGGACAACCCCGACGATTTGGCGCGTTATGGGCTGGACACGCCCCAAACGCTGCTGGTCAGGGACGATGGAGGCCAGACGCGCCTCTTGATAGGCGGGGAGGAGGACGGCAGAACCTACGTCATGCGCGACGGCATTCCCGCTGTACTCTCTGTAAAAACAAGAGCGCTGGCATTTATGGAGCTGGATTATGCACAGGTTATGGATCGTCTGGTTTGGCTGTACAGCATTGACCAGGCGCAAAGCCTGACGGTGGAACGTCAGGGGCGGACAGACGTGCTGGAGGTTCGCGGCGGAACCGGCTTTTGGTTTAACGGCGCAAGGGTTGACGATGAAAAAGGCCGCGCGTTATACCGCAGCGCGATTTCCCTGCTATACGATGACCGTGCGGCCGAAACGGCTATGTATAAGGACCCGGAATGTGTGCTGACGATTACCATGCTGGATGGAACCCGCAACCGTCTGGCGCTTTACGCCCTTAACGAACGCCATCTCGAAGTGGCGCGCGATGGTGTAACGACCGGATTTTATTTGAACAAAAGCGGGTTGTCGGATATTATCAGGGCACTTGAAAATTTATACTGACAATATGGAAATAAATAGAATGCGCATTAATCATACAAGATTTTTACGTAATTCAAATGAGAGGATGAAACACATGTTTACGGTTGCCGTTGTGGGTGCGGGGGGCATGGGACGGACCCACTTGAACAACTTGCAAAAAATGGAGGATGTGAAAATAGATTCCATTTGCGATCCCAACCCCGATGCCAGCGCATTGGCAAGGGACGTTCAGGCGGCCTACTACGCTGATTTGGACGATATGTTGAGGAATACGGAAGCACAAATTGTAATCATATGCACGCCTACGTTTCTGCATACGCGTCAGATTGAGGCGGTGCTGCGCTCGGGACGCCACTGTATCTCAGAAAAACCCCTGTGCCTCTCCTCGCGTCAGGCGGAGGAGCTGTTCGGGCTGGCGCGCGAAAAACAGGTTCAGCTATATGTGGGGCAGGTTTTGCATTTCTGTCCTGAATACCAGATTTTAGCGGAAATAATCCAATCCGGGCGGTACGGAAAAGTGATCGACGCTTTTTTCTACAGGCTTACGGAAAAGCCGAAATGGTCCGCCGGGAGCTGGCTTTTCGATTCGCACAAGAGCGGCCTGATACCGTATGATCTGCATATTCACGAGCTGGATTTTATTGTTAGCCAGTTCGGCAAGCCGTGCGGGGCGCATTTACACGAAGCGGCGCGCGAGGACCGACGCCGGGAGCATTGCCGCTTCCTGTATACCTATAACGATCTGACCGTGTGTGCGGAGGCAAGCTGGTATAACGCGCCCATTCCTTTTACACAGGGTTACCGGCTTTGCTTTGAGCGCGCGGTTGTGGTGCTTGAAAATAAAAGCGTTACAGTGTATGAGAATGGGACGGATGGCGGAAAGGTGCTGATGGTTGCCGGGGGGGACGACAACGGCACCAAAATCAACGTGACGTCATCGCTGCCCTATCAGGATGAGATTGCGCATTTTTTGCGCTGTGCCGCTGAAAACCGGGCGTCCGATATCGTAAAGAATGAAACCATACTGGCAGTGCTGGAGACGCTGGAGTCGGTTTAACCAAGCGGGATCATCGTTGCCGTTCCTTTGCGGTACAAGCGGGCTTTGCAAAGCCAACCGGCTTTCTATTTGAAAAATGACACCCGGACATGGTACAATAGCAATACCCGAACCGCCTTTGAAGCACGGCGGAGAGGAAATTCCGCTAAAGGAGACGCGCCATGTCCTTTGCCCATTTGCATCTGCATTCCGAGTACAGCCTTCTGGACGGCGCAAACCGCATCAAGCCGCTGGTGAAGCGGCTGAAGGAGCTGGGTTTTACACACGCGGCTATTACCGATCATGGGGTGATGTACGGTGTGGTGGAGTTTTATTCGGCGTGCCTGGACGCCGGCATCACCCCGGTGATCGGCTGCGAGGTTTATATCTGTCCCGACAGGTTCGAAAAGCATGGCGCGGCACGCGAGTACAGCCACATGATTTTGCTGTGCGAAAACAACACCGGCTACCAAAACCTCATCAAGCTGGTCAGTGCCGGATTTACGGAGGGCTTTTACTACAAGCCGCGTATTGACTATCAGCTTTTAAAGAACCATAGCGAAGGGCTGATCTGCCTATCGGCATGCCTGAGCGGCGATTTGCCCAAGCTGCTTTTACAGGGCAGGCACGACGAGGCGAAGGAATACGCGCTGGAAATGCAGCGCCTGTTTGGCGAAGGAAATTATTATATTGAAATTATGGACCACGGGCTGGAGGACGAGCGGACGGTGCTGCCCAGGCTTGTGAACCTTTCACGCGAGACGGGCATTCCGCTGGTGGCAACCAACGACTGCCACTATTTGCTGCGGGGCGACGCCGCCGCGCAGGAGGTGCTCATGTGTATCCAGACGGGCAAAACCCTCCAGGATGAAACGCGCATGCGCATGGATACCGAGGAACTGTACGTCAAAAGCGAGCAGGAGATGCGCGCGCTGTTTGCACAATATCCCGAGGCAATTGACCGTTCGGCCGAGATTGCGGCGCGGTGCCGGGTCACGTTTGATTTTAAAAGCCTCCATCTGCCCCACTACCCCATCGACACGGACGAGACGGCGGAGGAAATGCTCACGCGCCTGTGCCGTGAGGGACTAAGCCGCCTGTACCCCGGCGAGCACGGCAATCCGGAAAGCGAGCCGTGCAAGCGGCTTGATTACGAGCTGCAAATGATTGCGCAGATGGGGTATGTGGATTATTTTCTAATCGTGTGGGATTTTATCAACTACGCAAAGCAAAACGGCATTATGGTCGGCCCCGGGCGCGGCAGCGGCGCGGGCAGTATCGTTGCCTACACCCTTTCCATTACCATGCTGGACCCGCTCAAATATAATCTGCTTTTTGAACGCTTTTTAAACCCGGAGCGCATGAGCATGCCGGATTTGGATATCGACTTCTGCTATGAGCGCCGGCAGGAGGTAATCGACTATGTGGCGCGTAAATACGGCGCGGACCATGTCGCCCAAATCATCACCTTTGGCACCATGAAAGCAAAGGCTGTTATCCGCGACGTGGGGCGCGTGCTGGGCATGAGCTACGCAGCGACCGACCAGGTTGCCAAGGCAATCCCGTTCGCCCTGGATATGACGCTGGAAAAGGCACTGGAATTGAGCCCTCAGCTTAAACAACTTGTGGAAACCGATCCGCAGGTGCTTAAGCTGTACGAAACGTCGCTGACGCTGGAAGGCATGCCGCGCCATGCGAGCACGCATGCGGCGGGCGTTCTGATTACCGCCAGGCCGGTGACGGATTATGTGCCCCTTCAGCTAAACGACGAGGTTGTAACCACGCAGTTTCCCATGGGCACGCTGGAGCATCTGGGCCTGCTTAAAATGGACTTTCTTGGGCTGAGGACGCTGACGGTTATCCGCGACACGCTGGACCTGCTGAAGCTGGACCATGTGGAGCTTAGGCCTGAGGATATCCCGCTGGACGACCCGGAGGTATACGGGATGATCTCGGCAGGTGATACGGACGGAGTGTTCCAGCTGGAATCCGGCGGCATGCGTCTGTTTTTGCAAAACATGAAGCCCGCGTGCTTTGAGGATATCATCGCCGCGATCTCCCTTTACCGTCCGGGACCCATGGACTCCATCCCCCGCTATATCGCGGGCAAGAACGACCCGGCGACCGTGCATTACGAAACCCCGTTGCTAAAGCCCATTTTGGACGTAACCTACGGCTGCATGGTGTATCAGGAGCAGGTGATGCAGATTGTGCGCGACCTGGCGGGCTACAGCCTGGGCCGCAGCGATCTGATGCGCCGCGCCATGGCGAAGAAGAAAAAAGACGTCATGGCGCAGGAGCGGGAGTACTTTGTAAACGGCATGACGGACGGCGAGGGCAACGTTCTGATCGATGGCGCGGTGCGCCGCGGCGTGCCAAAGGCCGTGGCCGAGCACATCTTTGACGAGATGAGCGCTTTCGCCAGCTATGCCTTTAATAAAAGCCACGCCGCGGCTTACGGTGTGGTAGCCGTTCAGACGGGCTGGCTTAAAAAGCATTACCCCGTACAGTTTATGGCCGCCATTATGAACAGCGTGATGGACAACGCGCCCAAGGTCGCGGGGTACATCCAGTACTGCCGCGCGCATGGCATTCCCGTGCTGCCTCCCGATGTTAACCGCAGCGTATGGCGCTTTGGCGTGGATGCGGACGGGCAGGGCAACAAGGGGATACGCTTCGGGCTGGGCGGGGTCAAAAACGTTGGACACGGCGCGGTGGAGCTGATCGAACGCGAGCGCGGACAGGGTGCTTATCTAAACATCTTTGACTTTGTGGAACGCGTAAGCGGGGATGCGCTGAACAAGCGCACCGTGGAAAGCCTGATCAAGGCGGGCGCGTTCGACGGTCTGGGCCATAACCGGGCGCAGTTGCTTGGCGTGTACGAGCGGCTGATGGACGATACGGCGCAAAAGCGCAGGGCAAACGTGGCGGGGCAGCTTTCCCTGTTTGACATGGGCGTTTCCCCCGCGGCAGCCGGCGGCGGCGAGCTGTTTACCATACCGGAGATGGAGGAACACCCCCGCAAGGTGCTGCTGAGCATGGAACGCGAAATGACGGGCGTATACATCACCGGGCACCCGCTGGACGAGGTGGCGGAGCTGCTGGGCAGCGGCTTTGTGACCGTCGCGGACGTTCACGAGCTGGCGGAGGGCGAGGCGCACGGCGCGGAATACGACGGCATGCAAGCGAGCATGGCGGGGATTTTGACCATGTGCAAGGGCAAGATCACCAAAAAGGGCGCCATGATGGGCTTTTTTACCCTGGAGGACCTGACGGGGCAGATTGAGGGGCTGGTGTTCCCGAAGGTATATGAAAAGTATGTGTCCGCGCTGATGGTGGACAGCCTGGTGATTGTGGACGGAAAAGTGAGCTTCCGGGAGGAGGAGGAGCCCAAGCTGCTGGTGGACGGCGTGCGGGCGCTCAATGCGCAGAATGCCGGCATGAAGCTGGGGACGACGTCCGGGCAGGAGCGGGAGCACGCTTCAAGGCGCGTGCCCGGCCTGGAGGATATGGAACCGGAGAAGGGGTTGCCAACGGGGTTGCGGCGGCAGCCGGACGGCGCCCTGACGGATGCGCAGCTGGCAAAGCAAGCGCGGCAAAAGCTCTATCTGCTGATTCCCTCCCGGGATGAAATGGAGGATGTCAAGGCGCTTTGCGCAGCGCATGCCGGAACTGTGCCCGTGTATGTGAAGCTCAGGGACGAGGGCATCGCCCTTTTGTTAAGCAGGGAGTATTGGAGCAATGCGGACGGCGACGCGCTGGCCGCCTGCCGCGAGCGCTACGGCGAGGCGGGCGTGGTATTGCGTTGATTTACCCACAGATTTTTTCATTTTCTTCACACAACCGCCACAAAGGGATGGTATGATCATCCCGTCGAGGAAACCAGGGTGGTTGTTACCCCCTCCGCTTTGGCGGACCGAGACATATGTTCTGCGGATGGGCAGGAGGAAGGCCCGGCCGCGGAGCTCCGTATTCCTCCTTTTCCCCTTGCAAAGGGGCGGACGGTTGTGGTGAGCCGTCCGCCTTATTTTTTGCGATAGGTTTTATCAATGGCAGAGGCACGGCTGTAAAAGAGATGTTTAAAGCACGCCCCGAGCGCATACCCAAGCCTTGCGCCGAGCGCGTTGCCAGCCGCAGTGACCGCGCACAGCGCGGCGGCCTTCAGTGGGAAACGGAAATGCATATCCCCCATAAAAAGATAGCTCATATTCGCCACGCAGTGTTCCAGATTAAAAAGGAAACCGGCGGTCACGGCCATAAGAGTGCAGAAAAAGGTGGGAAGCGGCCCGCGAGAATAAAACCGCGTCCAACCCAGCGCGATGAAAAACAGCAAAAACCCGCATAGCAAGGCATTCAGCAGGCAAGCCAAGTAACCGGCTTCCAGCATGCGCACGCAAAGCCGGTAGGCAGCCAGTTTTAGCTGCGGATCAACCAAGCTTAGCAAGCTGGGCGGGAGCGCTCCAATTAGGTTGCTTATCAGAATCAGGGCCAACAGGCTTGCTTGAAGCGCTCTAACACTCGGGCAGGGAAAAAGCGCGCCTTTAAGCAAAAGCGCGCAGCAAAGGCCCATCGCCAGCGGAAGCGCGGCAATCAGACGGTTTTCACAAAACAGGCGAAGACAACAGCCTATACCGATGCACATGCCAGCCAACAGCCCACGGAAAAAGGCACGGGCCACATCGCTTGAGCGGATTTCCATTGTGACGGCACTCCTTCCATCCGGGCGTAGCTTTAGCATTGAATTTTCTGGGCAGAAGAATAACGCCGGCGGGCTTCAGAAATCATTATACTCAAATTATTGAGTATAGTCAACATATTAACTACGCTACACTATGCGTGGTGATGAAAATGATTTCCTATGAGCCATTTTTTCAAACGCTGCTCAGACAGGGCAAGACCGAGTATTATTTGATTTACAAGCAGGGGCTGTCGGCAAACACCATTCACCGCATCCGGCATGGGCAAGCCATCAGCACCAAAACGCTTGATACGCTTTGCTTTATTTTGGATTGCCGCGTGGAGGATATCATCCGTTACGAGCGGGATGACGGCTGACGTTTACAAGCCCCTCAAAAAGCCTCCGTCCGATATTCTCCATTTGTTCCGATGTTCTTCACAGTCTGTCCATAATGCTTTGGTACAATCATATCGTCGATAAGGACACAATGCGTTGCGAAAGCGGCGTACAGGGATGCTCTTACGTAAGATGGACGGCTGCATGCAACAGCCGATGGATCGGTACCCACGCGCATTTGAGGGCCAACAGTGCCCTCCGCACGGGGTTGCGGGCCATGTTCTCTCCGCTTTCGCACGCGACTAACAACAACACGGGCGCGCAGACATCGTCCGCGCGGGCCGTGATGAAGATAGATAGCGCCGCCGGGATTTGCCGGCGGCGCGTTTTTGTATTTCGCTTCCTTGTTTGTCTGACAAGCCATTCAAATTCCGTCCCTTTTGCTTGACAATTAGTATTTTTCCGTAATAGAATAGAAAATACAAAGAAAGTACAGGGAGGAAGGCGGATGGTCACGATGAACCTGGCGCCTGCGGTAGAAAGCAAGCCCATTCGGGAAATTGCATATGAAACCCTGAAGCACGCCATCGTCACGGGAGAAATACCCGCAGGGGCGCGCATTGTGGAAACGGAGTATGCCGACCGTATGCACATCAGCCGTACGCCATTGCGTGAGGCCCTGCGAAAGCTGGAGCGCGACGGCCTGGTGGAATACGTTCTGCGCCGCGGCGTGGTGGTGCGCGCGTTTACCATTGCCGACGTCGAAGAAATCTACACCATCCGTAACGCCCTGGAAATGCTCACGCTGCCCGCGATCATCCAAAACGCCACGCAGGAGGACATCAAAAGCCTTCGCGACAGGCTTCACGAGATGGATGTCTTTAACCAGAAAAACGACATACCGGCGCTGTCGCCACGCGCGCGGGCGTTTCATGCGCAACTAACGGGCATATCAAAGCTCAACCGTATCCTGCGCGTCATCGAAGGACAGGACGAATACATCACCCGCTTTTCCGCAGTGTCCATCGCCAAGGAAAACCGGCGCAACGCCGCCCACCAGGAGCATTACCAGCTGGTGGAGTATGTGGAGCAAAAGGACCTGGAGAACTTTGAAAAGCTGATGCGCAAGCATATCGAGCGCAGCAAGGAAACCTGCCTGCTGGCGCTTGAGGAAAGCAAGCTTCAAAAAAAATAGGGGGCCGGTCCCGATTATAAAAATGAAAGAAGGCAGTTTCAATGCATGATTCCACTTGGGATCTTTCCGTGTTTTACAAAGGGTTTGACGACCCGGCCCTACGCGCGGATATCGAGGAGGTACGAGCCTGCGTCGCGGGATTTGATTCGCTTCTGGCCGCCGAAAAGCCCGTGGTTCAAAAGCTGGAGGATATGATTCGCGCGACCGAGGCGCTGGTTAATACCCTCTACCGGGTCGACCTGTTTATCAACCTTACGCTTTCCACCGATACGGAGAATTCGGCGGCGCTGCGCTATCTGGATGAGCTGAGCAACCTGACGGTGGAAATCCAGCTTGCGGATAGCAAGTGCGCGCGCTACGTGGGCGGGGTAAAGGATCTGGAAGCGGCTATCGCCGAAAGCGAGCTGCTTAAAAAGAACGCTTTTGTGTTGCGCGAGCAGGCGGAAAAGGCCGCCCATATGCTGCCTGAGACGCTTGAAAAGTGGATGCTTCGCATGTCGCTGGATGGCGGAGACGCGTTCAGCAAGCTGCGCGACCGGCTGATGGGCTCGCATACCGCCTCGCTAAACGGCGAGGCGCTGCCGTTGCCCGCCGTGCGCGGCATGGCCTACGACCCCGACCCCGCTGTGCGAAAGGCCGCCTACGAGGCGGAGCTCGCGTCCTACCGGAAGGTAGAAACGCCAATGGCGTACTGCCTTTCCTGTATCAAGGGCGAGGCGCTGACCATGTGCGAGGCCAAGGGCTATCCCGACGTGCTGACCCAGCAGCTGGCCGAAAGCCGCATGGACAGAGAAACGCTGGATGCGATGCTTGCCGCTATTCGCGAGGCGCTGCCGGATTTCCGGCGTTACCTGAAGGCCAAAGCCGGCTTGCTTGGACACGCCAACGGTATGCCGTTTTACGACCTGTTCGCGCCTGTCGGCAGCGCCAACCGCCGCTACACTGCGGACGAGGCCCATGACCTGCTCGTGAAGGTGTTTACGGAGGTCAATCCGGAAATGGGCGCTTTTATCGACCATGCGTTCCAAAGCCGCTGGATCGATATGTATCCCAAGGAAGGCAAGGAGGGCGGGGCGTTCTGCGCAGGCTGCCACGAGCTGAAACTGAGCCGCGTGCTGACCAACTTTGTCGGCAGCTTTTCGGATGTAAGCACGCTGGCGCATGAGCTGGGCCATGGCTGGCATAACCATTGCCTGGAGCGCGTGCCGGTCCTGATGGCGGACGCGCCTATGCCGCTGGCCGAGACGGCGTCCATTTTTAACGAAACCCTCCTTAACCACACCGTGCGCAAGGAAGCCGACGAAGAAACCCGCTTTGCGCTGCTGGAAAGCAACCTGATGGAGGCCACGCAGACAGTGGTGGATATCTACAGCCGATTTTTGTTTGAATGCGCGGTATTCGAGGCGCGCAAGACCCATATTCCCACCGCCGACGAGCTCAACCGCATGATGTTGGATGCGCAGGAGCAGGCCTACGGCGACGGCCTCGACCCCGAGGTGCGTCATTCCTCCATGTGGGTGAACAAGGGGCATTATTACAGCGTCGGACTTCATTTCTATAATTTCCCCTATGCGTTTGGGCTGCTGTTCGGCTTGGGCGTGTTTGCAAAGTACGAGCGGGAGGGCGCGTCCTTCATGCCCAGGTACGACGGGCTGCTCGCCTCCTGCGGCAGCGGAAAGGTCGCGGAGGTAGCCGCGAGCGTGGGCATCGACGTGCATAGTGTGACATACTGGCGCAGCGCGCTGGACGTTATCCGCGGTGAAGTGGATGAGTTTGTAAGCCTATGCGAGAAGAGGTGAGAAACCTTTCGTTGGAACAAAACGCGTTACAGGGCGCGCCATGGCTTTGCGCTATGGCGCGCGTTTTTGAGCGTGGGAACGCGCCCCTTTACATTGTGGGCGGCGCTGTGCGCAACCCGCTGATGGGCCTGCCGCTGAGCGATGTCGACGTATGCGGCCCTCTGCGGCCGGAAGCGGTTGTGCAGCTGTGCGAGGGTACGGAAATCGGCGCACGTCTGCGCGCGGCACATTTTGGCACGGTGGAGCTGTATGCGCAGGACGAACGGGGCGCGCGGCATATGGCGGAATACACCACGTTTCGCGAGGACAGCTACCGTTGTGGTCACAGGCCCGAAAGCGTGCGCTTTACCACGGATATCGCCGTGGATGCGCTGCGGCGTGATTTCAGCGTCAACGCGCTCTACCGGCGGGTGTTTTCAGACGGGCTGGGCGAGGTTGTTGATCCAACGGGCGGGATGACCCATCTGCGGCAAGGCGTGCTGCATACCGTGACGGCAAATCCGGATCAGGTGCTCAGCGATGATGGGCTGCGCATTCTGCGCGCGGCCCGCTTTCAGGCGGAGCTTGACCTTCGCCCAACGGAGGCGCTGCGCGCAAGCCTTGCGCGCCACGCGCCGCGGCTTGCGGAAATCGCCAGCGAACGCCTACGGGACGAGCTGCAAAAGGTGCTTTTGGCGGATTTGCGCTACCCCATGCTCGAGCGCCGGGCGCCTGCGACCCTGAGCGGCCTGGATACCATTGACGCCATTGGCGCATGGCCACAGCTGATGGACGGCGCGGCATACGATGCGCGGGCGGCGGAGGCGCTTTTCAGGCTTTCGGTGCCGGAGGGCCTTTCGCCGCTGGCGGGGCGCATGGCGCTGCTTTTGCGCCGCGCGGGTTCGGCCGCCGTGCGCGGCGTGATGGGCCGGCTGCGCTTTTCCGCGAGGGAAACGGAGCAGGCGGCGATGCTTGTGGATGCGCTTGCAAAGCTGGAGGCGGGAAGCATGGGTGCCTTTGAAGGCGCAAGGGCCGGTATATGCACCCTCTCCTTCGCGTCGGCCGCCTTTGAAGCCCTCTATTCTACGGATGCAAAGATGCGGACGAAGGCGTTGCTGGAAGGGCTGCTGGGAGCTCCCCTGTCGCTGCGGGAGCTTGCGGTCAACGGGAGCGACCTGTTGCCGCTGGTGCTGGGGCGCGGCGTTCCCCGCTCATCAATGGGCGGTTTGCTTACGGAATTGTGGCGGCGGACGGTGGAGAACGGAGTGCCGAATGAACGCGCGGCGCTGATGGCCGAGGCGGAAAAAATGATCTGTCTCCAGCCAACTAGGCCCGGAGGTGATATTGCTTGAAGGCTTGGATACAGAAGAACAAATGGAACTGCTTGGCGCTTGCCAGTTATTTGCTGCTCAACGGAGTCCTGCTCTGGTGCTATGATCCCTGGCGCGACGTGGCGCAGGCGTGGCTGATCGCGCGAGACCTGTCCGTGCCGGAGTTGTTTGCACAGCTTCGGTACGAGGGACATCCGTGCCTGTGGTACCTGCTGCTGATGCCGTTTGCAAAGCTTGGCTTTCCCTATCCGCTTGTAGGGTTGATCAGCCTTGCCTTAATGACGGCGGCGGCGGTTTTGCTGCTCTGGCGAGCGCCGTTTCGCTGGTACGTGCGTTGCCTTTGTCTGTTTGGCGCGCTTGGCACGTATTACCTTCCCGTCATCGCCAGAAGCTATGCGCTCGTGCCTCCGCTTTGCTGCCTGCTTGCGGCGGCGTATCCCGCCCGCCATGCGCGGCCCGTATGGTACGCCTTTTTGCTGTTTTTGCTTTCGCAGGTGCATGTGATCCTGTGCGGTATGGTCGGCGTTTTGATGCTCTATTGGGCGCTGGAGGAATTGACGCTTCTGCGGCGAGGGAGGGTTAGGCTGCCGCGGTCCCTGGCTGCGCTTGGCCTGATGCTGGCAGGCGTTACGCTGCTCGCTTTTCTGCTGCCCAGCGCGGGGACCAATCCCTACGCGAGCTGGCACGTATGGAAAAGCGCCGCAGAGACGGCGAAGCGGTTTGGATATACGCTGCTAGGCATTGCGGATGAAACGCTCGGCTTTTCGATTTTGGAGCGGGGCAACACGGCTTATAGGTTTATGATGCTGCCTTTCTTCGGGGTATTATTAGGCGCGATGGTATGCTGGTTTCGCCGCTCTCCGCGCATGGCGGCGCTGTTCACGGTTTCCGTGCTGTGGCACGCCGTTATTAATACCTTTATCTATAGTGGCTCAACCCAGCGGTTTGTGGTGCTGGGCTGGCAGTATTTGCTCTGTGCATGGCTGAGTGTGGAGGAACGGCGCGTTCCGCGGGCAAAAGGCGCAACCAGCCGAAAAGAGCTGGATACGGGCAACTCCTGCCGGGCGGCGCTTGGCGCGGCGCTGGCTGTGCTTTCGCTGCTGAGTGTTCCCACCTTGTATGAGATGGTGCGGCTGGAGGCCGGGAACACCGAGATCATATCCACCTCCGGGGAGGCGGCGGGATACATCCGGTCCAAGCTGCCGGAGGACGCCGTGATTATCGTGGACTCGGAAGTCTGGGGTTCGGCTGTGGCTGCGTATTTTCCAAGGGGGAAATTTTATAACCCCATTCGCGGCAGTTTCGATACGTTTGCCACCTGGGATGGCAAAGAGGATGACTGGTACGATTGGGGAGACCTGGACGCCGCATTGATGGACCTGCGGGAGAAGGACGTTTCGGGGGAGGCATACCTGTTGTGCGAATACAAGCAGGGCGAGGCGGCGGCTGCCATGGCGGCTCGCGGCGGGGCAAAGCTGAAGGAGATCAAGTCCTGGACGCAGCGGCGCGCCACAGAAAGCTACCGCCTGTATCGCGTTATAGAGCCGGAAAGATGAAGGCGCGGCGCGCTTTCAGACAAAGGCATGATTGACAATCCCGGGGCGCGTCATTATACTAAACACAAACGTCGCAGGAGGTTGCCGTATGAGCCGTACCCTGATTCCCGTCGGATATGAACCCAAGCTGTCGCTTTATGAAACGCAGGCCGCGATCAGTCTGATCAAGCGCACCTTTCAGGATCACCTTGCGCTGGCGCTGAGCCTCAAGCGTGTCTCGGCTCCGCTTTTTGTGGATCCCGCCACCGGCCTCAACGACGATTTGAGCGGCGTGGAACGGCCCGTTTCTTTTGACGCGCCCGGCGCGGGTATTAACGCGCAGGTGGTGCAATCCCTCGCTAAATGGAAGCGCATGGCGCTGTACCGGTATGATTTTCACCCGGGCAAGGGCATCTATGCGGATATGAACGCCATCCGGCGCGACGAGGAACTGGATAACCTTCACTCCATCTATGTTGACCAGTGGGACTGGGAGCGCGTGATCACCCGAGACACCCGGACGATGACGCTTTTGAAGGATTGCGTGCAGAGCATCGTTACCTGTATCAGCGACGCGTCGCTACTGGTGAACGGGCGTTATCCCAAGCTGCGCACCCAGCTTACCGACAAGGTTACGTTTGTGACCACGCAGGAGCTTTTGGACCTCTATCCGGACAAGCCGCCCAAGGAGCGCGAAAACGCCTTTGTGCGCCAGCATCCGGTCACGTTCCTGATGGGTATCGGGCATAGGTTGTCCAATGGCGAGCCGCATGACGGCCGTGCGCCCGACTATGACGATTGGAACCTCAACGGCGATATCCTCTACTACAACCCGGTGCTTGACTGTTCGTTTGAAATCAGCTCCATGGGCATCCGCGTGGACAGCGAGACGATGGACCGCCAGCTTACGCTCGCCGGGTGCGACAACCGCCGGTCGTTGCAATATCACCGCATGCTGCTCTCGGGAGAGCTGCCGCTGACAATCGGCGGCGGCATCGGTCAAAGCAGGCTTTGTATGTTGTTGCTTGGCAAGGCGCATATCGGAGAGGTACAGTCCTCCATCTGGGACGACTGCACGCACCGTGTCTGCCGCGAGGCGGGCGTGACGTTGCTTTAACATAACGTAAATCGAATGCGGCCCGCGCGCTTATGCACAAAGATCACCCGCGCCTCCGTTTTTGCGGAGGAGGTTCGTCTCCTGCGTCGGAAGGAGGCTTATGCGATGAATCGCCGGGCCTGCGTATGTATGGCGCCGGCAATGCTTATTGTGCGTCTGTCCGCGTCGGCGGCTGAGGCCAAATCGCCGAGGGTCCATATCACCGGCCTGACTAAGGAAAGGGCGCAGACCGTTCAGCGGGAGTTTGTCATCGGCGTTTCAGCTTCTAGTTTTGACGTGGGACGGGTTGAAATTGACGCGCCGGGTGGTTGCGATATCTTTCCGATGGAGAGGCGAAAAACCAATGATCTGAACTATACGCCAACGCAGGCCGGAGATCATACCATTACCGCAGTCGTTATGGTCAACGGAAATTCGCATAGGCGGACGTCCTCTATCACCAAAAAGTGTCTCACAACGCTGAAAAACAATATGCTAAGACGCTTTTATTTACTTTGTGGCATATTCTTGTAGGATGGACGGGCTTTGCTCCATCAGCGAAAGCTCAATACGCTCAATCGTGTCGGAATCAAAGTAATCCGCCCCATACCGCAGGGCGATAATCTCATCCGCAATTGCAGTCCGTTCGGGCAAAGGGTTGCTTTCATCCATGGCGTTGTTCGGGCTTTCGTCCGGCTCTACAATGCTTGCATCGTGCATGGCGGTCAGCAGCTTGAGTTTGTCATTGTTCGACCATCGTGCCGATTCTCCGGCTGCATTCATGCTGCTCAAAGTAAGGGCGCAGCGTTTCCCAATTTGTTGCTGCTAGAGCTGTATTGGCAAGCAAGGCGAGCACCAAAACGATCATGACCATGCGGAAAGCGATGCGTTTCATAGGCGTGTCCTCCTTTAGCCAACATATAGTTCTGTGCAACGCCCTTGTGGGAATCCGTTTTAGTCCCGCCCTTTTGCTTGCATTGCGACTGTTTTCCTATTGGTTTTCCAGCCGCATCAGTCGCAGACGTTGTTCCACCTCATCCACATATTGTTCGGCGGTGAGCGCCCCATCCAAATAACGGCTCTCCAGTTCAATGATGCTGGATGCGGAAAGAACATCATCCATATTGAGCACCATATAGGGCGCTTGCTCCCGATAAGCGGCAATGCGTTCCGGCGAAACATCCCACCGCCGTGCTTCCACTTGCTCCAACCAAAGCAATCCGTTATCCAAATTCGTTTGTATCTCTGCCCGATTTTCTTCATTGGCGCTTTGAAGCCGTTCTTGCAAGTCGGCGATCGAAGCCTTGCAGTTCTGTAACTCCTCCTGATACCATTTATTTTCAATGGGGTCGTTTTCATCCGGGCACAAGGATAGCGCCGCTCCTTGATCCATGTGCTCCGCCATGTACTCCACATAGAGGAGGGCAAGATCAAGATTTTGACCGAATGGATTGGCGACCAGCGCCCATTCATTCGCCGCATAGGCAGGCGTTTGGGAGACCTCCACCGCTATGGGCAGCGGTTCATAATCGCTTAATGGCCAGCCCATTGGATTGACCACGTAATCCGTTGTAAACAGCGAGGGTGCTTCCTCCTCAAAGGTGACAACAGAGCTGACGTTTTCTAGCTCAGGGTTTAAGAATATAATAGACGGCGTGATATCATCCAGCTTTGTCAGCATGGAACGGAACAAAGGCGTATCAAAGGTCAGTTCCTCGCCGCTTACGGCATATTGATTGATATAAGCTGTTTCCAACAAATGAAACAGCTGCTGGCGAATGTCATAAACCTCTTCAAACAGCGTTAGATTCCATTCGTTATCGGTGTATTCCTCTGCCCATAGGGCGGCAAAGTCCAATAGCTCCAAATAGGTTAGGGGAAGATCATCCACAGTCAGTCCCAGCTTTTCCAGGGCCGAGGGGCTGTAGCCCATGCCGGAAACGCGCACATAGAACGGCAGAGCAAAGGGTTTTCCATCGCCTGTATAGCAATGGGCGGAAAGCTGTGGGTACATGCGGCTCATGGCATTGACAATGGTCTCGCTTTGTGAAAAGTCCACATAGTAGCCCTTATCCCGCAGCGGCGCAAGGCTGCCGCCGGCGCCTAGATAGATGGAATATACATCAATATCACTGGATTGAAGCGTTAAGCTTTGAGCGACGCTTTTCGACCCCATGTAAAAATTATCTTCCATAAGCGCAACCGCAATTTCCGGATGTACCTTGCAAAAGGCGGCGGTCGCATCGTCCATGTAGGACATACCCAAGGTGAGGGTTCGGGTAGGCATGAGCGCTGGGTCGGTGGCGCTGGAAGCAAAGCCCATTGGCTCATAAGAGGAGGTTATCAGGTACCGGCCGTCGGCGATGAGGGAACAAGCGCGATCGTCAACATATCGCAGGGTAAGATGAGCGCAGGTTTCCTGCTCAAAAGCCGCATTCAGCCGAACGAGCCGGTTGGTGGAGGCAATATAGATGAAGTCGTTGGCTCCGTCATAGGCCGGCGCGAAAAACTTGCCGCCGGATAAGGTGCATAGCGTGTCGGCTTTCAAGCTGGTTTTGTCAATCCGGACCAGCGCTGCCGGATTCTCGTCGCTGCCCTGCCAATCCATGGCTTCTCTGTCACCCTGCTGTGCCAGCAAAAAGCCGTCCTGATAAGCGCAAATATTGAGCAGATTTTCTTCCGAAACCTGCGTAAGTTCTCCATTGCTGCGGTCAACACGAAAGAGTGTGGTTTCAGCATAGGCGCTTTGCTCCTTCCTGACTGCCCAAAGCACCCACACGGCATCGTCGTCCGCCACCAATCCAGCGCAATGGTGATAGTCGTTTTCATTATCTGAGATTGGCAGCGTGGCAAGAGGCATCGGTATGGTTGTTCCTTCCTCTGCCAGCGAAAAGGAGGTGAGCGTGCCTTGAGGGTCTATCGCAAAAATGACATTCTTCCACGTCGTCATCCGATTGGGATAAAACCCATCCCCTTGGATAGCAACTCGTGCTGGATACCGGCTTTGTTCTTCGAAACGGTACAAGCCGTCCCAGTCTCCGGCGTAGAGTGTGCCATCCATAATAAACAGGCTATTTACGCCATCTAGCGTGGTAACAGAAGTTCCTGTATCGTCTTGTGCGTAGGCTAATGAAAAAAAGCAGCATAGTGCAAGAAGCATTGCGAAGAATCGGCGAAAACGATATCGCATGGAAAGAATCCCCCCTTTGTTGATTGGGTTTCATATTAATAAGAACGATCAAGCTTGGTAAAATCATGCAAAACGGCTATGTTAACAAGCTACCCAAAAAGGAAATCTCAGGTTATGATTGAGGTGAGATTGTTTGTGCAATCGAAACAGAACGTTTCCCCGATATACGAGAGGGCTACAAAGACAGTTATTAACCAAAAGCAGGGTTGCCGCACACCATGCGAAAATCCTGTGTCATCATATTCTTTGATCCGTTTCCTTTCGAAACAGGGATTGACCGGTTACATCCCGTTCGTCATATAAAAGAGAAGCAAAACGGGAGAACTGCACTTCATCAAAAGCAGAATTCCAATGATAGAGCGTACAGATGGCTGTTAAGGAACTATCGCGCTCGTGATTCAGGATCAGCCTCTGCTTGGGAAAGAGCAAGTATTTTGACAAATTGCTTAGCTTGGGTTCCTCAGTAAAGCCGCTATCCTGTCCATTGTTGATAAAGCAAGTTGAATAAAGGCATATTGCCCCGCCGACACGGTACGCCTGAACATCCAAATGCCCGTCAAAATTCAAATCTACAAAATGCAAGATGGGAATACGGTCTGTTTCAGACAATCAGGGGAAAATGAAAGTCTGCGGCGATAACGTGCCGTCGGCAGGGTGTATTCCACCTGAAACAGCATTTCACCGTCACCCTCCGCCCATTTTTATCATTGTTCCTCCATTCACTGCATCAGCCAACCCCACCTACATTGTTTTGCTCTGTGGGCAGCTGATCCGTGTACATAATCAAACGAATCGTAGGAACGATTTGCACGGTAAAATTGTAGGAATAAGCGGGGTCGTCCATGCGCAGAGCCATTAATTCAACAAAGGAGCCTCCCTCTGTACGATACGCCCGAAGCAAACGAAAATCATCGGCCATGTTGCTTGGCTCAATTCCCAGCCAAGCTTCAAAACGCCGCACATAGTCAGTTGTCGCCGCAATAATTTCATCACTGAAAAGGTACTCCGCATCAGGCCTAACATCATCGTAAGCAGTTTGATAGGTAGAATAGAGGTATGTGATTTCGCCACTCTGTTTCATGATAACCGTCAGAAAGTGTAATTCATCGATCTTTCCATCCACGTAGAAAATGCCTTCGTACAGCTCTGCCGACCATTGCGCCGAAGGAATGTCCATCTGCAAAAAGGGACTTGCCAAAATCGCCTTGGCGTGGGCAACGGCTTGCTCCTCGGTTTCGATGGCTTCGCCAGTTAAGGGAAGCGGGGGCGCACTAATGCTTGACAGCCCGTGAATGATTTGCTCCTCCTGTGCATGAGCCAAACCATTGCCGCTCAAAACCATGGTGAAAATCAACAGACAGACGATAGTCATGCATTTGCCGGCAATACGATGCTTAATACACTTTGATGCATTGGTTACTGGTACTTTGGGGGTATGTGAAATGGGATAGCATGTCGCTTTCATGGGCTTCATCTCCTTTTGCTATAGAAAGTGTTCATCAAATCATAGAACGTATAAGAAGGGAGGCTTCTTCCATGAAATGGGTATTCGTTAAACTGTGCGTTTTGCGAATTACAGGTTCATACCTATTGATCGTGCAGATGTCAAACAAAAAATTTCTTTACACAGACTTTTGCACCTTCCACGACTCTATTAAGCGTATCGAGCTACAATGCGACTGAAGAAATGGCGGAGCTAAAGAAAGCGAACCCCTTATAGACGGTAAATGATTAGGATCGACATCCAAGGCAACAGCAGCACGGATGAAAAAGAGGGGAGGACCTACGGCGACTGGGTTGCCGCCTTTGGCCGTCCCCATTATAACTATGTGGAAAATGAGTGAGCGGCAGGCTATAGGCCTCCGCCTTTTCTTTCGCGGGCGTATGCCAGTATCCGTTCGGCCAGCACCTCGCTGATGCCGTCTACCTGGCAAAGCTCCTCCTTTCCCGCTTCGAAGATCGCCTTTACGCTTTTAAAATGGCGGATCAGTGCGATCTGCTTCTTCTGCCCGATGCCCTCGATGCTGGAAAGCTCGCTTCGCAGCCCTTCCTTGCCGCGAAGCGCCCTATGATGGGTGATGCCGAAACGGTGCGCCTCGTCGCGCACATGCTGAACCAGATGCAGCGCGTTGGAACGGCGGTCGAGTACGATGGGGTCCTTTCGGGCCGGCAGATAGATTTCCTCAAATTTTTTGGCAAGGCCGAACATCGGTACGCTCGCGCCCGCTTCTTCCATGGCGCGGTGGGCAAACAAAAGCTGTTCCGGGCCGCCGTCGATCAACACCACGTCCGGCAGCTTGGAAAAGCTGCCGCCGTCCAGCGCAAGCCCGGCCTCGGCTCGCTCCTGCCTCTCCTTCAGGCCGTGGGTAAAGCGGCGGCCGATTACCTCCGCCATGGAGGCAAAGTCGTTCGCGCCCTCCACAGTCTTGATGCGAAAATAGCGGTAGGCCTTTTTGTTGGGAAGCCCGCCCTCAAAGACCACCATACTCGCCACGCTTAAAATGCCCTGCGTGTTGGAAATATCATAGCCCTCGATGCGAAAGGGAAGCGTTGGCAGCCCAAGGGCCTCCTGTAACTCCATCATGGCCCGTTTGGTGCGCGCCTCCTTGACCAGGGCGCTTTGGCGGTGCTTGTTGAGCGCATCCTCTGCGTTTTTGAGCGTGAGCTTAACCAGATCGGCCTTGTCGCCGCGCTGTGGAATCGCCAGCGTTACGGCGCCGCCCCTGCGCTCGCGCAGCCAGCGCTCCAGCTCCTCGACCGGTTCCGGCAGCGTCTGCGCGAGGATGTTGCGGGGGATCAGCTGCTCGTCGTCGTAATACTGGGTGAGGAAATTGGCCAGGATCTGGGCGGGATCTTCGGTGCCGCAATCCTCCATCAGGAAGGCGCGGCCGCCCTCCATGCGGCCGCCGCGGATGTGCGTCAGCTGTACCATGGCGTCCTGCTCGTCCGTGGCCACAGCCAAAATATCCTGCTCCACGTCCCGCGTCTGGATGGCGTGCTGCTGCTCCATCAGTTGCCTGATATCCGCGATTTTGTCGCGCAGAAGCGCCGCCTGCTCGTATTCCATACGCTCGCTCGCGGCGTTCATCTCGCGGGTCAGCTCCTGCAAAAGCTCGCGGGAATCACCGTTGAGAAAGGCAACGACGCGCTTTAATATCTCGCTGTAATCGGCCTCGCTTACCTTGCCCGCACAGGGAGCCAGGCACTGGCCGATCTGATGATGCATGCACGGCCGCCGTGGCGTTTTAAGCGGGAGGTTCAGCGCGCAGGTCCGCAACGGAAAAAAGCGGCGCACCTCGTCCAGCACCTGGCGCACCGCCGTTGCGCCGATGTAAGGGCCAAAGTATTTCGCGCTGTCGCGCTGCTCCATCCTTCTGGCTAGGGTCAGGCGGGGATAAGGCTCGTTCAGGTCAAGCCGGAGGTAAGGATAGTGCTTGTCGTCCTTGAGAAGGATGTTGTAAAACGGACGGTGCTTTTTAATGAGGTTGCACTCCAGGGTCAGGGCCTCGAAGTTGGTTTCGCACAGCATCAGGTCAAAGTCGTCCACGCGCGAGGCCATGGCGGCTACCTTGGGCGTATGGGAGCCGTGAAAATACTGGCGCACGCGGTTTTTAAGGTTGACGGCCTTGCCGATATAGATAATTTGCCCTTCCGACTTCATTAGATAGCAGCCGGGGCTTTCAGGAAGCATTTTGATTTTGTATTCAAGCGTTGGGTTCATATGGGCCTCCTGCCAAGAAAAAAATCGGGAGCTGAGGCGGTAAAGATCGTAAACGATAGGGTTTTCCCCTTGAACAAAACTGGCCGCGCGTTGCGCGGCCAGAACTAAATCGGCTAAAAGCACTGCCCTTAGCCGGGAGGGTCACGGCGCGCGGCCAAGGACAGTCTTAGCGCTACAGCCTCCCTATTATACCACAGTTTTGTCCCGGCGGCATCATGCCATTATTCCGCGTCGTCCTCTGTGTTTTCCTCCGGCACGGCCGCCTGCGTGAGCCTTCCCCACAGCGACCCGGTCAGCAGCGCCGCGGCGCCCGCGCTCCAGCCCATCAGCTCGCGGTAAAACCGAAGGCGCAAAAGCTCCGGCGTGCGCCATTCGGCCGCCGCCGCAGGCTTCTGCCATACGTTCCAGAACGCGGCCTGGATATCCTTGGGCTCCACCAGGATGGCGGGCACCCATTCGGGGAAGGTATACACGGGCTCCACCAGCAGCACGAACAGCCGCGCCAGCACCAGCGCGCACGCGGCGTACCCCAGCGCCAGCAGGGCAAAGCGCCAGCCGGCCCACCACAGCAGCCGCGCCGCGTATTGATCCCGCAGGCGCTGGCGGTAACGTGAAAGCAGCGAGCGGAACGCGCGGTTTAAAAGCCGTATGATGAACAGCCCGACCGCGCCGCCGCACAGCACGCCCAGCAGGCGCAGGGGCATGGAGGCGTTCATGCGCTCCTTGGATAAGCTGATGGTGGTGCCGCCCGCGCCCAGGGAGCCGGCGGCGCTTTCAAATGCGGACCAGCCGCCCGCGCCCTTGACCGGCGACGCCTCATAGATCAGGGACGTCAGCTCCACCGAATTTTTTTCAAGCGCACGGTATGGCACATAGAGCGAGTAATCCATCTCGTCTCCGACCTGCTTGTAGTCGCGCACAACGCCCACAATCCGAAATTTAAGCTCCCCAATGACAATTTCCTCGCCAAGCGGTTCTGCGTAGCGGAACAGCGCCACGGCCAACTGTTCGTCCACCAGGGCTACGCGCTCGCCGTAAAGGAACTCATCCGGATAAATCAGCCGTCCGCAGGAAAGCGTCAGCTGCTTGAGGGCGAAATAGCTGTCCTCGATACCCAGAAGCCGTGCGCTCACGCTCTGGCCGTCCTCGACCGAAACCGACGCTGGCTGTCCGACGACGTAGAGCGACGCCTTTTCGCACGCGCCCTCCAGCGTCTTTGTCACCTCGTCGGCCGCCAAGCGCGCATCCCTGAGGCCGGAATTAATGCCCGACGGCTGCCCGGCGGCCTCCTCCTCGCCGCCGCCCGCCTGCGCCACAACTCGCGCGGGTACGGGATAAGCACGCTGAAAATGCGCGTCCACGCCCAAAATCTGCAACTGCGCGTATGCCATGAGCGCCAGGGCAGCCAGCAGCAGAAAAAGCGTCCCTCTGCGGTTTTTCAAAATCGCTTTCAGCATCGCTTACTCCACATACTCCATCACCGGCTTACCGTCCTCCACGGTACGGTCGGCGCGGTCGATAATATTTTGATAGCTCAGGTCCTCTTGCACGCTCACGGCGCTGTCGCTGCGGTCGATCACGGTAACGGTGGTCTTGCGGGCGACAATGTTGCTGGAGGCCAGGAAACCGCCATACTTGTTTTCCGCCACAAAGATATACTCGCTGTCGCCCTCGCTGCGCAGCGCGGAAGCGGGAATAATGGTGGCGTTTTTCTTGGCGCGGAACACGATCTTTGCCTCCACGCCGCCGTCCTGCAGCAATCGGCTCATACCGCCTGCGCTGCGCAGAATATCGTCGGTCAGTTCCATCTCCGCGTATTTGCGGCCGTCGGTTTCGTCCACAACGGTCTCCACCTTGGTTTTGTAGGTGTCGTAATCGCCGGCAACCTCCACCTTCGCGCCTTCGCTGACATCCTTTTTGAGGTCTGTGATATCGGCGCGCAGCACGGGCTTATCTTCCTTCTTGGCAAGGGTATAGGCGCTCTTCTGACCGTCGTAGGCGTCCCCGGGCTTCAGTTCCAGCTCCGCAATGTAGCCCGCGCTCGCGGCGGTCACAGTGGAAAGGGTCTGCTTTGCGTCCAGCAGCTCCACCATTTTGTCGCTGATCTCCTCCATCTCGGTAACAAGCTGGTTGCGGTCCTTAATGTACTTGAAAACCGCGTCGGAAACCTTGATTTTCTTGTTCTCATAGCTGGCGAAGAAATCCGCCCGCGCGACGTCGAACGCTTCCTTGGCGGTCGCGGCGGCGCTGATCAGCGCCAGCGTTTCTTTGCCGGCCTTGCTTTTTTCCGCCTTGGCCAGCCACAGGCTCTGGTCAAAGGTAAGGTCTACGCCCTCCTTGGCGGCGGCCAGGCGCGCGTCGCTTTCCGCCTTGGAAAGAGCGTCCTGCTTTTGAAGCATCAGATCATACAGGTCGTTTTGCTTGCTCTGCTTGCTGCTTTTGCGGTTGGCAATATCCAGATCGATCAGTGCTTGCGCCTTTTCGTTGTAGGATTTGAGGAGCTCGTCCTCCTTGGTCTGGTAATCGTTGATGGAGGCGGTAAAGATCGTGTCCCCCTCCTCCACGAACAGGCCGACCTTCACATACACCTTATCGATGGTGATGGGATAGTCCTTGGCCTTGTTAAGCTTGATTTCCGTCTTAACGGGAAAGTAGGGAACCGCCTGGACGCCGATCTTCTGCTCGATGCGCCCGGTGGACGCCTGTACGAGCTTGACCTTAGGCGTGGTGATGGTCTGAATGGTTCGGGAGAAATACATGCACAGCGCGACCGCCACCGCGAGGATGAGCAGCGCCTTGAGCGCCTTGTTCTTCTTCGACATGGTTATAACAATCCTCTCTTGTTCATCAACGGGATATGGAAAAGCCGTTCACGCTCAATCCTCCGTTATTTGAGCTCGCTCAGCTGCACACCGAGCAGGATGTCATCCTGAAAGTAGATGTATACCAGCAGCATGGGCAACAGGTAAAGCGCCGCGCCCGCAAAGGCGATGCCCGTGGAATCCGTGCTGATCTGGTTAAACATAACGGAAAGCGGCTGCATGTTCTGGGATGTTAAGTATACCAGCGGCTGCTCCACCATGTTCCAGCTGTCGGCAAAGCTCAAGGCCGCCGCCGCGCCAATGATGGGGCGGCATACGGGAACCATAACGTGGACAAAGCAGCGGAAGGTACCCGCCCCATCCATCTGCCCGGCCTCAATGATCTCGTTTGGAATGCCGATCATGAATTGGCGAATCAAAAACAGGTAAAAAGGCGAAAAGATCATCGGAAGAATGACCGCCCACGCGGTATTGAGCAGGCCGAGCGCGCGAAGCGTCATGACGCTTGGGGCCATGGTCACCTGAAACGGCAGCAGCATGAGCATGAGCACCAGGAAAAACAGCGCGTCCCGCCCATGAAAGCGGAAGCGGCTTAGCGCGTAGGCCGTCATGGGAATGACGAACGCCTGCCCCAGCAAAATGGCCGAGCCGTAGAGCGCACTGTTGCAGAACAGTTGCAGATACTGGGGTTCCTCGATCAGGATGGTGTAATACTGGCGCAGGCTGACCTGTGCGGGCGAAAAGAGCACGTCCAGCCATTTGGACTGGTCATAGCTGTTGCGCTGGGCGAGGTAAGCCGTAATCTCGCTTTTGGGAAAAAAGGAGTAAAGAAAGGTAAACACAATCGGGATGAGCATGACGATGGAAATAACCGCGAGCAGGATAAAGGCGAACGGCCGCGCATGCCGGATGACCGCACGTACGGCCCGAAGCGTATGTCCCCGGCGCTTCGGGGGAATTCTCGAAATCTCTGCCATATGCTCCCCCTCCCTACGCCGTCTCGCCCTGACGGACGGATTTGGTACGGTACATCAGTAAGAACAGCACGATCACGATTACCGCAAACGAATAGGCGGCGGTGGTCACGTCCTGATAGTCCAGCTTGGCGAATTTATTGTTCATATAGTGCTGCAATGTGTAGATGCTCTCGTCGGGGTACGCGCCGCCGATAAAATAGACCTCTTTAAATATCTTAAACGCGTTAACGATCGCCAGCACCAGCACCAAAAAGGCAGTGGGCAAAATCTGCGGCAGGGTAATGAAAAACTCCCGTTTCAGATAACCCGCGCCCTCAAGGCTTGCGTATTCGTAGAGCGATTCCGGTACGGCCTGCAGCGCCGCGGTAAAGATGACCACGCTGAAGCCGAGGTTTTTCCAGATATACAATAGCACAATAGGCACGCGCAGCGCGCTGCCCTCCAGCCAGAACACCCGCTCCAGCCCCATGGAGACAAACAGCCGGTTGATGATGCCGCCGTAATCAAAAATCAAAAGCCAGATGATCAGCATGGCGGAGGAGGGCATCAGATAGGGCATTAGGAGCGCGTTGCGGAAAAAGGCGTCGCCAGCCACGTGCTTGCGCAGCATGGACGCCAAAAGGAAGGAAATGATGAAGATGACCGGCGCGCAGAGAAAGGAAAGCTCAAGCGTATTTTTAAGGCCAAGCTGAAAAACCTCGTTCTGCCATACGCGCAGGTAGTTGGCAAAGCCGACGAAATTGTTGTCGATGGTGCCGTCTGTCAGGCTAAACCATACGCCCCAGCCAAAGGGAACCAGGTAAAACGCCAACAGCCCCAGCATGCCGGGAAACAGGTACAACCAGACGGATTTCTTGTGAAACATGAAGCGGGACTCCTTTGTAGTGGTAAAACGGAGGCGCTGCGTCCGCAAAGCGGGAAGGGAGCGCGGAGGAGCTTTCGCCCCTCCGCGGCAGTCTGGCCGGCGCGGTTACATGTCCTCCAGCTCCATCAGCTTTACGCGCTTATCCAGATCCTCCACCATCTGCTCGCTGGTAATGGCGCCCTCCAGGTACTGCATCAGCAGCTTGTTGATCTCGGTGACGGCGGTATTATCCGCGTTATAAAGAACGTTCTGCTTTTGCACGAAGATCAGCGGAGCGACTTCTTCGCGGTAGCTGGCAATCGCCTCCGCTGAGACGTTATAGCGGTAGTTCTCCCATTCCGCGAGGGATTCCTCCATTTGCGTAAGCTGCGATTGCAAATCGGCCTTGTTTTCTTCGCCCGCGCTTTCCAGGCGCTCCCGGGCGGAGGCGATCTCCTTCTCGATCTGCTTTTTCTGGCTTTCGTAGGACGGATTCTCCACGGGGTCGTTATGTTCGGGGAACAGGGTGATATTGGCGGCCGTGGGCTCCAGATTATCCAGATAGTTCTTCACGTAGAGAACCGCGTCGTCCATGCGCTTGGTTTTGGGGTTGATGATCAGCACGTTGACCGTCGCGGCGATGAAGGGCTCCTCGCCCTCCTGCATGGACAGGTAGAGGGGCTTAATGTTTCCCTGGTTCTGGTTGAGGTAGCCCACGCTCATGTACAGGGAGAAGAGCGATTCGCTGTTCCAATAATTTTTTTCGTCCGCGTCGCTCACGCTTTTGATTTCATCAAAGTCGATGGCGCTGAAAGCGTCCACCAGCTTTCGGAAAAGCGCGGTATCAAAGCGCAGGCTTTCGCCCTTCCACTGCGTATACGCCATGTACTGGCTCAGCATCAAAGAGAACAGCACATCGCCGGGCTCGTTGTAATCAAACAGGGCAAGGTCCGGGTTATCCTCGCCGTAGTCGTATACCCAGTTGGCGGCAAAATCGTAGAGCTCCAAAATGGTTTTGGGCAGGTCGTCCTCAGTAAGGCCCAGCTCCTCCCAGCGCTCCATGTTGACGCCGAACACTTGGCCATTCATATCCACCGGCACGCCGTAAAGCTTGCCGTCCACGGTCATGGCGTCGGCATATTGCGGGTACATCTGGCTCACGCGTTCCACAATCTCGGGGTAGGCGCTCAGGTCGGCGCAGTAACCCTTCTGCTGGAGGCGCTCCACGGGCATGTAGCCGAGGTTTAGCATCAGCACGTCGTAGGGCTGGCTCTCGCTGACCATGGCCTGGGTAAGCTTTTCGATATCGCTGGTGTATTCGCCGCTTACATCCACGGGGATGTCCGGGTAGTTCTTGGTAAAGCTCTTATGCGCGTTGGAGCCGAATTCGCCAAACACAGTCAGCGCTCCGTTTTTCAGGTTTTCGCTGTCCAGCTTATAAACGCTGAGGCCCTCGTAGTTGAAAGCGACGTAATAGCCTTCGGCATACAGCGTGATTCCGCCGCTCATGTTGCCGTACATACCCTCGCCGGTATAGGCGCTGATGCGGCTTTCGCCCGTGGTTATATCAAGCCCCATCACGCGCGAGCCGTCGCGGTAATACAGGGTATTCGCGCCGTAGCATAGGCCGGAGATGGCGTAACCGCCGAGCGTATTCTCGGTTTTGATGTCGCTGGTGGATTCCAGCGCGTCTTTTTCGGGGTCGAACACACCGTATTGCGCTGCGGCGCTGAGCGCGTCCTGGCTGACGGCGTTGCCGTAAAGCGCGGACGCGTCGTAGACCATGGCAAGAACCTTACCGTCCTGATAGGGAACGAGGGAGGTCAAATTTTTGGTGTTAAACACCTGCGCGGCGCCGGTTTTGAGGTTAATACGCCCGGCTGTGGTGCTGTAACCGCCGGAGTAGCTGGCGCCGGTGTAATACAGAAAGCCGTCCTGCGCAAATAGGCTAGTAAGGCTCAGAAGGGAGCTGTACTCGTCGTCCTTCTCTACCAGGACGGAGGTATCCAGCTTTTCGGGGAGCTTTTCCGGGGCGTAAAGCCCCTGATCGTCCAAAACGCGGTACATTTCACCCGTTGCGGTTAAAAGCGCGAGAAGCTGCCCGTCGGAAACAAACAGCTTGTCAAAGGCGGCCTTGCCATCTTCTGTGGGAATGGACTGCGCGTCGGCGTAATAGGCTGTGCACGTCGCCTCGCCCAGCTCGGTCAGCTCGCCTGAGGAAACGGGACGGGAGACGAGCCGGCCGCTCTGGTACAGGATATAAAGCGTGGAGCCTGCCGCCGCGATAGAAACAATGGTGTCGTTTTCGCCGTCTGTGTCGAAAGTGGACATCGATACCGCCATCGCCAGAGCGGAGGTTGCCGCGCCGAGCGCAAGCAGCAGGGCAAGCAACAGGGATACAATTTTCTTTAACATTTGATTTCTCCTTTTCCTGAATGGTTTAGCTGATCACTGATCCTCCAGCAACATGATGCGGATGCGCTTGTCAAGCCCGGTAATCAGCTTGTCGGCGGAAATTGCGCGCTGGCTGTACTGGGTCATAATGGATCGAAGCTCGCCCGCGCCGGAGGCTCCCCAACTGGTCAGCGGCGTTTGGCCAACCACGTACAAATAGGGCGCGACGTTTTTGCGGTAGCGCGCGATCATCTCCGCCGTGACGCTTATGCGCCGCTTTCTTTTGTACTCCTCCAGCGCCTTTTGTTCGGTTTGCAACTCCGCCTTGAGAGCCGCCCTGTTTTCCGGCGTCGCCGTTTCAAGCTTGGCCTCCAATTCGGCAATCCAACTGTTAAAGGCGCTCAAATCCTTTTCATAGTAGGGGTTGGGAACCTCCTCGTTACGGCCGGGGAACAGGGCGATGCCGTCGGCGTCCGGGGCGTATCGCTTTGCGTATTCCGCCAGATACTGCGCGGCCTGCTTTGCGTGCGCCGTGCGCGGGTTGACGGTTAGCACGGTTAGCCTGACGGGAACGACGGGCGCGAGCCCGCTGTCCAGCGGCAGGGGAAGGGGCGTGGGCTCCTGGTCCGAGCCGTAGGCGGAAACCCGCAACGGATCCGCATTGAAGGTGAAGAGAGACGGCTTTTGCCAAAAGCCGTCCGCAGCCTCGGCGTTATTTCCCCCGGCTTCGCCCGCTTGCGCGTTAGGCTCGATGGCCTCGTAGTCGATAGCCTCCAGCTTGCCCAGCAGCTTTCGAAACAGCGCGGTATCAAACCGGATGGTCGACTCGTTTTTGAGGTCATAGGCCACATACTGCTCGATCAGCGCGTTGAACAGGAGATCCCGCACCCCAACGTCTGAAAACAGGGAAACATCGGGGTGCGCCCTGCCGTAATCATAGGCGTAATCGCGGATGAAGTCAAGCAATTCGGCAAAGCTTTTGGGCAAATTCGCCTCAGGAAGGCCCAGATTTTCCTTCCAGACAGAAAGATTTACACCTATTGAGTGCGATTCCGCAGATATAGGCAGCGCGCAGAGCTTGTCCCCGCGCCGGATGTAGGAGCTTAGCGCAGGGTACATCTGGTCCACAACGGCGGCGATGCCCTCATAATCCTTCAGGTCCAGCGCGTAGCCCTTGTCGATCAGGCGCTTAAGCGGCACGCTGGCAGACCCGAGCCTGAGCACATCCACGGCGGAGCCTCCGCTTAGCATGGCTGCCGTCAACTGCTGTATGTTTTCATAATTGGCAGAGGTAGAAGTGACCGGAATATTCGGATGCTCCGCAACAAATGCCTGGTGCGCGTCGCTGCCGTACTCTCCGTAAATGGTCAGTGCGCCGCCCGCGGCAGCGTCCGCGTTCAGCCCGCGAATGATGACGCCGCTGTAATCGGCGTATACATATAGCCCGCCCTCCAGAAGCGCGACGCTCTGGCCGAAGCCCATCGTGGCCTCGTTGGGAAGATACGCGCTGATTTTGGGCTCGGGACGCATTCCCGGCAGGCCATAAATCTTCGCCTTTGAAATAAAATAGGCGGTGTTTGCGCTTTCACCATACACAAGCCCCATATCCGTTCCGCTGATAAGCGTGCAGATGGACGAGACGTCTCCCGTAGCGGGATCAAGCGAAACCAGCTCGCCGGGAGCAGGCTCGCCCGTCTCCTCGTTCCATTCGCCGGCGTTTTGGGTGAGGGCAAGCAGCCTGCCGTCGCGGTAAGGGGCGACGTCCGAAAGGTCGTCCCGCCTGGTTTGATGAAGCACCGCACCCGTGGAAAGGTCCGCCGTGACAAGCAGACTCTCCTGTTTTTCTCCATAAGAGGACAGCAGCAGAAAAATTTTACCTCCGGAGGAAAAGACACGCAAAAGCCGGCCGTTTTGCACAAAGCGCTCCGTATCGGCAAGCGAGGCGAGGTCAACCGCGGCAAGACGCCGAGGTGCGCCCTCGCCGGTCAGCACGGAGATTGCGCCGCTTTGCTCATCGTAGCCGTAAAGCACGCCGTCGGCAGCGAAAAGACGGCTGACGTAAACGCCGTCCGCGCTGCGCTCCTCGGATTCGAGATAATTTTGCTCAGCGTTGACAAAGCCCTGCGTAAGGATAGCCGTTGGTTTGGCGTCGCCCGGACGCCAGTGGTAAAGCGCTTCACCGGCAAGCAGGTAAAGCGTGTCGCCAATGGCGGCAACGCTGTCCGTCGTTAAGGGCGCCTCGTCGCCTACCACGGCAGACGAATCAAAAAGCACGGTGTTGAACGTCTGCGTTTCCGCCGCCGCCGAAGAGAGCGGCAGGACAAGGATTAACATTAGCGCTATGAGTATGCGTTTTCTTTTGTACATCATCGTTCTCCTTTTCAGGCATCCGCGCTTCTGGCAATTTGCGCGTATGCCTCGTTGCATATAACGGGATGAAATAGAAAATTGCGGCAGAAGGTAGGATTTTTATACCGCTGGCACACCTGAAAGGGGGGCCTTCCGCCGGCGAATATCCGCTCGAAAAGCATAAACTTACGCTGCGAACAATTAAAAAGCGCCGGCGACAGCCGGCGCGGTAGATGTAAAATCGGCGGGGAGAACTGGAAGGCCGCGGAAGCTGCCGTGATCGATGCTTCACGCGTCTGTTTCGGATCGGCATACCCCTCGGCAGCAGTTGATATCCTATCGCCGTTCAGACAGCCACCTTCACAATCACCTTGCGCAGCGGGCCCGGCTCGCCGGAGGTCAGGCACGGCGCGTGCGCATCCTGCGGAAAGCAAACGCAGAACCATCCCGCGGGAATGACAATCCTGTTCACTGCCGACGAACGGAAAAGCCCAAAATCACGTTCGGTATCAAAGATTGTACCCTCTGGACGTGCCTCCAAGCCGCAAAGCGCCATTTCCTCAGGGCCCGAAACCGGCGCGTGTACGTCCAGATAGGCCTGATGATATTCCAGCTCATCCGGCTCGCGCTTTGTTGAAAGCTCCTTCACCATCGCGTAGACGCGATGGCCGTCCAGCGCCACCTCTGTGCCGGGCTCCAGCAGCTCCAAGCTGGTTTCGCCCAAAAACCGCAGCGCCGCATCCAGCTCCGGGCTGATCCCCAGATATGCCCGCCAATTTTCAATGCTATCCAAAATCATACCTAATTCCTCCTTGTTGTTTCCGGCCGCGCTCAGGATATGTCCTTTGGCAGACCGCTCAGCGTAACGGTTTTCAACTTCACGGCAAAGGAGACCCCGGAATAATGCAGGCGCATAGCCGCTTCAAACGCTTCCTTATTATGGCCTTCCAGCGCGACCACGATGTTTTCATGCGTGTGCACGTCGCTTTGCCCAAAGGCGGAGCGGTCCTCCGAGCGGAACATCGCGTCCACCTTCCAGATCGCGTCCAGCTCGGAAAGCAGCGTCCTGTTGTTCAGCGGCCGAAAGATCGCCATATGAAACGCACAGTCGATAGGGTGAAACACCTGAAAGGGGCTGGTCACGTGCTCCGCCATTCCCTCAAACGCGCGGCGCACCTCACGGATATCCTCTTCACCCATCGCTTCATAGGCGTCGCCCATAAAGCCGAGCTCCAGATGCTTGCGGATGTTGAGCATCTCCCCCATTACGACGTCGTTATCCTCAGCGCAGCTAAACAGCACGCTTTGCAACAAAAAATGCAGATTGAAGGGCCTCAGTTCCGTCCCGCGCCCGGCTACGGAACGCGTCATGCCCATCAGATCCATGGCCTTGATCGCCTCGCGGATTACGTTTCTGGACGCGCCCAGCTTTTCGCAAAGCACCTGTTCCGTGGGCAACTGGTCGCCCGGCTGCAGACCGTTTTCCAGAATGTAGCCGCGCAAGGCCTGAAACACCTGCTCATATAGCTTGTCAGCCTTCTTCTCAGCCATTCGTTGCCTCTTTTCTTCCAGACAGGCCTCGGGGCCGGTCCGATTGAGTTGTCTGTCTAATTGTAGTATAAATGGTTGTTAATTTCAATAGTTAATTATATATTTTAATATAATAGATTTTAAATTGATGGTTAAATCGTTAAAATACAGGTTGATTCATACATTCGATTATGGTATATTATAAACATCCAAAGCGCTCCGAAGCGCGCCTCACCGCTTTCCCAACTTCATAACCATTGAGGAGGTAACCGTGATGAAAAAGCTCGTCTCTCTGTTGCTGGCCCTTGCTGTGCTGATGGGTTGCGCCGCCGCCGTGGCGGAGCCGACCAACAGCAACCCCTTGTCGGATGTACGTGTTCGCCAGGCGCTGGCCTATGCCATCGATATGGACGCGATCATCGATTCGCTGATGGCCGGCAAGGCGACTGTCGCGCAGGTCATGGCCCCCGAAGGCGCATGGCGTGCCGAAGGTCTCAACCCCTATTCCTATGATCCGGACAAGGCCCGCGAGCTGCTTAAGGACGCGGGATGGGATTCCGGCAAAGTGCTGGATGTGGTGTACTACTATGGCGACCAGATGACGGTCGACCTGCTCACCGCCATCCAGGCTTACTGGGCGGATGTGGGCGTGCAGATGACCATGCGCAAGCTGGAGGGCGACTTGGCCTCTCAGCTGTGGGTAGCGCCGGAAGACCCGCTCAACGGCCCCTCCGCCGTGGGCTGGGACCTGGCCTATGCCGCCGTGGCCGCGTTATCCATGGGCGACTACTATGACCGCTATCAGAGTGGCTATTCCTCCAATAGCTACAATCCCAGCGATTCCAAGCTGGACGAGCTGATCGCCGCCACCAACGCCACCGGCGACGTGGACGCGCAGATTGCCGCCTACCACGCGCTGGAAAAGTATGAAAACGAGATGGAAATCAATATCCCGCTGTACCATCAGCCCGTATTCGTGGTGCAGTCCGACCGCCTGAACCGTGGCGACGCACCCTACGGAAACGAGCAATACCTCTATAACTGGGACATTATCAATTGGGATATCGAGCCGGGCGCGGACGGCAAGAAGGTGCTGCTGACCAACGGCGGCCCCGCCGAGTTCTTTGAAACCCCGTTCTTTAACCCGGGCTTCCTCATGAGCCAGAAGGTATTGTTTGACCGCCTGCTTGTGGCCGACGAGAACCTTTCACCCAAGGCGGGCGCCCTTGCCAGCGATTACAGCCTGAGCGAGGACGGCAAGACCTTTACCGTCACCCTGCGCGACGGCGTGAAGTGGCACGACGGCGAGGACATCACCCCTGAGGATGTCGTCTTTACCGTTGAGCTGGCTACAAAGGCGCAGACCAACCCCGTCATCCTCACAACCTTCAAGGCGTTGGAGGGGTACGAGGAATATGCGGCCGGCACGGCGGATCACATCAGCGGCATCGTCGTTGACGGCCGGAACATCACTTTCAAATTCGCAAAGGTCAACCCCAACATCCTGCTTACCTTCACCCAGTTCGCGCCACTGCCCATGAAGTACTTGAAGGATGTTGACCCCGCGCTGCTGCAGCAGGCCGATTATTGGCAGTTCCCCATCGGTTCCGGCCCCTTCAAGCTTCAGGACGTCAAGATGGGCGAGTACGCTACCTATGTGCCCTTTGAAGAATACTATGGCGGCGTGGCCAAGATCGACGAAATCCGCATGTACCCCAGCGGCGAAAGCGATAGCAACCTTGTTAAGAACGCCATGGCGGGCCAGGTGGACTACGCCTACACCAAGTCCGTGGAGGACGTGCTGGCGCTGGAGGCCATGGAGAATATGAAGGTCACCCCCGTTAACGTGCGCTACACCCGTCTGCTTTACGTCAACAAGTTCCCGCACGCGGAGAAATAAACCCCTCCTTTCGCAGGGAACAAACATCTCAATCTAACCCTTACAGGCGGCGGCGTGAACACTCCACGCCGCCGCCCCGTATTTGCAAGGAGGGAAAAGTCATGCTTTCGTATTCCATCCGAAGGCTGCTGACGCTGATTCCCATGCTGCTTGTCATTAGCTTTTTAATTTTTCTTGGCATGGAGCTGATGCCGGGCGATGCCGTTTCCTACATGGTAAGCCCCGATCAGCTCGCCAACCTGTCCCCCGAGCAGCTTGAAGCCATGCGCGAGGCGCTGGGGCTGAACCAGCCGTTTCTCCTGCGCTATTGGAATTGGCTTGTCAGTATTTTTCAGGGAAACTTTGGCTATAGCCTCACCAGCGGACGTCCCATCGGCGCCATCCTGGCCGAGAAGCTGCCCGCTACCCTGGAGCTTTCGCTCTATGCCCTTCTTATTTCCACCATCCTTGGCAATCTCTTTGGCATTTTAAGCGCCATCTATCGCGGCGGCAAGCTGGATAACTCGCTGACCGTGCTGGGCATGGTCGGCGTTTCCATTCCGGAATTTTTCTTCGGCCTGGTGCTTTTGCTGGTGTTCGCCATCAATCTCAAATGGCTGCCCGTCGGCGGACGCACGCTGCCGGAATACGTTTCCTACGCCCAGCAGTTCCGGCACGTCATATTGCCGGCCTCGGTGCTGGGTATCTCCATGACGGCGGGCGTGATGCGCTACTCCCGCGCCAGCATGCTGGACGCCATGAACAAGGAATTTATGAAAACGGCCCGTTCCAAGGGCCTACCCAACTGGCGGGTATACCTGCTGCATGGCTTCCGCGTGGCGCTTACGCCCGTGATTGTTCTTATCGGCTTTCGCCTGCCTATGCTTATCGGCGGCTCCGTCGTTATCGAACAAATTTTTCAGTGGCCGGGCATCGGCGACGCCTTTGTTACGGCGGTGCGCGGGCAGAACTATCCGCTGGTGATGGCCATCGCGCTGCTTTCTGTTACGGTTGTGCTGCTGGCATCCTTTCTGGTGGACCTGCTCACGGCGTTCATCGATCCGCGCGTGCGGCTGGAATAGGAGGGAGGCGTTTATATGCAGGTAAAGCTAAAAGGCCGGGCAAAAGCCCTTTGGCGAAAAATGGATAAAATTCAACGCGCGGAGTCCAGACCGGCACGCAGACGGCTTGTGCGCAACCGCACCATTCGCAAGATGCTGTCTAATAAATTATCTGTGGTGGGGTTGTGCGTCTTTCTAATCATACTGCTCAGCACGATCTTCGCCCCGCTGATCTCGCCCTATGAACCGGGTAAAATCAACCTGAAGGAAACCCTTCAGCCCCCCTCCTGGACGCACCCCTTCGGCACGGATAAGCTGGGCCGGGACGTTTTTTCGCGCGTGCTTTACGGCGGCAGGGTTTCCATTCTGGTGGGACTGGGCTCTGCCCTGGGCGCGGCGGCGGTGGGCGTGGCGCTGGGCAGCTACTGCGGCTACAGGGGAGGCTGGCTGGATAAGCTGGTTATGCGTGTCAGCGAGGTTTTTATGGCCTTTCCGCAGATCATTCTGGTACTGTTGCTGGTTTCCCTTACGGGCCAAAGTCTGGGCAACCTGCTGCTCATCTTTATCCTGACAGGTTGGGGCAGCATCTACCGCATGGCAAGGGCAAAGATGCTCTCCCTGCGTGAAGAAGAGTACGTTCAGGCGCTTCACGCGTTCGGCGTAAGCAACTTTAAAATCTGTTATAAACATATGCTGCCCAATGCCGTGGGTCCAATTGCGGTCAATATCACGCTTTCTACGGCCATGTTTATCCTGCAGGAGACGGCGCTGTCCTTTCTGGGCCTTGGCGTCCCCGTGCAAATCGCGACGTGGGGCAACATCATCAACGTGGCAAACGACCTTACCGTTTTGCAGAACTATTGGTGGATCTGGCTGCCCGTCGGCTGCGTGATCTCCCTGTTCGTGCTCGGCGTAAACTTTATGGGCGACGGGCTGCGCGACTCCACCGACCCCACGCAGAGCGGCTGATGAAAGGAGGCTGAACAGCATGGAATCTATCCCTGTGGTAAGCGTCCGGGATTTGTCGGTCAGCTTTTATACGGATAACCGCCGCAACAACGCCATCCGCGACGTATCACTGACTGTGAAAAGCGGGCGGACGCTGTGCGTGGTGGGCGAAAGCGGCTGTGGAAAAAGCGTGACCGCCTCCGCCATTATGCAGCTTTTGCCGGAGCTTTCCCGCATTGAAAATGGCGAGATCATTTACCACAGACCGGAGGGCGACCTGCGCATCGACCGGATGCCGCCCAACAGCCGGGAAATGCGCGCCCTGCGCGGCAGCGACATCGCCATGATCTTTCAGGACCCTATGACGGCGCTTAACCCGGTTTATACCATCGGCTTCCAGATCGCTGAAAATCTGCGCGCGCATATGGGCATGTCCGCAAGGCAGGCGCGAAAGCGCGCCGTAGAGCTATTGCGCGCCATGGATATCCCGCTGCCGGAGCAGCGTGTGAACGAGTATCCGCATCAGTTTTCCGGCGGCATGCGCCAGCGCGCCATGATTGCAATGGCAATGAGCTGTAACCCCAGAATGCTCATTGCCGACGAACCTACCACCGCGCTGGACGTGACGGTGCAGGCGCAGATTTTTGAGCTGATGAACAAGCTGAAAACCCAGTACGGGACCGCCATCATGCTCATTACCCACGACATGGGCGTGGTGACGGAGCTCGCCGACGAGGTAAGCGTAATGTACATGGGCTATATTGTGGAGGAAGGCACGGTGGCGGAGGTGCTGCGCCATCCCGCGCATCCCTATACGCGGGCTTTGCTGCGCTCCATCCCGGTGTTGGGCCGCGGCAAAAACCAGGATTTGAGGCCTATCCGGGGCGCGACGCCCGATCCGTTTGACCGCCCCGCAGGCTGCCAGTTTGCGCCCCGGTGCGATTTTGCCTGTGAGCAGTGCCAAAAGCAGCATCCGGCAAAGGAAACGCTGGAGGGGACGCACAAGGTGCGCTGCTTTCGTTGCAAGGAGGTGCTGGCAAATGAGTGAGGAAAGACGGCCGCTGGTTAAAATCCGTGGCGCCAAGACTTATTTTCCCGTGCGCAAGGGTGTTTTCCGCCGCACCGTCGGCTATGTAAAGGCCGTGGACGGCATCGATCTGGATATTTACCGCGGCGAGACGCTTGGGCTTGTGGGCGAAAGCGGCTGTGGAAAAACCACGCTGGGTAAATCGGTGCTACAGCTCATTCGCGCCACCGACGGTGTGATTGACTACGACTTCGGGGAGGAATACCGCGACCTGCGCAAGCTTTCCGACAGGGAAATGGACGAGATGCGGCGGCGTGTGCAAATCGTGTTTCAGGACCCGCATTCCTCGCTCAATCCCGCTTTCACCATCTATGGCTCCCTTGCGGACCCGCTCAGGCGTTTCGGCGTCAAAACCCGGGCGGAACGGCGCAAAATCATCGGCGACCTGCTCACGGCAGTCAATATGCGTCCGGAGTATATGGACCGCTATCCCCATGAGTTTTCCGGCGGCCAGCGTCAGCGCATCGGTATCGCGCGCGCGCTTTCCGTTAACCCCGAGCTGATCATATGCGACGAGGCTGTCAGCGCGCTGGACGTATCCATTCAGGCGCAGGTGCTTAAGCTGCTCAAGCAACTGCAACGGGAGCGGGGGCTGACCTATGTATTTATCACCCACGACCTGAGCGTGGTGGAGTACGTCTCCGACCGGATCGCTGTGATGTATCTGGGACGCATTGTTGAGCTGGCCGACGCGGAAGATCTATACCGGAACACCCTTCATCCCTATTCGCAGGCACTGCTTTCCGCCATTCCCGTAGCCGACCTGGACCATAAGTCCAAGCGGCAGGTACTGGAGGGAGACGTGCCCAGCCCCGTCAATCCGCCAGGCGGCTGCCCTTTCCATCCCAGGTGTGGCCGGTGCGTGGAAAGGTGTAAAAACGATGTTCCCAGGCTGACCAAATACATGGTGGACGGCAAGGAGCACTATGTCGCCTGCCATCTGATGGAGGAGTACCATGCCTAAGTTTTCTTTGAAACAAATCGGCGGCGTCATTCCGGCGATGCTGTCCACCTTTGGAGAAGATGAAAAATTGGATCTCAAGCGGGCCAGGGCGCTGACGAGCCACCTGTGCGAAAAAAAGATAGGCGGCCTGTACCTTACCGGCTCTACGGGAGAGGGCTTTATGATGACGGCGGAGGAACGCAAGGCTTTTGTGGAGGCCGTTATCGATGAGGTGGATGGCCGGGTACCCGTAATTGTCCACGCAGGGGCGATCTCCACCGCCGCGTCCGAGGATCTGGCGCGCCATGCCGCCAAAGCCGGCGCGGATGCCATTTCCTCTGTGCCGCCTATCTACTGGCGCTTCTCAGATGATTCCATCGCGGGATATTACGCCGACCTGGTGCAGGCCGCCGGCCTTCCTATGATTGTGTATAACATCGCTCTGGCGGGCCTGGTCAGCTTCGAGATGATCCGGCGGTTGGGCGCTATCGACGGCGTGGAGGGCATCAAGTACACATCCACCACCCATTATGACATGTTCCGTATCAAGGAGGCGCTGGGCGAGGATTTCCGGGTGTATTCCGGCAGCGATGAAATGGCTGTCAGCGGCCTGGCCTTCGGCTCGGACGGAATCATCGGTTCCACCTATAATCTGCTTGCCGATCTCTTCATCCGGCTGGATGAACAGATGAAGGCGGGCGATCTTGCCGGCGCGGAAAGAACGCAGAAGGAAGCCAACCGGCTTATCTTCTGCCTGCTCAGGTATGACCTGCTGCCGGCGCTCAAGCTACTGCTGAAGTCCGAGGAGAACGTGGACGCGGGCATATGCCGCCGCCCCTTCACGCGGTACGCTCCCGACCAGCAGGCGGAGATTATCGCAGACTTCCGCGGGATAAAGCGGGAGCTTGGCCTGTAAAGGAGCCACATCATGCTTACGACGGATATTCTGATTATCGGCGGCGGACTGGCGGCGCTTAAAAGCGCCGTCTCCGCCCTTTCCAGCGGCCTTCAGGTTACGGTTGCCGTCAAGGGACGACTATGCTCGGGCGCGAGCTTCTATCCCATGATGGACATGGTAGCCTGCCAGGCCTCTATCGGGGAACCCGGCGCGGACGAACAGTACCTGGAAGAAATTATGGACGCCTCTATGGGTATGGCGGACGAGGAGATGAACCGCGTCTATATCCGCGATATCCGGCAGCGCGTAAGGGAATTCCCGGAAATCGGCGTGGACCGCTACCGCGAGTCGGACCCCAAGGTGGCGTGCTTTGCCACGCGCGCCCGGCCCACCTACGTCTGGTCGGATTGGACGCGCATCCGTCAAAATGCCCGCGCTATATTTGACGCACAGTCAAACGCCCGGCTGCTGGAAAACACGGCGGTTATCGCCCTGCTTACCAGAGCGGGTACGGTTAACGGCGCAGTTTTAAGGCGCGGGGAGGAACGCGAAGTTATCGCCTGCCGCAGCATCGTGCTGGCCACGGGGGGATTTGGCGACCTGTTTGAGCATAACCTTAACACCCCCGATGTGAGCGGCGACGGGCAAGCGCTGGCGCTGGCGGCGGGCGCAAGCCTGATCAATCTTGAGTTTTTACAGTTTATCCCGGGCTTTATATCGCCCGCTTATAAAACAGTATTTCGTGAAACGGCGCTGCCCTATGCGGACGGCCTCCAAACCTGCGATGGGCGCGACCTGCTGGAGGCGTACTTACCCAATCCGGCCGACCGCGCCGAATGTCTGCGCCTGCGCTCTGCCCACGGGCCCTTCACGTGCCGCACCATCGCCAAGTATTTCGATATCGCCATGATGGCCGAAATCTTGCGCGATCCCGGTCCGACGCGGGGCTTTGCTCTTCGCTACAGGAAGGAAATCCTCCAAAGCAAGTTTACCTTTATCAAGCCGTATGTGGACTGGTTGCGAGAGGAAAAAGGCGTCGATATTACCAGCCAGCCCATTTATATCGCGCCGTTCTACCATGCTGCCAACGGCGGCGTCAAAATAGGCCGCGATACCCAGACTGCCGTTCGCGGGCTGTTTGCCTGTGGCGAGGCGAGCGGTGGCATCCATGGCGCGGACCGCTTGGGTGGTCACTCTACAGGCAGCTGCCTGGTCTTTGGCAAAATTGCCGGCGACAATGCGGCGCGTTTTGCCATGGGATGCCAACCCCTTTCGATTGAACCTGAACAGGAACGCGATGCGCTGATGGCGCTCTACGGCGGGGAGGGCACGCTTGAACCCGAACCATTGCTTGGTCAAATCCGCCGCCTGATGTGGCGCGCCGGCGGTATCATCCGGGAGGAAAAGCCGCTTGCCGAGGCAATTTCTCAGCTTTGCCAATGGCGGGAGAATTTTGCCGCCATGCCGTGGCTGGATACCACCAAGGCCGAGCAGGCTGTCAAAGCAGCGCATTTCCTCACATTGGGGCAAGCCGTGCTGACGGCCATGCAAAACCGGCGCGAGAGCCGGGGCTCGCACTACCGGGCGGACTATCCGCATTTGGAAAACGCCTATGCCGGACGCTTTGAAATTACGCAGGCGGAGGGCGGGCTTTGCTTGAGGGAGGAAAAACCATGCGAATCGGCGTGATTGGAACGGGCCAGATAGCTCACGACAACGTACGGGCGCTTTTAAAAACCGGGCGCGCGGAGATCGCCGCGCTATGCAACCGCACGCGGGAAAAGGCAGAGGCCTTTGCGGATGAGTATTCGCTGCAGGTTCCTGTCTACACAGATTACCGCGAAATGCTGGCATGCGAGCGGCTGGACGCGGCGCTCATCAACACCCCCCATGAGCAGCATTGCCGGCAGTTTCTGGACTGCTGCGAAGCCGGGCTTTCCATCATGGTGGAAAAGCCGCTGGCAACCAGCTCGGCAGATGGGCTGCGCATGCTCCGCGCGGCGCGGGAAGCCGGTGTGCGCGCCGCGGTATGCCACACGCAACGCTACCTCGCGCCCATGATGGCGCTGCGCGCTTTCCTTAGCGGGGAGGAGGGCCGGGCGCTAGGCCGGCTGCGCCATGCGAGCGATACCATCAACCTGAACTACTTTCACGATCAGCGCCCCGCTTGGTTCTTTGATCCCGCGCAGGCGGGCGGCGGACTGCTCATGACGCACGGCGCGCATCAGATTGACCGGATGCATTTCCTCATCGGACAGCCTACAGATACTCTTTACGCCCATCTGGAACCAATGACCGCCTATTCGGGACTGGACGGAGGCTATCAGCTTATGGGGCGCTGCGGAGAGGTTACATACCTGGCGCAGTGCGCAGGCTATTATCTGCCGCAGGAGAGCGCGCTGGAGCTTACGTTTGAGCGGGGTTCCATTCGCTTTAGCTGGAAGGATAACGGCGTTGACCGCGTGGGGGTGTGGTTGGGCGACGGCGGGCAGGCGTATGCGTCCCTTCCCTGTCCGTTTGATATGGAATACACCTACGTTTACCAGTTCGACGCCATGCTGGACGCGCTTGAGGGAAAGAAGAGCGACGCGCCTACGCTTGAGCAGGCGACGGAGGTGCTGCTTGTGCTGGAAGCCATCCGGCAATCCAGCGATTCCGGTATGGCCGCACGGGTGGAGACAATTCCCGTGGACTGATTTGGGAGAGCGGTATGCGAAAGCTGCTTGACGAACTTAAAAATACGTTATCGGACTGCTCGCTTCCAATAGTTGACAACTCAGCGTTGCTATGTATAATTAATAATAGAATTGGAAGGTGAATTAAATAGAGGGAGGATGGTTTCCCAATGAAGAGGCCGCTGGCACTCATTTTAACGATCGTACTTCTGGCAACAGGCGGATCTGCGATAGCGAAAGGTCATGATGCTTTTTCTTTCGCCACCCTATCTTCAGAAATGGAGGATTCTTTCGAAGGAATCATGAAAACGCTGGGGAAAGAGCGGATTTTTACACGAAGCGGCCCTGGCACGGGGTTTCGAGATACGGGAACCTACACGGTCGAAGGCGGGAATGTCCTCGTATACTCCTATGCTTATGATAAAAGCGGTAAATGCTGGGTTCAGTGCGAGTTGTCCTACAAAAACAAATTGCGCCGGCTTTACACGCGTTTGGAAGAAATTGACGCCGGTTGTTTCGATTATAGCGGCATACCGGAAGAGGAACCGCTTGACTATAAGGCAAAGGTTATCGCCGTTACCAAGCTGCTGTATGGCCCGGGAGACGAATACGATAACTATGGCAACAGCTTCAAGTCAACAAAGGGCGCAACCGTGTATATTGTTGCAATTGAGGACGATTATGCTCTTGTGGAATGGACGACATCCAAACAAAGCTATCGCGTTTGGGTTCCGACTGATATATTAGACTTTTGATCAGCGTTGACAAAGAATATCCGCTAAGCCGTTGCGGATGGGCGCATTCGGGATGCAGTTCGTAAGGCGTTGCGTTTTGCACGGCGCGCCTCTTTTTTGTGGGAAGGGAAATTCACAGGTGTTTAGGGATTTCAGCGAGTGCGCAAAAAGCCCGACAGAAAAGTGCTAAAGTGCTATTTTTGCAAGTTTTAAGTCAGCGCTTTGACAGGTTGATTTAAAGAAAAAGATAGTTTTAATCCTTTCGGTGATATTTTAAGATAAGCAAACTCCCTTGTAAGCGTTTTGTTTACAAGGGAGTTCTTGGTGAGCCCGGCGGGATTCGAACCCACGACCTTTTGATTCGTAGTCAAACACTCTATCCAGCTGAGCTACGAGCCCACATGCATCCTTCAAGCTTCGCTTAAAATCAGCTTGATTATTATAACAAACTTATTTAGAAAAAGCAATACCTCATTCATAGTTTTTTTGCATTCACTATTAGCCCTCATAGACCCGGCCTATTCTGCGCATGCTACCGGTACCGCCGGATAAGCGGTAGAGGAGGCAAATCCGCATGAGCGAAACCGGAGCAAAAAAATACCGTTTCAGGCGCGATCCCAAACGTTTGTGCGAGCTGGCGCGTATGGCCGACGAGGAACAGAGCACCGATGTGCTGGGCAGTTATACCGGCACCGCGCAGGATGGCGAGCAGCCCGAACAGGATGCCGACGACCTGTAGAAATGCAACCTGTCAAAGAGCCCCGCTTTCAAACAGATGAAAACAGGGCTCTTGCTGTTTTTCGCTTTGTTGGTTCCCATACGTCGAACTTGACGCCGCTCTACCTTCGCCGCTATTTGTTCTGTAAATAGGTATAGCCGTCTGCTTTTCGATCGTCCTGAAGTTTTGCCCATTGCTCCATAGCCTGCCGGCAAAGCAGGGCGTTATCCGCTTTCAACGTTGGGTAACTTCGAAACAGCTTTGAAAACCGCTTGCATGGATAGCTCTTGCATAAAGCGCATATTTCGACGCCTTTTTCCCGTGCGCAGCGCCTGATTTCGCAACCGGGATCTCCGCTGCCATCGCGGCAGGAAACGCAGGCGCCCTTTTCGGCCATGCCCTTCAAAAAGCTCCAAAAGGCTTCGCCGTCCGGGAGATACCGCATGATTTCTTCAAAGCCCGCATGCTGCATTTCACTGTATAACGCGCGGGCAGCGGGCTCTACTGTGGCCTTGGTGGAGTAATTTTCACAATACGGGCCGCAGTAGCACAGGTATTTTTCGTCCATGGATTTTCATCCTCCCGGCGTGTGCGCGCAATACGGCTCCGGAACGCTATTGGGCGTTGAGCGCCTCCACCAGTGCAAGGCTTCGGATATGCCATTGATTGTTTTCCTTAACCAGCGTGGCCGTATAACGCCCGCCCTGCCATTTGGGCGGGCTTTCAAAGCCTTCCCCATAGAGTGCGCGCGCCGCCTCGGCGTGATTGCCGTTCACACGGCCGTCGATACGCGGTATCGTTTCGGTAAACTCCACGCGCGCGGTGCTTTCCCACGGCCAGCACCACATCCATGTCATCTCCAGGCGATGGTCGATTCCACGAACGGTATAATAGGAGTAGGGGCTTTTGCCGTCAATTGCCAAAAGCAGGTTTTCATCGCGTTGCAAATAGCTTCCCTGGAAAAATTTCGTTAAATCGGCGGAGTTTTCCTCCATCATGATAACCTGCGCACGCTTGGCCATGCCGTCCTTTAAAACAATGTAAATATTTGAAGCGTTCATCGCGTAATAAAAAGTAACCGTAAAAAGCCCGAGCAGCACAATCAGCAAAAGAAGCCTTCCCGCCAGATACCAGATAAAGCGGCGCAGCTTTTTCAACCCGATCGCCCCCTTTCCTCGTCATGCGTCTATTATACAGCATACCGCCCTGTCAGCGCAATTGGGAAAGGCAGGGGCCCTTGCTTGAAAAAACGGGTCGTTTATGCTATGCTCAGGCTGCTCCAAACCCGGAGCTAAAAGGAGAACGTCATGCGAAAAACACTTGTCGGCGCCTTCCTGCTGTTGGCCGTTTTGGTTCTTGCCTTCGGCGCGTGCGCGGAAGCCCTCAACGGCCAGCGCTATGATACCTTCCTTGACTATTACGGGGACGATCTAACCTTTATCAATGAAAATGATAACCGCCACCTTTTACCGCTGGTAATTGCGAAGAGGACATCCGATGAAAAGGATGGCAGACTGTTTTATGAAATTTTTGGCGACGTGCTGAGCCTGACCATACGCACCGACCCTACCGGCGAGGTGATCGAGATGTGCCAGATCATCCTGACGGCGCCGCAGGGCATGGAGCATGGAACCGCGCTTTATAACGATTTTGCCATTTCCGGCTATCACAGCTATGCTCTGCTCATGGCTATGCACACCGACCCCGAGGCCGTCAACCGCTACGAGCTGGTGAACAAGGTGGTTGGCGGCATGGCGGAGGGAAATGGGCAGTTTTCCACACAGGTTGGCTTATACAGGCTTGTTTGCACGCGGGTGGATAACACCGCAACCTTGACCTTTGAAAACGCCCGTTTGGAAGCGACCCCCGAGCCTGTGCCGGATGGTTCGCCCGACCCGGACGCAGCCGAAAACCCAAAGCCTGAAGAAAACACTGGAGACGAGGGCGCGGGGCTGGGGTGAATTTCACCGCGGTAAAGCATGTCTTAGACATCGAACAATATGCAAAAAACGGCCTTGCACCCGGCAAATACCGCGACACGCGAAGCGAGCCATAGCCTTGTTCTCTACGCATGCCCGCCCAAGCCGCCGCATATCCTCCTTCCAAAGGAGGCGTATGCCCATGTCCGATATCTGTCACCGACTGATAATGCTAAAACCCATGCAAAACGGTCTGAGCGGTTATGCGCGCGTACAGTCCGGCGGCGGGGAGACCCTTTTGCAGATCAACGCACGGGGGGTTAGGGAGGATTCGATACGCGCCTTCTGGTACTGCGGCGACGGCGAGGTGCGTGAGCTGGGCAGAGCACGCGTCAACCCGCGCGGCGAGGCTTCGCTAACAGCCGAGGTGCCGGGTCAGCGCGTCGCGCCCGAGCGCCTGCAGGCCCTGTTGATCGTTGGCGGCGGGGACGAGCCGGTTCCGCTGATGCTCGGCCTGTGCGTTCAACAGAGCGCGGGGAGCCTTTTGGATGCAAAAAACGCGCTGCTCGGCCTGTGCGAAAAGCTCTCGCGTGCCGCGCGGGAGCGCCGTAAGGCCGAGCAACGGGAAGCGGCGCGCCAGGCGCGCGGGGAAACGGATGAAAGCAAGGCGGAAACGCAGGCAAGCGTCCCGCCGCCACAAACGGACGCGCCCGTCCCGGAAGGTTCTCAAGCCGGGCGGGAAGCTTCTGCGCCCGTTCGGGAACCGGCCGCCGCGCTTTCTGACGGCCGGGATAAGGCGCAACCGGAACCCCCCGCAAGGCTGGCGGAACCTTCCTCCTATCCTCCGCGTGAAATTTTTCTTCCCGCAATCGATCCGTTGCCTTATGTCGTCGCAAAGGAGGCGGAAGAACCCGATATGCCCGGCGAGGAGGAGCCGGGGCAACAGCCGCCGCCCGGGGAACGCTGTCCGGAAGTTCATGCTCCTGTCCGCCGGAACGGCCCGGCGGTTGACCGTTTGCGCCCGCTTTGCTGGCCGCAGGCCTTTGCCCAGCTAAAGCCCTATTTTGACAGCTGCCTTCCCTGTGCGGTTTTTTCACTGCCCGGCTGGCGCTTTGTCCGCCTCGCCGGGCGGCAGGACTCTTCCGCGCAGGACGGCAGCCTGTGGATTGGCTATTCCCAGATTGACGGCAAAGTATGCCGGGTTGCTTATGCGCTTCGCGGAGACCGCCCGCCGGACGATGGAAAACCCTACCGGGCGCGCCGCGGACGCGATGGCAGGCTATATCAGGTTTTATGGCAGAAGATATAATAGCCGCCGTCAGGCGTAATACCGCTTTTCCACCCGGTCCTCATTTTTTTCGTAAATTGCGAGCGCGTTGTCCGCGTCAACAGTCGCCAGAAAAATATCCGAGGGGTCTTTGAAACCCTGAATTTCCATCTGCTTGTACAGCCAGCTTTCGGTATTGCCGGTGGCCTTGAGCCGTTCCGGCAGCACCACCCCGTCCGTAATTACCGCGACCACCGGACGGGATTGCTTTGGCTGCATCTGCATATCGGCGGGGGTAAGCGGCCTGTTCATTTCATTGGGCAAAAAGCTTAGCTTTCCGTTGGATTCCATCACGATGAGCTGAAGCAGTGCAAGATCAAAATAACCGGAGTTCCGACATTCAGTCATAAACTCGTTCAGGTCCATTTTCGCTTTCTTTAAATTGTTATAATACAGCGTGCCGTGATCGAATAAAATAAGAGGGTCGCCTTGCACGAAGTGGCGAACCTTTCGCGATTTATCATCCCATACGTTGATCAGGATTGCCACGCCCGCATAGATCACCATGGACGCCAAGCCCAACCAACTTTCCTCATCCGGGTGGCTGGCCATCTCGGCCGCAAGAGAGCCGATTGAAATGCCGACAATATAATCGAATAGCGACATTTGACTCATTTGGCGTTTTCCCATCAACTTGGTCAGGATAAACAGCACAAGCAGCGAAAAAAAACTGAGCAACACAACATGGCCCAAGTCCTTGAAGTCCATTGCATAACCCTCCTCCTGATGCGGTAATAGGGGAAGGCTTCCCGAAAAGCGGGCGCATAATACGCTTCAGGCCCGGCAGGCTGTCAGCAGAGAAACCTCCGAAGCGCCGGCCTCAAGCAGCGCCTCGGCGCAAGCAACAGCCGTCGCCCCGGTGGTAAGCACGTCGTCGATCAGCAGCACATGCCTCCCGGCAGCCGCGTCCGGCGCGGAAGCAAACGCGCCGCGCATGGCGGTAAGGCGCGCCTCCCGGCCGCGCCGCGCCTGCGCTTTGGTTGCCCGGGCGCGGACCAGCAGGTCCGGCGCAAGCGCAAGGCCCGTATGCGCGCATACCTCCTCTGCCAGCAAAAGCGCCTGGTTATACCCCCGCTCCCGCTCGCGGGCGGGGTGAAGCGGCACGGAAACCACAAGCTCCGCCTGCCTCGCGATTCCATTTGGCGCAAGGGCAAGGGCCTCGCACATCCCCTCGCCCAACGGCCGGGCGGCGGCGCGGTCGGAGCCGTATTTCAGCAGATGGACAAGCCGCCTCGCCTCGTCCTGGTGCCAGTAGGCAGATATGCTCACCTTGAGCGGCTCGTGCAGACCTACCGCCAGCTCCATGCGCGGGATACGCCCCAGAGCCAGCTCCGCCATGCATTTTTCACAAAGGATATCCTCTCCCGCCTCGGCCAGCGAACGCCCGCACAGGTGGCAGGCCGCGCGCTGGGGAAAAAGGAGGGCGGAGGCGCTTTTTCCAAGCCAGGAAAGAAACCCGGGCATCAAACCGCCTCCCCGGCCACTCAAAATCAAAGGCACGATGCGGCTTTCAGCCGCTCGCACAGCGTGGTGTAGCGCGTTAAGACGTGGTTGTTGTTTACCATCTGGCCCACAACCTCCTCGCGCCCTACCAGCACCACCAGCCGCCTCGCCCGGGTAAGCGCTGTGTAAAGCAGGTTACGCGCCATCAGCATGGGCGGCCCGCCCACCACCGGCATCACCACCACGGGAAACTCGCTGCCCTGGCTTTTGTGCACCGTCAGGCAATAGGCCAGCTCAAGCGCGTCCAGTTGCTGTTTTTGATAGGTTACCAGCCGCTCCTCGTCAAAGCAGACGGTCATCAAATGCTCGGCGGGGTCGATATGCTCGATATAGCCCACGTCGCCGTTGAAAACCCCAGTGCCCTCTTCCGTGCCAAACGGCGTTTTGCGAACGTATTCGATCTGGTAGTCGTTTTTGGTCTGAATCACCTTGTCCCCTACACGAAATTCCGTCTCGCCATGAACGATCGCGTCCTTGTGCGGACTTTCGGGGTTCAGCGCATTTTGAAGCAGCCGGTTTAACGCGAACGAGCCGCAATCCCCCTTTTTAGTGGGGCTTAATACCTGTATGCAGCGCGTGGCCTCGCTTTGCCACGCGTTTTTGGGAAAGCGCAGGTATTTGGGCAGGCGCTCGCGCAGCAGGTCGCAGATGGTCTGCGCCGCATCGGATTGGAGCGCCTTTCGCTCAAAAAAGAAATCCGTGTCCCGGTTTTTAATCACAGGCATTTCGCCGTGGTTGATGCGGTGCGCGTTCAGGACGATCATGCTGCTCTCGTCCTGGCGGAAAATGTCGGTCAGGCACACGCTGGGCACCACGTCGCTTAGCAGGATGTCCCTGAGCACGTTGCCCGCGCCCACGCTTGGCAACTGGTCCGCGTCGCCCACCAAAATCAGCCGCGTGCCGGGCAGCACCGCGCGCAGCAGTCCGCGCATCAGCGACACGTCCACCATGCTCATCTCGTCCACAATCAGGCAGTCCGCCTCCAGCGGGTAATCCTCGCTGCGGGCGAAGGTGTCCGCGTCGCCGCCATATTCCAGCAGGCGGTGGATGGTCTTTGCCTCCTCGCCCGTGGCCTCGCTCATACGCTTGGCGGCCCGGCCCGTGGGGGCGCAGAGCAGCACGTCGTTATCCTCCTTCAAAAGGCTGATGATACAGCGGATAATCGTGGTTTTACCCGTGCCGGGACCGCCGGTAATCACCAGCACGCCTTCCTCCACTGCGCTGCGGATGGCTCGTTTTTGCACCTCGCTGAATGAAACCCCAAGCTCGCGCTCATAGGCCGAAATACGTTCGTTAAGGCCGCCGACTCGGTTATAGGGGCGCGCTTGCATCAACTGCGCCAGCCGGAGGGCGATCTCGCTTTCGGCATGGAAATAAAGCGGAAGGCAGAGCGCGTTTTCACAATCGGGAATGGAGAAGCCGACCAGCATTTTGGTAAGCAGCGCCTCGGAAATCTGCCGGTCAACGATTTCCGGCTCCGCGCGCAGCATACCGCACGCGCGCTCCAGCAACACTTCGCGCGGCAGGTAGGTGTGCCCGCCGCTGCCCGCCGCGTCGTTAAGCAGGTAAAACAGCGCCGCCCGGACGCGAAACTCGCTCTGCGGGTCGATGCCCATGCTCAGCGCAATGCGGTCCGCGGTTAAGAAGCCCACGCCCTCAATATCCATTACCATACGGTAGGGATTTTGCCGGATAAGCTCCACCGTGTTCTCGCCGTAATATTTGGCGATTTTCATGGCAAGGTTTGGGCTGATGCCGTAGTTTTGCAAAAAGACAAGCGCGCGCCGCATACCCATCTGCTGGATGTAGCTTTCCATGATCATCGCGGCCTTTTTGGGACCGATGCCGGGAATCTCGGTCAGCCGCTCGGGATGCTCGTCCAGGATATCAATGGCTTTTTCGCCGAAATGCTTTACGATCAGCTTGGCGGTGGAAGGGCCGATGCCGCGGATCAACCCGGAGCCCAGGTATTTTTCGATGGCGCTTTTGCCCGTTGGCGGGGTGATGGCACAGGTTCTGGCGCTGAATTGTTTGCCGTAGACGGGGTGCTCAAGCCACGTTCCCTCGAAGGTGACGTTTTCGCCGGAGCTTAATTCCGGCATCTGGCCCACGACCGTCTGCTGGGCGCGGCCCACCGTAACGCGCAGCACCGTATAGCCGTTATCGTCGTTACGGAAGGTGGTTTCCTGCACTACGGCGGTAAGCTGCTCCAGCTCCATGCCCTCATCCCTTTGCATATTGATGCTTAAGGTATTATAGCATACTTTGGGACGCGTGAAAATCGCAAGGACATGATAAGGGCGCGGCGCATCTCAAGCCGCTTATCCGCCTATTTCCACCACCTGTCGAAAAAGACTGGTGTTTTTGCTGGCGATTCCTTATACTGGCATCATGAACGGGAGGTGGACGCGTGGATATTGAAATCAAGCTGGACCCGGGCCAGAAGGAACCCAGGCTGGTGATCATCGCAAGCGCGGTAACGCGCGAGGTGGAGGATTTGATGAAGCGCCTTGGAAGCGAGCGTCCCAGCTTTCTGGCCGGCTTCCGGGGCGACGCGGTGGAAATGCTGGACCCACAGGCTATCCTGCGCGTGTACGCGGCCAACCAGCGCGTTTTTTGCGTGACGGAGAAGGGAGAATACGCCCTGCGCCTGCGCTTGTACGAGCTGGAGGATAGGCTTGACAAATCGTGCTTTCTGCGCATATCGCATTCGGAGATCGTCAACCTCAAAAAGGTCCGGCGCTTCGACCTGAGCCTTTCGGGAACCATCTGCGTGGTACTGGCGGACGGCACAACGGCCTACGCGTCGCGCCGCTATGTCTCCAAAATCAAAGATATTCTTGGAATATGAGGTGAACAGGGATGAGCATGAAAAAGAAGCTGCTTTTCCGGGTGCTGGCCGGCGCGCCGGCCGGGGTGGCCATCGGCTATATCGTCACTATTCTTGTATCTGTGTGCATGGGCGGCGCGGATTATCTGCCCTGCGTGCCCGAACTGGCGGCGCAGGCAGGCAGCGAACTTTCCGCGGTGGTTTTCCAAACCGTCATGTGCCTGCTGATGGGCGCTGCGTTCGGCGCGGCCTCCCTGATCTGGGAATTGGACCGTTGGAGCATCATGAAGCAGTCGCTCGTCTATTTTGCCGTCGCCGCACTGATCATGCTGCCCACCGCCTATTTCTGCCATTGGATGGAACATACGCTGGAGGGTGTGCTGCTGTACTTCGCCATTTTCGTCGCCATCTTCGTGGCGACGTGGCTTGGGCAGTACTTTGGGTGGCGGCAGAAGCTGAAAAAGATGAACGCGGCGGTGGGAGAGAAGAAGGAACGGTAATAAATTCACGGTGCAATCCTGCCGGAAATGTGATCGAAAAGCTGAAAGCTCCCTCATGGGGGAGCTTTTTTCAACCATTCGCAGCATCTGAAGCCAGTTCCTGCGGCGTCGGAACCGCTTATGCTTAGGAGGAGCGGCCGCTGTCCCTTCTGCTCTGTTCAACCAGGGAAACTTGCCGGCAAATTTCCAGCATGATTTCCATGGTTGCCGGAGATCTGTTTCCAGCGATTTCGCCAAACCAACGGTTATACTCCGCATTCGCTGGGATAACCGCCCCAGTTAGTATCTGTTCGACAGGCACATCCAACACATCGCACAACTCCGCCAGCTTTGCTACAATGGGAATTGTCGGATTATTCTCCGCTCAGCTATTTTGATGGCGACGCTTACTCTGAAAGTGGCGTGATTCTCTCCCAATTCCTAACTTTTTAACTGTATCTGAATACCAGAACGGCTTCCTTAAACCGTTACCGACGTTTTTCTGCCAACGGGTTCAAGGTTGAGCAACGGATATATGTTTTTGTGGAAAACCCTCGACGCCAAAACCATTTATAATGGCAGTTTTAACGCGGCCAATCAATCTATCTACATCTTTCTGTCGGATATGGCCGACAGGCTCATTCAAAAAAGCTCATGGAAAAAGCCTCCACGCCTTATTTCCCATCGTCAGGCACAATATCTTCAGTCTGTTTCCGTACACATTTTACCCAGAGGCGATGCCTTTATGCAAAAATTACTGTTGTTGCTCGAGCATAACCGGATGGATTTGATTCATTTCCTTCCCTTGCCGTACGGTCATAAATCCCCCATGTAAGGAGTCTCTCCAGCAACTTGTTGCAATCATGTCAAACGGAATTTTGAACTTCATATGGAAAGCCTCCGTCTAAGGAATGAGAAAACCGAATCATTACAAAAGATGGAGGGGATGTCCGTGAAGGGACGCGGTTGCGCCGCCCTGCTGCTGTGCGCGCTTTTACTTTGGTGCGCGCCCGTTTTGGCGGAGGAGCTGTTTGTACAAATGCCGGAGGCGCTATGTCCGTTTGAGGAGGCGAAAATTATAGTGAACGCGCCGGAGGATGGCGCGCTGACGGTGAGGGTTGAGGATGAATTCGGGGAACATATGCGCATTGCCGACGGATTAACGGTGAGGCGGGGGACGGTCGCGCTGCCGTACGCAGCTACGTCCTACGGCGGTATGCCGCTGAGAGCGGGCGGCTACCGCCTTTCGTTTGAATTGACCGGTGCGGGCGGGACCGTTTATTCCGCGCGGGTGGAGGCGACGGTGACGGAGCCTATCACCCTGCTGGAATACGCGTTGCCATGCAGCGCCGTCTGCTATCAAAAACAGCCGAAGGTATGGTTTGTGGATTGTTCGGTAACGGGCGCGTGCGTCGTCAACCTTGAAATTTACGCGGACGATACCATGGAGAAGCCCGTTGCCTCCGTGCGCAAAAAAATTGCCAACAGCGGCTTTTTCCGCGTGGCGTGGAACGGCAAGAAGGACGGCCGAAAGGTCGCGGCCGGGGCCTATTGGTGCAAAGCCTATGCGTCGGACCGGGAGGACAGGGCTATTATCTTTCCCCTTGAAATCAGGGAGGGCCGGCCGCCGGAAACGGAACTTGCCCCCACGGGCGGGCTGCTTCCCACGTCGCCGGATGACGAAGCCGTGTGGCAGGCCATGATGAAGCCGCTGGTTGTGGTCAACATCGAAGCGACGGATCACCAGCCCCTGTACGCGAAGCCCAGCGGTAAATCCAAAGCCGTGGGCAGCGTGCACGGGCAATCTCAGGGGCTGGAGGTGGTGGAGGTGGGCAAGGCCTATACGCTGGTGCGCGCCTGGCGGCATGAGGACGGCGAATATGTCGAGGGCTATGTACCCACCAAAAAGCTCAGGGTGATAACGCCTAACGTCCACTATGGCCTGCTGATTGACAAGCAGGCCCAGCGGATGACGGTTTATGAATACGGCGCGCCGATTGGGCAAATCCGTATCAGCACGGGCCTGATGGCCGGGGAAAAGCTGTTTCGCGAAACGCGCGCGGGTGCGTTCATTACTACCGACCGGGTTGCGCCCTTCAAAAGCAACGGCTATCAAAACGTCTACGCCATCCGAATCGACGGCGGCAACCTGTTGCATCAGGTGGGCTATCAGACGGCCGGCGGGAAGGCCGATTTCCGGGAGCAGATCAAGCAGCTAGGCCAGAAGGCTTCGGAGGGCTGCGTGCGTGTGGATTGCCGCACCGATGCCGGGCACCCCCTCAACGCCTACTGGCTGTGGACGCATCTGGAATACGGCACAAAGGTATTGGTGCTGGACGATCCCGCCCAGCGGCGGGCAAGGATGGGGGAGTTGCTTCCCTGAAACGCGAACGAACCGGAAGAACAGGCGCGCGCCTGTTCTTCCGGTCTGTTTTGTCTAAAGTCCTATCTATCCTTCATACTAACATACTCCCGCCGGGGCAGCACGCTTTTGTAGGCGGGGCGGATGATCTTATCCATGTTGATCAGCTCCTCCAGACGGTGCGCGCTCCAGCCCACAATCCTCGCGATGGCGAAAATGGGGGTGAACAGCTCCTCGGGAATGCCCAGCATGCTGTAGGTAAGGCCGCTGTAGAAGTCTACGTTCGGGCTGACGCCCTTGAATATCTTACGCTCCCGCGAGATTATCTGAGGCGCGAGCCTTTCCACCATGGAATAGAGGGCAAAATCATCCTTCTTTTGCTTCTCGTCCGCCAACTGCTTGACAAAGCCCCGGAACACCGTGGCGCGTGGGTCGCTGATGGAATACACAGCGTGGCCCATACCGTAGATGAGCCCCTTTCTGTCAAACGCTTCGCGGTGCAGAAGCTTGAGCAGGTAACGCTCGACCTCCTCCTCGTCCGTCTGGTCGCGGACGTTCTCGCGCAGATCGGCCATCATCTCCACAACCTTGATGTTCGCGCCGCCGTGCTTGGGGCCCTTCAGGCTGGCAAGCGCCGCCGCCACCACGCTGTAGGTGTCGCTGCCGGAGGAGGTAACCACGTGCGTGGTAAAGGAGGAGTTGTTGCCGCCGCCGTGCTCCATATGCAAAATGAGCGCCAGGTCAAGCACATGCGCCTCCAAATCGGTATAGCTTTTATCCGGCCTTAGCATGCGCAGCAGGTTTTCCGCCGCGGAGAGGTTTTCGTCCGGGCGGTGGATGTAGAAGCTCTCGTCGCGCTCGTAGTGGTTATAGCTGTGGTAGCCGTACACGGCAAGCATTGGGAACACGGCGATCAGCATCAGGCACTGGCGCAGCACGTTGCGGATAGAAGGATCCGCAACGTTGTCGTCGTAGCTGGCAAGGGTCAGCACGCTTCGGCTCAGGGTATTCATCATATCCTTGCTGGGCGCTTTCATAATAACGTCGCGCACGAAATTGGTGGGCAGCGTGCGGCTGTCCGCCAGCGTGGCCTGGAACGAGAGCAGCTCGCGCTCGTCCGGCAATTCGCCGAAAAGCAGAAGATAGGCGATTTCCTCAAAGCCGAAGCGGTGCTCGCGCGCCTCCGCGCCCACCAGGTCGATGATGTTGTAGCCGCGGTAAAAAAGCTGGCCTTCGCAGGGAACGGTCTCGCCGTTTACCTCCATGCTGCTTTGGATTTCGGAGATGTTGGTAAGGCCGGCAAGCACGCCCTTGCCGCTTTTGTCGCGAAGGCCGCGCTTAACGCCGTAGGTCTGGTACAGCGTGGGGTCGATGCCGCAGTTTTTCGCCAGCATGGGCGCGTGTTCGCCGGCGTAATCGGCAAGTCTTTCCAATGGGGATTGCATCATGAAAAAATACCTCCTTATAGATGAAAGAAAGGGGAGGAAAGCCACGCCATGACAGCGGCGGCCAGAAGCATAAATCATGGGATGGTATACAGTATAACTCAATGACCAAAACAGGTCAAGCGGTATATAGCATCGAATTCTGGCGAAGCGCCACGCCTTGACAAACCTTGGCGGCAATGCTATTCTTCCTATTTGTATGGTTAAATCCGGCGCCTGGCCCGTCCGGACGCAGATGAAGGAGATTTACGCTTGAGCCGCAATACCCGCACCGCGCGTTTTGTGCAAAACACGCTGTCCACCGCCGTTTATCAGCTGACCGCGATGCTGATGGGTTTCATCACGCCCCGGCTGATGATCCTCTACTACGGGTCGGAGGTCAACGGCCTGATCGTTTCGGTCACGGAATTTCTGACCTATTTCAAAATGGTGGAGGCCGGCCTCGCGGCGGCCTCGATTTTCGCGTTGTACGAGCCGTTATCCAAGAGGGACGACGCTGCGATCAGCGGTATCGTCTCCGCGGCGCGCGGCTTTTACAATACGGCCGGCTGGCTTTTTTGCGGCATTACGCTGGCGTTCGCGGCGGCGTATCCGTTCATTGTGCCCGTATCGGACGTAAACGGGCTGCGCATGAACGAGCTGAGCGTCATGGTGCTGATCCTCTCGATGGGCATCTCCGGCGCGCTGGAGTTTTTTACGCTGTCGCGGTACCGGGTGTTGCTCACGGCCGACCAGCGCACGTATGTGGTGTCGCTTGCGTCCATGTCCTCCTTGATGCTTTCCACCGCGCTGATTGTGATTCTTCCCTTCCTCGGGCAGGACGTGATCGTGGTCCGGTTGGCCGCGTCGCTTACCATTCTTGTGCGCTCGGTCATCCTTTCGCGCTATACGGCCAAGCACTATCCCAACGTCAACCCCAAGGCGCCGCCCAACAAAACCGCGCTGGGCATGCGCTGGGACGCGCTGTATTACGAGCTGACAAATGTGTTCCAGCAGGGCGCGGGCGTCATTCTCGCCACGCTGATCACCCGCGACACGGGTATTTTAAGCGTATACGGCGTGTACCATATGGTTACGGTCGGGCTGTGGGGAGTGCTTAAGATGGCAACCACCGGTATTTACTCCATCTTTGGCAACCTGCTTGTCAGCGGCAAAAGATCGGCGTTTCAGCGGGCATACCGCGATTTTGAGTGCCTGTACCACCTGGCGACCACCATCCTGTTCGGCGCGGCGGCGGTGCTCATCGTGCCGTTTGTCAACCTCTATACCCATGGTGTGACAGACGTCAACTATAACGTTCCCCTGCTGGGCCTGCTCATCATTCTGGAGGCGCTGACCAACCAGTGCAAGATGCCCATGGATTTGATGATCTCCTCCAGCGGTAAATTCCGCGAGGTGCGCGGGCAGTGCGTCATTCAGGTGATTGTGACCATCGTCTGCGGTACGGGGTTGGGGGTGTACGGCCTCAGGTTCGGCGCGGCGGCCTCGGTTTGCGGCATTGTCGCCGGCGTGTGCGTGGGCAACCTTGTGCGTACCGGCATGCAGCTGCGCTTTGTGCCCGGCGAGGTCGCGGGCCTGCCATGGCAAAGGAGCGCGCTGCGCATCCTGCGCATGTTTGTGACGGTCGCGTTGATTGCGGCGCCGTGTTTGATTTTGATTGACCCGCCGCGCCGTTTCTTCACCTGGGTGATGTATGGCGCGATGCTGGTGCTCTATTCCACGGTGGCCGCGTTTGTCTCCGCCTGGCTGTTTGACCGAAAGGCGCTGCGTTCGCTGTTGGGCCGCCTTAAATACATGCTGGTGCGCGGCAGATAGGCCGGGAAGGGGGAAAGTTTATATGCCGCTTGAGGATAACGCCTACGGATTGCGCGACATACAGCGCGCGCTTCTTGCCATGGCGCTTGAAATCGACCGGATATGCCGCCTTCACGGCATTGAATACTCCATCTATGGCGGCACCATGCTGGGAGCCGTGCGCGAGAGCGGCTTCATCCCCTGGGACGACGACCTCGACCTTGTGTTTACCGCCAACGCGCTGAAAGCCTTTATCCGCGTATTCCCGAGCGAAAGCGCCGACTATACGGTTACCGAAACGGATACGTGGGTCCGGCGCGTGGTGCCGCGCAAAGCCGCGGAGGGCTTCCGGCCGTTTATCGACCTGTTCCACTACGAGCCGGTTAGCGCCGACCCTTCGGCGCAACGGCGCAAGCTGTTCAGGCTGCGAATGCTTCAGGGTATGATTAAAGAGGATATCGACTACAGCCTTTACAGCCCGAAAAACCGGGTGCTCGTCCTGGCCACGCACCTGCTTGGCCTGCCGTTTTCAAAGGCCCGTAAGCTTGGCTGGTACAGAAGCGCAGGCGCGCGGCTGGCGCGCGGCGACGGTTCGCTTCTGCACGTTGCGGACGATTGCTTTGCGGGGCTCAGGCACATCTATCCACGCGCGTGCGCGGAACGCTTTGAAGATATCGCCTTTGAGGGCGCGACCCTCCGCGTGAGCGCGGAATGGGAGCATATGTTGCGCCTGAAATACGGCGACGGCTACCTGACCCCGCCGCCGGAGAGCGAGCGCAGGCCCGCCCATGGGGCGGGAGGGAGTGTGCATAAGGGATGAAGCGCGGGCTTTTGTTTCGTACGGCACAGGCGGCGGCAGGCCTTGCGCTGTTTTCCTTTGGCGTGTACCTCACCATTCAGGCAAACATTGGCCTTGCGCCGTGGGACTGCCTGAGCATGGGGCTTTCCTACCATCTGCCCATTACCTACGGCACGGCGGCCATCCTTATCAGCTGTGTGATTGTAGTGATCGACCTTTTGCTGCGAGAGCGCATTGGCATCGGCACGTTGCTGGACGCGGCCATCTGCGGCCTGAGCGTTGATTTTTTCTCGGCGCTGAAGCTGGTGCCGGCCCAGTCCGGTCTGCTTTCCGGCATCCCGCTTATGGTTGCGGGAATGTTTGTCATGAGCTTTGGGCAATACGTTTACATGAGGGCCGGACTGTGCTGCGGCCCGCGCGACTCGCTGCTGGTGGGCGTGGGTAGGCGGCTTAAGCGTATGCCCATCGGCCTGGTGAATATCCTGATTTTATGCGCTGCCCTTGCCGCCGGCTGGGTGCTGGGCGGCAAGGTGGGCGTGGGAACGCTCATCAGCGCACTGGGCATCGGCGTCACCATGCAGATTACCTTTCGCCTTTTGCGCTTCGAACCCCGGGACGTTGCGCATGAGGGGCTGTTCCAGTCAGCCGCTTCGCTGAGAAAGCCCGTAAGCGGGTGCGGCGGCTGAGCAAATTTTGCGTAATTTGTACGATAAAAATTGACTTCTTTTCACGCCTGTGATACGATAAAAAGTGGTGGCGGTTGCGCCACACGCACACAGGAAGGAGCGGGGGCATGGAAGAAAAGATGACGCTGACCTCCGCGCGGCAAAGCCTGCCCCGCTGGGACGGCCCCCTGTCCCATCCGTTTTACAGCAAGGTGCTCAAGCGCGCGCTTGACTTTGTGATGGCGCTTATCATGTTGCTGCCCTGCCTGCTTGTAATGCTGCCTATTGCCGTCGCGGTCAAGTGCACCTCCAGGGGACCCATCTTTTATTCGGCGCTTCGCGGAGGCTACCATAACCGCGCGTTCAACATCCTGAAGTTTCGCACGATGATCGTGGGCGCGGACAAGTACTCCAGCACCACGGCCTTTAACGACCCACGGGTTACCAGGGTGGGGCGTGTGCTCAGGCGCAGCAAGCTGGATGAGCTGCCGCAGCTTTTCAACATCCTCAAGGGCGATATGTCCTTCATCGGGCCGCGCCCGGAGCTTTTGCGCTATACCATCCGCTACACCAAGGAGCAGGAATGCATCCTCTGGGTGCGGCCGGGCATCAGCGACCCTAGCTCCATCAAGCTGATCAGCCTGGACGAGGTCGTCGGCCACGACGATCCGGAGGGCACCTATGAGCGCCGCATTCTGGGCGAGAAGAACCGCATGCGCGTGGAATACGCAAGGAACCAGTCCTTCGGGTTGGACGCGAGGCTTTTTTTCAGGACGCTCGCGTGCGTCGTCAAAAAGAACCTTGCCGCCGCCCCCGAGGCGGCCTCTGCGCCCGAAGCCACGCAACAAGGAGTAGTCAAATGAGCAACGAGAAAAGCGTCAACCTGGCTTATCAGATTCGCATGCATGGCCTTGAAATGACCAACCGGGGAGGAACCTCCCATATCGCCAGCATCTATTCCATGGCGGATATCGTCGCCGTGCTGTATGCCGACGTAATGCGTCACGACCCCAAAAACCCGAAAATGCCCGACCGCGACCGCCTGCTTTTAAGCAAGGGCCATGCCGGGGCGGGCATTTATGCCGCGCTGGCAGAGTGCGGCTATTTTCCCGTGAGCGAGCTGGAAACCCACTGTCAGAACGGCAGCCGCTTAAGCGGGCATGTCAGCCATAAGGGCGTGCCCGGCGTGGAAGCTTCCACCGGCTCGCTGGGACAGGGGCTGCCTATGGCCATGGGCATGGCCATGGCCGCGAAGCTGAGCCATCAGAACCACCGCGTTTTTTGCATCATCGGCGACGGCGAATGCGACGAGGGGGCGGTGTGGGAGACGGCGCTTATTGCCAACCAATACAAGCTGGATAATTTTATCGTCACGATTGATTTTAATAAAATCCAGTCCCTTGCGCCCGTGGAGGAAACCATTGCGCTGGAGCCGCTGGATCAGAAATGGGCAAGCTTCGGCTGGCACGTTATCCGCGTGGACGGGCACGACCACGCCGCGCTTCACGCCGCCTATGCGGAGGCAAAGGCCGCGATGGGCAATGGCAAGCCCATCGTCGTGATTGCCGACACCGTAAAGGGCAAGGGCGTTAGCTTTATGGAAAACACCGTGCTCTGGCATTACCGCACCGCGCGCGGCGGGGAATACGACGCGGCGATGAAGGAACTGGAGGCGCAAAGGCCATGAGAGATACCTTTACCCGTTGCCTGGAGGCGTACGCCCGCGAGCATGAGGAGCTGGTGCTCATTACCGGCGACCTGGGCTTTGGCGTGCTATTTCCTTTTATGAAGGAATTCCCGGACCGCTTTATCAACGCGGGCATCGCGGAGCAGGCCATGGTGAGCATGGCGGCCGGCATGGCGCTGGAGGGAAAGACGGTGGTCGTCTACTCCATCGGCAATTTTCCCACGCTGCGCTGTCTGGAGCAAATCCGCAACTGCTGTGCCTATCACGAGGTCAACGTTAAAATTGTGTGTGTGGGCGCGGGTTTCGTATATGGTACGCTTGGCATGACGCACCACGCCACCGAGGATATGAGCGCGCTGCGGCTGTTGCCGGGCGTCAAGGTATACGCGCCGGCCGACGGGCCGGAAACCGAGGCGGTGATGGGACCGTTCCTGAGCGAGCCGGGCGTGGCTTATCTGCGCATTGGACGTGGCGGCGAGCCGCATTTCCACGAAGACGGCGCGCTCTTTGGGTATCAATGCGGCAGGGCGCTGGAGCAACATTCCGGCACGGATGCTTATATCCTGACGGCGGGCGGTATTCTGGGTAGCGCGATTGAAGCCGCAAGCCTGCTTGAGCGGGAGGACTACAGCATTGGCGTTGCGAGCTTTCCCACAGTCAAACCTTTGGACGAGGCCTATGTGGCGGAGCTTTGCAAAAGGGTTCCCGTACTCTTCACGCTGGAGGAGCATACCATCGTCGGCGGTTTTGGCGGCGCGGTATCAGAGACGGTATGCGGCCTGCGGGAAAACCGCGCGCGCGTCGTGCGCCTCGGCCTGAACGATACCTACTGCGCGCTGGTGGGCAATCAGGCGTATCTTGAAAAACATTTTGGCCTGGACGGCGAGGGCGTGGCGGGACGCATAAGGGCTGTGCTGGAGGGCAAGGAATAATATGCGGCGGATGGAGCGGTCCTCCAGCCGCTTTTTCTATGCTGTTTTTAATCTGATTCTCATGCAATTGCTAGCGCATCCTCAAGCATCGCATCGCGCGCTATGGTAAGATAAGCCTGTCAAAAGGAAACGGCGGCAAGCGTTCAAAACGGGCGCATGATTTTCAAGGAGGAAGCAATCATGACGGAACAGAGCTACTATAACAACAGCAATAACGGAACCGGGCAGGGCGATCAGAGCCAGAATCAGAACCATGCGGGCGGCGGCGCGTTCTCCTTCCTGTACCGCACGCGCATTAAGGTGGATAAGGGAAATACCCCCATCCTTAACCTCTCGTTGATCTTTTCCATCCTTGCGGTGGTAAGCGCGCCTTGGCTGGCCGTCGCGGGCCTGATCGTCGCGCTGGTGCTTGGCTACCGGTTCTCCATCGAAAAAAACGCCAGGGGCTTTGCCGATAACTTTCAGGACGTTGTGCGCGGCGCCGCCGGCAATGTAAAGGCCGCCGTGGACTCCGTGGTGAAGGAAGAGGATCAGGAATAACAATCGGGATATAATGGCGCGGAAGGGCTGCTAAAGGCAGGCCTTCCGCTTTTTGCCGCTTCTATTTCACCACCCCCGCGATAAACGCGGCGATTTCCTCCCAGGCCTGTCGGCTCTCCGGCAGCAGGTCCAGCGAGCCTTGAAACACGTGGAACATGCCGGGATAGACGGTCAACGTGCAATCAACCCCGTTTCCCACGGCGTTTTCATAAATTCTCTCGCTGTCGCTGAGCAGCACCTCCAGGTCGCCCGCCTGCAGCAGCATTTTTGGAAACCCTTGATAATCGCCAAACGAGGGGGATAGATTCGGGTCCCGGGCATCCAGTCCGTCGGGATAGGTCGTATCCACGCCCACGGGAGTAACGCCGTCATATTCGCTCGCCTCCACACCGAAAGTCGGGTCTTGCGTCGCGTTTTCCACATGCGAGCGGCCTGAATTGCTCAGATCCGCCCAGGGGGAAAGGGCGATAATCGCGGCGGGCAGGGGTGCGCCCGCGTCGCGCAGGCGCAGGGTAAGGCTGAGCGTCAGGTTGCCGCCCGCGCTATCTCCAGCCAGAATAATACGGTCGGCAGGATAGCCGAGGGTTTGCGTCAGATAGGTCCATGCGTCCATGGCGTCGCTTTGCTGCGCGGGATAGGCATAGGCCGGCCACAGGCGGTAATCCGGCGTATAAACGGCCGCGCCGTTCGCCATATCGCAATAGCGGCGCGCCATTTTACGATACAGGTCATTAAGGCCGGAAACGAACGCGCCGCCATGCAGCTGGAGCACAGCGTAGCCGCTTTGGCTGCCGTCGCGGGTCAGCACCTCCATGGCACAGTTGGGAAGCTCCGCTTTGGTGTGCGTATATCCCTCCGGTGGCTTCCAGGTGCTAAGCTCTCCGAAGCTCTCGCCCGATTTGACGCTCTGATCCACAGGCAGGCGGACAAAAAAACGGACCGTGCCGCCGCCGATCTGCCCCGGCAGAGACACATCCCATCTGGGACGGCTGAAATAGAGGCCCATCAGCGCCGTGACAAACGCGAGCGCGAAGCAAAGCGGCACATGCCAGCCGTGCCACGCGGCGCTATGACGTATGCCCATCAGCGTGGCAAACGAGACGCCCGCGATGACAAAGCCGTACCACCGCGCGCCGATTACGCTCAAGCTGTAAAAGATAGGCAGGTAGATGAGCATGGTCAGGAAATAAAATCTTTTGGGCACGCGGGGTTTTTCCAGCTTTGGCGGCGTGTTCATAAATCCTCCTCACGGTCGTTGGGGGATAACAGCGTGGTCAGGCGGCAAAGGGGCCCCAGCTGCGCGCGCCGCCTGTCGGCATCGGGCAGAATGGTACGGACAAGCGCGTGAAAGGCAGGAGAATGATCCGGATGCGTGATATGCGCCAGCTCATGGACGATGACATAGTCGATCAGCGGTATGGGGCAATGAAGAAGCGCCAGATTCAGCCGGCACTGGCCGCTCGTACTCATGCTGCCCCAGCGCTTTTTTGCCGTGCCAAAGGCAAGGCCCACGGGGAAAAGCCCGGTCTGTTGCGCCCAGTATTTCACACGTCCGCCAAGCACCTCCGCCGCGCGTAGTTTCATCCACAGGCGGGCGTGCGCCGCGGGGTCGCCCGCGCGCGGCAGCAGGAGCGCGCCGTGGTAATCGATACCCATCGGTACGGCGCACAGGCGGATTTCCAGGCCGCCGCCAAGCCACGGAAAAATCGCGCCGCTTTCAAGCCGGAAAGGCGTGCGTAACACGGCCTGTTCGCGTATCAACGCTCGCTTTTTGACAATCCACTCTTCCTTTTGCGAAACAAACCCATCGATCTCAACGCGCGGCACAAATCTGGGTGCGCGAACAATAAGCGCCCCCTGCTCGTTTATCGATAGCGAGAGGGTGCGCCGGTCCGAGCGGATCAATTGATAGGATATGGACATATGCGTCTCCAAGTACCTGATCAGTCGTAATTCAGGCCGGGATAGTAGCAGGCCGTTCGGATGAAGGTTGCGCCGCAGCTTCCCGCCAGTAGGCGCTGCGTCTCATTGCGGCGGATAACGTCCGCCTCCACATGGGTGACGCCGCGCTCGCTAAGCAGCTTCATACCCGCGGCGATCAGCGATTTAGCAAGACCAAGGCGGCGGTAGTTGGGGGCGACATACAGGCCGATCAACTTGGCTGCGGGCCCATCTCCGGTAAAGGCGATCTCACCCACTACCTCGGGGCCGCGGCTCATGTACAGCGCCATAAAGTGGGGAAAGCTCATATATCGCTGCAAAAACGCGGGCTGCCACGCATCCAGGCGGTAGGCGTTCATTCGCATCAGGAAGGCCTGAATTTCGCCCGGGTTGCTCATGGGCACGAACCCCATATCATATCCCATAGGCGCGGCCGGCCGGGCATTGGGCACGCCCAGCTGCACGACGTCCAGCGCGTCGTTGGCGTCAAAGCCGCTCTCCAGATAAAAGGCCATCATGGGCGTATCCTGCGGGCTGACCTGCGCAAAGACGCGCGCCTTTAACATGGGCGTCTGCTCGCGCAACTGTTGCGCGCGGGCCAGCAGCGCGCCCATCAGCATATCCCGCCCCGGTCCCTTGGAGCGGATGCTTAAAAACAGGTTGATCGGGCGTTCCGGGAAAAGATAGGGGTGATGGGTCTGAATCAAAAACCCATCCGCGACGGTCATGTTGGCGCTGTCGGCCACATAAAAGGTGTTTTCCGGCGGCAGGCCGTTCACGCTTTGCGGCGGGTGAAAGACGTGCATTCGATCGCTCATCCTTTCCGAACGGCCCGGCGGCAGTTCAGTTACATCGTACGTTTTATTGTACCCCAATTCGGCAAGATATGCAAGATGCAGCCAAGTCTGAAACTGGACGGCATGTCATTTGTTTTTAAATTTATTACAATAAGTTGTTGACAAACATCATATCATGTTGTATAGTAATGCCATCAAAAGACCCGGTGCAGGAGAATGAACAGCGCGCGCTATGCCCGCCGCGTTTTGGGCGCGGCTGAGCGCGCCTCGGCCCACCCGCTAAAGAAACGACGAAAGAAGGATGACCGGCATGACGTCCACCTCTTCTGAAAGCAGGCTCAACGAGCTTGTCCGCAGCGGCGGCATTCCCCTATACCGGCAGCTGGAGCAGATGATCCGCTTGATGGTGGAGGACGGCTCGCTGGCCTATGGGCAGATGCTGCCCTCCGAGGTGGAGATGATCGAGCGCTATCAGGTCAGCCGCACGACCATCCGCCAGGCGCTCAAGGAGCTGGAGGCGGCCGGTCTGGTTCGCCGCGAGCAGGGTAAGGGCACCTTTGTCTGCGAGGCCAAGCTGGAGCATCCGCTGTACAGCGCGTCCAGCTTTACCGACGATATCCGCAACAAAGGCAGCGTGCCCGGAGGTATCACGTTGTTTGCGGAGCAAATCATTCCCAGCAAGACGCTTGGCATGCAACTGAGGCTGAAAAGCGGCGAAACGGTCATCAAGCTGGAACGCCTGCGCACGGTGGACGGCGAGCCGGTCGGCATCCATACAACCCATTTGGTATCCCATTTGGCCAAGGGGCTGGAGGTTTCCAGGCTGCTTTCGGACAACTATTCCCTCTACCATATTTTGCAGACCGAGATGGGACTGCATCTGGGCGAAGCGGTGGAGACGCTGTCCGCCGCGTTATGCGACGAACGCCAGCGCCAGTTTTTGGGACTGGCCAAGGGCGCTCCCGTGCTGAAAATCGAGCGCCTCGTCTTTTTAAGCACCGGGGAGCCGTTTGAGTTTTCGCAAATGGTCTATCGCGGCGACCGTTACCAGTCAACCATTAAGATGAGCGTAAGCGCGCCCTGACGCGGTTGATTGATCCGTCTTTGGCTTTTGTGAAGCATTTTCTATAGGATGAAAGGTTATAACGATACAAACTAATCATCACAATAACATAACTGGAGGAATGATTTATGGACACGGCGCTTCGGGATAAGATTCTGGGTAGCCTTGCGGGCTCGGCCATTGGCGACGCAATGGGCGCGGCCACAGAGCTGCTGACAGAGGGCGAGATCATCCGCCGCTTTGGTAAACCGGTAGACAGCTTTGAGGTGCCGCCGCCGGGCAACCCCTATGCGGGAGGGCGCGACGCCGGCCAGCTTACCGATGATTCCAGCCTGACGCTGGGCTTGTGCCGGGCTTATCTGGAAAACCAGGGTGTAATGACGGTGGAGGCCGTGGTTCAGACCATCCTGCGCTGGAGTGAAAGCGAGTATTTTCCCCGTTTTGCGGGTCCTGCGACCAAGGAGGCCGTACGGCGGCTGCGCGCCGGGGAGGACCCTCTCGTGGTGGGCAGGCATGGAGAGATCAGCATGGGCGGCGTTACCAACGGCGCGGCCATGAAGATTTCGCCCGCCGGGCTGATGCATCCCGGCGACCTGGACGCGGCGATTCGCGACGCGGTTACCATCTGCCTTCCCACGCACGCCACGCAGATCGCCATATCAGGCGCTTGCGCGGTTGCCTGCGCGGTATCGGCCGCGCTGATTTCCGGCGCGACGGTCGCCTCTGTGGTTAAAGCCGCGCTATACGGGGCAGAAAAGGGCGAAAGCATCGGGCGGGAAAAAGGACGAATTGCCGCCGGACCTTCCGTAGCTGAACGCCTCAGGCTGGCGGTGCAAATCGTTGTCGGTGACCCGCAGCCCGAACGGGCGTGCCGTAAGATCGGGCAATTGATCGGTTCTGGCCTGCCCGCGGCCGAGGCCGTACCCGCCGCACTAGGCATTTTTATGGCGGTGGAGGGCGACCCGATGAAGGCCATTCAATGGGCCGTCAACCTTGGCGACGATACGGACACCGTCGGTTGCATGACGGGAGCGATCAGCGGCGCGTATGCCGGCATCGCGGGCATCTCGCCCACGCTGTACCGTCAGGTAGAGGAGATCAACCATCTGGACCTGGCCTCCGTAGCGGACGGAATGGCGCGGATGGCCGGCGGCGAAAAGGGGGATTAACATGTGCGAGCTGTTGCGGATGAGCGACATCCGCAAGGTTTTTCCCGGTATGGTCGCGCTGGATAACGCAAGCTTTGACCTGCGGGAGGGCGAGGTGCATGCGCTGCTGGGTGAAAACGGCGCGGGTAAATCCACGCTGATGAATATTCTGTTCGGGCTATACAGGCGGGATGGCGGCACGATTGCCATTCACGGCCACGAGGAGGCGCTGGGCAGCCCGGAGGCCAGCTACCGCGCGGGGGTGCGGCTGATACCCCAGGAACTGCACCTGATCCCCACCTTGACCGTTCAGGAGAATATCTTTGCCGGGCATCTGCCGCGCGGGCGCCTGGGGATGGTGGATAACGCCGCCATCCGCAAGGGCGCGCGGGATGTGCTGAGCCAGCTGGGGCTTACGCATATAGACCTCGCCCAAAAGGCCGGGGAGCTGAGCGTGTCCCAGCAGCAGATGGTCGCCATCGCACGCGCGTTCCAGGCGTCGCCGTCCATCATCGTGTTTGACGAGCCCACCTCCGCCCTCAGCAGGGATGAAACCAGCCGTCTGTTTGAGATGATACGCCACCTGAAGAGCCAGAAGGTCGGTATCATTTATATCACGCATCGCCTGGAAGAGGTGACGGAGATCGCGGACCGCGTCACCGTTATGCGCGACGGCAAGGTGGCCGGACATGCCCAAGGTGCGGAGATCACCATTCCATGGATTATGGACACAACCACGGGGCTTTCCGAGGAAAAACGCTATCCCAAAGTGCCGCATGCCGCCGGGCACGAGCCTCTGCTGGAGGCGGAACGCCTGTTCCTTTCGGGAAAATTCGAGGACGTGAGCTTCGGTGTGAAGCGTGGGGAAATTTTGGGACTTACAGGCTTTGTCGGCGCGGGAAAGACCGAGCTGGCCCGCGTGCTGTTCGGTATCGACGCCCCCACGTCGGGAAGGATCCGCCTGTACGGCAAACCCGTCGAGCGGTATTCCGTTTCCGCCGCCATCGCGCAGGGGGTTGCGCTGATCCCCGAGGACCGGCGCAGCGACGGGCTGGTGACCTCCCGCAGCATTCTGGAAAACCTGACGCTGCCCATGCTTTCGCGCTATTGCGGCAGGCTGGGCGTCGTCCGGCGGCGCAAGGAAGCGAAGGAAACCGACGCCTACATTCAAAAGCTCAATATCGTCACCACCAGCCGCAACAAGCGCGTCCGCTATTTAAGCGGCGGCAACCAGCAAAAGATCGTTATTGCCAAATGGTTGAACGCAGGCGCAAAAATCTTCATTTTTGACGAGGCCACGCGCGGCATCGACGTCGGGGCCAAAGCGGAAATCTACCGGCTGATGGGCGAGCTGGCGGCCAAGGGCGCTGCCGTGATCAATATTTCCATGGAGTTTCAGGAAATTCTGGGCGTGAGCGACCGGATCATCGTGATGCGAAACGGGCGCATCGCCGGGGAATTGCCCGGCGCGGAGGCAACGGTGGACCGGCTTTATCAGATTGCGGGAGGCGAAGAGCCTGAAAAGACGCTTCACGATCTGCCTGCGGTTGAGGGAGGAGGGGTTTCAAAGTGAAACCTGATGCGATATCGCGTGAAAGCGGGAGGACAAAGGCCGCTAAGGGTCTGCTGATGTCCTATGGTTCCATGGCGGCACTGGTGTTGATCATTCTTGTGTTTTCCCTTGTCGCGCCCAATTTTCTTTCCCTCTCCAACCTGACGCTGATGCTGGGCCAGGTTTCCGTGGTGGGCGTCATCGCGTTCGGCGCGACGTTTGTGCTGATTCTGGGTGGGCTGGACCTTTCCATTATGGGCATTCCCGGCTTTGTCGGCAGTTTGGTGGCAATGCTTTTGTCCAGGGGAATGGGTACTTTTCCCGCTATTCTGATCGGGCTGCTCGCGGGCGCCGCACTGGGGCTGGTCAACGGCCTGTTCGCTGTTAAGCTGCGCGTCGGCATTATTTACAGCGGCCTTGCGATGGCATGGATCGCACGCGGGCTGGACCTGTGGGTGAGCAATTATGGGCCCATTTTTGACGGCGTTAGGGGAAATGATGCCTTTTTATGGCTGGGGCAGGGAAAGGTGGGCGCCTTTCCGGCCATCTTCCTGATCTTCTTAACGCTTTTCATTATTTTGCATTTCTTAATGACCAAAACGCCCTTCGGACGCAACATGTATGCCATCGGCGGCTCGGAGGACGGCGCGAAGGCCTGCGGCATCAACATCGACCGCTATAAGCTGATTGGCCTTTGTATCTCCGGCCTGTTCAGCGCCATCGGCGGCATTCTGATCACGTCCAAGGCCGGCGGCTCCATGCCGCGCGTGGGCGAAGGGGTATGGTTCAACGTGCTGCTTGCCGTGCTCTTTGGCACGACGGTGCGGACCGGCGGCGTGGCGCACATACTGGGAACGGCGGTCGGCGTGCTGTTTACGGGCGTGTTGCTCAACGGATTTACCCAGCTGAACGTGCACGAGTTTGATCAGGCCGTCATCCAGGGCGCGCTGATTGTGGCGGCGGTTTTCATGGGCTCTCTGGGCGGTAAAATGCTCAAGATCGACCTGAAGTAGCCGGGAGGGAAAAGGAACATGAGCAAAAAGAAAATATTGTCCTTTATCGCTAAATACGGCTCCGCCATTCTCATGCTGGGCGCGTTTCTCTACTTCTGCATCCGCATCCCGGATATCTGGCTGACGCCCTACATGCTTACCAGCGTAATCGAGCAATCCGTGAGCCTCGGCCTTGTCGCGTTGGGCTTGACCATCGTTAGCGCGCATGGCGAGATGGATATGTCCATCGGCTCTGTGGTCAGCCTGGGCGCTATGCTTTCGATGATGTGTATCGCGTCCGACAGGCCGATCTGGATTGCGGTGCTGCTGACCGTTTTGTGCGGGGCCGCCATAGGCGTGGCAAACGGCTTTATGCGTACCAAAATGCGTATCCCGGGCATGATCCCCACAATCGGCATGCAAAGCGCGATTGCCGGCGTGGCGCTGATGGTCAACAACGGCAACATGATCTATGGCACAGGGGAAAACCTGAAGGCCTATACCCAGATCGGCCGCGGCTATATTGGCTCGCTGTCGCTTCCCGCCCTGATCTTCGCGGTGATCGCCCTGGGCGTCTGGTTTGTTCTGTCCAGGATGAAGCAAGGCCGCCTGTTCTACATGATTGGCGGCAACGCGGACGCGACGGCCCTCTCAGGCGTCAAAGTCAACCGGCAGGTGCTCAAGGGCTATGTGCTGTGCGCCGTGCTGGGCGCGCTTGCGGGAATCATGGCCTCGGCGCGCAGCGGCAGCGGAAACCCGGAGGCCGGTGTGGACCTTTTTCTGGACGGCCTGATCGCCGTCACGTTGGGCAGCACGCTTTTGACGGACGAACGGGAGTACCGGGCGATCGGCTCGATCGTCGGCGCGCTGTTTATTACCATGATGATTAACGGCCTGCAGCTGACAGGCCAGGGAAACCATGTGCAGTGCATCATGCGGGGAGTGCTGCTGCTGCTTGGGCTTGTGTTGTCCTCCCTACGGAGCATCGCGGCGGAATGACAACTTACGGCTTGCAAGGGGCAGGTGAAAAAAATCAGAAAAGCAAGCGTTGGAACCGGGGCTTCTTATGGGAATAACGAAAACGAAACCTTTGACAAATGATTGAGGAGGGGTCTATGATGAAAAGGCTTTTTGCACTGGTAGTTGGGCTTGTACTGGCGTTTTCCCTTTCAACCGCCGCGCTGGCGGATATTACGATTGCCGAGCAGACCGATAAGGTGATCTCGATGCGGCTTGAGAAGGGCGCGGACGAGGTGCTTTCGTTCTACGACAGCTGGAGCGCGCAGGAATTTGCCGCCGGCAAGAAGCCCGGCGAGGGCTTTAAGGTAGCCGTCGGCACGGGCGACCTTGTAAACGACACCGCGCTGTTCGGTTTCTGGACCACGGTGCGTACACTTCAGGCCCTAGGCTGCGAGGTTATCTACAACATTGGCGACGGCAGCTATTCCCCCAACAATGCCCAGGTGCTGGAAAACTTTGTGGCGCAGAGCCCGGATGCGATTATGTGGCAGTTCGGCAACAGCCAGATTCTGGCCGCTGGTTTGGAAAAGGCCGCGCAGCGGGGCATTCCGGTGTTCGGTATCGACAACAACCTGACCGGCGAAACCGTCGTGAGCGAGGTGACCGCCGACAACTTTGAAATCGGCCGCATCGCGGCGCGCTACGTCGTCAACAACCTTGGCGGCAGCGGCAACGTTGTGGATATCTTCTCCCCCGGCCACCGCGGCATCGAAACCCGCAACAAGATGTGGGAGCTGATCTCCGGTGAGTTTGAGGGCATTACGGAAGTGGCGCGCATTCCGTGGGATAACGCGGCCGTGCAAACCTCCGTGCGCGACCGTATGGAGGCGGCGCTGCAAGCTAACCCCTCCGGCTCCATCCAGGCCGTGTTCGCCTGCTACGACATTCCCGCCATGGCCGCTGCGGACGCCATTAAGGCCGCCGGCCGCGACGCGGAAATGTTTGTTATCGGCATCGACGGCGACCGCGAGGCGCTGATTCAGGTTTCCAAGGGCGGCTGCCTGAAGGCTACCATTTCCCAGGACTTCACCTTGATGGGCATGACCATTGCCTTTGAAATTGTCGACCATCTGAACGGCAAGGAGGTGCCGCGCTTCCTGTACGCGCCCGTCACCTTGGTGACTGCCGACAACGCGGCCGACGTATACATGCAAAAGTATGGCGAGGATATTCCCCAGTAACAATTTTTTTCTCCGGCATCCGGGGCGCGCTTGCGGGCTCCGGGTGTCGAAGCCTTTTCTGGGAGCGTGGAAAATATTATGAAAATCGCATTGGGATCGGATCACCGGGGCTACCCGGTGAAAGAGGCGGTTAAGCGGCATCTGGAAGCCCAGGGACACCAAGTAGAGGATTTTGGATGTTACAGCGAGGAAGCCGCCAACTACGTTGTGTACGCGCGGCAGGTGGCTATGGCCGTAAGGGAGGGGCGCTTTGAGCGCGGCGTTCTGCTTTGCAACGACGGTCTGGGCATGTCCATTGTCGCCAACAAGGTGCCGGGCATCCGATGCGCGCTTTGCACGGATTGCTATTACGCGCGCATCGCGCGCGAGCATAACGACGCGAACATTCTGGCATTCGGCTGCCATACCCCGGTCGCGGAAGCGCTGAAGATCGTGGATACCTGGCTTGCGACGCCCTTTGAGGGCGGCAGGCATATCCCGCGGCTGGAGATGATCACGCGGCTGGAGCAAGAGATGATGGGGCGAGAGCATTGAACACACGGTATGTAATGGGGATTGACGCGGGCACGGAAAGCGTCCGGGCCGTGCTGTACGACCTTTGCGGCCGGCAGGTTGCCCAGGCCAGCCGGTTAAACCATACGGCGTTTCCACAACCGGGCTGGGCCGAGCAGTCGCCTGCCGAATGGATTGAGAACCTCACACAAGCCGTCCGAGAATGCATGGCGCGGGCGGAGGGCGTGCGCGCCGTGGATGTGGCGGGCCTGTGCGTGGACGGCACCTGCTCCACTGTGGTTACCGCCACAAACGACGGCGGCGTGCTTGGCGACGCGATTTTGTGGATGGATACGCGCGCGGGCCGGGAGGTGGAGGCCATTGCACGCACAAACCATCCGGTGCTGCGCTACTCGGGCGGTGCGGACGCGGTTGAATGGCTGGTTCCCAAGGCGCTGTGGATGAAGAACCATGAGCCCGAACGCTACCGCCGGGCGCAAAAACTGGTGGAGGCGCTGGATTACCTGACCTTCTGGCTCAGCGGCGAATGGAGCGCGTCGGTCTGCAACGCGACGGACGCCTGGAATTATGTAAGCGTGGAGGGTGGATTCTGCCCCGCATTTTTTGAACAGATTGGGTTGCCTGATTTAATGGAAAAGCTGCCTTCGCGGGTTAAGCAAATGGGCGAGCGCGCAGGGGCATTGACGGCGGAGGCCGCGCGGGCCTTGGGCCTTTTGGAGGGCACGCCGGTGGCGCAGGGCGGCATCGACGCGCATGCGGGTATGCTGGGCATGGGCATTGGTGAACCTGGCGTTATGGCGATGACGATCGGCTCATCAAGCGTCCATCTGGTGTATACGGAGCAGCCGACCTTTCTGCCGGGCGTCTGGGGTCCCTATCCCGATATAATTCTAAAGGATAAGTGGCTGCTTCAGGGCGGGCAGACCTCGACGGGCTCGGTGGTGCGCTGGGTGAAGGACGGCTTCGCGCCCGCCGCGCAGGAGGCCGCGCGGCAAAGCGGACGCAAGGTATATCAGATTTTGGACGAACGCGCGGCCGCCATCCCGCCGGGCGCGAACGGCGTGACCGCGCTGGAGCATTTTCAGGGCAACCGCAGCCCGTATCGCGATCCGCTTGCCAAAGGCGCTTTTTTGGGCCTGACGCTGGCCACGCGTGAGGAGGAGCTGTTTCGCGCGGCGATGGAAGCGGCTGCCTACGGCACGCGCCTGATTCTGGAAACGCTTCGCGTGGGCGGCGTAGCTGTGACGGAGCTGCGTGCCTGCGGCGGGGGAACCAAAAGCGCGCTTTGGCTGCAAATCCATGCGGACGTATGCGGCCTGCCCCTGACCGTCTGTGAAACGGAAAACGTGGCCGCGCTGGGCAGCGCCATGTGTGCGGCCGTGGCCGCCGGACTGTACCCGGACTTACAGGCGGCCATGCGGGGCATGGCAGGCGCCGAAAAAACCATCCGTCCCGATGATACCGCGCACAGGCGGTATACGCTGCCCTATCGAAGGTATGTACGCGCCTACCAGGCGCTCAAACCGCTCTTTCACGAGCAGGAAGGCGAGGAAGCAAATGATGGAAAAGCAACTGATTGTTGATACCCACATGCATTACGGCACGGATCCGGCCGTCGCGGAGGACACTTGCGTGCCCTATATGCACTATGGCAACGCCGCCAGCGTTATCCGCTGCCTGGATGAGCAAAACGCTGACTGGGGCGTGCTGTTCCCGCACGATAGGCCCATGAATCCGCCGCTGGATACCGCTTACGAGAAGGCGAACGAGGAGGTTGCCAAGGCGCGTTTGGCCTATCCAAACCGCATTGTCGCGGCTGCGCGCATCAACCCGCTGTTTGGCGCGGAGGCCACCAGGCGCCACCTCGACCGCTGCGCCGGGAAATGGGGCTTTCGCGGCGTCAAGCTGGTAGCCAGCTACGACCAGTACGCGGCGTCGGATGTCAAGGTGCTGGCGCCGGTATTTGAAAAGGCCGAAGAATATGATATGACAGTGCTGTTCCATTCAGGGGATTCGCACAAGGACATGCCCGCGCTACAGGCGTTTGTCGCCAAACACTTTCCGCGGGTGCGCGTCGTTATGGCGCACATCGGCGGGCATGAGGGCCTGCGCGAGGCCATTATTGCATGCCAGGAAAACAAGAACCTGTATTGCGATATGGCGCAGGCGTGGCCGTACGATATCAAATGCTTTATCCGTAAGGTAGGCGCGGACCGGCTGACCTACGGCTCGGACGTGCCGTACCAGTCGCCCGCGGTGGAGCAGTTAAAGCTTAAGGTCATCGGCCTGACGTCAGAACAGGAAGGGTTGGTTTTTGGCGGCACGGCGAAAAAAATCTGGAAAATTGATTAGTTTCTTATTTGAAAATAAAAAAACGGGGCGGTCGCGTGGGCGGCCGCCCCTTGTCGCGCCAGGACGGCTTCTTGAGCTTCTAACCAATCCCCACCTTGACTTTCCTCCTTCTGCGTCGTATCATAGGCGAAAGGAGGTGTCCGTACCATGGAAAATCAACGGCTCCCGGTCTGTCCGCAGTGCGGAAAGCCCGCCCAGCTTCCGGACGCGGCCTTCTGCCCCTATTGCGGCGCAACCATGCAAACCGTTCCGAAACCGGCCGTTCCGGAGGGCGCGAAGTCTGTTCTTCAAAAGGTAGCCGAAACGGCTGATCCGCGCAAAAAGCACAAGCTGCTTTCCGAGGCGCAGAACGCATACCCCGACTGCCTGGAAATTGCGGAGGAATTGCTTTTTCTGGGCCGGCTGCATGAGCGCAGCGCGCGCAATCTCGACTATTCCGTGATCAAGTGTTATTTGTATCAGATGTACCTGACACCCGACCAGTTTACGCAGGAGCAGTGCGACGGCATGCGCGAGGAGCTTTTCGAGCATCCGCAGCTCAAGCGCTGCCAGGAGCTTGCGCCAAACGCCGCGCTCTTTACCAGCAGATATCTGGAGCGGCTCGCGGATGAGTTTGTCCGGCTGTTTTTGCGCGGCAGCAGCCGCTACATGCCTTCCTTCTTCGGCCTGCGGATGGAAGGGCGCGCGGCCAAGCAGCTGGCGGGGCCTACCGCGTTTATGATGACGAACATCCGCAAGGACGCGGAGCTTTTGCCCGAGCGCCGTGAAATGCTGTATTCTGCGATTTACCGGGGCTTTGTCAAGCAGATGAGCGGCGAATCCAAATGGCTGGACGAGGCGTTGGAGCAAAAAGGATGCCCGGTGCCCGCCCAGGCGTGACGAGAGGGAAGGGAGAGCGCGTATTGCAAAACCATCGTACCCCGCGCCGTGCGGCCGACGCCGAGCACGCGGCCCCGGAGCGGCGCATGCCGCCCAGCGGCATGCCGGCCCATACCCCGCCGCAGAAAGGCGACGCCTTGCGCGGCGCTAAAAAGCCGGCCGACGTGCTGCCCGCGCAAAAGCCCGTTACAGACGACGAGGCGGCGGAAAAGAAGCCCGCCCGGTGGAAAATCATTCTGGTTCGCGTTTTAACGGGCGTATTAATCGTTGCCGCGCTCGCGCTCTGCTTTGTGTTTTTGCTGCTGGGCGAGCCGGACGAAGAGGCCAAGCTGGCCACGGAAACGGTGGAGGAAAGCATCCGCATGCCGATGAACGCGCTGGAATCCCCCGGGGATACCAACGTGCAAAACCTGGCCGATACCTTTGGCCAACCCGTGCTGGCGCTTTATGGCGGCGGGCTCGCCATGCAGAAGGCGCGCGTTTTCGATACCGCCTTCAGCGGCGGCTATGCCCGGCGGGTGACGCTTACCTACGCCTTTTCGGACGGCAGCGTGCTGACCACCGAGAGCATCCGCCCCACAAGCGCCGCCAAGCTCTTAGGCGGACCAAATTACAAGCTTCACGCCTCCTCCCTTTATGGCCTGGGCGGCGTGGACGCAGCACGCATGGACAGCCCTCAGCAAATTTGCGTCTTTGGGCAGAGCGATACGGCGGTATACGCCGTCATCTGTCCTACAACCCACGCGGAAGAGCTCAGCGACATTTTGAAGCAGACCACGCTGGTTGTTCCGGCTGTTGTCGAGTGATACAAAGGAGCGTATACCCTGTATGCAACAGGAGCCTCATGCCATGAAAACCTCGGCGCTGATCGCGCGGTTTCTTCCCTATTTTAAAAAGTACATTCCTATCCTGCTGTTGGACCTGTTTTGCGCGGGACTGACGACCATCTGCGACCTGACGCTGCCGCTTATTGTACGCAACATCACCGCATACGCCACCACGGACATCGCGTCCCTCACGGTGGAATATGTGTTGCGCGTAGGCGGCGTATATGTGGTTCTGCGCGCAATAGACGCGCTGGCGAATTTCTACATGGCGTCCCGCGGGCATATCATGGGCACGCATATCGAAAGCGATATGCGCTACGACCTGTTTAAGCATCTGCAAAGCCTTGGATTTGCGTATTATAGCAATGCCAAGGTTGGACAGATTATGGCGCGCATTACCAGCGACCTGTTTGAGGTGACGGAGTTCGCGCACCACTGCCCGGAGGAATTCTTTATCGCGGGCATCAAAATTACCGTGCCCTTTATTATCCTTATGGGCGTAAGCCCCGTGCTGACCCTTATTATCTTCGCCATGCTGCCGCTGATGCTGTTCTTCACGCGGTTTTTTAACAAACGCATGCGCGCGGCCTTCAAGGACAGCCGCCATCAGGTGGGCGAGATCAACGCCCAGGTGGAGGATAGCCTGCTGGGCATCCGCGTGGTCAAGAGCTTTGCCAACGAGCCTGTGGAGCTTTCGAAGTTTCAGAAAGGCAACGACGATTTTGTCAAAATCAAGCGCAGAAGCTATCTGTATATGGGCGGCTTCAGCACCACCACACGCGTTTTCGACGGGCTGATGTACATCGTGGTGGTGGTGGTGGGCGCGCTGTTTTTAATCGACGGCAGCATCACCGCGCCGGATTATATGGCCTATCTGCTGTACGTGAGCACGCTGCTGACCTCTATCCGCCGTATCGTGGAGTTTACCGAGCAGTTCCAGCGGGGCATGACCGGTATCGAGCGCTTTTGCGAGCTCATGGACGTCAAGCCGGATATCGAGGATGCGCCCGGCGCCAGGGAACTTACGGACGTGCGCGGCGACGTGACCTTCGACCATGTGAGCTTCCACTACAGCGACAATGAAAAAACCGTGCTGGCGGACATCAACCTGGAGGTGAAGGCCGGCGAGCGCGTGGCGCTGGTAGGCCCCAGCGGCGGCGGAAAGACCACGCTGTGCAACTTGATCCCCCGGTTTTACGACGTGACGAGCGGCCGGATTTTGATTGACGGGCAGGATATTACCGGCCTTACCCAGCGCAGTCTGCGCGAAAGCATCGGCGTGGTGCAGCAGGATGTGTACATGTTCAGCGGGACAATCTATGATAATATCGCCTACGGCATGCCGGGAGCCACCGAGGAAAAGGTGATCGCCGCTTCCAGGCAGGCGGGCGCGCATGAATTTATTATGCAATTGCCGGACGACTACCAGACGTTTGTGGGAGAGCGCGGCGTTAAGCTGTCCGGCGGGCAGAAGCAGCGCGTGTCCATTGCGCGCGTGTTCCTCAAAAACCCGCCCATTCTGATTTTGGACGAGGCAACCAGCGCCCTGGATAACGAGAGCGAACGCCTTGTGCAAAAGTCGCTGGAGGAGCTTTCCGTCGGGCGCACCACGTTTACCATCGCCCACCGGCTTACCACCATCCGCAACGCAACAACCATCTGGGTGCTGACCGAGAACGGCATTGAGGAGCGCGGCACGCACCAGGAGCTGATGGAGAAGCGCGGAAAGTACTACAATCTCTACCAAATGTATACGGAGGAAGCCTGATGAGCATTCGCTTTTCAAAGGTAAAGGAAAAGCAGTTTCCGGAAATCTGCGAGCTGTACCAGACCGTGATCAAGGATATGCATGCGCGAGGGCTCAAACAGTGGGAATGGGACGTATACCCCACGCAGGCCCAGCTGGAAAAGGATATGGAGGATAAAATCCTCTACCGCGCGGACGAGGATGGACGCCTGATTGCCGCATTTGTGCTTTCCAGCGCGCTGGAGGAGGAATACGCGCAGCTCTCCTGGCTGTATGGTGTGAAGCCCGCCACGCTTCACCGCTTCGCAATGCAGCCGGAATGTTTCGGCACGGCGCTTGCCGTGCGCGTTCTCGCCTTTGTTAAAGAAGAAGCCGCGCGCCTGGGGTATGACAGCCTGCGGTTGGACACCAGCCGCGAGGACGGGCGCATGCTTCGCCTCTTTTCCGGCGAGATGGCACGCGAAGCGGGCAGTATCACCTTTGACGACTTGGACGTTGAATACGGTTGCTTTGAGGCGCCGCTTACCGGCGCGTGCCCGATGCTTCCCATCCGGATGCACCCCGCCTACCGTCATGGCGACATGACTCCCTGGGGCGGCGACGCACTGGCCCGCATCTATCACAAGCCCATACCGGACGAGCGTACGGGCGAAGCGCTGGAGATCAGCGCGATACCCGGGCTGGAAAGCCTGAGCGATGCGGGCGAGCCGCTTAGCGAGCTGATCGCCCGGGATGGCGCGCGCCTGGCGGGCGGGCAGGCAGACGGAGAGTTTCCTTTGCTTTTAAAGCTTTTGGCTGCGCGCGAGCAGCTAAGCGTACAGGTACACCCCGACGACGGCTATGCGCGCGCAAATGAAAACAAGCTGGGCAAGACCGAGGCATGGGTTATCCTCCACGCTGAGCCGGGCGCGCATATCTTGTACGGAATAAGGGAGGGCGTCACGATTGAGGCGCTTAGGGCCGCTCTGGCGGGCGGGCGCGACGTTGAACCCTTAATTGAGCGCGTGCCCGCGCGCGCAGGCGACGTGTTCTATATGCCCAGCGGCATGGTACATGCCATCGGCGGGGGGATTTTGCTTTACGAAATCCAGCAATCCAGCGACGTAACCTACCGCCTGTGGGATTACAACAGAACAAACGCAGCGGGGGAAAAGCGTCCCCTTCACATTGCGCAGGCGCTGGACGTGATCCGGCCAGAGCTGCGAGGCGCGCGCGCGAGTATGCCGGATAGCGGGAATAACGAGCTTGTAAGCTTGTTGGATGTACCTGCCTTCAAGCTGGATTGCGCGCTGGTCAACGGCGAATGCGAGCTGGCCTCCCATCCGGAGGGCTTCCGCATGCTGACGGCCCTGGCCGGGCTGCTGCTGAGCTGGCAGGGCGACGCGATGGAACTCGCGGCCGGCGACAGCGTGCTTTTGCCGGCGGGCTGCCCGCCTGTGACGCTGATGGGCGTGGGACGCGCGTTGATTGCAAGGGAAAAATGAATGAAATAACGATAATGCCGCCCGGCCTGCCGCCGGGCGGCATTGCCGTATCAATAGCGGGGAGAGGCGCCTCCAAAATTTTCCCGCGCTTACACCAATGCCTTCCGCTATTGGTACGGATGGAGACCGCATTTGATGGAACGAAAAAAAACATGACCTTTGCGAAAGGGCCGCCCCTGACGGCGGCTATCCATCTACTGCGCCAGCATCCATTCTACAAACAGGCCGTAGCCCATGGTGGGGTCGTTTACAAACACATGCGTCACCGCGCCGATTAACCGCCCGTCCTGTAGGATGGGGCTGCCGCTCATGCCCTGTACGATGCCGCCGGTCTTATCCAAAAGCGTCTCGTCGGTCACGCGCAGCACCATGCTGCGCTGAGCCGGCGCGGTCTGGCGGGCAACCTCAACGATTTCCACATCGTACTCTTTCATGCCGCCCGCGTCCACTGTGCACAGAATGCTCGCGGGACCGGTGTGCACCGCGTCCTTGCGGCCGATGGGCAGGCCGTCGGGATATAGCGGATGTGCGGGCGGAGCGTCCAGCGTGCCATAAATCCCGAAGCTGTTGTTCAGCCGGATGCCGCCCAGAACGCGGTTTTCGCGCAGAAAGCTGCCTTTAAGCTCGCCCGGCACGCCAACCTGACCCTTGCGAACGTCCACGACGTCCGCAAGCATGACCTCCCCGCGCCCGACGGTCAGAATCTGCTGGGTGTCCGTGTCGGTTATGGCGTGGCCAAGCGCCCCGTAGCGGACGCTATCGCCAGGAGTTACCTCTCCGTAGAACGACATGGTGCCTACGCCGGCGGTGCTGTCCCGTACCCACGCGCCGATGCGGTACGTGCCGGTTTGCCCGTCGCGCCGGGGTTCCAAGGTTAGGCTTAGGGTGCTGTCCCCACGCCTGACCGTTAGGGGCAGCGGCTTTTCGCCGGACGCAGCCACCAGCTCCGTCAGCTGCGACGTGCCGTCAAGCGACCGGCCGTTGACCTCGGTGATGAGGTCGCCCGCCTTAAGGCCGGCCAGCCGAGCCGGGCTGAAAGCGTCCGAAAGGTCGCTTGTACCCACCACCAACACGCCCTGCGTATGGAGGGCAACGCCCACGGCCTGTCCGCCGGGATACAGGCGCAAATCATCGCTCACGTCGATTTCCACCTCGCGCAGGGGCAGCAGGCCGAACAGGCTGATGGTCGCCGTGCTCTTGCCGCGCTCGCCCGCCACAAGTTCCACGCCTTCCAAACCTTCGTCCAAAGAAGAAATGGCTTGTACGTCTCCCTCGCGAACGTTTACGCTGAGCGGGAACGCCGTGTCGATCACGGCGCGCTGTCCCATAGCGACGTTCAGGGTATCAGGCAGGGTTCGCAGCAGTTCGGCCTGGGGAGAAAAGTACAGTAGCAGCAGAAAAGCGCTGAGGAGCCAGCCGGTGGTTTTTTTCAGACGGCTCTGGGACCGTGGACGACGATAACGCATGAAAACGCCTCTTTCCGAAAATGCTTCGCGAGAAGTGTTTGCAGAAAGAGGCGTTTTGAGTGTGGAAATGTTTGATTAAATGGTGTGCTTGACGCGGTCCTTTTCCTCGGAGCGCTTTGCGTTGTTAAAGCGGCTCAAATTGCCGACAAGGTATCCCGTGATGCGGCGGATTCGCTCAAAGGCGTGCCCGTCCTCGGTGCGGCCGCATTTGGGGCAGCAATCACCGATAATGCCGTTGTAGCCGCAATCCGGGTCGCGATCCACCGGATGGTTGATGGAGCCGTAGCCGATGCCCTGATCGTGCATATAACGCACGACTTTTTCAAAAGCGTCGAGGTTTTTGGTGGGATCGCCGTCCATCTCGATGTAGCTGATGTGCCCGGCGTTGGTCAGCGCGTGATAGGGCGCCTCGATGGCGATTTTCTCAAACGCGTTGATGGGGTAATAGACCGGGACGTGGAAGGAGTTGGTGTAGTAATCGCGGTCGGTCACGCCGGGAATGGCGCCGTACTTTTCACGGTCGATGCGGACAAAGCGGCCGCTCAGGCCCTCGGCGGGGGTGGCGAGGCAGGTATAGTTAAGCTTGCGTTCCTCGCTCAAATCATCGCAATACTTGCGCATAAAGCCGACGATCTCCAGCCCCAGATTCTGGCTGCTCTTATCCTCGCCGTGATGCGTGCCGCGCAGCGCCACCAGCGCCTCGGCAAGCCCGATGAAGCCGATGGACAGCGTGCCATGCTTTAGAACCTCGCGTACGCTTTCGTTCCAGTCCAGATTTTCCGAATCGATCCATACGCCCTCGCCCATCAGGAAGGGGAAATTTCGCACCTTTTTGCTGGCGATGATCTCAAACCGTTCGTCCAGCTGGTCCACCACCAACGCCATGGTGCGTTCCAGCTCCTCGAAGAACCACGGGATATCACCCTTTGCCTTGATGGCGATGCGCGGCAGGTTGATGGAGGTAAAGGACAGGTTGCCGCGCCGGGGGCAAATCTCACGCGTGGGGTCGTACACGTTGCCGATCACGCGCGTGCGGCAGCCCATGTAGGCAATTTCCGTTTCGGGATGACCTTCCTTGTAATATTTCTTGTTAAAGGGCGCGTCCACAAAGCTGAAGTTGGGGAAAAGTCGCTTCGCGCTGGTACGGATGGCCAGGCGGTAGATATCGTAGTTGGGATCGCCGGGATTGAAGCTTACGCCCTCCTTGACGCGGAAAATCTGAATGGGGAAGATAGGCGTCTCGCCGTTACCCAAACCGGCTTCTGTCGCGAGCAGCACGTTGCGCATGACCATGCGGCCCTCGGGCGTGGTATCCATGCCGTAGTTGATGCTGGAAAACGGCACCTGAGCGCCTGCGCGGCTGTTCATGGTGTTGAGGTTGTGAATCAGCGCCTCCATGGCCTGATAGGTGGCCTTGTCGGTTTCTTTCTCGGCATGCTCGCGCACAAAGTCCACCATGCGTGTGAGCTCGTCCGCGGAGGCATGGGGCATCGCCTCGGCAAGCTTCTGCCTGAAAGCCTTGTCATAGTCCGGATCGGCGGCAAGACCGGGCTTTTTGCCCGTTTCCTCCTCAAGGGCGGCGATGATGGCAACCGCAACGTCCATGGAATCCTCCACGTCGCCCAAAAGCTCAAGCGCGCGCGACAAATTATCGCGGAAACGCTTCACATAGGTCTTTTTGACGCCTGGAGCCATGCCGTAATCAAAATTAACGATGCTCTGACCGCCGTGCTGATCGTTCTGGTTGGCCTGAATGGCAATGCACGCCAACGCGGAATAGCTATAGATGTCGTTGGGTTCGCGCAGCACGCCGTGCCCGGTGGAAAAGCCGTTGTGGAACAGCTCCAGCAGGTCGATTTGGCAGCAGGTAGTGGTGAGGGTATAGAAGTCCAGATCATGGATGTGGATGTCCCCATCCTGATGTGCCTGGGCGTGGCGGGGATTGAGCACGTACATATCATAGAACTGCTTTGCGCCCTCGCTGCCGAATTTCAGCATGCTGCCCATAGCGGTGTCGCCGTTGATGTTGGCGTTCTCACGCTTGATATCGCTGTCCACAGCGTCCTTATAAGCGATATCCTCGAAAATCTTCATCAGGCGCGTGTTCATCTCGCGCACACGGCTGCGTTCCGCACGGTAGAGGATATAGGACTTGGCGGAGCGCACAAAACCCTTTTCGATCAATACGCGTTCCACGGTATCCTGCACCTGCTCGACCGTGGGAATGGCGGGAATGCTCTCGTCGCTTTCGATCTCGGATACCACAAGAGCGGCGAGTTCCTCCGCCGTTTCCATACTCTTCTGGCTTCCGCTCGCCATAAAGCTTTTCTCGATCGCCTGCTCAATTTTGGCATGATCAAAAGGAACAACACGCCCGTCGCGCTTTTTGATGGATGTGATCATTTTTCCGGACTCCTTCATATGTTACAATCATGTGCGCACGTACCCCAACAGGTGGGGGATGCATGCGGCGAACATCATCATTATATTGTGCATGCCGTCGTAAGTCAACACTAAATATGGGTTGCAAAGTTTCCATCATATGGATTGCATTATAGAAATATGACGAGTTCGCTTGATTTCGTAACACTTTCCACATGTTTTCCATATAAATAAAATTTTTTTCCGCATGTTTTCCATCTGCGTGGAAAACGAGAGGATAAGACAAGAAAGGACTGCAAAATGCTTATGTTATAAAGGATTCATACGCGTGTGACGTTTTCTAAAATGGTTGTCCATATGTATTCCACGCTCTATCCTACGGCTTTCATCAGAAAACTGCTTGGTTTCCCATGGTTTTTCCTCGCGATGCCGGCACTTTTCCACAAATGCCCTTGTGGAAAGTGTGGATTGTCTCGAATATAGACAGGTGACAGCGAATCTGCGAAGGGTGTTTGGACATTGTGAAATGCCGGCGCCAGTCGCGTTCAAGCGCGAACGGGAATGGCTGATTTAATTGCGGACAGATTTTTTGGAGCCGTTTTCTAAATTAGGGCTTTACAAAATAAAAAAAGTATGCTATCATAATTTTCGCTGAAACGCGGGGCATTAGCGCAGTTGGTAGCGCACAACACTGGCAGTGTTGGGGTCAGGAGTTCGAGTCTCCTATGCTCCACCAGCACCGGAACCCTTGATTGATAAGGGTTCCGGTTTTTTATTGCACATTTATGTGGGCGGCTTTAAAGAACCGGCTACCAACCAATAAAGCAGGCAACAGCTACTATTTTGGCGTATTTTATTCTCTTTTGTTTTTCTTCGCCCACTTTCGGCCAGACCTATCCCCTTTTTGAAAGCGTTTACAAGAGGGTGTGGGCTTATATTCAAAAGGCCCAAAGTGATCTGCTTACATCAAAACGTTTCGTCCGGCGGTCTACAAGCCATAGAGTACCGCTGCGTTATCATGAAGAATATGTGAAAGGTAAAGCCGCGCATACGACTCCGATATTCGCCCCTGCCGTACAAGCTTGGCAAAGGAGGCGGAGAGGACCTCACGCACAGCCAGAACCGCGCCGTAGCTTTCAAAGCTGTGCCAGGTATCGCAGCCCCAGGTAATCCTGTCCATATCGCACACGTCGATCAGTTCGCCAAGAAAGCGCTCGCAAACCGCGGGGGATAGAAGCGGAAGCCAGCATAAATCAACAACGATGTTTTGATGGTTGTGTACCAGCATAAGAAGATCGTCCGTCCATGGGTAACTGCCGTGCATAAGCGAGAAGGTCGTATCAGGGTGGCGGCAAACCATATTAAGCAGCTGGGCGGCATTTGTGCGGGCGCCCAGGCCAAGACCGGTGTGGATTTGCATCGGCAAGTGTAATTTGGCGGAAATACCGCACAGCTGATCAAATATAAAATCCTGAAACGCCTTTATTTCACAGGCGCTCGCGGTTTCCTTTCCATAGGCCGTGCGCGCCGCGGTAAGATCGGCCGGCCCAAAATCCAGCCCACGGTCATAAGCCGCGGCGCATTTGAGCGCAACACAGCCGCTTTTTTTCCTGGCTTCAATTTCTTTTTCCATGCGTGCGACGTATTCTTCGATTGAATCCGGCATTTCAAAGGCGCGACACTGATAGGGATTATTTCCGTTATGGTCCCGCGCGGCCTGATGATAGCCAATCAGGAACATGTTGATCCGGTACGCAGGCGCAAAAAGCGCCGGACAGCCGTTGTCCCCGCCTGGATTCCAGTAGGCGTCCAGGATGACGCGGTCATAGCCGCAGGCACCCCTCATCAGCTTCAAATCCGCTGCTGGATTTGACAGGATTTCCGCAATACGCGCGTCATAATGCGCGCTATTATGCTCGTTTAGCAATTCGAAAATCCCGCAGCATGCGGAAAGCCCCTTCGCAAGCCAATAGTAATATGACGTTCCCGAAAGCCTGCGTATATACGCATCCCGGTTCTCATCATATGAAATGCCCTTCCATGATACATACGCATTTTTAAGCACCCAGGCTAGAGATGCCTCCTGTTGCGGTTGAGGAAGGTGATGACAATGCGTATTGATGATCCGTTGATGGGCGCAGAAATCCCTCAGGCTTTCTTTTATGGTTGTCATGTAGTCCCTCCGGTGGCTATGGCACAGCGTCTGGAACCGCTGATAAACGCGCTTCTGCGCCAAACGCATGCAGCCTTTGCTGCTCCTATTATACACGAATTACATTGTAATTGCTATTGAGATTCCGATGAAATGAAAACCGCCTCTTGACACAGCCCGGGTTCCCGGGGGTATGATAAGAGGTAAAGGGGGTTTGGCAAATGACGTATACCATTTCGGAAATCGCTGAAAAAATGGGCGTTTCTGTGTTTACCCTGCGTTTTTATGATAAGGAGGGACTGCTTCCGTTTGTGGAGCGGATCAACGGCAGGCGGGTGTTTAAGGACGAGGACTTTGCCTGGCTGCGCGTAATCAGCTGCCTGAAAACCACAGGTATGCCCATTCGCGAAATTCGCGAGTACATCGCGCTTTGCTTGGGCGGAGATGCGACGCTGAAACAGCGTCAGGCTATCATCCTTAAGCAGAAGGAGGCGCTTGAGGGACAGATCAGTTTTTTGACCCGCAATCTCAAGGAGCTGGAATACAAGGCATGGTATTATGAAAAAGCGGTAGAGGCCGGTACGGAAAAAATTCACGAGGGCAATAGCTGTAATCCCTGCCTTGAGCCGGACGCTATCCCTGGGCGGTAGCGCGCCCGCCGTCGCAAAAATGCGGCGGGCGCAGGCGGTCCCAAGGGGTATATGCACGCCGTCGATTTGCCCTGAGAACTCCGTTAGGAGGCAAGCAGCCGTTCGGCGTTTTGCAGCGCGCGGTATGCATGCTGACGGTTATATCCGGCCCGAAAGGCGACCTCTCCCACGGGCAGCCAGTCGATATAACGCAGTCTCAGCATCATCCGCGCCGTTCCCGCCGGCAGCGCCGCAATCATCGGCTCTACCTCCGCGCGGCAGCTTTTCAGCCGCTGTTCGGCAAATGAAAGCTCGCTGCCCAAATCCGCAAGCTCAATGCAAAGCCGTTGAAGCTTTGGCTCCGTCGGCGTCCCCCGGGGCATGCCGTCGCCGATCCCGCCTGACGAGGTGGCGAGGCTTTCGGCGCGCTCCATGCGGTGCAGCAATTCAGATCGGATGCGGATCAACTCCCTCATTTCCCCAAGTATCCCGGGAATATCCCCGTTGCGGTTCTCTCCAGCCGCGTTTACGTTTTGAAAATCGATATCGATGCGGGTCACAGGCATCCTCCCTTTTGATTTATACGTTTTGCATCACGGCCCGTGTTTGTGCCTCCTGAATGCAGCGGTCGCAGATCAGCGCGTCTTCCACAAGATAGCAGCGCTCATCCTCCACAATCCCGAGGCCGCATAGGTTGCAGTGGCCGCAGAGTTGAGCGATTTCATAGTAATCACCTAAAACCATTGGGTTTTCAATCTCGTTACGCATAGCTGTTGTCGCCGTGCCGCTCATCTCCTGCGCTCCGGGCTTGTTGCGCACACCTGCCTCATCGCTTTTTTGCGGAGCTGGTTCAGCCTATTGCGCATGCATATGCATGCATACGGCGCAAAGGCGCATCCCTTTGCGGGGTTGAAGGTGGCGGCCGCGCGCATCAGGCCCAGCGCGGCTTCCTGCATGACGTCCTCCTCTTCGCCGAGCAACCGGTAACGGCTCAGGCTGTGCCTGCCCGCCACACGCTTTACAAGCGGCAGGTGCTCCTCAACAAGTTTCTGTTCCTCCGGCTTCAGCCGGTTCGGTTTTGTTTCCATTTTGGCTCGCTTCCCTTCTTCAGTACAACAATGTATAACTAATTAAACTAGAGTTATATCGAAAAGAAATTCCGAAAATAGCTCAAATGTAGCATGTTTCGGAAGTTTTCTTCTCGACACGGATAGTATAATCTATAAAAACTAGATTGTCAAGAAATTTTGAAATTTTATTAGAATTTCATTTACATTCCCGAAGTTTAACTATATAATAGGGGCGAAAGCAGGTGAAGCAGGAATGAGCATTGGCGAACGGATCAGATCCCTGCGCGAGGCCCAGGGGCTGACGCAGCAGCAGCTGGGTGAAATTGCGGGCGTATCGGACAAGGCGGTATCCACCTGGGAAAATAACGCGAACATACCGCGCATGGGCGCTATTCAGCGCATCGCGGATCATTTCGGCATAAAAAAAAGTGATATTATCGAAGAGGATTCGGTGCTTACGCATCCCGATTTCCTTACGATCGCCCGTCGGCGCATTCCGCTGCTGGGAAATATCCAGTGCGGCGAGCCGACCTACGCGGCGGCGGAATTTGAATCCTATGTTGAGGTGGGCGCCGCCGTACAGTGCGACTTTGCCCTGCGGGCCAAGGGCGACAGCATGACCGGCGCGCGGATTCATAATGGGGACATTGTATTTATCCGCAGGCAGGATACCGTTTTAAACGGGGAAATCGCCGCCGTCCTTCTGGACGACGACGCCACCCTGAAACGCGTGCGCTTTATCCCGGGCGGCATTACCATGCTGCTGGCCGAAAATCCCAAATACGAGCCTATTATTGTGGGCGGAGACAGCGAAACGCGCAGCGTTCGCATTCTTGGCAAGGCCGTGGCCTTTCAGGCGAACGTATATTAGTCGGCTGTAAATTGGGGCAAAAAAAGCCCCGAAAATTTCGGAGCCGCCGGGCTGCTTTATAACAGAATGGCGCGGCAGGTTTTTTGAGGCTAAGCTTAGCCCTCCCCGCCGCATAGCAACACGGTCAGGTCGTTGACGTTGGTACCCGTAGGGCCGGTAACAATCAGTCCACCCGCCGCTTCCAGCAGCGTATAGGCGTCGTTGTCGTCAAGGCCTGCGTCAACGGATAGCCCAAGCCTTCGGCACTCGCTGCAAAAGGCTCCAGTTACCATACCGCCGGCCGCGTCCGTCGGGCCGTCGGTTCCGTCCGAACCTACGGAAAAAATCAGCGTGTTCTTCAATCCGTCAATCCCCCTTGAGGCTGAAAGCGCAAGCTCCTGGTTGCGGCCGCCCCTGCCCTTGCCCTTGAGGTGCACGACCGTTTCTCCGCCCAGAATAACGGCGCACGGCGGCTTTACAGGCTCGCCGCTGCTCTTTACCTGCCGGGCGACGGCCGCCAGCAGCGCGCCCGCGTCCCTCGCTTCGCAGTCCAGCGTGGTGGTGAGCAGCAGCGGCGCATAGCCAAGGTCTCGCGCCGCCGCCATGGCGCTGTGGCAAAGGGCGTTCACATTGCCGGTGATGCGGGTTTCAACGTTGTCAAGCGCCTTAGGGGTCTCCAGCAAAAGGGCATCGCGAACGGACTCGGGAATTTTAATCCCGTACCGCTTAAGAATTTTAAGCGCATCGGCGCTTGTGGTGCTATCCGGGTAGGCCGGACCGGAAGCGATGCTGTCCAGCGGGTCGCCCAGCACATCGCTTAGCACGATGGACAGCACCCTGGCGGGCGCGCACCGCTGGGCAAAGCGGCCGCCCTTCACGGCGGACAGATGCTTACGGATGGTATTGAGTTCCACAATATCGGCGCCGCAGGCAAGCAGCCGCCTGGTAACTTCCGCGATATCCCCAAGCGTGACGCCGGGCAGCGGCATTTCAAACAGCGCGGACCCACCGCCGGATACAAGAAACACAACCAGATCGTCCTCCGAGAGCCCGTCCGCGGCTTCCAATACCCGCTGTGCGGCCCGCACGCCGTTTTCGTCCGGTACGGGATGCCCGGCCTCGATGATTTCAATTCCGGGAATCGAACCTTCAGAATGGCCGTATTTTGTAATCACAACGCCGGAACGCAGGCGGTTGCCCAGTATGCCGGAGGCCGCGGAAGCCATTTTCCAGGCGGCCTTTCCAATCGCGATCACATGCGCCGGCCGCTTTGTTTCCAGGTCCTCCAGCGCTTTTTGAACGGCTGTGTCAGGCAACACGGCATGGATGGACCGCTTGATGATTGCATGTGCGTCGCGCTGTAATTTTTGCATTGAAATGCCTCCCGCATATTTATGTTGAAAAGCGCCGGGAAAAGCGGCGCCGCTCCGCGCCGCATTTTTCCCGGTTGCATCCGCGCTGTGTACAGATCAGATCAGAAACAGTGAGATCAGCCAGATGAACACAATGGCGGTAACACCCATCACCAGGGTGCACAGCGTCTGCGTTTTATATCCGTCCTGAGCCTTCATGCCGCCAAACTCGGTGACGACCCAGAAGTAGGAATCGTTTGCGTGGGATACGGTCATCGCGCCCGCGCCAATCGCCATGACGGTGAGCGCGGCGGCAAGCGGAGAGGTTAGACCAAGCGCGGCCATCAGCCCGCCTTCCGCCGAGAACGCGCCCATGATACCCGCCGTGGTGGTGATGGCTACCGTGGAGGAGCCCTGCGCCGTTTTTAGAATTGCGGCGATCAGGAACGGGAAGAAGATACCGACGCCGCTGAGGAAAGCCGCGTTTTCGGTGATGTAGGCTACGATGCCCGCTTCCGAAATCACCTTGCCCAGCACGCCGCCGGCCGCGGTTACAAACAGAATGGGGCCTACGGTGCGCAGCGTTTCATCCGACAGGGAGCGAAACTGGTCCATTTTTCCGGTAACGGCCAATGTTCCGATGCTGATGATCAGGCCCACAGCCAACGAGATCATCGGCGTACCGAGAAACTTGAGCAAATCCGCAAACAATCCGGCTCCGCCCGTCATATCCACAATAGACTTAATCGCCATCAGCAGAATAGGAACCACGATGGGTGCAAAGGAAAGAAACACGTTTGGCAGCTTTCCATATTCCTTTACCAGCTCATCATAGCTTTTGACGGTCTCATCATTTGCCGCGTCGTCCGCGGAGGCGACCTTTTTACCGATAAACTTCGCAAAGAAGTAGGAAACGATCAGCACAGGAATGGATACCAGCGCGCCGATGCCGATCACAAGCAGCATGTGCCCGTCAAGGCCAAGGGAGTTGGCCGCGGCGATGGGGCCGGGCGTGGGCGGGATAAATACATGCGAGGTATACAGGCCCGCCGACAGCGCTACAGCCATCGCGACGCCCGATACGCCCGTTTTTTTCGTAATGGCCTTGCGGATGGGATTAAGGATAACAAAGCCGCTGTCGCAAAAAACGGGTATGGAGACGATCCAGCCCATGATCAGAATGGCGAGCTCGGGATGCTTTTTCCCAATTCTCCGGACGACCGCGTCCGCCATCGTCAGAGCCGCGCCGGTTTTCTCCAGGAAAAAGCCGATCATTGCGCCAAGGATAATAACGATCCCTAAACTGGAGAAGGTGCCGGAGAAACCCGCGCCGATCACGCCGGGTATGCTGGTGAGCGGAATGGCCAGAAGCGCGAGAATAAGCGATACGCCCATAATGGCGAGAAAGGGATGAATCTTCCATTTGGAGATTGCCAGAATCATGACGACGACCATGACGACGAAAGCGATGATTAGAGATATGCCTGCCATTTGCCAGTCCTCCTTCTTATTTGGTTGCAAGATTCACTGTCGCTGGAACCCTGTAGCGCTTGAGCCTCCCTTCCCGTTTATTACGGGCGGTGTTTGTAGAAAAGTACCGCCAGGTAGTACAAAGGAATGGATGAGCAGGATCGGGGGTTATAGCCCGTTTTGTCCATAAGCCTGTTCAGCTTGTACTGTAGCGTGTTTTTATGGATGAAATGCGCCTGCGCCGTCCTGGTGATGGAGCCGTCGTTTTCATAAAGGGTCGTCAGCAGGGCGGCGTATTCCTCCACTTCTTCCTCGGACAACCCGCCGAATACGCGCTGGATAAACCGAAGGCGGGACCGCTCGGACAGCTCGCTCAAAAACAGCTCATACGTGGTTTCATCATAAAAGAACACCCGTTTTTCTTCGCTGAGCGAGCAGGCGTTCAGCGCGTCGAAGGCCTTCACATACGCATGGTGAATACTAAGCTTCCCAACGTCGTCAAAGCTGTCGGCCCCGGCGATCAGGAAAACGCCGAAGCGCTCTTCCACATCCGCAAGCAACCGCATAAGCAAGCCGCGCATATCCCTGTCCGGCATGGCGGGTAATAGCAGAATCATCAGCGAGGGCGTTTTGCTGAATATACCGCCGCTAAGTCCAGCCATGTACTGGCGAACGTGGCGGTTGATGCGGTCGATCATCTGCTGGCCGTCCGGCGTGTCCGCATATTGCTTTAAATTGCGGATGCGCAAAAGAGCGACCCGGCGCGGAAGGTTCAGGTCGATCCGCTGCGCGTTGGCGCGACGGACAAACATGGAATCCGTCTCGTCCTGTGCGCTTAGAATCCAGTCGTCCAAAAAGCGGTCGCGGATGCGGTCTTCAATCTTTTTCCGCTCCAGCACGTCGTTTTCCCGGATCATCAGCTCGGTCATCTTTTTGATGATCTGGCCGTAACGGCATACCTCCTGGTATTCTCCCGTAATGCCAATCGCCCCCACGGTAACGCTGTCGATCGTCAGGGGGAAATTACAGCCCTGACGCGCGCCGGGGTACTCTTCGTCCCGATAGATTGTCAGTTCGTCCAGGTGCTCGGCTATCAGCTTTGCCGCGCCGCCATGAAACTGACCGATCCTTTCATGGTTGGTGCTGGCAAGGATTACCCCGCTCTCGTTGAAAAAGTTCAGTTGCTGCTGCAACACGCTGCTGAGTTCGTCTATAATCCCCTGAGCCGTCTTTCCGGATATCTTCATCGGATACGCCTGCCTTATCAGTCAATCATGGCAATGCCTGCGCCGTCTGCCTTTTTCCATGATAACAGAACCAACCGGGAGACGTCTATCTCTATTGTCTTTCTATTATGGAATTTTTATTGCATTTTGTGAATGGTTCATGGAATAATTAGAAACCCAATATATTGGTTTGCGTACCAATAAAATGAGGACATATTGTCCTCGGCGGTTATGCGTATCACTTCGTTTGCCGCACCTTAAATGCATCATCCGGCGTAAGTACAGCGCGATTGCGCAGGTGGGTGTCAATCAGGAGAGAAACTGCGGGAACAAGCGGCAACCGCCGCCCGGACGTCTGCCGAGCGGCGGTTGCTTGTGCCGGAAATCGGTTTTCACTACAATACGGGGTAAACTCACGTAAACGAAAAGGAATGTTATTCCTCCCCAATCCACTTAAGCGGATAATCCTCCACCGCGTATTCCAGATTCTTGCCATTCTGCTTAAGCGTGCGCAGAACCGCCTCAATGTGCTCGTCCTTGGTGTAGGGCGTGGGCGCGAAGTCGTTATAATCGCGCCTGCTGGAAATTCGGGAGGGGATGATCTTGATCTGCTCGCTGGTGGCGGCGCCGTCCTTTACGCGCATCTTGATCTGGAAGATATAGGTGGACATGTCGCTGGGCTTTGTGTTTCCGGCAAAGCTGAAGTTGCCCAGCGAGTAACAGATATACTTTCCATTATAATACTCAATGGGGTTGATGCGGTGGCTGTGGTGGCCGATCACCAAATCCGCCCCCGCGTCGACCGTCGCGCGGCCCAGCTTAACCTGATTGTTGTTGGGCTTGTAATCCATTTCATCGCCCCAGTGGTAGCTGACGATTACCACCTCGCACCCCTGGTCGCGCAGCGCCTGAATGTCGCCGGGCACCTTTCCGATCAGTTCGTCGTGACGTCCGCCGAAGGTCTGATAGGCAAGGCTGCCAATTTTGACGCCTTTAACCGTCATGATGGCGGGCTCGCCCTCGCTGGCGTAACTCACTCCGGCGGAAAGCAGGGTCTGCTTGGTTTCCGCCAGCCCGTCTTCTCCCATATCCAGCACGTGGTTGTTTTCCAGCGATACGGTGTCAATGCCGTTATCCGGCAGCATACTGACATAGCTGGGATCAGCACGGAAAAGATAATCGTTGTTCAGCTTGTCCGGATTTTTTCCCGCCGTGGTCAGCGTACCTTCGAAGTTCACCATCGTCAGGTCGTCCGCGTCGAAGATTTCCTTGACGTTGCGGAAGGGAAAATCCACATTACCGTCCTGCTTTTTCAGTTCCTTTTCAAAGATGGACGTACCGCCGGACTGCGTGTTGCCGCCAATAGTCACGTCGCCCGTGAAGGACATGGTAAGCAAAACGGAGCCGTCGGCCTCGTATACGGCGGCGCTCTTATCCACGGTCGGTTCGGGCGTGACCTCCGCGGCGTCCGCGGCGCCAGCGGTTTCGCCGGTCACCGCCGCGCCGGATTCGTCAAGGATGGTGATGGACACCTCCTCGTCATCCTCCTCGGCAATGGAAAGCGCGCACAGCGTCAGGCACATGCTCAAAATCAGCAGCCAGGACAAAAGCTTCTTGCTCATTGGAACACTCCTTCTTCGTTACGGGTCAAAGATGTTGGACAAAATCCGCCATCCGGGAAAGCGCTTCGGTCAGCTTGTCAAGCGCCGTGGCGTAGCAGCAGCGGATATGCCCCTCTCCGCACGCGCCGAAGGCCGTGCCGGGCACCGCCACCACCTGCTTTTCTCGGAGCAGCCGGCCGCAGAACTCCTCGCTGCTGAGGCCGGTCTTCTCAATGCCCGGGAATACGTAAAACGCGCCCAGGGGCTCAAAGCAGCTAAGCCCCATATCCCGGAAGGCCTTTACCATCAGCCTGCGGCGCCGGTCATAGCTCTGCCGCATGCGCACCACGTCTGCATAGCCGTCCTCGCGCCCCTGCCTAAGCGCCTCCTCGGCAGCCACCTGCCCCTGGCGCGGCGCGCAGAGGATGGTGTACTGATGAATTTTGCACATCACATCGGTAAAGGCGGCGGGGGCGCAGATGTAGCCCATGCGCCAGCCCGTCATGGCAAAGGCCTTGCTGAAGCCGTTCAATACGATGGTGCGTTCGCGCATCTCCGGCAGGCTGGCGATGCTTATGTGCCCCTGCTCGCTGTAGCAGAGTTCGCTGTAAATCTCGTCGCTGATGACGATCAGGTTGTTTTCCACAAACACCTTGCGCAGCCGCTGCAGCATCTCACGCCCGATCACAGCCCCGGTGGGGTTGTTGGGATAGGGCAGGATAATCGCCTTGGTCCTTGAGGTCACGGCGGCCTGGACGGCCTCCGGGGTCAGCACAAAGCCGTTTTCGGCCGATGTGGGAACCGGCACGGGCACGCCGCCCGCGAAGATCACGCCCGGCGCGTAGCTGACGTAGCTGGGCTCGGGGACGAGCACCTCCTCGCCGGGGTTGAGCAGCACCCGAAGCGAAAGGTCGATGCCCTCGCTTGCCCCCACCGTCACAAGGATTTCCTTCTTGGGGTCATAGGTTACATTGTAGCGGCTCTCCATATACCGCGCGATTTCCTCGCGCAGCGAGAGCAGGCCCCAGTTGCTGGTGTATTGGGTTTCGCCGTCCAGAAGGCTGTTGATGGCGGCGTTGCGGATATGGTAGGGGGTTACGAAATCAGGCTCGCCCACGCCAAGCGAAATCGCGCCGGGCATGGTTTCCGCCACATCGAAAAAGCGGCGGATACCGGACTTGGGCACCTTCACAATCTCAGGGTTCATATAGGTGGTGGGATCGATGCTCACGCCGTCACCACCAGCCTCTTGTCGTCGCTGCCGCCCTCAAAGACAACGCCGTCGCTCTTGTAGCGCTTCAGAACAAAATGGGTCGCCGTGCCCGTAACGGTTTCCAGCGTGCTCAGCTTTGTGCTGACGAAAAAGGCAAGCTCCTTGAGGGTGTGAGCTTCCACCAGCAGCAGCAGGTCGTAGGCTCCGCTCATTAAATACACGCTTTTTACCTCGTCGAAACGGTAAATCCGCTGCGCGATAGCGTCAAAGCCCTGGTCGCGCTGCGGCGTTACGCGAACCTCAATCATTGCCTCAACGCGCTCGCGGTCGGTTTTATCCCAGTTGATCACGGGGGAATAGCGCAGTATCACGCCCGTGCGCTCCATTTCCTGTATGGCTTCCGCCACCGTTTCCATCGTCGCATCCGTCATAACGGCTAATTTCTCCAGCGGCAGGCGGCAATCCTCCTTGAGGATCTGTAACAATTCCATTTGCAAATTCTGCATTCTGGCATCCTCCCTCTCTTGCTTAAAACAGACCGATAATTTCACCTTGCTCGTCCACGTCGATGCCCAGCGCGGCGGGCGCATTCGGCAGGCCCGGCATGGCGATGATGCTGCCGGCGAACGCCACCACAAAGCCGGCGCCCGCGCTTAGCCGGGCGCTGCGCACCGTAAGCGTATAGCCCTCCGGCGCGCCGCGCAAGGCGGCGTTGTCGCTCATGCTGTATTGTGTTTTGGCGATGCATACGGGGCAGCGGGCATATCCGTCGGCCTCCAGCTGCGCCAGGGTGTTTTCCGCCTCGGGCGAGAAGCTGACCTTGCCCGCGTGATAGACGCGCGTTGCAATCAGGGCGATCTTCTCCTTCAAGCCCGCCGAGTCCGGGTAGGTAAAGCTCGGTTGTGGGACGGGATTGCCGTCTGCCGTTCGGCACACCAGCCCGGCCAGCTCCGTCGTGCCGCGGCCGCCCTCGGCCCAGCCGTTGCACGGCGCGCAGGGCACGCCGGCGGCCTCCATCGCCTCGCCAATCAGGGACAGTTCCTCATCGGTATCGGTGGCAAAGCGGTTGAGCGCCACCACCACGGAGGTATTCCACACCTCGCGGATGTTGTGAATGTGCGAAAGCAGGTTGTCAAGCCCCGCGCGCAGCGCCCCGGGGTTGGTCTCGCCGTAGGTTCCCTTCTCCGCGCCGCCGTGATGCTTGAGCGCCCGAACCGTCGCCACCAGCACGATAACGCTCGGCCACAGGCCGTTCATGCGGCACTTGATATCCAAAAATTTCTCCGCGCCGAGGTCCGCGCCGAAGCCCGCCTCGGTGACGGTATAGTCCGACATGCGCATGGCAAGCTTCGTGGCAGCCACGCTGTTGCACCCGTGCGCGATATTGGCGAACGGGCCGCCGTGCATTAGGCAGGGCGTGTGATCGATGGTCTGAATCAGGTTGGGCGAAAAAGCGTCCCGCAAAAGCGCCGTCATCGCGCCCGCGGCGCCGATATCCCCGGCGGTTACGGGGCGGTTGTCATACGTGCGCGCCACTACGATGCGGGCAAGCCGCGCTTTCAAGTCCTTTAAATCCGCCGCAAGGCAGAAGGTCGCCATCACCTCGCTGGCGGCGGTAATGTCAAAGCCGTCCTCGCGCGGCGTACCGTTTTGCGTGCCGCCAAGCCCCATCACGATCTGGCGGAGCTGACGGTCGTTTACGTCCAGGCAATGGCGGAAGCACACCCGGCGCGGGTCGATCGATAGCGCGTTGCCCTGCTGGATATGGTTGTCGATCATCGCGCAAAGCAGGTTGTTTGCCGTGGTAATGGCATGCAGGTCGCCCGTAAAATGCAGATTGATGCTTTCCATGGGCACTACCTGCGCATAGCCGCCGCCCGTTGCCCCGCCTTTCATGCCGAATACCGGGCCAAGCGACGGTTCGCGCAGCGCAAGCATCGCGTTTTTGCCAATGGCGCGCATGCCGTCCGCCAACGCGACGGATACGGTGGTCTTGCCCTCGCCGGCCGGCGTGGGGTTAATGGCCGTCACAAGCACCAGCTTTGCCCGCAGCGGTTGAGCCTGGTACGCCCGCGGATCTATCTTGGCCACGTACCTGCCATAAGGCGATACGCTGTCTACCGCGAAGCCCGCCGCCGCCGCGATCTCCTCGATTGGTTTCATGGTTGCGCCTCGCGCGATTTCCAGGTCGGACGCCATTTGAACCCCTCCTTCATCACTGCTTTCAGTCCTTAGCTCCGCGCTAATGAAAAATAGTATAGCTCAAATCCACATGCGTTGCAAGCGAAGGAAAGGATTTGCGGACAGTCCGCACGCAGACCGCCGATTTTATGCAAATTCCTCTTGCTTTTTTAAATTGAAAATGCTATTATAATATGTCTATATTCGCCAAGGAGGGGAACCCTGATGACTGTGCTTCAATGGATTATTGGTATCCTGCTTTTAATAGCCGCCTTGATCATGACAGCGACCGTTTTGCTGCAGAGCAGCGAGCGTACCGGCATCGGCGCCGTGAGCGGCGCTGCCGAAACCTTTTTCGGCAAGAACAAGGCCAAGGGCATGGATGCGAAGCTGGCGCTGATCACCAAGATCTGCGCGGTTGTGTTCGTGGTGCTGTCCATCGCCATGATGTTCCTGGGTTGATGGAATGCGTGAAAAAGCGGCTGCCGTTATGGTAGCCGCTTTTTTGTATATAGCTTGATTCCCGCGCTGGAAACAACCCGGTAGAACGGCCCTCAAAAAATTCGGCGCGCCTCAACCGCCAAGCGCGCGCAGCAGCATAAGATAAACTGCTGTGCCGCCGGCAATGCTGAGCAGCGCGTTATGCTTCCATCTGTGCAAAAAATAGATGGCAAGCAGCGCGACCGCTTCGGGTACAGCATACGGCGCGGATGAAAAATCAACGCCTTTAAGACAGTATACCAGCAAAAGGCCCATCATTGCGGGAGGAAGCGCCTGGCCCAAAAACAGCACGACGCGCGGAACCTGCCTTTTCTCCGGAAACAGCCAGAAGGGAATAAAACGCGTGAGGATAGTACCCGCCGCAACCGCAAGGATAATTGCCAGCGTTTGAAAATTGGTCAATGGCGGCATAAGCGGTTCCTCCCCAAAAGAAGCGCCGCCAGGATTACAAGCATCGCCGGAACGATGAAGCCCTGCGCGCCGAAGATAAGAAGGCACATAATCGCCGCCGCCACGCCCGCGAGTGCGGAAAGGCGGTTTTGCTTCTGTTCCCATTTGTCCAGAAAAAGGACGAAAATCAAAGCTGTGAGCACAAAATCAAGGCCCGTCAGGTCAAAAGTCAGCATTTCTCCAAGCAGTCCGCCCAGAAAGGAAGCGGCTACCCAATACAGATAGTCCAACACGGAAACGGCAAGGTAAAAATCCTTTGCCGGCACGCCGGGAGGCGGCGTGACCGAGCAGACGATGGAGAACGTTTCGTCGCACAGCATATAGGTCATTACGTTGCGCGCGCGGCCCATGCCCCGATACTTTGGCAGCATGCTCAGCCCATAAAACAGATGGCGCGCGTTGACCATCAGGCTCATCAAAAAGGCCTGGACCGGGTCAAACGCGGTGATCAGCAGCGTGATGGCGACGTATTGCATGCTTCCGCAAAAAGCGATGGCGCTCATCAGTAGAGACCAGACCGCGCCGTAGCCCTTGGCCGACATCAATACGCCATAAGCAAGTCCAAGGCAGGAAAATCCCATCAGTACAGGCAGCGTATGGGGAAATGCGGCCCAGAGCGCCGCACGCGCCCGGGCAAAGGCGTTTCCCTTGGAGGAGGATGCTTGCATAGCGGCGAAAGTCCTTTCGTATATGAGTTGCCAGATTATGATACGCGCACCCGGGAGGATATGCAAGTAAATTTTCGAGCCGCGCTTATTTAAAATGGGAGCGGTGCAAAGCGCGGTCAAAGAGGCATGGGTCCGGAGCTGGAATTGTCCTCCGGCTTTCCCCGCCTTTTTTTGCATAGCCGTTTATCCACAATGACCCTCGCGCCGCTGATGACCAGCGTTATGGCGAATACCAGCACCGCCAGCCCGTGTTCGCCTGCCCCAAGCGCGTCGCCCCCAATGGTGGAGGTAATGACGGATGGAATTCTCGCTACGCCTGAAATGGCCAGCCAGGTGGAAAACCGCATGCGCGTCAGACCGATGCAGTACGACAGGATATCCTTTGGCGTGCTTGGAATAAAAAATACAATAAACACCCAAAGGTTCAGCCGCTCCTGATCCTTTAACAGGAAAGAGAAAAAATCTTCTCGCGGGGAAAGAAGAGCTCGACAGCCCGCAGGCCAAATCTGCGCACAAACCCAAAAACAAGCGCGCTGCCGATCACCGCGCCCAAGAGGCAAAGAAGCATGCCCTCCAGCGTGCCAAAAGCGTAGCCCGCGCCGATTTCCAGCGGCTCGCCCGGGATAACGGCAATAAAAATTTGAAGCACCATCATGCCCACAAAGGCCAGCCTTCCCAACACGCCCTTTTCATCAACCCACTTCCGGAAACGCTCCGGCTCGGAATTGCAACAGCGGCCTGCCCACAAACCAGCATGCCGCCACCGAAGCAAGAACGAACAGCAGAACGCACGCAACCGCAATTCTCTTTTTTGCTTTTCCGTCAACAGCTTATAGAGGCTCCTATCCCCTGGGTTTTGTGTTTTTTACCTTACCCGTGCGGCCGGATGACGCTCCGCCTGGCAATCAGGTATGTAGCCTAAAATACAGGGCGTAGATCGCGCTCAGTATGAGTGCGATAGCGACGGCGTTGAAATATACCTCGCCCGCAAGTCCGGGGCTGCCCCCCGGCGTCATGATACGCCCGCAGATGACGCCCGTGGGAATGCTAAGCAGCACCGGCAATAGAAAAGGAAGAAAGAAGAAGCAGAAGGTCTGCCAGAACAGCGCGCGGCCCATCTCCCGCTCCCCTGCGCCCAGGCAATACAGCACGGCATAGCGCCGCTGGTCCTCATCCAGGCCGGACAGGGTTTTCAGTGCCAGCATCGCCATTGCAATCAACAAAAAGACCGACGCGATGTACAGGGCGCTAACCACAAAAATTGCCGTCACGCCGTTGCGCTGAAGCCTTCCGTACTCCCTGATCCTCGCGTCGCACCGCTCGTAGGCATACAGGCCGTTTGTAGCGGAGTAGCGGTAGGTGAGCGCCGCGCGCAAATTCTCCGCGTCAAACGGCGCGTCCGCAAGGTTAAACGCCGTCGCAATGTTATGAGCCTGGCGGTCGGCGGGGTCCACGGCGGCGATTATGTCAAACGGATAGTCGCGGTTAAGCGCGGCACGCTCGCCGACCTTCTGCACAAGGGGAAAATTGGCCCCAATAATGGAAAACCCGTAATGGAAAACCCGATTAAAAACGAGAGCAGGCCCACCATTACGGCGGTTAGGCCAAGCCGTGCGCCGAGCTGCCTAAGCAAAAAGGGATTGGCGCCCCGGCAGCGAAAGCGCTCGCATTTCAGAAGCACCCCGGTCAGGCTGCGCGCAAGCCCGATGGTGAAAAGGATAACCGCCGCAGAAAGCGCGGCCATCCATCCAAACAGCGCAAACCCCGAGGAACCGCCCAGAAAGGCGGACTCGATTTCGCGGTCTGCCGCTACGCAGGTATATCCGGCCGCCAGAAGCGAAAGCGCGCAGATAACCATCCAGGGCCAAAGATGCCTGGCGCCCCAACGCGAAGCAGGGTTTCCAGCTCGGCCTTGATGCTCGGATCGTCCTCGACAACCAGAATGCGTTCCAAGCGCCCACCTCCCTTTCTGTAAGCATACGGCCTTCGCTTTATTATAGAGCGGCGCGCCAAATCCCGCAAGCGGTTGACAGTAGGCCGCGCGACGCCTATAATGGCGTGGATCGGGCGCTGGAAAAAGGGTTCCGTGCCGGTCGCAAAGGTGTTTGAATTTTGCATAATCGACGGATGAATCGGAGGCCAAGTATGGAATACACCATCAGACGGATGCACGGAACGCCCGCGCTGCCGCTTGCGCGGAACCTGGAGTTCTTCCCGGATGGGCTGGCGGCGCCCTGGAGCGCGCTGGAGGAAGCGGAAATCGGCGTTTATCCCTGGGACGAGACTGGCTACCGTCCACAGAGCCGCGCGCGGCTGGGCTGGACGCCCGAGGGGCTGTACGTGCTGATGTACAGCCGCGAGAAAGAGATTCGCGCTGAGGAAACGCGCATCGGCGGAGGAGTGTATAACGACAGCTGCCTGGAGCTGTACATTGGCGAACTCAACAACCCCATTTACTTCAACTTTGAATGCAATCCCATCGGCGCCATGTTCATCGGCATCGGCGCCGACCGGCAAAACCGCGAGGTGCTTCAGGCTTACCCCGAAGGAATGCGTGTGGCCACGGGCATGCACCGGGGCGGCTGGTGGGCGGTATCATACTTTGTGCCGGCGGCTTTTTTGAAGCTGCGGGGCAATTTGACCCTTGCCGAGGGAGAAGAGCTGCGTGGCAATTTTTACAAGTGTGGGGACAAAACGGCGGCCCTTCACCACGGTATGTGGAACGCTGTGGAGTGGCCCATGCCGGATTTTCACCGGCCTGAGTATTTTGGAAAAATCAGGGTTGGGGCTTAAAAGTCTGACGGTAAACATATATTTTCAAACAACGTTTGGGAATAAGGAAAAAAACCTCCGGTCAAACGCGTACTCGCGTACCGGAGGTTTTGTCTTTCTTTATCAAACGGCGTCAGCAGGCCGTGCTCCGAACAAGCGCCCGCTTGCCAATGAGATAGCTGCCTACCAAGCCGCTCACGGGGAACAACTCCGGCTGGACGATGTACCCGTCGATATGCTCAAGAATGGCGGGGGACTGGACATAGCCGTTAAGCAGACGGACGGTTTCCCTGCGAACCATGGCAAAAAGGCTCTTTCGCTGCATGACGCCGCCGCCCAGAATGATACGCTCTGGGCTTACCGTTAAGATGAGGTTAACGCACATCTGCGCCAAATAATACGCTTCGATTTCAAAGGTCGGATGGTCGTCCGGCAGGTCGCGGGCGTCTCCGCCCACGCGCGCGCCAAGCCCCGGCCCGGCCGCCAGACCCTCTAGGCAGCCGTCGTGATAGGGGCATACGCCGCGGGGGTTGGAATCGTCGGGATGCGGGCGAAGCAGCATATGCCCGACCTCGGGGTGCAAAAGACCATGCACGGTCTGTCCGTTGATATATACGCCGCCGCCGACACCCGTGCCCACGGTGATGTACACGGCGCTCTGGCAGCCTTTCGCGGCGCCCAGCTCCACCTCGGCGATAATGGCGGCGTTTACGTCTGTGTCGATCGCGCTGGGAATATCGCGCCCGCCGGCAAGGCTGCTAAGCAGCGGATAGTTGCGCCACGCGAGCTTGGGCGTGGAAGTGATATAGCCATAGGTCGGCGAGGCGGGGTTCAGATCCAGAGGGCCAAAGCTGCCCACGCCCAGCGCGTTCACCTCATGCGCCCTGAAAAAATCGATCATTTTGGGCATGGTGATCTCGGGGGTCTCCGTTGGCAGCGTCAGCCGCTCCAGCTCCGCGCCCTCTCCATCGAAGATTCCCAGCACCATTTTGGTTCCGCCCGCTTCCAACGCACCGATCTTCATCGTATCTTCCTTCCTCTTTATCGGGTGTAAATGAATGGCTCAATAATCAATAGAATACAGAGCGGCGTTGGAAAAGTCAAGCTTCGGATTATTGATGTATATATTTGCCTTTATTTTTGTTTGTGATATAATTTTGGAAAAAAGGAAGGAATTCAAAGCTTTATGTTGCAGTATCAAACGCGGAAAGAACGGGGTTTTGGGCGGTGGCTGACGGAGCGGAGCATATCCAGCAGAACGCTTGCCTGCGTCAGCGCGGCCATATTTGCCTGTTCGTTGATACCGCTGGTGATTATCGCGGTTTATAACTATCCGGCTGACGATGACTTTGGCTTTGTGCTGCCTGCCGCCACCGCTTGGGTAAACACCGGCTCATTATGGGAGGTGCTCCGTGCCATTGTCCAAAAAACCTATGATACGTACCTGACCTGGCAGGGCAATTTTGTTTCTACGGCCTTTTTTGGTGTAACGCCGATTATTTTCGACATTCGTCTTTATTTTCTAAGCAACTGGTTCACGCTGGCGCTTATGTGCCTGTCCGTAGGTTATCTGCTCAAGGGCATCACCAACACTTGGCTCCATGCGGACAGAAGCGCTTTTTGGATTGCCTATCCGGCCGTAATGGTGCTGATGCTCCAGTTCATGCCCTCCATTGGATATAGCGTGTACTGGCACAACGGCGGCATGTACACGGTTGCCGCCTGTACGCTTATGCAGGCGCTGGGGCTGCTGCTGCGCTGCTCGGCGGAGCAGACAGTGCGGCGTTCCCTCTTTCGCGGAGCGATGCTTTCGCTGTGCGGCTTTATGCTGGGCGGCAGCTTTTATGGCCCCGCGCTGGGCGCGTTCGTCTGTCTTGCTCTTGTAACCGCCGCCAGCTTCCTAAAAAAAGGAAAAAACCGCTGGCATTGCGCCGTTGCGCTTGCTTTTTTCTGCGTGGCGTTCGCTATTAGCGCGGCAGCGCCAGGCATAGAGCTCAGGCAGCAGCGCACGGGATCGGGTGAGGCGGCGGGCGTTGTCAACTCGGTGATCACTGCGGCGCTGGATTCCTTCGATCTGGCGGGTGGGTGGCTGTCTCCGCAGCTACTGGCCATGCTGATGCTGATCTTACCCGCGTTATGGCAGCCGCTGCGGCAGAGTGCGCACACATTCCGTTATCCGTTCGGGGTGTTCGTGATGCTTTACGGATTGTTTGCCAGTTCGCTGGCGCCGGGTATCTACACAGGGTACGGCTATGATACAGCCCGATATATGAACGCCATCTATTTTTATTTTCTCATTATGATTATCGGCAGCGCCATTTATGCCGAGGGCGCGTTGATCCGCCTGCTGGAGCGCCGCCGGGAGCGGGAGGCGGCGGGCCACCTGCTCGCCGCGGCCAATGGGATTGGCAAGCGGTTTTGCGCACTGTACCTTGCGTTTTCACTAGCACTGCTATGCTTTGGCGGTTTTGAATTTACCATTATGAATACATCCTCGGTTAGCGCGGTGAAATCGCTGGTTACGGGAGAGGCTGCGCGCTTCCGGGAAGAAATGGAACAACGGCAGGAGTATATCCGCGTGACGGATAGCGACGTGGTAGCCGTCCAGCCGCTTTCCGGCCAGCCGTATGTGTTTAAAAACGACAGGCTTCCCTTTCAGGGAATCTATGGACGCGTGCGATATATGAAATGGTATTTCGAGTTGTTTTACAACGCACAGCATGGCGATGCCGCTAAAAGCGAATAACGCCCTTGTTATGAAAACCCTCCCGCTGTTTTTGTCAAACGGCGGAAGGGTAACAGATTCCGTTTTCCTTCAAGACTTCAAGGCCGCTGGATTACGTAAGTTTCGTCAGAAAGCAGGCGTTGGGGTTGCATCAACCCAGCCTGACCCATCGTCCCATGCAGTTCCATCGTCCCATGCTGAGCCTTCGTTCCATCCGGAATGATCCACCCAGCCGGCACCGTCATCCCAGCCAGTACTGTTTCCGGAATCGTCAATCCAGCCGGTATTGTCGCTCCAACCAGAGCCGTCGTCCCAGCCGACGTTGTCGTCCCAGCCGGTAGAGCCGTCTCCAGCGCTGGAGCCGTCCCACCCGGTGCCGCCATCCTCAATACCTCCCCCACTCCATTGGGAACCGTCATCCGTTTCCGGCATGGGTGTGGGCTCCACATAAACGGCGCCGCCGCTGCGGTTTGCCTGCCACAGGGCTATTTGTGCCTGTAAATCGCCGGAGGACAGGTCGTATCCAAAAGTGGAAAGCCCGGCCGAGTCATAGCTGACCTGCATGGGCATGTAAATCAACGCGCTGGTAGCGCCGGACACGTCGATCCACTCGCCCGCAGAACGGGCGGGCTGCGGCATGCGGGATACATCCGCCGTAGTCATACCGGCGCAGTCGGTAATAACGTACAGGGAAAGATAGTTTACCTCCACGTTGGCGGAGGGCACAAAGGAGAGCTGGACGCAGAGCGAATCCCCCTGCATCTGAATGGTGGCCTGGCCAATGATGGAATAGTTGCTTGCGCACACGTCCACCACGCGGTATCCCTCCGAGCGCAGCGCGGTTAAATCCACCATCGTTCCCATCAGCCAATCGGCTGACAGGCTGGAATCCAAATCGCGAAGGCGCACGCCGTAGGTGCATGCGCCGTTGTACATCAAGCGCGGCTGCAAGTGCATAAAGGGCATAGCAAACACATAGTCCGCCACGTACAGCGTCACAAGGTATGGGATGGTACGGTTATCCACATAGGGCAGGTAAATCACCCCGCTGTCGAACGTGCCGCTTTGGTAACCGTAGTCCTTGTCAAACAGCAAGGTGCCGGAATCCATCTGCGTCAGCGTCAGGCGGACAGGAACGGCCAGCTCGCTGGAATCGCTGATATACTTCTGCACGCGGATACCCTGAGTCTGTGCGGACAGGTTCAGGGCGACATACTCATCGCTGTTGAGGCTGTCCATATCCAGCGTGTCCACATTGATGGTAAAGCAATCCTCCGCGCGCACGGACGGAATATGTCCGAAAAGAAGCGCAAGGCAAAGCAGTGCCGCCACAAAACCTGAAATTTGTTTCCTGTTCATAACGAAAACTCCTTTGGCGGATGGCGCGTCATTCGGCACTCATCCACTGATGACAACGATTTAGTGTACCATTATCATGCATCAGTTTTACTTCAAATTTATCAAATCGCTTTCAAGAGTCCGATGGATTTCGTAACAAAGACGTAATATTCCATTTACTTTTGCGAAACTTTTTGATATACTTGGAACACGATGCATGCGAAAGCGGCATTTAAACCCATGCACAGGCCAAGGAGGAACGCAAGATGAGAGCTTCACTGCACACTGCCGCCAGGAGGGCGCTCGCGCTGGCATTCGCGATTATGATGCTTAGCTCGTCCGCAGCCATGGCGGAAAAGAAGTATAGCACGCTGGAGTTTGGCTCCCGCGGTTCGGATGTGCTCAAGCTCCAAAAGGCGCTGCTTTCTTTGGGATACGATCCCAACGGAACCGACGGCAAGTTTGGCCGCGGCACCGAGAGCGCCGTGATCCGCTATCAGACGGCCAACGACCTGACCGCCGACGGCAAGGCCGGCACGCAGACGCTTACCAGGATTTACGCGGATCTGAACGCGCTGGAGGGCGGCTCGTCGGGCGGTTCCTCAGGCGGTTCGTCAGGCTCGTCGTCGTCCACTACCAACCCCAATACCCTCAAATACGGCGACCAGGGAGACCGGGTGACGGAGCTTCAAACTGCCCTTGTCAAGCTTGGGTACAGCACCAATGGGATCGACGGCCGCTTTGGCGCGGGTACCCAGCGCGCGGTCATCGCATTTCAGAAAAAGCAGGGTTTGACAGCAGACGGCCTTGCCGGCACCAAGACGCTCAATTTGCTGTATAAGCTGGCAGACCAGGCTGGCAACGATTCCTCCGGCGGCAACGATTCCTCCGGCGGCGGCACGTTTACGCGCACGCTGCGCAAGGGCTATACGGGGAATGACGTCAAATCCGTCCAGACAAGGCTTAAGGAGCTGGGCTACTATTCCGGCTCGCTGGACGGGGTGTATGGCAGCGGCTCGGTGGCGGCCGTCAAGGCGTTTCAGCAGCGCAATGGCCTGACTGCCGACGGCCTTGCGGGTTCCAAAACCTTCGACAAGCTTTTTTCCTCCTCCGCGGTTTCCGCGGGCGGCTCCTCAGGCTCGACGGACGATTCCGACAACTCCGGCGGATCGGACGGTTCCGGCGACGCCGGCGATTCCGACGACTCCGGCAGCTCTGGGGGCACATACATCACGCTGCGCTACGGGGCGAAGGGCACGGAGGTCAAAAATCTGCAAAAGGCGCTTAAGGCGCTTAACTATAACGTGTCGGTCGATGGCGATTACGGCGCGCTTACCCAGGCGGCGGTGATCGCGTTCCAGAAGCGAAACGGGCTGACCGCCGACGGCGTGGCCGGGGCGGGAACGCAGTCCCTGCTTTATAGCGGAAACGCGCTCGCGGCTGATCCGGATGCGGACAGCGACATGGATATCGGCGATGACGCGGGTGTAACGACAGGCCCGGATAAAAGCAGCGTCAAGCTCCTGCACTGGTTTAACGATATCAAGCCCACGGTCAGGACAGGTCAGACCGTGACGGTTTTCGATCCCAAAACCAACCGGCAGTGGAAGCTTCGTTTCTACAGCCTCGGCCGCCATGCGGACAGCGAGCCGCTAACCCTCACCGATACCCAGATTATGTACAAGGCGTTCGGCAATACCAACACCTGGACGCCCAAGCCCGTGTATGTCAAGCTGCCCAGCGGCACCTGGACGCTTGCCAGCATGCACAACGTTCCCCACCTTTCCGGCAGCATTAAAGATAATGGTTTTGACGGACATCTCTGCGTGCATTTCCTGCGCGATATGGACGAATGCAAGCAGAACGATCCCAACTACGGCGTAACCAACCAAAACGCCATCCGTAAGAAATGGAAGGAAATGACGGGCATAACCGTCGAATAGCGCGCAAGCAAAAGGCCGGCGGACTTTTAAGCCGCCGGCCTGCCGGAATCCATGGCTTATTTCGCGTGGTAGCTGGCGCACAGGCTCTCGTCGCAGTCGCCGCTATGGCAGCCGCAGCGCGGAGCAACCTTGATGCTGTCAAGCTCGCACATGTTGTCGCTGGCATGGTGCTGGCAGCTTTCCACATCGCAGTGGATGCACTGATTGTTGTTGGGGAACGACATCGCGTTCACCTCCCTTTCCTGTGATAGCTCCAGTATGCTCAGGCGGCGGTCCACTCATGCATCTCTATCGACGAACGAATGGGTTTGTGCTATACTTATACTGGCAACCTGTGGACAGGCTGTCCCTATTTTGGAGGTACGCAAGCATGCATAAATACTTCACGACCCGTAGTATTTGCCTTGCCGCTATTGTGGCCGCGCTCTACACGGCGCTTACGCTTATCTTTCAGGCTTTCAGCTTCGGCGCGGTTCAGTTTCGCGTTTCCGAAGCGCTTACGGTTTTACCCGCGTTGTTTCCACAGGCCGTGCCGGGCTTGGCGGTAGGTTGCCTGCTGAGCAATCTGCTGGGCGGAGCAAACATTTATGACGTGGTTTTCGGCACGCTGGCCACGTCCGCGGCGGCGGTTATGACCTGGCGCATGCGCGGCGGCATTTGGCTGCGGGCGCTACCGCCCGTTGTGTGCAACGCGGTCGTTATCGGTTTGGTGCTTACCTATGCTTATGGCATCGACGCGCTGTGGCTGAATATGCTGACCGTGGGGCTGGGACAGGCAGCCGTATGCTACGCGCTGGGCGTGCCGCTGGTGAAGCTTCTGCAAAAGCAGGATCTAAGCGGATGGATGAACTGAAAAACCTGTAAAATTTTCCGTACATGCAACAATGCGGCGCTTACAATCGTCCATTCGTTGAGGACCCCGTTGTTCCCACCAACCTTTTGCGACTACGAGCATGCCATGCGGAGAAGCTTTCCGATTTGCCCGGCGGGCAAACGCCCGCAGGAACATCTTGTAAGGAGGCCGTGAACAAAAATGTCACAGCATTCGTTTCGAAGGCGCGCGTTCAGGCTGTTATCCCTATGCCTTTGCGCGATGATGCTTTTTTCCGGGGCGGCGGTCGGCGAAGCCCCCGCAACGACGGTGGAAGATCCGGTAACGGCGCTGCCAACGCCCACGCCGGAGCCGACCTTGCCGCCGATTGACAAAACGGAGGTGGAAGAGGCTCCGCCCACGCCCACGCCCACGCCCACTGCCGAGCCGACGCAGGCCCCGGCGGAGACCGCCGGGACGGAAACCCCTTCCGCGGAGCCGACGCAGAGCCCATCACAGCCGCCTTCCGCTTCGCCTACAGCATCCGCGGTCGTCAGCGCTACGCCAACGGCCGGCCAGACGCCCGCCCCCACGGCGGCCGAGCCTACGCCCGTACCTGAAACGGCGACGCCCGGGGCACCCGCGTGGGATGAAAGCCTTTGCGACCACGTTAACCCTAATTGTGCGCAAGCGCCCAAATGCGATATTGAGGGTTGCGAGCATATTGGCTTGGATGAGAACGATAATATTGTGGCGCTTTGTCCGCTTGGACAGTGGCTGCTTGCCGCGGCGGACGCCGAGGCGGCGGCCCTTGTGGAGAACAATACGCGCGCCAGGTCCGCCAGCCTGCCCATCGAGCTTACCCTTCGCGACGGTGTTAATATCCTTTACCGCAGCGGCAGCTACGCGGTCAGGGGCGGTGGAGCGGGTTCGCAGCTTTACGTGCGCGAAGGCATGCTGGTTTCGCTTTCGCTCAGTAATGTAAATATGCTGACGCTGAACCTTAAGGTCGGTGCGGTCGCGTCCTTGGCGTTTGAGGGAAACAACACCATATCGACCATCGCCGCTCCCAGCGCCGCCCTGACTATCAACGGCAGGGGCAGCCTGTCCGTCAGCAACCTCAACTGCGGCGCGCTCAACGTGTTGGGCGGCAGCGCCAAAATTCCGGAGGTTCCCAGCTTAAATGGGCGCAAGCGCTATGTGTTCAACGCCACCGGCACCAACGCCGCGATCGTGGATGGAAAGGGGTTCCAATATATGCAACCCTCGCCGGACGGCAAGGCCTATTTGTGGTTGCCGGAACCGGGCGTCGATCTGAGTTATTCCTCCCGAATCGACGGAACAAAGCTGGTTGTCACCTCGCTGCCGGAAAAACCCGCGAACGCGGACGGCGAATATGACATGAGCTTATCCCCCGATTCCTTTAGGGCGGAGGCGAACAAGGCGTATAAAATTGTGGCTGGGGCCGCCCCACAAAGTCAGACGCTTACTGTAAACGAACAGGGCGTATCCCTGCTGTTTGACGGCATCGGCTCGGATTTATGGAAACCCTCTGTAGCCGCAAACCAGCCGGTAGGTTTGTTCGTCAGTAAAAGCAACCGGTTTGGCGCGCTTGCCGGCGCGGGAGAGATCACTCTGTCGGGTACCGGCAGCGTGGCGGTGGATACCCTGAGCGCGGACAAGCTTACGGTTCCGTCCCCCCTGACCGTTACCTGCGGCAGCATTTCGGGCAGCGCGCTGAACAGCTGGCAAAGAATTGATGTTGGCGAGGATCTGGCCGCCGATACCGCAGCCGTGTATGACGGCAAGAATGTGGCTATGTGCTTTTCGACGGCTGACCCCCGTGTCGCGTATGTGCCCCTGCCCACTCCGGCAAGCGGTTACCGCTACGAAGCCGTGCTGAAGGGAAAAAAGCTGACGGTCAAGGCCGTGCTCGGAGCGGCAAAGCTGGAGATGCTTACGGACGGCGGGCTTACCCTTCCTACGGGCAATTATCTGGTTAAGAGCGACGGGGCTGTCAGCGGCGACATTGCCATCGCCGCCGGCGCAAATGTCACCCTGAATATGGAGAATGTAAGCACGGCAGGCAACCTGACAATCGGAGACAGCGCGACGGTTACGCTTATCCTTACGGGCAGCAGCCGTGTGGATGGCAAGCTGTCGCTGGGCAGCGGAGCGAAGCTGACGGTACAGGGTAGCGGCGGGCTGTGCGTGGCAACCGCGGTAGGCGGCAGCAACTGCACGCTGACGGCGAATGGTCAGACCAACCTGTCCATAAGTGGAGGAACGGAGTTGCCGGGCAGCCGGCTCAAGCCCACCGTCATCTATGTGACGGACAGCGCCAACGCGCCGCTGGCCAACCGCGAGATCGTTCTCAAAATCGGTCGTGAGGACCCCTTTACCGCAACCACTTCGCCTAACGGGCATATTACCCTGTGGAGAAACAAGCCGTTGTCAGGCGTGGATGTGGTGGTGCTTTCGGACAATCAGACCTTTGCGACCATCCTCACCGGCGGGGGCAGCCCGGATGCGTTGCCCGTCATTTCAAATGTGGCTGTTGAAAAATACGGCGCCGTCACCTTCAAAGCGGACGGTGCGCAAACCATGGGCATTCAGTATTACGTATCCAACGCCGAGCGCGATATGCCCGATACGTATATGGCCGACGCTAAAATTGTGCTGATGCAAAACGGCGAGTGCAACATCCCTGATTTGAAGGATGGCGATATCGTCACCTTCCGTCCGTTTGCAACGGCAAAGGAAGGCGCTACGCTGTCCCCCGACACAGTCAACGCTTTCGCATTTGGCGAGCGGACCGTTTTCCAGGCGAAGGATTTGCGAAAGCCGCTTGAAATCGGTAAGCAAACCAAAACCTATGACCGCAAAAAATTTTCGTTTGACTCCAAGCTGCTGCCCAAGGGCGCGTCCGTCGCATATTTTGAAGGCAACACGCATCTGGGCGACGCGCCGACGGACGTGGGCGAGTACATCGCGAAGGTCACGGTGCCAACCAGCAACAGCAAGTACCTTCCCGGCGTGTACGAGGTGCGGGTGGAGATTAAGCGAATCATCGTGGAAATTTATCCGGAGGAGTCATCCAAGATACAGGGCGAGCCCGATCCGGAGGAATTCTTCTTTTCCTATGACGACAGCGTGATGTTTGAGGGCGATGAGGTCACCGGCTATCTGGAGCGCAAAAAGGGTGAATTTTATGGCAACTATCCATTTCTGCTGACCAAGCTCGAAGCGCCCGACTATTACGAGCTACGGTTTGCCGAGGGAAGCCCCTGCTTCTTCATCAACTGGGGCCCGCACCACTACATGCCCTACGACCCATTTAAGAAAATCGACCCAGTGTATGACGAGCTGCTGTTCAGCACGGGCGAAACCTTAAAAGCGCAGGTTCGTACCATTGAAATTCTTAAGATCGGCGAGACATACTACGGCACGCCGGTAACCGACATACTGGATGGCAAGGAACGGCCCATAACCCCTTCGCTCAGGCTGAAGGGCGGTTACGACCAGGCGCTGCTGATTTTGACGGCGGAACCGGAGCTGAACGCGGATGGCGGCTATCAGACCGACGCGGACGGCAACCGTGTGGTGCGCGGGCGGAGGCTGACCCTGAGCTATTACATGCTCAGCCATTTGAAGCAACAAAAGATCGAATATATCGCATTTTCTCTCAATGGCGCCACTGTGCTGTTTGCCGTGGACGACCTGCGCGACAATCCGGAGCTCCAGGCGCTGATGGATGCGAACGATATGGGCCGCATCGGCACGAAGTTCTGCGTGGAGCTTGAGCCTGTCACCGCCCAAACGACCCTGCCCGAGTCGGAAGCCTCCGCGGCTGACGCGGCACAGCTGAACGAGCCGCTGATGCGCGTCAGCCTGTATATGGAAAATGGCGGCCGGCGTGTGGATATCGCCCCGGCGCTCAGGGGCGCGCAGCTCCTGTTCGACGCGAGCGGCCTGCTGCCGGAGTCCGGCACTGCGCCGCAGGGCGACGTAACGGAGATGGTCAACGGTCAGACGGTTCAGTCCGCCGCTTCTCCTCAGGCGGAGCAGGAAGCCGCCGCCATCGCCGGAGCAAAGGGTGAGGCCGTGGCTACCGAGGCGCTCCTGGAGCTGGCGCAGAGCCTGCTGCAGGGGGAAATGCAACGCATGGGCTCTACCCTGATGCGCTATGGCGAGCGTGCGCAGGCGCTTGACACGAAGGCGGTTGTGCCCTATACTGCATCCGAGTCGCAATTGGCGATATTCAGCGCGCTGATGCGCACCAGACCTTATCTGACGACCCCGTTTACCCAGAACGGACTGTACGGCCTGCTTGCACAGACCCGCTGAGGCATTGAATTTTCAAGGGTATGCTTGAAGGAGGAATCATTTCATGGTTGAACCGATGAAAAGGCTGGTCTCCTTGCTCCTGTGCCTGGTAATGGTTTTCGGCGTGGCTTGCGCGACGGCGGAAAGCTCGCTGAACGCCAATGAGAACGAGCTTGAGGACTACGTGCCCAAGGACCTGACGCCCGAGGAGCTTGCCCAGTGGCAGGAGTGGGCAGACGGGGAGGGAGAGACGTCCGACTCCACCGCGGCAAACGCGGGCGAGCTCAGCCCCGAGGAAGAGGCGCTGATGGCGGAGCTTGCCACCATGCTGGAGGACGAAACCCAGACGGAGGTAGACCTGAGCAATCTGGAGCCAAACGAGGCCCTGCCGGACAACGTGTTCAACATTCTGCTGCTTGGCATCGACAGCCGCGATAAGGATGCGCAGAGCATGGAAGGGCGCAGCGACGCCGTTATTATCTGCTCCATCAACAAGGATACGGGCAGCGTCACGCTTAGCTCCATCGCGCGCGATACCGCGGTGGAGGTTCCCGGCTACAAGAGCCGAAAGCGTATCAATACCGCCTACAAGTTTGGCTGCACCAAGGGCGGCAGCACCGCCGCGGGCGCGGAGCTGGCCATGAAGACCGTAAACCGTAATTTTCAGATGAATATCGAACACTATGTAGTTGTCAATATTCATGGCCTGGCTGAGATCATCCAGGCGCTTGGCGGCGTGGATATGGAGATGACCCGGGCGGAAGCCTCTGCCATTAACTATGAGCTGTTTGAAAAGGAGCCCATGGATAGCAACGAGGGCCGCACCCGCCTGAAGCTGGAGGATGGCGTTCAGCACCTGGACGGCATGCAAGCCGTTACCTATGGCCGCATCCGTAACCTCAAGGGGCAGAACGACCTGAACCGTAACGAGCGCCAGCGCCATCTGCTGGAGGTGCTGCTGGAGCAGGTTATGGACGGTATGGACTTTACCAAGCTGCTGACGCTGATTCAAACAGCGCTGCCCTATGGCAAAACCAACCTGACCAGCGATGAGCTTCTGGAGCTTGGCAGCGCGGTATTAAGCGGCGAGGCAATGAAAAACCTTCAGGGCGGCGGCATGGTGCTCAACCAGTTCAGCATCCCCATGGTTGGCGAATATGGCTATCGCGAGTTTGGCGGCGTCAGCCTGGTGTATATCAGCGAACGCCGCATGAAAACCACACTGGACGCCATGCACGAGATCGTCTACGGCCAGTCATACTATCAGGAGAAGTAGAGGCCGCAAGCATAGGCATTACAAAAGCGCCCCGCATCACTGTGATGCGGGGCGCTTTGCCGGTACAGGCAACATCGCACCCAACCCCAAATTCCCAGTTACCGTCCGCCCTTGTCGTAGGGTACGCCTTCGGCCTTGGGCGCGCGGCTCTTTTTGCTGGTCAGGATCAGCACGATCATCGTCACCAGATAAGGGAGCATTAGGTAGATGTACTCGCTGCCCTTAACGTTTTCGAACTTCGGCAGGAAGGGAATCATGTCGCTGTAGGAGGCGAGAATTTTAAAGAACGCGAAGAACAGCGAAGCGCCAAGAATGTTCAGCGGCTTCCAGTTACCAAAGATCATCACCGCCAGGGCGAGGAAGCCGTAACCGGCCACAGTGCTTTGGAAACCGCTGCCGGCGGCCACCGTAAACGCCAGACCGCCGATACCGCCAAGGAAGCCGGAAATTGCCACGCCCAGATAGCGCATGCGGTACACGTTTACGCCTACGCTGTCTGCCGCCTGGGGATGCTCGCCGCAGGCGCGAAGTCTGAGACCGCGCTTTGTTTTGTACAGAAATACCGCGGAAACAATCAGCAGCAAAACGGCGGCGGGCGTCGTCAGATATAAGGATTTAAAGATCAAGCGGGAGAAAAAGTCATCCGTTGTCGCAAGCCCCAGACTCTCCTGAGTAATACGAATCCATTTCGGAATCAGGATCGTCGTCTGAGCCTGCCCCTGTACCGTCCAGGTGATAACGACCGCCAGCGCGGGCGCAAGCATGTTAAGCGCCGTGCCGCCGATGGTCTGGTCGGCCTTCAGCTTGATGGAGGCAAACGCCAGCAGCATGCTGAAGAGGATGCCGGAGACACCGGCAATCAGCATCGCAAGCAGCATATAAAGCTGCGGAGCGCTCGCGCCAAAGCCCGCGTCCTCCGTATAACGCAGGAACAGGCAGCCGCACAGCGCGCCGACCACCATGATGCCTTCCAAGGCAATGTTGATAATACCGCTACGTTCGGAGAACATGCCGCCCAGCGCCACCAGAAGGAGCGGCACGGCAAAGAGGATGGTTGCGCTTAGAATATCAGCCAGAATCATGCTTCATCACCCTCCTTTGTGACCTGTGCCGTTTCAAGCGGTTCGTTCTCAGCCAGCGATGTTTCCGCTGCGGGAAGGGCTTCCGGATCATCCTCCAACTTGTTGTTGGATTTGCGCAAAATCAGCCGCCCGATCATCTCCTTCATCAAAAGTGCGAACGCACTCAGGTAGATGATCGCGGAGATGATAATATCGATGTTTTCCTTGATAAAATAGGGTTGTAGCGCGTCGCCGCCAACCTGTATATAGCTGATGAAAAGCGCGCTGAAAATGGTCCCCAATGGATGGCTGCTGGCCAGCAGGGCTACGGGAATACCGTTGAAGCCCATGGGCAACAGTACTTTAACCAGCGTGTATTGGCCCGTGCCGCTCAAATAGTAAACGCCGCCCGCAAGGCCGGAAAGCGCGCCCGCAACCACCATGCTGAGAATAATGTTACGTTTGGCGTTAATACCCGCGTACTGGCTGGCGCTGCGGTTATGGCCGCATGCCTTGAGCTCGTAGCCAAAGGTCGTTTTCTGCAATACAATCCACATCAGAATCGCCACGCCAATAGCAATGAAAATGCCGATATTGATATAGTTGCTGTTCATCAGCTCGTCAAGGCCCAGCTTTGGTAGAATCGCGCTTTGATTTGCGTCTTTCAGCGCGGCGGTGCGGTCCTTGATGCTGCTCTTGCCCCAAGCGTTGGCCAGCATCATGGGCATGTTGGTAATCGCCATATTGACGGCGAACATACCAATCCAGTTGAACATGATGGAGGTAATCACCTCGTTAACGTTCCACAGCGCCTTGCAGATGCCGGGAATCGCGCCCCAAACCGCGCCGCCGATCATCGCGAAAATCAGCGCAAGATACCATGGTAGCTGCAGCTGAATGCTGGCGGTGAGGGCGCAGAACGCGCCCAACGTGTACTGTCCCGAGGCGCCAATATTAAACAGACCCGTTTTAAATGCAAAGCCGACGGAAAGGCCGCAAAGCATCAGAGGAGCGGCCTGATAGAGCACCTTCGCCAGCTTTTCCAGGCTTGCTACGCCCGTGGTGAGAATGCGGTTGAAGCCAACCAGGGCATAGGGGGCGTTGAGGGAAAACAACACCGCCAGGCCGACCAGCAGGCCCACAGCGATAGACAGAAGCGAGGCCAGGCAGCTTATAAAACCGCCCATGGCCTTGGTACCTGAATGTCTTGTTTTCATTGCGCCTGCACCTCACTCTCCATACTCTGCCTTCTGGCTCCGCTCATATAAAGGCCTAGCTCCTGTTCGGTGGCGGCCTTGGCGTCCACCTCCGCGACGATCCGGCCCTCGTACATCACCAGGATGCGGTCGCTAACGTTCATTACCTCGTCAAGCTCCAGGCTCACCAGCAGCACGGCCTTGCCCTCGTCCCGGGCGGCCACAAGCTGCCTGTGGATGTATTCAATCGCGCCTACGTCCAGGCCGCGGGTAGGTTGCACGGCGATCAGCAGCTCGGGCTGAAGGTCCAGCTCGCGGGCAACGATGGCCTTTTGCTGGTTTCCTCCGGACATGCTCCGCGCGATTGTCGCGCCGCCCTGGCCGGAGCGGATGTCGAATTGCTCAATCAGCTTATCGGCATGGCGGTTGATCTCTCCAAAGCGCAGAAAGCCGCCATGCTGATAACTCGGCGTATGATAGCTTTTGAGCACGAGGTTTTCGGCAAGCGTATAGTCCAGCACCAGCCCGTGCTTGTGCCGATCCTCCGGAATATGGCTCATGCCCATATCGTTGCGCTTGCGAATGGTGAATTCCGTGATATCCTGCGAGTCGAGCAACACCTTGCCCTTTTTGACGGGCGCTAAGCCCGTCAGCGCGTAGACCAGCTCGGTCTGGCCGTTGCCGTCTATGCCGGCGATGCCGACAATCTCGCCCCGGCGCACGGCAAAGCTGACGTTGCTCACCGCGTCACGGTGTCCCTTACGGCCCGCGACGCTCAGGTTCTGCACGGTCAGCGCGGGATCCTTAGGCTGCGCGTCCTGCTTTTCCACCGCGAAGCTAACCTTGCGGCCCACCATCATGCGTGCCAGCTCATCCTTGGTGGTGTTCGCAATTTCGACTGTGCCAACGCATTTGCCCTTGCGCAGCACGGTACAGCGGTCGGCGACCGCCATAATTTCATTCAGCTTGTGCGTAATGAACAGGATGCTCTTGCCCTCGGAGGCAAAGCCGCGCATGGTCTGCATCAGCTCGTCAATTTCCTGCGGGGTGAGCACGGCGGTGGGCTCGTCAAAAATCAAAATATCGTTATCACGGAAAAGCATCTTCAGTATTTCCACGCGTTGCTGCATGCCTACGCTGATATTTTCAATATATGCGTCCGGGTCCACCGGCAGGCCGTATTTTTCGCTCAGGTCAAGCACCTTTTTGCGGGCCTCGGCCTTTTGCAGAAAGCCGTGCTTTGTCTGCTCCGCGCCCAGGATAATGTTGTCCAGTACGGTAAAAACCTCCACCAGCTTGAAGTGCTGGTGCACCATGCCGATATGCAGGCGGTTTGCGTCGTTTGGGTCGTTGATCTGGACGGACTGCCCATCCTTGCGAATTTCTCCCGAATCCGGCTGATAAAGTCCAAACAGCACGCTCATCAGCGTGCTCTTGCCCGCGCCGTTCTCACCGAGCAGGGCGTGTATTTCTCCCTTTTTCAGCTGCAAGGTGATGTCGTCGTTGGCCTTGATGCCCGGAAATGCTTTTGTAATATGCAGCATTTCAATTACATAGTCGCTCATTTGCAGTTCCCCTTATCGGTGGCGTTGATATACGGTCAAAAAGGGCAAGAGGCCGGACGGTTGCCCGCCCGGCCTCGCTGCGTTGGTTGATTTGCCGCGTTAGACGGACGGTGGAATTAGTTCTGGTAATCCACGGTCACGCTCTCAACAGCAGGCTGATTTTCGATATCGTCGCTCACAACGATCGCGCCGCTCTTGATCTGCTCATAAATCGCGTTGTATTCGTCAACGGTAAACTTGTTAAAGCGCCAGCTCGCCTCGGCGGTCGGAATGCCCACAGCGCCCTCGTTGATGCCCATGCTGATCAGCTTGCCGCTGACATCCTCAGGCATAACGCCGCCATTGGCGTCGATCTTTTCCAGCACCAGCTTGGTGGCGGGGTTAAGAAGCTTAAACGCGGAGGTGATGATACGAGCGTCGATGTGGCCCTGATCGCTGTCCACGCCGACCACTTTGCCGTCAGCCGCCTCGGCAGCCGCCAGAGCGCTGTAGAGGATGCCGCCGCCGCACGCAAAGACAACCTCGGTGCCGTCCGCGTACCAGCTGTCCATCTTGGACTTGATATCGTCGTTAGGCGCGAAGGAGCCGGAATACCAGTACTTCACATCAACGGTGACGCCCAGTTCCTTGGCGGCCGCTTCGGCGCCCTGGACGAAACCAAAGCCATAGCGGATAACCGGGGGAACGTCAATGCCGCCCAAGAAACCCAGCTTGGTGTAGCCGTCCTTCACCACGGCATAACCGGCAAGGTAACCTGCGATTTCTTCCTGGAACTTGATGTTGGTGACATTGGCGGGGAACTCGGTGGTGTTGAGGTCGAGGCCGATGAAGTTGACCTCCGGGAACTTTTCGGCGGCCGTCAGGATGGCGGCGTCAAAAAGGAAGCCGGGAAGCACAACAACCTTGGCGCCGTTTTCAGCGGCAGCGGTGATCGCTTCCACGCGGGCGTCATCGCTGTCCTCGGACGGACGGTAGTACGCGTAATCAGTGCCTTCAGCAAGACCCTTTTCCGTCGCAAAGGCGACGAGGCCTTCCCAGGTACCCTGGTTGAAGCTCTGGTCGTCGATGTTGCCAACGTCGGTTACCAGCGCGTAGGTAATGCCCTCGGCAAGCGCGCTAACGCCCAGGCACAGGGTCAGGACCAAAGCCAAAAGGGTAGCAATAACCTTTTTCATTGATTGGTTCCTCCTTGCATTTTTAACGTGCGAGATAGCACGACATGATTATAGCAGAAAAAATGATACAAAGAAAGTACATTTCCCGAAATACCCAAAAAAGAAATTAATTTGTTAAAATATTCCCAAAGCGGCAAATCGTGCGCGAATGCTTAAATAAAAAGGCGGAAATGCTTTGCCGGGATGGGATACTATGGTATACTGTGAGGGGGGACGGCGGTTCCCGGCAGAGAAAACGAGGTGGAGTAAATGGCAGCAAAGGAAAAATCCGACGTGTTTGAGCCAAACAAATATACCATGGAATATCTCCGGCAGAAAAAGGGCTTCATCTGCGACATGGACGGCGTGATCTACCACGGCAACATGCTTCTGCCCGGCGTAACGGAATTTGTTGAATTTTTGAAGCGTGAAAACAAGAATTTTCTGTTTTTGACCAATTCCAGCGAGCGGGCCCCGAGAGAATTGCAGCAGAAGCTGGAGCGCCTTGGCCTGGATGTGGACGAAAGCCACTTCTACACCAGCGCGCTCGCTACGGCGAGCTTCCTGCGAAGCCAGTGCCCGGGCGGCAGCGCCTATGTGATTGGCGAACCGGGGCTTGTTGGCGCGCTGTATGACGCGGGCTTTACCATGAACGAGGTCAATCCCGATTATGTGGTGCTTGGCGAAACGCATGCCTACAGCTACGAGAAGATCGAGCGCGCGGTGGCGCTGGTGCGCGCGGGCGCGAAGCTGATCGGCACCAACCCGGACCTGACGGGCCCCATCGAGGGCGGCATCGCCCCGGCGTGCAAGGCGCTGATGGCGCCCATTGAGATCGCGACCGGCCGGAGCGCCTATTTCGTCGGCAAGCCCAACCCGCTGATGATGCGCCATGGCCTGCGCCGTCTGGGCGCCCAAAGCGAAGAAACGGCGATTATCGGCGACCGGATGGATACGGACATCATCGCCGGTATGGAAAGCGGCATCGATACCGTATTGGTATTAAGCGGCGTGACCAACGAGCACGAGATGCGCAAATTCCCCTACCGCCCCAAATACGTGCTAAACGGCGTTGGAGATATCGCTCCGTAAGGAAAATGGCATTTCAACCGGCAAGCCTCCCTTCATGATTGCGCGCCCTCCTTTCCGCCGCGGCGGAAAGGAGGGCGCTTTTGTTATTTTTCGCCGCCTCGTACGGCCGCCCCAAGCCCTGTAAAACCTTTCGCCAATTCTTGACACATAAACCGCCCCATGATATGCTGCATTTGTATAACTTCATTGAAATAGAGGGTGTGAGCAAACACCGCAGGGAGGGTTTTCCATGGCAGAAAACGCTGAGCAAATCCAGTTGATCGCGCTGCGCATCCGCGACCTGCGCGACATCGCGGACCTGTCCGCTGCCGAGGTGGCAAGGCGCGCCGGCATCGAACAGGAAGAGTACGAGGCTTATGAAACGGGTACGCGGGACTTTTCCTTTTCCCACTTGTTTAACATTGCCGAGGTGCTCGGCGTGGATATCAGCGACCTGCTGACGGGCGAAAGCCCCAAGCTTCACGGCTATATCCTCACCCGAAAGGGCCACGGCCTCAAGTTCAACCGCCGCCAGCAGTACGAGTACCATCACCTTGCCCACAACTTCCGCGATAAGCTGGCCGAGCCGTTTATCGTCACCGTCCGCCAGGACGAGCCCGGCGCCTTCAAGCAGGCCCACAGCCACGAGGGGCAGGAATTCGACTATGTGCTGGAGGGTACGCTCAAAATCGTGCTGGGCGGAAACGAGCTGTATCTGAAAGAGGGCGACAGCCTGTATTACGATAGCGCGCTGCCCCACGTCATGTATGCCGTGGAGGGGGACTGCCGCTTCATTGCGGTCGTCGTCAAAGAGGGGGCAAGGGCTTAATGAAACCAATTTGTTACGATTACCTGAACTGCCCCACCGAATACGCCACCTATGACGATTTCAACAAGAAATTCCGCATTACCCGCCCGGAGAGCTTCAACTTCGCCTACGACGTGGCGGACCGGATTGCCCAGGCCGAACCGGAACGCCTTGCCGTGCTGTGGACGGATGAAACGGGCGCGTGCGTTCGTTATACCTTTGGGGAGCTTAAGGCGGAAAGCGACCGCGCCGCGAACCTGTTTCGCGGCCTCGGCGTCAAAAAGGGCGATAAGGTCATGCTCATATTGCGCCGCCATCTGCAATTCTGGCCCATTATCATGGCGCTGCACAAGCTGGGCGCGGTCGCCGTGCCCGCCACGCACCTGCTTACCGAGAAGGACGTGCTTTACCGTGTGGACGCCGCCAGAATTCAGATGATGGTGATTTCACATAAGGACGAGGGTGTCCTTAAATCCGCTGAGGTTGCCATGCAAAAGTGCGAAAGCCTGAAAAACGTAATGGTGCTTCAGGGCGAGCGCGAGGGCTTCCACAGCTATGAGCGGGAAATGCCCGCGCAAAGCGCCGTGTGGCAAAAGCCGGAGGGCGAGGCCTATCCGCATAACCACGACCTGCTGCTTTTGTACTTTACAAGCGGAACCACGGGCATGCCCAAAATGGTCACGCATGATCACTACTATCCGCTTGGCCATATCGTGACCAGCCTGTACTGGCAGCAATGCGTCGATGGCGGGCTGCATTTCACCATCAGCGAGACGGGCTGGGCAAAAAGCGTGTGGGGAAAGCTATACGGGCAGTGGCTGACGGGCAGCGCCGTGTTTGTGTATGATTTCGAGCGCTTTATCGCAAAGGATATCCTCCGGCAGATGGCGGCATATGGCGTCACCTCGTTCTGTGCGCCGCCCACGATGTACCGCTATATGCTGCAGGAGAATTTCGCCGGCTACGACCTGAGCAAGCTTCAGCATTGCGCCGTCGCTGGCGAGCCGCTTAATCCGGACATGGCTGCTGAATGGCTCAAGCGCACGAATATCCCGCTTTTGGAGGCGTTTGGGCAGACGGAGCTGGTGGTGACGCTGGCAACCTTCCCTTTCATGAAGTCCTGCCCCGGGAGCATGGGCAAACCCAGCCCCATCTTTGATGTGGACCTGGTGGACGACCAGGGCAACAGTTGCCCGCCCGGCGTGACGGGCGAGATCGTCATTCACACGGATGACGACTCGCTTCCCATCGGTATGTTCTCCGGCTATTACGAGGACCCGGCGCTTACCAAAACCGTATGGGATAACGGCGTCTATCACACCGGCGATGTTGCGTGGCGGGACGAGTGGGGCTACTACTGGTACGTGGGCCGCGCGGACGACGTGATCAAGTCCAGCGGCTACCGCATCGGGCCGTTTGAGGTGGAGAGCGCGTTGCTGGAGCATCCCGCCGTGCTGGAAACCGCGATTACCGCCGCACCGGACGAGCTGCGCGGTCAGGTGGTGAAGGCCACCATCGTGCTTAAGCCCGGCTGGGAGGCCGGCGATGCGCTTAAAAAGGAGCTCCAGGAGCATGTAAAGCACACCACCGCACCCTACAAATACCCGCGCATAATCGAATTTGTCAGCGAGCTGCCAAAGACCATCAGCGGCAAAATCCGCCGCGTGGAGCTTCGGCAGAAGGATCAACAATAATCAATGGAGGATTTTCAGATGATGAGGACGCTTCAAAGGATCGTATCGTCTCTTTTGACCGCCCTGCTGCTTTTCACCCTGCTACCCGCCGCCGCGTCCGCCAAGACGGTCGCGGAGTGGCTGGAAGGATATGAAACGGGCGAAACCTGGTTTGGTGAGGATTTCGCTTACGATATCACCGACGAGGAGGCCTGCTGGGAGCTGCTCATGAGGCCGATTACCGTGCTGGACGCGGGGGAGAAGGAGGCCATCTACCCGCGCGTTACGCCGGACGGCGAAAAGGTGAACAATGATAAGCTCGGCGGGTTTATCAACGGCGCGTCCGCCGCGGTGCATGTGCTGGGCGAGGACGAGGACGGCTGGACGCTGATCGAAGGGCTTGATTACTACAACCGCGTTATTCGCGGCTATGTGAGGACCAAGCTGCTAAAGACCGTTACGCCCAACGAGAAGTACGGCATCGTCATCGACAAGCTGACGCAGAAGCTGCATGTGTTTATTGATGGAAAGTACTGGTCGAGCTGCGCGGTTTCCACCGGCCTGCCCAACGACGAGCAGCCCTATAACGAGACGGCGGCCGGCGAGTACCTGATCGTCAGCTGGGTGGGCGAGTTCGACAGCGAGGGCATGATGTGCGACATGGCCCTGCGCTTTAACGGCGGCGATATGATCCATCAGGTGCCGTATGTATACCTGGCCGACGGCAGCAAGCGCTTTACCAAGTGGGAGGAGCAGCTTGGCCAGAAGGCAAGCCACGGCTGCGTGCGCACGGCGCGCGTCGCAAATGACGACGGGTTGAATATCCGCTGGCTGTGGGAAAACGTGAAAAGAAACACCAAGGTGGTTGTCTGGGACGACAGGGGACGCATGCTCCCTTATCCAGACGACTCGCTGGAGCTTTACTACAATACCGAGGGCGGCAAGTACTATCACGCGACGGCCAACTGCAAGAGCGTAAAGGAAAAGTACCTCCCCCTGACGGGCTTTAAGTACAGCGAGCTGGAAACCGGAGCTTATGCGAAGCTCGACCCATGTCCAAGCTGTACGCCCGTCAAGCGCAAGAGCGTGATTGACGAGCAGAACATCGCGCGCGGCGCGGTTACGCCGGAGGAGGTTGCCGCAAGCGCGACGGAACCGCCTGCCAGCGAGGAGCCGGAGGAGACCGCCGCTCAAACGCCGGAGGAAACCGACAGTGGCGGGAGCAGCGGCGGAGTGCAAATCACCATCATGGACGCGGAATAGGTTTCTGTATATGGCGCCATATAGTGGGCTGCCGCGCTTGAAACAAAGCGCGGCAGTTTTTCGTGTTGCGTTCACTTCTAAACAACGAATAAAAACATATGTTTTTTAATAATAGTTCGTAAAAATGCCAATAAAAAGCCGTAATTAGCTTGCAAACGATCGTGGTATATGCTAAAATGACGAACGTTGCATTGCCTTGATGCGCCGTTGCAAAGGTGCTGCCGGGTGCTTGCATAATTCTACGTACGGCAAAACGCCGCGCATTTGCCGATGTCAAGAGGAGAAAATGAAATGAAGAAACTGGTCTCATTTTTCCTGGCAGTCATTCTGATGGCGTCTGTTGTGTCCATCCAGGTTTTTGCAGAAGCTGAAACTCCCATTGAAATCAAGGTTCTCATTTTGCCCAAGTTCGAATCGGGCGAGATGGCCGGCGATTTTCCCGGCGAGGCGCAGTATTACTATGAAGCCTATTGCGTAGGCGCGGATGAATACCTGATCAAGGGCGGCTTTGAAGAGAACAAGCTTTATGTCAAAGACGGCGTGGCGCTCTATGTCACCGGCATGGGCAAGGTAAATTCGGCCCTGAGTCTGAACGCGATCCTCCTGGACGAAAGATTCGATTTCTCCAATGCCTATATTTTCAGCACGGGCTGCGCCGGATCGGCTTATGAATACGGCGTCATGGGTGATGTTTTCGTCATCACGGCCGCGATCGACTATGATCTTGGACACCATGCGGACATTCGCGATCTCTCAGAGGGTGCGGAAACCACCTGGTTCCACGATGAAGGATATGACAGCGCTTCCTCCAAAATCCTGAACGCCGAGCTGATGGATAGGGTTTATGACCTTGTGAAGGATGTGGAGGTTGTAACGACGGAAAGAACCAGAAACTATATGGCGGCCGCTTTCGATAACGCGGAATGGGCGACGCGCGACCCCAAGGTTTTGCGGGGCACAACCGTGTCTGGCGATAACTATTGGAAAGGCGCCCACGACCACGCCAACGCTGTTCTGATGACGGAAACTTACAACTGCCCCGATCCGTACGCGCTGACGGAAATGGAGGACGCGGCCATGGCTGTCGTGCTGGACAGACTGGGCATGCTGGATCGATACATCATCATCCGCGACTCGGTAAACATGGATGTATTCATGAACGGCACCACGGCCGAAAGCCTTTGGAGTTCCGACGAATCCCTCGCATCCGATGAGAGCGTCGAATCCGCCGATATCTTCGCTACCGCGATGGAAAACAACTTCAAGGTCGGCAGCGTTGTAATTCAAGCTATCCTTGACGGAACGCTTTAAGATCCGCTTATAACACGAGGTTCACTTAAGGGGGACGCCGCGCTGAGCGCGGCGTCCCCCTTAAGCTTGTCGAAAAATCCCATGCAAATTGGATAAGCCGAGTTTTTTGAACCCCTTGAGCGCTCGCGGCGCTGGCATGAAAACGGCGCGGCGTTAGGCTTCGGGACGCTATTTCAATCCCCTGATAAGGAGACGGTGGGAATCGGGCAGCTATCGCGTCAGTCCTTCAACAATTCCTGTGCGGCCCCGGTCAGGCGCTTCAAGAGTTCATTCGCCTTGTCCTCGTCCTTATCGTTGACGTTCACGTACAGCTTAATTTTGGGCTCGGTGCCGCTGGGCCGCACGCACACGAAATGGCCGCCTTCCATGGCAAAGTACAGCACGTCGCTTTCGGGATAGTCCATCTTTTCCACCTTGCCGGAAGCAAGTGCCGTGTCCGTACCCGCGATAAAGTCCAACACGCGCGCCACCCGGACGCCACCGATTTCCCGAGGCGGATTCTTTCGGATGCGCGCCATGATGTCCGCCATCACCTTGAGGCCGTCAATGCCCGGCAGCGTGGTGGATTCCACATGCTCCAGATAGTAGCCGTATTTTTTGAAAATCTCAGTCATCACATCGCACAGGGTTTTGCCCTGCGTGCGGTAATACGCGGCAGCCTCGGCAATCAGCAGCGAGGCGTTCACGCCGTCTTTATCGCGCACGAACGAGCCGGACAGGTAGCCGTAGCTTTCCTCAAAGCCGAACAGGAACGTATAATCGCCCGTATCTTCAAACTGCTGAATTTTTTCGCCGATGAATTTAAAGCCGGTAAGGGTATCAAACAGCGCGACGCCGAAATCGTCGCAGACGGCGCGGGCAAGCTCGGTGGATACGATGCTCTTGACCACCGCGCCGCTCACGGGCAGCGTGCCCTGCGATTTTTTGCCGCTGAGAATATAATAAAGCATCAGGCAGCCGATCTGGTTACCCGTCAGCAGCCGGAAGCCGCCATCCTTTTCGCGCACGGCCACGCCCAAGCGGTCGCAGTCGGGATCGGTGCCAAAAATCGCGTCCGCGCCTACCTCGTCCGCCAGCTTAATGGCCAGGGTAAAGGCGGCCGGGTCCTCAGGGTTTGGCACTTTGATGGTGGAAAAATTCGGGTCCGGCGCTTCCTGTTCCTTTACAACGCTCACGTTCGTGATGCCAATTTCCCTTAAAATGCGGCGGACGGGCACATTGCCGCTGCCATGCAAGGGAGTGTAGACAATCTTGAGGCTGCCGCCCGCACCCGCCACCACCTCTGGATGGATGGAGAGGGTTTTGACCCGGCGGATGTATTCGTCATCCACCTCTTTATCGCCAATGATGGAAAGCAGCCCGGAAGCCTTTGCCTCGTCCTCGCCCATATGCCTGGCGGCGGTAAAGCTCAGGGAGTTGATTTTTTCGGTTACGGCCGCCGCAGCTTCCGGGCCAAGCTGCGCGCCGTCCTCGCCGTATACCTTGTAGCCGTTGTACTGGGGCGGGTTATGGCTGGCGGTGATTACCACGCCCGCCGCGGCGCCCAGGTGCCTTACGCCAAAGGAGAGCAGGGCCACGGGCCTGAGCGCGTCAAAAAGATAGGTTTTCACGCCGTTTGCGCACAGCACCAGCGCCGTTTCCATGGCAAACTCAGGGCTCATGCGGCGGCTGTCATAGGCGATCACCACGCCGCGCTCCTTCGCGCCCGCCTCGGCGGCCAGGTAATCCGCCAGCCCCTGCGTGGCCCGGCGCACGGTGTACACATTCATGCGGTTCATACCCGCGCCCAGCACGCCGCGCATGCCGGCGGTGCCAAAGCTCAAATCCTTATAAAAGCGGTCTTCCATTTCCTTTTCATCATTCGCGATGGCTTTGAGGTCGGCGACCGTCGCCCCGTCATTCGCAAAATCCTGAAGCCATGCCTCATAGTTTTGCCGATAGCTCATAGAAAAGCTCCTCTCGCTATGATATTCTCCATGCCGGAGGCGTTCGATATCTGCCAGATTATTATAATGGATTTCTAAATTGTTTGCAAATGTTTTACCCTTGCTTTACGCGCCAAGTTCCTCAAGCAACGCGGCGCGCTCGCTTTCATCCGCCTGCCGCTTAAGCAGCGCGGCGCATTCGTTTTGCTTTTCACGCGTTACCCTGTAGTGCCGCGAGATGAAAATACCCACGGTCATCAGCAGGGCGGGGGAAAGGGCGATGCAAAACTGGATGGCGTGCTGCGCGGCCGGGGTCTGGGTTAGCTCGCGCACCAGCGTCCCGTCCACGTACTGACTTTCCCGGAAGCCGAACGCGCCCAGGATTGCCATCACGCCCGCGAGGCCGAAGCCTTGCACCGTCTTGTTCAGCAAATTCACCAGGCCGCTCAGCGCGCCCTCGGCGCGCCGGCCCGTGCGAAGCTCCACCACGTCCGCCACATCCCCAAACATGGTGTGCGGTACCAGGCCGGGCGCGCTGATGGCAAAGCCCATCACGGCGGCCAATATGTACACGGCCCAATCGGGCGTGGCGGAGTTAGTCAGCAGTACGAAAAGCGCACTCGCAATCCACAGCACCGCGCCAAAGCGGTAGGTAAAGGCCTTGCCCCTGCGCTCGATCATCTTCAGATAAATGGGCAGCGCGACAATCTGCATGCCAAACATCAGCGCGGCGGCAAGCGTGCCAAGCATCGTGCCGCCCCCCGCGGCGGTCAGGTCCGCGCGCAGGTAATAATCCACATAGAAAAAGAACAGCGCGCTCATAATGGCCATGGTAAGCTGAAGGCACAGCATCATACCCAGGTACTGGCGAAAGGGACCGATTTTCAGATAGCGTACCCAGCTTTTGAGATCGGGCTTTTCACGAATGGGCGGGGTGACGATCTCCTCGCGCGTAAACAGGCCGGTCAGCAGAACGCTAAGCCCAAAAAGCGCGCCGAAGATCAGGCTCATGACGATATAGCCCCTGTCGCCTTCAAAAGCGCCGACGATCATCCCCGGCACGGCGACGCACAGGATGGAGGAAAAGATGCTGAATCCAAGCCTAAGGCTGTTCGCGCCCGCGCGCTCGCGGTAATCGGTTGATATTTCGGAGGACAGCGAATAGTACGGGATCATCACCATGGTCTGCACCGTGCAGAAGAAGACATAGCTCAAAAGCACCGCCGTGAAACGAATGCCGACGCTTGGGCTGTGCCAGGGATAGAACATCAGAAAGAGGGAAAGCAATACAAGCGGCGCGGCGGCGATCAAGTACACGCGCCGCTTGCCAAAGCGGCGGTTGTTGGTTGCGTCGCTTAAATAACCCATCAGAGGGTCGCTCACCGCGTCCCATACGCGGGCAATCAGCATGACGAGGCCGATGTGGTAGGCGGACAGGCCGACCGTCACCGCCAGAAAGCCGGGGTAGAGGAAATTGATGATGTTGAAGGAGCCGCCGCCGAAGATATCGCACACGGCAAATGCGAGCTTGCGGGAGAAGGGCAGGCGTTTCGCTTGCATGATGATTCTCCTTTTCTTTTTGCGTGGATGATTTACCCTCATCATAGCATGCTTTGCGCGGATTGTCGAGAGGCGCGCGCGGCATACTAGACCGCATAGATAAAAAGGAGGCGGCGCGCATGATCCGCATGCAGGGCATCTCAAAATCATATCCGTCCAAGCGGGAGCAGGCGGCGCTGCCCGTGCTCAGGGAAGTGAACCTGCGCGTAAGGCCAGGGGAATATGTGGCGTTCGTCGGCCCCAGCGGCTCGGGCAAAAGCACGCTGATGCACATTCTGGGCTGCCTGGACACACCTACCGGCGGGACCTATCTGCTGGATGGCGAGGACGTATCCCATCTGGATCCCCATAAGCTGTGCATGGTGCGCCGGGAGAAGATCGGCTTTGTGTTTCAGGGCTTTCAGCTGCTGGGCAAGCTGACGGCGCTGGAAAACGTAGCCTTTCCGCTAATGCTGCGCGGCATATCGGAAAGCGAGCGCGGCGCGCGGGCCATGGAGGCGCTCAGGCGCGTTGGGCTTGCCGACCGCGCGGACCACCGGCCCGGCGAGCTGAGCGGAGGCCAGCAGCAGCGCGTGGCCATGGCGCGCGCGCTGTGCTACTCTCCAAAGCTGCTTCTGTGCGACGAGCCGACCGGAGCGCTGGACGAGCGCAGCCGGAATGAAATTTTGACGATGTTCGATGCGCTGAACGCAAGCGGCCACACCGTGGTGGTGATCACGCACGATCCGTGCGTGGCGGCCCGAGCGATGCGGCGTTACCGCGTGGAGGACGGCGTGGTGCGGGAGGATAATTAGCGGCCGGAATGTGATAAACAGGAAGCGCCACCGGCGAGCCGGTGGCGCTTTTTAGCTTTCGCCGGCAACTTACAGCCGCCGGCACTCCATATAGTACCGTTTCTCATTGGCCTCGCCCATGGAGAAGGTCTTTCTGGGCAGCGCTCCCTCACGCACAACTGTGGGGAAAAGCGCGTTCTTATCCGGCCTGGGCAAAAGGAAGCCGATCGCCCCTTCGCCGGCAACCAGGCCGCGAACCACGTCCTCGCCATGGATATAATCCAGGCGGCAGGCCGGATGCGCGCTCAGCCATTCGTCCAGGAACGCCTGCAACGTACCGACGGCCAGCGGATAGGGCGAGCTGGACAGGCTCACCGCAACCTGCTTGCCCTCGTATACAATGGTGATCTCCTGCGCGTCCTCCCCGGCTGCAAGCGTTGCGCCCCTGGCGGAGGCGAACGCGGCGAGCTCGTCCAGCAGGTCGTCGCCGTCGTAGCCGAAAAGCACGCGGTGAATGGGTTCAAACTGGAGCGCGTCGTCGTGGATGTTCTCGATCTCAACCATCGCGAAGCGCGTGGGGTGGGTGGTCGTCTGCTCGGGCGTAAGCGTCTTTTTGACCTCATCCCAATAAGCCTTGGCGGTGGCGAGGCTGTGATTGCCGTCGCCCACGGCGAAAAGCAGGGGATGCTCGCCGGACAGGCGGGCGCGCAGATTGTCCAGCGCGCCATATACGGCCTGGATATCGGCGGGGTCGGTCACGGCATAGCCCGTCAGGTGTCCGCCGCCCAGCATCAGCGGAAAATCATACAGCCGCGTAAGCTCGCCGCGCTTTTCGAACAAAGGCTCTACCACGCTTTGCATGGGATCATCCATAAGCATCAGCACATGGCTTGTTTCCAGCGCCGCGCCGCGCCGGAGCGTAAGCCGCGGAGGAATGCGCGTCTCGATGGTTTCCTCTGTCGCGCGCACGAGGCTCTGGCTACCCTTGTGGTAATCGTAGCACTCAAGGTCCAAAAGCGCGACCAATCCAACGCGCGCGCCGCTGCCCGTGCTGCGCTCGGTAAGCACAAAGCCGTTTTGAACGGCGGGCGCGAGCACGCCCTTTTGCAGATAGCCGCGCATGGTCTCATGGATGCGCGGGATGCGTGTGTCCGCTTCGTCAAGGTAGCATTCCGGGAGGATAAGGTGAAGCGTAGAGGGCTTATCCCCGACAAGCAGCCCCGCTTCTTCCCAGTATTGCGGCTGCGAGGTGTGCTGGTCGCACGCCACGCACGCCCAGGCCGTCAGGTCGGCGGGCGGCGCGGGCAGCAGCAGCTCGCCCGGATAAACGCAGAGGTTTTTGTTTTGCATAATGAAGTCCTCCTCACTTATGTCCAAAGGCATCTGTATCGTGTTCGCCACATAGGTATAAAAACCCTTTCCAGACCGGCGGCGTCCGCGCGCTTACCGCAGGCTCTCGCCCGGGCGCAGCATGCGGTAAATCAGCACCAGGCACCGGCTGTCCGTGCCGTTGCCCAAGGTGGCCAGCGTCAGCAGCCGGTCGGAGGCCGCGACATCCACGTTAAAGTTATACAGACTGTGCTTGCGGGCGCTTTCAACATAGTTCAGCATGGCCTCGTCCGTGACGAAGGTGGGGTGGCTGGCGTAGTTGAAATATCCCTCGCTTCTGGGGTCGCTGTCCGCCACAATTACAGCGAAAAGCACGTAGCGCGCTTCCTCGTAAAGCGTGGTTAACGTGGCGGTCATCGCGGAGGAAACAAAACCGTGCCCGCCCGTCTCGTATTGCCAGAGCGGCGCGAATACCTTGCCCTCAATGGCGCTTTGGCCGCGCAGCAGCAGGTTTTCGGGCGGATTGTTAATGGAACAGCTCTCATCCACGAAAACCGCGCCCGCGTCGGCTGTCGATCCACGGTAATTGTGCGTCAGATAATAGGTGTTGTTGCGCTTCACAACCACCTCGTCCAGCACGTTGCTGATGGTAAGGCGGCCGATTACCTCTGGATATTCTGCATGCAGCTCGCGCATGCTGTCCATAATGTTGCGCAGGCGGTTATCCGGATAATCGGAGGCCTTGGTGCGCGGGCTTAACGTGGGTGTGGCCGAAGCGGTCTCCTGCGCGCCGGAGGCCTGCTGGCCCGCGTTTCTATTGAGCTGGATGATAGGCGAGGGGGTAGGCGTCTGGATAACGACGGGCGTGGAGGTCGGCTGATAGGTCTGCCCGGGCGGCAGCAGCTCTACGCGCGCGGCGTTGTTTTCCAAATCGGTTCCCGCGCGTTGACGGTATTCCTCCCGCACCTCTTTCATCTCGCGCTCGTTGCGGGCAAGGCTTATGATGATCTTGCCGCCGACGATGCCGCAAAACAGCAGCATACCCACCGCCGCGACCAGTGCGGCGAGCCGCCAGGGCCGTACCGGCGGCTTCGCGGGGCGGGAGGGAGGCGGGCACGGAACCGTATCCAGCCCGGCCGACGTTGACGGGTGGGGTGGGACGGACTGGGGATAATGCTGCGCGGAGGTTGCGGCCGGCTCGTTCCAGTACAGGGCGCCGGAATCCTGTTTAACGCGCGCAAATGGCGCGCCGTTCGCCTGTCCATCGGAAGCGTCGCTGAAAAAAGCGGCGATTTCATCCGTGAGATAGGGCTCGCCGGAATAATCCGCGGGCTGCGCGGCGGCTTCGTCCTCAATAGGCTCCGCATAGTCTTGCAAGTGGGAAGGAAGTTGCTGATACGCCGCCGTGTCCGGCCAAGTGAAAAAGGCCGGATTATCAGGCGCGTCCGGTTCTGAAAAGAACGGTACGCCGTTGGGCGTATCGAACGGCTGGATGTCCTCAAACGGATGGGGGATAAAGGCAGGCATGGGCGGAAGCGCCTCCGCGGCAGGGGCGGCGGGCTTGGGCAGGGGGGCCGTACCTTCGACTGCCGGACGGCCGTCGGGCTGGGGTCGCTCGGAAGAATTCGGCTGCGGGTCAGGTTCCTCGCGGCGCTGAGGAGCCTCGTCAGCCGGTGAAGGGAGGTTTCGGTCTGCTCTCCGCCTGCGCGGCCGGGCCGGGGACGTAGCAGCGGCCAAATCATCGCCCGGCGCGTCCGAAGCAGTTTGCACGGACGCAGAAGGCGTGCTCCGCGCCTTTGCCGGAACGCCGCCGGACCGCTCATCCTCCGACGTGTCTGCTTTAAGCATCCTGGGATCGCCGCGCAGGCGAGAAGCTTTAGCCTGTCCTTCAGGCGAAGGGGAGGATAGATAGTCGTCGAGAGAACAAAAGACAGCTCCCGGCACATCCATGCCGGCCGGGGCTTCATCTGTTTGCACGGATGGAGGTCCCGGGGAGTGCGCGGTGCTTAACGGCCGCCGCCTTAGATAGGGCGGTAATCCGGAATCGGGGGCAGGCGCCGTCTGGGAGGCAGGCTGAGCTGGGGCGGAAAGGTTGGAAAGCGGTACGCCGGGTGAAAAGGGCGCGGGCGGCGAGAGCGGAGCAAAGGAGGAGGTCCATTCCGGCCCGCACAAGGGCGATGCGGCGTCGGGAATTGGCGAATAAGCGGAGGTTGAATTCATGGCGCTATCAGTATCATAGGGAAGGTAGCCGTACATTTGACCAGGCCTGAGCGCTTGAGGGGATATATGGGGATGCTCCGCGCGCCGGGGCGGCTCCTTCAGACGGTCGGCAAAGGAGATGGGCCTGAACGGGTTTGGGACGCCGCCGTCCCGGCGGGCGTCGGGCTCGTCAAAAGGTGCGCGTTCAACGCCATGATCCCATTGATCGTCAAACACGGCCATCCCTCCTGAAAAAGCATAAATAACACCAGCATTATGATAACTTTTTCCCCAGATGATGTCAAACGTTTATCGGTGCCGGGTTTGACAAAAATCTATCGTTTTTTTATGCCTACCCTATCCAACCTCAAGATTATTTGCTATAATAAAGAGGCTGCCGCTTCAAAGGGCACGGAAAAGCCGCGCCGGGCAGCCTGAATTCCGCATGGCGGAATAGAACAATCGCAACGGCGTATTGTGGGCGGAACGTAAGGCGCCGCCCCAAATGGCGCTGCGTGGGGCTCCCCGGGCGCGGTGCGCACGACGGGCCCAAGAAAGCCCGGAAACGGGATGATGAGGAGGACACGCCAAATGCCAATGGTCAACACCAGGGAAATGTTCAAAAAGGCGTATGAAGGCGGCTACGCCATCGGCGCTTTCAACGTCAACAACATGGAAATCATTCAGGGCATCACCGAGGGCGCGAAGCTGGAAAACGCTCCCCTGATTTTACAGGTGAGCGCGGGCGCCCGCAAGTACGCCAAGCATGTGTACCTGATGAAGATGATCGAGGCTGCTATTCAGGATACCGATCTGCCCATCGCGGTGCACCTGGACCATGGACCGGATTTTGAGACGTGCAAGAGCTGTATCGACGGCGGCTTCACCAGCGTCATGATCGACGGCAGCCACCATTCCTTCGAGGAAAACATCGCGTTGACGAAGAAGGTCGTGGAGTATGCGCATGACCGCAATGTGACCGTCGAGGCCGAGCTTGGCCGTCTGGCGGGCGTGGAGGACGACGTGAAGGTATCCGCCGAGGATTCCAGCTACACCCGTCCCGAGGAAGTCGAGGAATTCGCGACCCGCACTGGTTGCGACAGCCTCGCCATCGCCATCGGCACCAGCCACGGCGCGTTCAAGTTCACGGGCGAGCCTCACCTGCGTTTTGATATCCTGGAGGAGGTTTCCAGGCGCCTGCCCGGATTCCCCATCGTGCTGCACGGCGCCAGCAGCGTCATTCCCGAATACGTGGAGATGATCAACAAGTTCGGCGGCAGCATGCCCGGAGCGCAGGGCGTGCCCGAAAGCATGCTGCGTCAGGCCGCCAGCATGGCCGTCTGCAAAATCAACATCGACAGCGACCTGCGCCTGGCCTTCACCGGCGAGATACGCAAGCATTTCGCCGAGCATCCCGACCACTTCGACCCCCGCCAGTACCTGACCGACGCGCGCGACGGCATCCGCAACATGGTCCGTCACAAGATCGTAAGCGTTCTGGGCTGCAACGGCAAGGCGTAAAGGGCGATCCAAACCAGTATAATAAATATGGGCGGGCTTTCCGGATCTGGAAAGCCCGCCTTTTGACTGCTTGCAAGCAACTCTGTATTGAATGTGAAAAAACTTTACGAATCCATATTGACAGTCCGATACCGGTCTGCTACAATAATATCAATGCAAGCGGTTGCATAAAGATAAACGGATCATGCGGTTGTGTCCGCAAAGACAGGGGGCGGAAGCATGGCGGCGACCATTCACGACGTGGCAAAGCTGGCGGGCGTCAATCCGTCCACCGTTTCCCGCGCGCTCAGCGGCAAGGCTGTTATTACGGAAGAAACGCGGGAAAAAATTTATGCCGCTATGCGAGAGCTGGACTATCATCCAAACAGCGTCGCGCGCAGCCTTGCCAGCGGGCTGAGCGGGGCTATCGGCGTGGTCGTGGACGCACAGGATGCGGACGCGTTCAGCAACGTGTTTTTCAGCCGGAGCCTGTTCGCCATTGAAAAGGTGGCGCAATCGCGCGGCTATCACGTCATCATCGCAAACGGCGCCAAGCGTGCGGGCGGCGCGTCCTCCATTGAGGGCCTTATGCTGGAGCGCAAGGTGGACGGCCTGATTTTGCCTCCCTCCACGCTCAAAAGCGCACTTTTAGAAAAGATTGAGGGCTTCCCCTACGTGGTGCTGGGCCAGCCGGATACCGCGCGCCGCGGGCTTAGCTGGGTTGATGTCAATAACGAGCAGGGCGGGGCCATGGCCGTGGAGCACCTTCGGCAGATGGGTTACGCGCGCATTGCCTATTTGGGCGGCGGCGGACGCACGGGCTTTGTTAAACGCCGAGTGAAGGGCTACCTGAGCGCGCTTGTTAGAGAGACCGAGGCCTTGGTTCTGCCCACGGACGGAACGGCGGAGGACGCGCGGCGCGCGGCGCATGAAGCGCTTCGGGCTGAAATCCGGCCGGACGCCTTCCTCTGTAACGATAACCTTGCGGCCTTCGGGCTGCTGAAGGCCGCGAAGGCATTGGGGCTTCGCGTGCCGGACGAGCTTGGCGTGGCGACGTTTGATAATTATCCGCTCGCCGAGTTTACAGATCCGCCGCTGACCGCCGTGGACGTGGACACCGCGCTTTTGGGCGAGCAGACGGCGCGCCTTCTGTTCCAGAAAATCAACCGCCAGACCGCCGATCAGCAGGTATTGCTCTGCACCTCGCTCATTGAGCGGGAATCAAGCCGTAGGATGTGACAACATGAACCTTTCCGCAGTTACCCATGAGTCCACTTTACCCTTTAGGCAACCGCTTGCACGAAATATTATTTGCTTTCGAATGCTGGCGGCGGCGGGGGACGTCTCCGCTTGCTCGTTGTTTTACTGGAAAAGAAGCGAACCCTATCCCGAAAGCCGCCGGGTGCTTCCCCTGGCGGTGCGTTATCAGGACGGAATCAAGGCTGAATGGGTGGGAGAGGCGGTTTTGCCGGAGGAAGCGCATTATCTGAAATATTTCTTTAAGCTGACGGACGCGGCGGGCGCAAGCGTTTACTATAGCGAGCACGGTTTTTCAAAGGAGGAGCCTGGACGCGGCTTTTTTGAGCTTTTACAGGCCGCGGAGACGGACGTGCGCAAGACCCCGCAATGGGCGCGCGGCTGCGTGTACTATCAGATATTCCCCGAGCGCTTCGCCGTGGGCAATCCAAATAAGGAATTGCGCGGCTATGAGCGGTGGGATAGCGAACCCACGCGGGAGAACTTTTTGGGCGGCGACCTTCGCGGTATCCGCGAAAAGCTTGCCTATCTGGAGGAGCTGGGCGTGGAGTGCCTGTACCTCAACCCCGTGTTCGCCGCTGATTTTAACCACAAGTACGCCACGACCGATTACTTTGCCGTCGATCCGGATTTTGGCACGACCGAAGACTTGACCGCGCTGGTTCGCGAGGCGCACAGCCGGGGCATCCGCGTACTGCTGGACGGGGTGTTCAATCACGTAGGCGTTCATTTCGCGCCCTTCCTTGATTTAAAGGAAAACGGCGAAAGGTCCAAATACCGCGACTGGTTCTATCCCAAGCGTTTCCCTATCGAGCTGGATCCGGGCTGCTATGAGTGCGTGGGCGATTATCCCTATATGCCCCGCCTGCGCGTGGCGAACCCGGAGGTACGGGCGTTTGTGCTCAGCGTCCTTCTGCACTGGCTGGATACGGCGGATATCGACGGCTGGAGGCTGGACGTAGCGGACGAGCTGGATACCGCCGCCGTGCGGTTCTTCCGCGAAGAGGTCAAAAAGAAGCATCCCGGCGCGCTGCTTCTTGGGGAAACTTGGGGAGACGCCTCGCGCATGGTGTGCGAGGGCGATCAGATGGATAGTGCGATGAATTATCTATTCCGGGACGCGATGGTGGATTACTTCGCGCGGGACCGTATCGACGAGGTAACGCTTGACGGGCGCCTTCAGCATATGCTGATGAAATATCCGGACGAGGTCAACCTGTGCATGTATAATTGCCTTGGGAGCCATGATACCGCGCGGTTTTTGACGGAGGCGGGCGGCGAAACCTGGCGGCTCAGGCTGGCGACGGCGTTCCAGATGTTTTTTCCCGGCAGCCCGGCCGTGTATTACGGCGACGAAATCGGCATGCGGGGCGAAAACGATCCCGGCTGCCGCGCGGGCATGGCATGGGAACGCCCCGATGAGGAGCTGCTTTCATGGACGCAGAAGCTGATAGGCTTGCGCAAAGCAAACGAGGCCATCCGGCATGGAAGCTATCGAACCGTTGCCTGCGACGCGAAAAAGGGCCTGTTTGCCTTCGAACGCCGTTTGGGTAGCAGGCGCGTGCTGGCGGTATTCAACCGCGGCGGCGCGCCACAGACGCTGGACTTCGCGGACGCGGGGGAGACGGTCGTCGTCTTGCCGCGCTCCGTAAAGATCATAGAACAATAAAGGAGGAAACCCACATGCGTACAACCAAAAAAATTCTGGCGATCCTGCTTGCGGCCGTCCTTTGCCTGGCAGCGGGTGCGACCGTAGCCGAATCGTCAGAAACCCCTGTGACCATCAACTTCTGGCACCATTACAGCGCGCAGTCGGCGGAGAACGAGACGCTGATGAACGTTCTCATTCCCAAGTTTGAAGGCGAGAACCCCGGGATCAAGGTCAACGCCGTTTCTCACGAGTGGGCGGAGCTGCATGATAAGATCCTCGTCAGCGCGAGCTCCGACAGCCTGCCCGACGTCGCCCGCTGCGATATCGCATGGCTGCCCGAGTTCCAGAAAATGGGAGTGCTGGTGGCGCTCGATCAGGAAATGAGCGACTTCGCGGCCACGTCCTCCGCGCTGCTGGACAGCGCCATGTCCACCGCGAACATCGGCGGCGGCAGCTACGCGCTGGCGCTTAACACCAACAGCAAAATCCTGTTCTACAATACCGCCATGCTGGAGGCTGCCGGCGTAACCGTACCCGCCACCATGGACGAGTGGGTGGAAACCGTGCGCAAGCTGGGCGGCGAGAACGCAAACGGCCAGCAGGTGTGGGGCTGGAACGAGCCGGCCTTGAGCGGCTGGAACCTGTGCCCGTTTATCTGGAGCTTTGGCGGCAGCCTCACCAACGATGAGCAGACCGTCGCCACCGGCTACATCAACTCCGAAAAGACCGTCAAGGCTATCGATACCTTCGCAGCGCTGGTTAAGGAAGGCGCGCTGACCGGCTTCAACAGCGGCGACATTCCCATGACGGACGGTTTTGGCACCGGGCGCTATGCCATGATGCTGGAAGGCCCCTGGAAGACTGCCGAGCTGGCGGGAGCTTATCCCGATGTGGCATACGGCACCGCGCCCATCCCCGCGGGCGAGGGCGGCAGCGTGTCCGTGCTGGGCGGCGAGGATATCGCCATGTTCACCAGCGCCAATAAGGAAGCCGCCTGGAAGTTCATGCAGTTCATGACCGGCGAATACGCCCAGACCGAAATGGCAAAGTGCGGACAGATTCCCGTCAACAAGGCCGCCCTTGAAAGCGACGTTGTGAAAAACGCGGAGTACGCGCCCTTCATCGAGGCGATCCAGACCGCGAAAGCCCGTCCCACCGTCTCCGCCTGGAGCGAGATGGATAACGAGCTCAACGTCGCCGTCACCGCCGTGGTAAACGGCGAAAAGACCGCGCAGGAAGCCATGGACGAGCTTGCCGTCAAGTTTGACGAGCTGCTCAAGCAATAACATCATACCCCACGCGGGAAACCAAAGTCAACCACGAATGCCCGCGCGGCGGCAAAGCGTCCGTGACGCCCGCCGCCGCGCGGTTTCTTACCCGTTTTTTAACGCAGGGAGGCGAACGCGATGGTCACCAAATCACGCCTGAACCGCTTTCAGCTGGGCGTATTGCTGCTGCCGGGGCTGCTGATTTTCGGTATGTTCACGGTTTATCCCATCATACGGCTGTTCTGGATGAGCTTTTGCGACTGGAGCTTCGGCTCCATGCTCTCCCAGCCCTTCATCGGGCTGGCGAACTACCGCGAGGTGCTGACGGACGATACGTTCTGGGTGGTGTTTACCAACAGCCTGGTCTATACGCTTGTTACCGTGCCGGGGCAGATGGTTTTGGGCCTGTTTGTGGCGGTGCTCATCAACGGCGTCAAGCGGCTGAGCGTTACCTTTCGCGTAATCAATTACCTGCCGGTTATCACCTCATGGGTGATCGCGTCTCTGGTGTTCCGCTATATTTTTAACACCGAGGGGCTGCTCAACTATTCTCTGACAAAGGTCATCGGCGTAACCAGCCAGAATGTGCGCTGGTTGGACACGCGTTGGAGCGGAATGACCGTCGCGATGATTCTGGGCATTTGGAAGGGCGTAGGCTGGAACATGGTGGTGTTCCTCGCGGCGCTGCAGCAGGTGCCCGCCGACCTGTACGAGGCCGCCGAGATCGACGGCTGCGGCGCGTGGAAAAAGTTTTGGAGCGTGACCATGCCCTCCATTAAGGGTACGATTCTCTTTGCCCTGATCATGCTTACCATCGGCGGATTTAACGTGTTTACCTCCATTAAGATGATCACCGGCGGCAAACCTGCCCACCAGACGGATACGCTGCTTACGTGGATGTATTACAAGGCGTTTAGCACCGGAAAGTTCGGCTACGCGGCGGCGCTTAGCTTTGTGATGGCGCTCTCGCTGGGGCTGCTGGCGATACTCCAGTTCAGGGCCATGAAGAACAAGGACGCGTAGAGGGAGGCGGTTGAAATGCGGGGACATTTGTCACACAGGCGGCGCGGGTGCGCGCTGAACTATCTGCTGCTTGCGCTGGGCACGGTAATCTGCACGCTGCCGATGATCTACATGATTTCCACGTCGCTTCGGCCGAACGGCGCGCTGTATGAATATCCGCCGCGCTTTTTTCCCAGGTGGGAGGCGCTGACGCTGGAAAACTACCAGTACATTTTATCTCAAAGCAAGTTTTATTTGAATTTTCTCAACTCCGTGTTTGTTTCGCTGTCCTCGGTGGCGCTGGCGGCGCTGGTATCGTCCGCCATGGCGTTTGTCATGGGCAAATTCCACTTTCGCGGCAAGAAGCTGCTGTTTGGCTTCATCATCCTCACCATGATCATCCCCGGCACGACGATGATTGTGCCGCAGTTCGAGCTGGCGACCAAGCTCAGGCTTGTCAACCGCCTTTGGGGGCTGATTCCGTTTTATGTGGCGTGGGTGATCCCTTTTTCCACATTTATGATCAAAGGCTTTATGGAGAGCATTCCGGAGGAAATTACCGAAGCGACTTATATCGACGGCGCCAGCGTGATGACGGTCTACTGGCGAATCGCCATGCCGCTTGCCGCGCCCGCCATCGCCTCCGTCAGCATTTTCAACTTCCTGACCGCCTGGGAGGAATATCCCTGGGCGAACACCGTCATCAACGATACGGAGCTGCGCACGCTGCCCATCGCCATCGCCGGTTTTTTTGGCCAGCACCAGTTTACGCAATGGGGGTATGTGTTCGCAATGTCGGTGCTTACCCTTTTGCCGGTGGTGATCGTGTTCATCACTTGCCAGCGCTTTTTTGTACAAGGCCTGACGGCCGGCGGCGTCAAGGGCTGAGTTGAAAGCTGTCCGGCCGCCCCGGATGAAATATCTGGTGTGCCGTGTTTACGATAGGTGGAAAGATGACTTGCAGATAAAAGCAGCGCGCGGATTTCGTCCGCGCGCTGCTTTTATCTGATGAAGGTTATTCGCCGTCGGAAAGCTTCTGGGGCTCGTCGCCAATGGCGATCTTCATCGCGCCCTTCTTCTCCTCGGCCTTTTCCTTGGGCATGCTGACCAGCAGCACGCCGTTTCGGTAATCCGCCTTGATGCCGCTTACGTCAATCCCTTCCAGGTTGAAGCTGCGCTCCACATGGCCGCAGCGGCGCTCGCTGCATACGTAGCCGTTTTTCTCTTCCTTCTTCTCGCTGTTAAGGTCGGCGCTGATGGTCAAAACGCCCTCGTCAACGCTCAAGCTGATGTTTTCCTTGCTGACGCCGGGAAGATCGGCCTCCAGCAGGTAAGAGCCGTCCTTCTCACGAACGTCCACCCGCATTTCGGGCATATCGTCCACATTGAAGAACTCACGCATGAAATGGTCGTTAAACAGGGTGGGGAACCCATTGGTCATGGCGCGACGGAAAGGAACCAGCGTATACATAAGACATCCTCCTTCAAAATTGCGGTCATACCGCATTCAGTGAATGGTTTGATTGAGTGGTTGCAGCTGGGCGGCGGCTGACGGTCGGGGAAGGTTCCCCGGAGGCGCTCACCTCTCAACCACGGTCTTAGTATAGTATAAAGGTCAAAGAAAGTCAATATCTAATAAGCGAGAAATATGATCAAAGAAGGTCTAATTTAAAGGCGGCATAGAAAAACCAATCGCTATTTTAAGCTATTTTCAATTATTTCTCGTGTTTTCTTCGCTTTTTAGCACAATCTACAGCTTCCGACCATATCCGTCAGCGTCGCGTCCCTCGCGCACAGCTCCCGCGCGAGCTCCGCTCTGCGTCCACGCAGGCTGGAGAGCCGTGCTTATTCTGACTTCTAAATCCTTCCATCTGACGCGCTTTCAGCTGTATGAGCGTTATTTTGCTCAATGCTCAGGTCGGCGTCAAACGCATGCGCTCAAGCACATTCTACATAATCTGGCCCATTAATAAAAAGGCATAACGTCTATCAACAGCAATTGCGGAGAAATGCCGTAATCATAAACGCCCTGGATTTGAACAATTCTGTCGTACAATACGACCAGCATGGGCGTTGCTTTTCCTTGATAGAGCCGCCAATCCCAAATCACGCAAGTCTGGCCCTGCTGAACCCAGCCTATTTTGTTTTCACCAAGTAGATGTTGCAAACGAAGCAAAGGATATGCTTGCCTGTGTTGCCTTGCCGCAATCCAAGAAACCAATTCCGATCTGCCAAACGGCGCGGTCACAGAACATTGGACCTGGATCGAAAGGTTAAACCCGTCAGTTGCTCCCCTGCGTGCGCGCGGGTTGCCGCCCGCTGCGGTAAACCGACCCGGCCATTCCGCCGCCGGCCCGGTGCTCAAGCAATTCCGATACGGTAACCAGCTGATACCCGCGGTTGAGCAGCTCCGGTACGACGGTTTTCATCGCCTCTACCGTTTGCGCGTACAGGTCGTGCGTCAGGATGATGGAGCCGTCCGAAGCGTTTGTCAGAATGTTTTCGATGATTTTCTGCGTGTTGTGGTTTCGCCAGTCCTCCGTATCCACGTCCCAATTGGCGATCACAATATCCATTTCCTTGCATACGCTCCGCACCGCTCCGGTGACGGTGCCATAGGGCGGACGCAGCAGGCGCGGCCTTACACCGCTGATCGCCTCGATTGCGTTGCTGTTTTTTTGAAGCGAATCCCTAATTTGCGGGGCGCTAAGCCGGTGAAGTTCGCGGTGGTTCCAGGTATGCATGCCAATTTCGCTGCCCTGTTCCGCCACCTTGCCAACAATGGCGGCGTGACGCCCGACCCGGTTGCCGACCATAAAAAAGGTGCCGACCGCGCCGTGCTCCCCAAGCACATCCAGCACGTCCAGGGTGACGGGGCTGGGGCCGTCGTCAAACGTCAAAGCGATCATCGGCCGTTCCGGATCAATTTTGCGAACCGGCTTGACAGGCAGCAGCGCTTTGGGTGAAAGGGCGTCCGCATCCGGCTCCGCTCCATCCGCCGGAAAAACCGACCCTTGGTCCACATAGCCTTCCAGCTTGCCAAAGCGGACGCGGTAGCGCCCGTCGCGCCCGCCTAAAAGCTTGACATGCGCTCCGTTGGGAATTAGTCCAAGCGGGTCGCCCGTGCCGTCTGGCAGAACGTCGAAAAGCGCGCCCTCCTGTTCCGTTCGGATAACTCCGTAAAAGGAGCGGATTTCGTTTTTTGAATCAACGTTTTGCGCGTTTAGCCATCCCGTTAGCTGATCGGGCGAGCGTGTGAAATACCATCTGCCGACCTTGCCAAGCAGCTGTACATAAGCGCCGTCCGACGGCCGGCCCGCCTCCGCTGCGCGGGCGGATGGCCCCGTTCGCAGCGCGGCGGCTTCGCCCCGCACCTGTCCATATCCCAAATCGCCAATGGCGATCGCGCTGCTTCCCATTGCCGCGACCATCAGGATGAGCAGCGTCACCACTTTAATCTTCAAAGTCTGCACGGCCTCCCTACTTATCAGGTTACAGCATTGTAACGTATGTAAAATTGTTTTTTATGCATATGACAAATCATCATAAAACAGATAAAGGATGTCAGCAGGGCTTAAAAGCGGACGCTTGCCGATGCGAGAACCATTCCACAGCCGCGAACGGGTTTCCCCGCCCGCAGGGGAATGGTTCGCAGGCTGTGCGGCCGGTTCTGAAAACGACGGCTGACCGAGGGGGAACCATGTTCGCATGGTTCCAAAACCTAAAGATAAGAAAACCCGGCGGTGGATGCAATATCCGCCGCCGGGTTTCAGCATGATTTCACATGGTGGGCCGCGGCCCACCAAACCTATCAGAAGGGGTTTTCTGCATTGAAAATTATACGCCTACTTCGCCTCAGTGCCAAAGATCCCCACCGTCTGATTAAACAAACCGAACACACGCCCATCCCAGGACAGGGTATTGATGAAATCGCCTAGGCCGTCCGCGTTATACAGCCCGGTAATCCGCTGGTATGCAAGTAGCTCGTACACGCCGTCGCCGTCAAAATCGGCGGGCAGCAGAACGCTCAGCGGATTGACGCCGCCGGATACCGGCGCTTTCAGCGTGCCGTCGCTTTGATAGATCTGGCTAAGATACGCGGGGTCCCGGTCTGCAAGATCGATAAGGTAAACCGTGCGGTTCATCAGACTTTCGGCCCGGACGACGTAATGGTCGAGGTAAGTGACGATATAAGGAAACGCAGCGTTATAGGATTCCGTGTCGAAAATGAGCTTGTACGCCCCGTCCGTAAAGGTGTAAATAGTATAATAGCCCAAGCCGCCGCTGCCTCCGGAGGCGATGGAAACCAGCACGTCCTGGCTGCCGGCTTCCGTCAGGCTGCCCACGAACAGCCGGGGGTCGTAGCCCGCATCCTCCGGCAAGGCGATGCGCGTTTCCAGGCAGGATGCGCCGTCCTGTATTTGCAGCCGGATGCCCTGCCACGCGATGGAGCCGGGCTCCTGAAAGCCCGTCAGCCGGATGATTTCGGGAATACCATCCCCGGTCAGGTCGCCCGTTGTTTGTGTGATGATTTTTCTCGCGGCCATATGAACGCCCCCTTTTCCGCTTTACAAATCATCCTATGCGCGCAAGGCGGAGGCTATCAACGCGGCGGGATGGAAAAAGAAAGGGGAAGCGGCCGAAAGGCAGGTTTTACAGGCCGGCGTCCGCTGCCTGGCCCGGCGGCATGTGAGCTTCAACATCCTCAAGCTCCTCATCTACGGGCAGCCAGGCGCGGCCGAATTCCACATCCTTAAAAAGTGCGGCCAAACCTGTAACCTGCTTCAAGCGCAGTATTTCATCCCTGTCCATGCCGAGGTTTTTTGCAATCCACGCGTCGGAACGCCCGATTTCATGAAGGTCCCGGACGATGTTGCTCATGAGGTCCACATTGTGCGAGCCCCGGGCGCGGTTGTGGCGGATGGTGCTGGCCATGCGCTGGTCAAGCGGCTTGTTGATCACGGAAACCGGCAGAATACCGCCCTCCCGCTCGCGGATGTCGTCGCACTCCAGCATCACCCGGTAGCGGTGAAAGCCGTCCACGATGATGTATAGGTCGGACTCCCTGTCATAATAGCAAACGATGGGCATGGTATACCCGTCCGCCTTGATGCTTTCATACAGCAGGCGCATTTCCGGCGGGGCGACGGCGTTTGGGTTGTAGGTGTTGGGCTTGATTTTTTCAATGGGGACGGGAATGATGCTGTAGACCGGGCTTTTAAACGTCATGGTAGATATCCTCCAGGTTTCCGTATTCGCGCTTGATGGCCTCCACGCGCCGCTGCTGCTCGCGCGTAAGGCCAAATCCCATGAAGCGGCAAAGATGGTCGTTTTTCAGGATGCAGTAGCACATGCGCTTCCAGCTAGGCACATCCTTGGTGGACTTAATATCGTCCGTATGGTCCGGAATTTTTCCCAGAAATACGACCCGGGCCTTTTTGTTGAGCGTATAGTTGGATACGCCGTTGCGCCGGATGCGGTAACCATGCGCCTCCAGCTCGCGAATTGTCTCCTCATCCAGCCCGCCGCCGGTGTGATGCCAAAACTCGATGGAGGTTTTGAACTTTTTGACATAATTGTTTCGCACGCGCGCAGGCAGCGTATCCAGCAGAAAACGGGTGTAGGATTCCCATGTGTGCCCCTGAGGAAGGGTTACGCTGCGGTAGCCCATGACCTTGGTTCTGCCGTAGATGGCGGTAAAATTGGCGCCGCGGACTCTGCCAACCAGCTTAACCCAGATCTCCGGGTCGATCACCCGGTAGAGGTTCAGGCTTTCCTTTGAAAAATCATTGAACGGGGAGGCGACGCGCATCTGGGAGGGCTTGAGCCCCGCCATGTAGTACAGGTCGTAGAGACGGTTGTAATCGTAGCCGAAAAGGGCGTTGGCGTGCCAGACGTCCTCAAGCGACCAGTCGTAAAGCGGCGAGGCGCACCAGACGTCCTTAAACTGGCGGCTGATCCAACAGGTGTTGTGATAGCCGTATTTTCGGTTGAGAAAGCCGCTGTAGCGCTGCAGGGATTCGCCCGCGCGGATGCCCAGCAGGCAGACGGTCTTTTTGTTGCCGTGCGACAGGCGGTACCAGCGCCCGAACTGCCGGGCCAGGTCCTCCTGATGCATGCGGTAACGGTAAGTGGTCATTGGATTGTTCGCAAGGTTGATCACATAATCGTGATCGGGCATGGGACGGACCCAAGCCTCCCGGCGGGTGTCGTCCCATGGATACCAGAACATTTCATAGTTGCTCATAGCGGTGCGGGTAGCCATCGGCAGGCATACCCAATATGGCTCTACATCTTCCCTGATACGCTCGAAGGTTCTTTCGATATACTCGGTCGTCACGCTGTACTGCGCCTCAAAATCCTGATGAAACACGCCGATGTGCGTATTGGGATAGTACCTGCGCTGAAAATCAAGCGTCAGGTTGAGCAAAAGCCCGCTATCCTTTCCGCCGGAAAAGGAGACATAGATATTTTCGAATTCTTCGAACAAAAACCGGAGGCGCTCCTGAAAAGCGCTGTACACGTCAGCGTCGATATACTCACGTATCATATGAAATCCCTTCGTCTTTGGTATTGAAGAACAGGTTGAGAAACAAATATTCTTCCAAATTATAACATAAAAGTGCCATGATTTCAAACGAGGGCTCATTGGCAAATTTTCAAAACCTGTGATAGAATACGAGGCGGCTATTGCCGAACCAACCTTTATCGAGGTGAGCCAGACCATGAATCAACGCGACCTGTCTGAAATCAAACGCAGATTGAATCCCGACCGCCGCAACCCCACGGTGATTCGCGGCTGCTATGTGGGCGGTGACGGACACGTGATCTCGACATTTGCACAGCCGGTTTTTCATTTGCCGCAGGAAGAAAACGAGAAGTATATGGCGATTTTCAAGCGGACCCTTTCCGGGACGCCGGGGCAGAACCAGCGGGAAATCGAGTTTTCCGCCGCGCAGGCCATGGATGGGGAGGAGCACCGGCTGCTTACCGCGCTGCGCGAAAGCGCCCTCACGGACGAGGATGCCGTGGAGGCTTTTTATCAGCGGGTCATTACCTATATCCAGTCCTCATGCGTTGCACAGGCCCAGTCCGTTACGGAGCAGCAGTCGGCCAGCAACCATCTGATTTTGCTGATGCACGACGGCTATGACGTGCCCCACCGGGACCAGAACGGCGAAACGGATCACGAGCAATCCACCGGCGTGTTTCAATACATTGTATGCAGCGTATGCCCCGTCAAGCAGACGAAGCCTGCGCTTAGCTATTACGCGGCGGAAAGCGAGTTCCACAGCCGCCTGTCGGACTGGGTTGTCGCCGCGCCGGAGCTGGGGTTCCTCTTTCCCGCGTTTGAGGAGCGCAGCGCGAACATTTACCGCGCGATCTATTACACCCGTGACAGCGCGGATATGCACGACGACTTTATTCAGGGCGTATTCGGCGTCGAGCGGCCCATGCCGGCGGACGAGCAGAAGGAGACTTTCCAGTACATCCTTGAGGAGGCGCTGGCGGAGGAATGCAGTCTGGACGTAGTTCAGGCCGTTCATGAAACCGTGCGCGGCATGCTTCAGGAGCAGAAGGCCGACAGGACGGCGGAGCCGCTTCGCCTGACAAAGCAGAACGTCAAGGAAGTGCTTGAGGGCTGCGGCGTATCGCAGGAGCGCACGGCCGCGTTTGAGGAGCGGTATGGCGAAACCTTTGGAAGCTTCGCGGAAATTCCCGCCGTAAATATCGTTGCCCCTAAACAGTTTGTCGTAAGCACGCCCAGCGTGTCCATCCGGGTTGATCCGGAGCACAGCGATCTGATCGAGACGCGCATGATCGACGGGCGCTGCTATATCATGGTGCTTGCGGATGGGGATGTGGAGGTAAACGGCGTAAACGTGAAGTTCAGGAAGTAGCGTGGTGGGCCTGGGCGCAAGAGGCGGCACAACCCCAGTCTTGACAGGCAGAGGGAAGGAGCCCGAATTGTTTGTAGGGATGGCCTGTGGTGTGGCCAAAGCTGTTGTCATGCAACAAAATGAGGTGCCCATCCTTGAGTTGATGCACATCGATTTCCACCATATCAATTCCTGTTGAAATTGCTTTCTCCAGTGCAGCCATGGTATTCTCCGGCGCAAATTTGGTTGATCCGCGGTGGGCGACAACTTGCGGCCTTACATAGGTTGCATCCATAAAGGCTACGCCCAATTCGGTCTCACAAAACATGAGTATCGCCGCTATCGTCAGCATAATCACTCCGGCTAGCTTGAAGTGATACCGTATCCCCGCTTTGTTTCCTGCGGTGGCAGAGGGTCGATTATCCCCTCTATATTGATGGAACAGCGTAATCAGCAGGGAAAACAGCCATGTAGCGGAAAGGGAACTGATGATAAATACGACAGCCGACACCGCCCGATAAAAGTAAACCATAAAGGTTTCTACCACTTTGAGTGGGGATTCGGTAAGCTTCGTAAAATAAACCAATCCAATGAATATAACACTCGAAATGAAGAGCATAACGAGTCCGAAAATGACAAAAGCCGCGGCAATGCGAAATAGTGTTATGAACTTTCGCTTTTTTAGCAGATGAAATCCATTTTTCCATGCAGCTATCATGGACTGATTTTGAAATAACGTGTTAGGCAGGAAAAACAAAAATAGAAAGCAGATCAGATTTGCAATGACCGAGACAACAAGAAAAACGGAAAACAGCAAGGTATTCTGTTTCACAAAATACATAATAAACTCAGGAATACTAAGCCACTGCAGCACATACGGTGAAAATGGCAGAATGGTCAGAATGGTGGACAGGATAAAACCCAAAAACAACAATAGATTTTGTATATGAAATAGTTTTTTGCAATGCAACATTGTTTTCTTCAGCAGCCCCGCAATGGAAATATGTTGCTGCTGCCATCCGGCTTCGCAGTAGACATAAAGTGCCACTGTTTCAAAAAATGCGGAAAGCATCGTTATAAAAATCAGACACAGGCACAGCAATACCGAAATTGGGTTGTGTAAAAGTGCGGATAGGTTTTCAGACGATAAATAGGATACTCCTCCGGTTTTTAAGATCAGGGATAACAAATCACTTATTACAGAGTAAAGAATCGAGTAGCTGAACGCCTTGTACACCATATCAAAGGCCAAAAGCGTTGGCCAATTTTTAATTAAAATATTGAAAGAGCATTTGACAAATTGTTTCATAAATTCACCTCTACTAATTTACAATTTGATATAGAAATCAAGTATATAACATATCCTCTTGGACTTTCAATTATGCTTACATAAAAATGCGCTAAGGTTTTCTTAAGATTTGATTAGTGCCAATAGTTTATCAGGTTGGAAAATAACGATTTTAGAATGCGGCCTGTATTCATTAAAAAGAACAGGGTAACAGCAATGGGGAAAACGGTGTTTTGTAACGATGAATAGAGGGAAACGAAATGATTCAGAGAGGAAAGACGAGGGTGTGAGTGGCGTGGTGACTTAGGCAGAATAGTATCAATATGATTTTCCGTTGGCCGATACGATAAACTGCTCCACTGCGTCCGTCAACCTGAGAAGCTCGGGGAAATCAATGGCGGCCAGATCATCATCTTGAGGGGTGTTGGTATAACCATGCAACTTCGATTCCCCCAGGATGATGGCGCTACGTCCCTGTTCCAGAAATGCCACATGGTCGCTGCGTCCCAGAGGGGTGTTGTAAATATCCGCGGCGTAGATCGCATCGCGATCTATCGGAATATCATGTTCGCTTAGAATAGGCAGAAAATCATCGTAGAGCGACTGGGAGTTCGTGTCTAAATTGTGGAAAGCAAGGGGCTTGTCCAGTGCACCCACAACATCCATGTTGATATTATAAAAGTCATTATATCGCTTGGAAAGATCCTCGTATAGTGGTCTGCTGCCTTCCAGCCCGCACTCCTCTGCATTAAATGCGGCAAACACCATATCCACCGGATAGGTTCCGGAAGGATACTGTTCCGACAAGCGTTTGGATAGTTCCAGCATCACCGCAACCCCTGTGGCATTGTCCAAAACGCCCTTGCTCATATAGGAGTCAAAGTGAGCGGAGATGATGAGCGCTTTCGTTGATACGGCTCCTGTAATTTTACCCACCACATTCTCCACTGTGCCATTGACCGAAATTTGATAGTAATCGGAATTTTTCAGCCATTTTCCACGAAAGCTGTGGTAATATCCTGTTTTTTCGTCATATGGCTGCAACCCTGCCGCCGTGAAGTAATTGCGAATATACTGTCCTGCTACGGCATTTGCTGCCGTACCGGCAAAGCGGTCAGGGAAGGCCGCCAGATTGGCGACTATTTGCTCTTGAGTCAACTCCTGCACGTTGCTGCCAATTTCGGTGTTTTGAGCCACATTGGTTTGATTGTATACTCTAGCATAAAAGCCGTAATAGGCAATCAAGCAGCCAGCCGCCACAATTACAAAAATAGAGGCCAGAACCGCGAGTATTCGTTTGGATTTTTTCTTCATAAATCCTCCTGGTGGACTATGGTGCTGGCAAACGCATATAGATTGGCACGAGCTTTTACGCATTTTAGTATTGTTCCAACAATTTGGATTTTGATGCAAAGGAATCGCGTTAGGCCAATAGCATATACCTTTGTTGGTGGTGTATCATAATCTTAACATGTTAAAAAGACATGCTCTTCCCATAAGGGAAAAGTATGTCTTTTGTGTCATTAGGTCAAAATAGATGCAGGGAAGGGTATGCTCATAATAGTTGCTACTCTACCATAATTTCATATAATCAAACTTACTTGACATATTCCCAACAAATGACCACTGCCGTTCCATATATGTTTTCACACCAACTGTAAGGACTTTATACTCAGCATGGATTTTTTCAAAGTCATTAAAGTTGTTTGCGATTGCTGTGGCGATTTGATAGCCACTTTCTAAACCGGACGAAATACCCTCACCCATAGGATTGAGAAATCCGGCAATCTCTCCTGCATGGAAGATACGATTTTTGCCGTAATCAATGTGACAGCCTTTTTCTATGCGGGGCATTAACCATTTTTCCTCTCGCATTTCTTCTTCGATAATCAGATTGTGTCGCTGTTTCATATAGGCGATAAACCGCCCATAGTAGTGGGCGATGTTCTTTGGGTCTTTCGCCGATACACCAAACACAAGGGAATAATCCTTTACGTTAAACCAAGCATCGTACTCCGACAGTTCGGGTTGCAGATAGGCATAGAAATAGTGATAATCTAAATCTATACTGCCTTTGTTGAATGTTTGGTAAGTAGTGATAAATTGCGGTTTTATGCCGTACAACTTGTTTTTCAAAGTGCCTGTGACTCCACTGCAATCCACAATATATTTTGCCTTTTTGGTGTGGGTTTCTCCGTTGTATCGCAAAGTGACGGTTACATAATCGTCTGTTTCTTCAAGAGTCAAAACACTTGTACTATCTCGCAGTTCTACTCCGTGTTCGACCGCCTTTTGTGCGAGGAAGTTATCAAAAGAGCTACGCCATACATTCAAGCCCTCTTGCTCGAAAGCATACTCCTTGCCGTTGTCATCAGTGAAAATCATTCCTCTGTTATCGACAGGGGTACAAGTTGCGGAGAGTGGCACACTCCCGTTAAAATACTTTTGCACCAAGTTCATTGACTTCTTAATCAATACACCGGAGCATGACTTGTTACGGGGCATTTTGCATCGTTCCGCAAGTAGCACCTTGTAGCCGCTTTCGGATAATGTCTTAGCTGCGGTACTCCCTGCGGGGCCTGCTCCGACTATAATTACATCATACATTTTTAATCATCTTACTTTCGGTTATATAAATAATCTTGGTTACAGTATAACAAAAAACCAGGTTAAAACAAATGCCAATCTGCATCTATTTTAACCTGACTTTCATGGCGGAGCGGGTGGGATTCGAACCCACGGAGGCTTGCACCTCAACTGATTTCGAGTGCGTAATGTCATTCGGAACGTACCGGAAGATAACGGAAGTTAAGAGAAGAAGAAAGACGTTGGAGAACCTCGAAAAGTGAGGTTCTTCAACGTCTTTCTTTTTGTTCTCCTTGAAATATCAAGCGATTCGAGCCGTTTCGGATTTTGTGACGATTTTGGAAATAAAGAGAGAATTCGGAGAGAACTGAGCACAAATGAGAGAACTCAGGAGAGAACTTTTCCGATGATTTCATCAGCCATAGAGGGATCACCCGCTGACCATTCGAGAGAACTGGTGGTGATCTTCATGCCGGATGAGAGCAAGTATCGTTGGCTGAAGGACGTATATCCTCCCGTCATCAACAAGGAACAGTTCTGTAAAATTTGCCATGTTTCTAAACGCACGGCGTTGGCTTACTTAGAGCATGGAATGATACCCTACGGGAACACGGGCAAGAGAACGCGCAAGTACAGCATCAAGCTAACGGACGTGATACGCTTCCTAGAAGCGCGGGATAATGCACCCGGTGGCTTTATTGCTCCGTCGGAGTGGTACAAAAACAAAGTGCAGGATGAGATTATCATTCTCACGCCGGAGATACGACTGCAACTTCGCAGCGCGTTGGAAGCCATGCTGGAAACATATCCCGATGTGCTATCTCCCCAACAGATCAAAGAAATAACAGGCTATACGCTTTCTACGATCACACAATGGTGTCGATCAGATCGGCTTTATCATTATCGCATTCAAGGTAAAAACATCATTCCCAAGCTTGCCCTTCTTGATTTTGTAGTCAGCAATGACTTTCAAGGCATCAAAGTCAAAGCCAAGAAGCATTTGTTGATGATGAAGGAAGAACAAGAAATGGCAGCTGAAAGCTTTGTTGATACAAGTGATAGTAAGGAACAGGAGTGAGCAACCGTGAGTAAAACCATCGCCATATCCAACCAAAAAGGCGGCGTGGGCAAAACTACCACAACCGCCAATCTCGGCATTGGACTAGCCCGCGAGGGAAAAAAGGTGCTGCTGGTTGATAGCGACCCACAGGGCAGTTTATCCATCAGTTTGGGGCATCCGCAGCCCGACGAGCTTCCCGTAACGCTGGCACAGATCATGGGCAAGCTGCTGGCAGACACGCCCATCAGACACAAGGAGGGTATCCTTCATCACGAGGAAGACGTCGACCTTATGCCTGCCAACATCGAGCTTTCCGGCATGGAAGTATCGCTGGTAAACGCCATGAGCCGCGAAAAGGTGCTCAAGCAGTATCTGGATAGCATGAAGCGTGAGTATGACTATATTCTGCTGGATTGTATGCCGTCGCTGGGGATGCTCACTATCAACGCACTCGCCGCGGCTGACAGCGTACTCATTCCCGTGCAAGCACAGTATCTTCCCGCAAAGGGCTTAGAGCAGCTTCTTCTGACGATCAACAAGGTGCGCCGACAGATCAATCCCAAGCTGCAAATTGACGGCATCCTGCTGACAATGGTAGATAACCGTACTAACTACGCCAAAGAGATCAATGCTTTGCTCCGCGATACCTACGGGACAAAGCTCAACATGTTTTCAACGGAAGTTCCCCATTCCGTCCGTGCCGCAGAGATCAGCGCCGAGGGTAAAAGCATTTTCGCCCATGACCCAAAGGGAAAGGTTGCGGAGGCGTATCGCAGTTTGACAAAGGAGGTGCTGGGTATTGAAAAGCAGCGGCAGAAACATCACTCTGAGCAGCTACGATGATATTTTCTCTACGGATGAAACGCGCAATGAACCTGATCGCGAAAAAGTGCAGGTAATCGCGCTTTCTGAGTTACACCCGTTTCACAATCACCCCTTTAAAGTCAAGGATGACGAGGCGATGGCGAATACCGTAGATAGTGTAAAGCAATATGGCGTACTGGTTCCCGCTATCGTCCGCCCCCGTGAGGAGGGCGGCTATGAGATCGTTGCAGGACATCGCCGCCACCATGCCAGCAAACTGGCAGGCAAGACGGAAATGCCTGTGATCATTCGTGATTTGGATGACGATGCCGCCACGATCATTATGGTGGACAGCAACCTCCAAAGAGAAACTCTGTTGCCCAGCGAGAGGGCATTCGCCTATAAGATGAAGCTGGAAGCCCTCAATAGGCAGATGGGACGCCCTCCGAAAGATAATGTGGGACAAGTTGTCTCAACTTTCTCCGGAAAGCGTTCTACTGAGATCATTGGTGAACAAGCTGGCGAAAGCTACAAGCAAGTCCAGCGTTTCATTCGCCTCACCGCCCTCATTCCCGATCTTCTCGGCCTTGTTGATGATAAAAAAGTAGCGTTCAACCCTGCCGTTGAGCTTTCCTTTCTGAAAACCGAAGAACAGGTTCTCCTACTGGACGCGATGGAGAGTGAGCAGGCTACGCCCTCCCTATCCCAAGCTCAACGGCTCAAGAAATTCAGTCAGGAAGGCACGCTCTCCGTGGATGTGATGCGCGCCATCATGTCGGAAGAAAAGAAGCCGGAGATCGACAAAGTGATTTTTACGGGCAACAAACTGCGTCAATATTTCCCGAAATCCTATACACCCCAGCAAATGGAAAGCACCATTCTCAGGCTGCTGGAGCAATGGCAACGAAAGCGCCAGCACGAAGCGGAACTCTAGAGTGCAGACAAAAGAACGGAGGCGTGATGTATGGCGGTTTTCCGTGTGGAACGCACACGCGATTATACGGTCATGTCAAACCATCACTTGAAAAATCGGTTATTGTCCCTCAAAGCGAAGGGGCTTTTGTCCGTGATGCTTTCCCTGCCCGACGAATGGGATTTCACCCTTCGCGGACTGGCGACCATCAGCAAGGAAGGGGTTGACGCGATTCGTGAGGCGATTCGGGAATTGGAGGATGCAGGTTACATCATCCGCTCCCGTGGGCGTAACGACAAAGGGCAGCTCGCGGGAACAGAGTACGTGATCTATGAGCATCCACACCAAAGCCCTAACGCTCCTGCGTTGGATATTACCACACAGGAAAAACCCGTTGTGGTGAATACGCAGAAAAGCAAGCCGCGAAGTGCAAAGCCATTGCCTATCAACGCTTCCAAGCCTGTTTCCGAGTCGTGTGAAGCTCCTGCCAATGCGCTAGAAACACCTATGTGGGAAAATCCTATATTGGATAATCCAATGTTGGAAAAGCCTGCGTTGGATAACCCTACGTTGGAAAATCCAACGCAATTAAATACTAAGGGATCAAAGACGTATCCAGAAAATAAAAAGCAAGCCACAACGTCAATCCATCCATCCTTCCCTCTATCCATCTCCTCTGAACAGACGGAAGGATCGGATGGAGCAGATATGGTGAAGAAGTATCGAAGCCTGGTGAAGAACAACATCGAGTATTTCGAGATTTCGGAGGACTATGCGGAGAGCATCCAGCAGTTGGACGAGATTGTCGATCTCATGGTCGAAACGCTGTGTTCCACGCGCCCCACCCTATCGGTTGCGGGCGATAGCCTCCCTGCATCGCTGGTTAAGGAACGGTTGCTCAAGATCAACTGTATGCACATTCAGTACGTCATGGACAGCCTGAAAGCCAATACCACGCCTGTGCGCAATATCAAACGGTACTTGCTGACGGTGTTGTTCAACGCCCCCGCGACCATCGATAATTACTACACGGCGCAGTTCCGTCATGAATACTACGGACATGCGCAAAGAAGTGGGACATAATGCCGAAATACCTGCTGACGCGCTTGCTTGCGCCGCCTTAGCACGAACGGATGGATGGATAGATCGGATGGGAGGATCGAAAGATGCAGGAGGACGTTGAAAACAAAGCGGTTGCGTTAGCCATCAAGAGCGTGAAGCTCACGGGAAGCGGGTTGAAAACTGCCATCGTCAAATACCTTGCCCATCGCAAGAACAAAAAGCTGCACAAGGCTCCCACGGGCAAGCAGACGGTGAAGCAGCTGGTTGGGCAAGGTCAGGGCGTGACCAATATCGAGATCACGGACGGCAACATCAAATCTTTTGAGCGCGTCGCCCGCAAATACGGCGTGAACTACGCCTTGAAAAAGGACGTGTCAGGAGAAATCCCGCGCTATCTCGTTTTCTTCAAAGCAAAGGATTCCGATGCGCTGACCGCCGCCTTCAAGGAATATGCCGCCAAGGAGATCAAGCGGGATAAGAAGCCCACAATTCAGGAACAGCTCAAGCAGGCGCAGGAAAAGATGAAGCCCTTGGAGCGCGCCGCGAAGCCCACCAAAAAGCCGTTGGAACGGTAAGCCCCATCAATACGCGAAGGAGGAATGCCCTATACGCGAACTTCGAAAGCGAAAAATGCATAACGAAGCGCCGCTTCTCTTGCTGGCCGTCATCCTGTTCATCGCAGGTGTGACGGCTTTCTTTATGCCCATTATGACCACAGAAACGGAGATCAGGCAGGACGCGGAGGACTACGCCGCGCTGCGAAAGCAGCTCTCCACCTCCGATCAGCCGATGCTTACCCGCGTAACAGATGGGCGCATTGAACTGGATGGCGAGCAAGCGTCTACCACTCTGCCGCTCCATACGGATGATGTTGCGTCAGTTCAAAGGTATACGGACGCGGATTTAGCCGCCTGCAAAGCTGCCAATGCCGACTTCATCGGCTGGCTTCAAATCCCGAACACGACCGTCGATTACCCCATCGTGCGGTCGGATGATACGGACTACTATCTCAGCCATACGTTCACGGGCCAAAAGAGCTATATCGGCACGCTGTTTTCGCTGCTCAAAACAGACTTCCAAGCACCAAGCCGAAACATCGCTATCTACGGGCATCAAATCAGAAGCAACGCTCAGGTCATGTTCAGCCCGTTGACCGATTACAAGGAGCAGAGCTTCTATGCGGATCACGCGACGTTCTGTCTCGACACACTCTACCACGCCGCCGCTTACAAGGTGTTTGCCGTTCTCAATATGCGAAACGGCGATTGGGAGCCGTCCATAGCGGACTTCAACAGCGACGCGGAGTTTCTTGCCTTTGTGAATCGTGCCAAAACTCTGTCCCTGTACGACACAAACGTTGGGGTCAAGGCAACGGATCGCATTCTGACGCTCATCACTTGTGATCGCAGCTTTGGCGGCAAAGAGGGAAGGTTGATCGTCATGGCTGTGGAACAGCCGTAAACAAATAGAAAGGGAAAAATGTATGTACGCCAAGAAAATCAAGAGATACCTTGCGCTGTTGGTGGCGGTAATGATGCTGCTTTCCGCTGTATCCATGGGCGTTTTCGCGGAAGAACATGACTCAGCCCCGGCAGAACCTGCTGTGACAGACGAAAGGGCGGATGGAGAAGCCGCTGAGCCGCAGGAGGACAGTCCTGCTGAGGAATCGCCGCCCGAAGAAGTTGTGCCGGAAACGCCCTTATCGGAGGATGAAACAGCCGAAGCCACGCCCGAACCTACGCCCAAACCCACGAATGGGCCTGTGGAAATCACATCCGAATCTCTCCCCGGTGAAACACCCGTTCCTTCCGACATAGAAAGCTGGGTCGCCGTCAATGGTCATGCGTATGTTACGACATTGAGCGCAGCCGACGTATATCATGCAGCAGGCAGGACAGATCACTTTTTCACCATTACCAACGGCGGCGCGGTACTGTTGGCAACGGAGGTGGTGCAGCGCGAGGATGGCAACAGCGTCAAGGTATGGTTTGTGACAGACGATTATGAATCCGTTGTCGGGTATGTTGCTGAAAGCTCACTGGCGGATACCCTACTCATAGACGATGACGCCAACGAATTGGCAAGCGCGATGCCTGCTGCTTGGACGGCGTCTGACGTCGGCGAGCTGATTACCTTTGTGGTGGAAGGCGATAACGTGCGTGCTGTCACCGAAACGCCCACCGCGGACATCCCTTTGAACGATCCTGCCGCCGAAGTAACCGAACAGCCCGTCCAAACAGATGAACCTTTGCCGCAGGAGACATCCGAACCGCCTTCCGCGCAGGATGGCGACTATCTCGCAGTCACCACAGCTACAAGGGTCTATCCCGCTATTGACGAAACCGCAGCGGATGACTACGACGGCGACGACTGCATGGGCGTGTTCATGAACGATGCCACTGTACAGGTGGAAAGCGTTGAGCAGGATAGCCTTGGTCGCTATTGGCTTTTGGTGCGCTACCTGTACGGCGACGATTTCGCGGACGGTACGCTCAAATGGACGGATACCGCCACCGTCTATGTGTTGGCTTCCGAAACAGCCGCAACAGATGTGCAGGAGTTGAGCGTTACGGACTACGCCTTTACGAGCGTCCCTCAAACGTACAGTCTGCGCTCCGCAAGCCCCATGAACGGCTTTTCGCTCAAAAACATCAGCGTGCATATCCCGACCTTCTATGCGGGGCAAAGCGGCTTGTACGGCAGTTCGGGCAAGGACAGCGATTACAAGCAGATCGCCAAATCCGCAGACCACGGCACGATCTACGCCACGCCGCACTATTTGGACGGTTTCACGGTGTACTGCTTGGAGCATAACCTGTCAGGCCCCGGCGAGAACATCTCCGGCGGCGGTCAGCAGCCCAAAGGCCCGTACATGATCGTGGACATCGACTCGTACCGCAACAATCCCGGCTATTCCAGTATCATCTACCACGACTCCACCATGCACGCTATCGCGTGGGTGCTGCGCCACACCTACCCCTTCATGGCGCTGGATCAGAGTGATTCGGACAACCTAACATGGTCGCGCGTCGCGGGACAGTTCGCCATTCGGCAGGTGATCCGCGAGCTGGAGGGCGCACAGTACGTCCGTTCCTACTGGAACATGGATAATTTCTATCGCGCCAGCGGACAAGCGCCCGCCGTTTATTTGGAATACGCCCGCTGGCTGGCGGCGAACGGCATTGCCCGCGGAAGGATCACGGGCAACATCAATGTGTCGGGCAAATCCACCGTTGCGTCGGGCAGCGGCTATGTGGGGACGGTGACGCTCACCACCGACGCAGATATGATGCGCGTCAGCAGATCCGTCGGAAGTGTGACGGGCAATACCGCAGGCTCGGACGGCAGCTACTATTACCTCAACAGCGGCGATACGATCTCCGTCACGTCCTCCAAAAGCAGCTTCACCGTCAAGGTAGAATCTGTCAGTTCCGAGGACGAGGAAGCTAGCTTCCTTGTGGGCGTTCCCTCCGTAGAAATTCAAAAGGTGCTGATCCCGCAGTACGGTTATCCCTACAAGCTCAAATCCGTTTCCGTCAAATTCGATGTGCCGATGGGGTCTGCGTCCGTCACCAAGCAGGACGCGCAAACAGGCGCGACGCTGGCTGGCGCGGTGTATGAGCTGCTAAACGCATCAGGCAGCGTCATCCAAAAGCAGATCACAGGCGCGAATGGTATAGCGGCCTTCGCCAACCTCCAACCCGGAAGCTATACCGTTCGGGAGAAATCCGCGCCACAGGGCTATACTGTGGCTGTGACCAGCACGCAAAACGTAACGGTGACGGCAGGAAACACATCCGCCGTGACCTTTACCAATGATGTGATGGCAGGCAAAATCCGCATCGTAAAGAAAGACCAGCTTACCAAGCAGCCGTTGTCGGGCGTGGAGTTCACCGTCACGCGCTTGTCTGCTCCCGCTGGTAGAAGCGGCGTGGGCGAGGTCGTCGCCGTGCTGACCACCGACGCAAACGGCGCTGCCGAAACGGGCTGGCTGGATTGGGGACGGTACAGGGTGGAGGAAACCAAAGTGCCGCCGCATTTTGTGGACAATCATTTTTTCATTGAAATCGAAGCCTACGAGAACGGCAAGACCTATACCGTCGAGGTGGAGAACGAACCCACGAAGGGTTTGCTTCGCCTTGTGAAAACGAACGCGCTGGACGCCGTCCCGGTTGCGGGCGTTACCTTCGACATCTACTACAACGACGAGTACGGCAGCGGCTTGGCTGGCAGCATGACCACCGATCAGAAGGGCGTCGCCGTGTCGCCCGCGCTTCGCAAGGGTAGCTATATCGTCAAGGAGCGTAACAATCCCGTTGGCTATGTGGCGGAGTTGGTTGAGATAGACGCCGTTATCCGTTCGGATGAAACCACAGACCTTCACGCAACCAATCAGCCCATTCAAGGCAAAATCCGTATCGTGAAAAAGGATCAGCTTACGCAGGACGCATTGGCAGGAGCGGAGTTCACCATCACCCGTGTCAGCGGTCTGCCATCCCATAACGGCAGCGATAACCGTACGGACGTCGCCGTCATCACCACGGACGCGGAGGGCATCGCGGAATCACCGCTTCTCACATGGGGAACGTACAGCATCACGGAAACGGTTGTGCCGCCGCATTTCGTGGACAACGCTTTCTCCGCACAGGTAGTCATTGATGGTGAGAATATGGAAACCTATGAAGTCATTGCCGAAAACGAGCCGACAAAGGGTTTTATCAAGCTCATCAAGACGGATCGGCTGAACGGCAACCCCATCGAGGGCGTGCAATTCGACATCTACTACAACGACGAGTACGGTGAAGGGCTTGCTGCCACGATGGTAACGGGCAAGGACGGTATTGCCGTTTCCGAACCGCTCCGCAAGGGGCGCTACATCGTGCTGGAGCATTGCGCAACGACAGGCTATCTCTTTGAGGAGATATCGCTGGACGCTACGGTGAAGTCGGACGAAACGACTGTGCTTACAGCAACCAACCGACCCGTACAGGTCAAGCTCAAGCTGTACAAGCGTGACGCGGAGGAATACGACGGCGACAATCCCGCGCCTTCAAAGGCTTCGAGCAAGCTGCCTGCTCCCGTAAGCATCAGCGCCCCTGCCACTCGCGGCGACGGTGTTCTCACGGGCACGGAGTTCCGCGTCTTGGCTGGCGAGGACGTGAAGGATCGTCAGGGCTATGTTGTCTATGAAAAGGGCGCGGTGGTGATTCAATCGCTTAAAACCGAGGGTGATGACGCTTCCGTTACCACGGGCGAGCTTTGGCCTGCCCTGTATGAAATCGTGGAGGTCGCGCCGCCTACAGGCTATCAGCCCAGCGATAAGTCCTTTTTTGTGGATGCTCGCAGCGCCGCATTGCAATCTGCCGAAGCCGTCATCACCTATGAAGGACTGAAAACCAACGAAATACTGTATGGCGCGTTTGGCATCGTGAAATTCACAGGCGATAACGAGATTCATAGCGATGCGGGTGTAATCGAAACCCCAGAAAAGGGCGCGGAGTTCGAGGTGTATCTGAAAAGCGCGGGCAGCTACGCCAACGCCCGCGACGTGGAGCGCGATTACTTGGCGACGAATAAGTACGGACGCGCTACCACAAAAGCCATGCCCTACGGAGTGTATGTGCTGCGTCAGGTGGTCGGCAAGGACGGCTACGCCATCATGCGCCCCATCGACGTGATGATCGACGGTACGGAGAACCTGAAAGACCCGCCCACGCTAATCCTAAATAATCAGGCAATCCATTACAGACTGCGCATCATCAAGCTCGATGCGGAAACGGGCAAGTCCGTCACGTTGGCGGGGACGGCTTTCAAGCTGAAAGACGCGGACGGCAACTATATCACGCAGCGTGTCAGCTATCCCACGCCTATGGAGCTGGATACCTTCGTCACCGACGAAAGCGGCGAGGTCACGCTCCCCGAAACCGTCACTTGGGGGCAATACTTCGTCGAGGAAGTGAAGTCTCCCGAAGGGTATCTGCTCAACGCGGAAGCCGTGGAGGTTTTCGTCGGTCATGCGGGTGATGTGGCTGGTGAGGTCTACGAGGTGACGGTTGAAGTTCCCAACACGCCCGTGAAGGGCAATATCGTCGTGGAAAAGAAGGGCTTGCAGCTTACGAGCTTTGAAACGCGGATGGATGCTTTCGGCAACGAGCACCATCAGCCTGTTTATGAGGAAGGTTTTCTTGCCGGTGCGGTGTTTGAACTTCGCGCCGCAGAAGCAGTTATCGGCAAGGATGGTACGGTCTGGTACGAAAAGGATACGCTGATCGAAACCATCACAACAACAGCAGAGGGCGCGGACGCTTCCATGACGCTGCCCCTCGGCAAATACTACCTGATCGAATCGTCTACTCCCGAAGGGTACGCCTTTGACGGCTCCCGTCACGATGTGGAACTGGCTTTTGCTGATCATCAAACGCCTGTTGTGGTTGAAACCGTTACTGTCAGCAACGCTTTTCTGCCCGCGGAAATCACCTTGAAAAAGGAAAAGGAGAGCTTGCAAGCCGTTCAAGGCAACGATGGCACGGTAACGCAGACCATTGTCAACACACCCGGCGAAGGCTTCGTGTTCGGGCTGTACAACGATAAGGACATCCATTACGGCAACGGAGCACTCATGGCGGATACGCTCGTCGCCACAGGCGCGACGGGTGCCGAAGGAACGCTGACGTTTGAGGGCTGTTTCCCGCATGGTGATTACTACATCAAAGAGTTGTCAGCGCCCGTTGGCTGGAAACTCAACCCTGAATGCTTCACCCTCACCCTCGATCCTGACGCGCAGGTCGATCATGTGATTCATGTCACCCTGCCCGAAGCGGTGCATGACGAGCTGATCTATACCGAAATCACTCTGAACAAGACGGACATCACGGGCGAGCAAACCCTTCCCGGTGCATTGATTGAAGTAGAGAACGAAAAGGGCGAGATCATCTACCGCGCTGTCACCGATGAAAACGGGCAAATTCCCAACATACCCGTCGTACCAGGCAGGTACACCTTCCGCGAGGTGCTTGCGCCTGACGGCTACGCGCTCAATGAAGCGGAAATGTCCTTCTTCGTTGATGCAAACGGCAGTGCTACAGGTGATTCCACTATCCATGACACTTACACCCGCGTTACGCTGCTCAAGCAGAATGAAAGCGGTCTGCCGCTGGCTGGCGTGGGGTTTGCGCTACAAAAAGAGGACGGCTCCACGCTGATGACGGCTGTGTCTGATGAATTGGGCGTTGTGGCCTTTGAGAAGATTCCCTTCGGCAGCTATACCATCGTGGAAACCGCGCCACCATCGGGCTATCTTCGCAGCGAGATCATCATTCGGCTCACCGTGGACGGCAGCTTTGTCAATTCGGATAAGCCCCTTGCCACCATCGTGAATCAGCCCAATGAAATCCTGTTAAAAAAGGTAGATACTGATGGGAAGCCGCTGGCAGGCGCAACCTTTACGCTGCTCAATGCTTATGGCGAACCTATCATTTCCTCCATTTCCGATTCGGAGGGCATGGTGCGGTTCGCCAAGATACCCTACGGACAATACACGATCCGCGAAACGAATGCGCCTGACGGCTTCAACCCGATAGCGGACATCTCACTGGTAGTGAACGGCAGCCTGACCAAGCCGTTGGAGTACACCTGTGCAGATATTCCAAACCATTACGAGTTCTTAAAAACTGACAACCGCAAGAATCCGCTGGCAGGGGTAAAATTCGCATTGGAGGACGCCGAGGGTAATTACCTATGCGAGCTGGTATCTGGAGAGGATGGCATCGTCCGCGTGATCGATCTTGCGCCGGGAAGGTATGTCATCCGTGAAATCGAAACATTGGAGGGCTACAACAAAAGCGATGAAACAATTGAGCTGACCATTGACGAGCAATATGTCGCGCCGACTGAGCTGTACCGCTTCATAAACTATTCAGGGATTCAGACGGGCTTTGAAATGACCATGACTCCCGTAATGTGGGCAGGCGCAGGATTGATGCTGGCTGGGCTGGCATTGGCTCTTGGATATACTGCAAAGCAAAGAGAGAGAGGCAAAAAACGCCGCAAGTAATCATTGAGTTCCAACCGAAATCGGATACTCTGCATCCTGTACGAAAGTTCGAAAGGGGGTTATGCTATTGATGTACCTACTGCATCGTCTGGTGGTTCCACCTTAGCTGCGAATTCGCTCCATCACAGCCAGCGGGAGGCGATATTCATGTTTATCCTACGATTTCACTTGAAACTGCTCGCTTTACCCCTCATGCTGGCAACCTCCGTGCTGCAAGGGGGGGCATTCTGCTGGTCAGCATTTCCTCAACGATTCTGAAAATGCTGCTCGGTATTGTGTCCCTAGTCGTTATGGGAAGCTGGATGCTGGGGCTGACCTCCGAGGGCAACATGGTATGCGGGTTGACGCTGTGCTTTCTCCTGTTCATCATCCCGCATATCGCGCAATGGTGCGTTATCCGTATTGCGGTGCTGAACAGCATCTTAAAGGGTTTTATCAGGTCATAAGCAACATAGAAGTACACGGGCAGGAGTAATGTAAACGCTCCTGCCCTTTTCATGCCCTGACATCCTCCAAAACATCTCAAGGAGCTGATCTATGAACCCGAAAATCAAAAAAAACATCCTGACCAATCTCCCGTATCTGTTTGTCGCGCTGTTATCCAGCAAGCTGGGGCTGGCGTGGCGGCTGGTCAAAGGCGCTGATGCTTTGGAAAAGGTGCTGAACTTATTCGGTATACTCGGCGTTGTGTTTAGCTCCCTCACGCCCAGCTTCCATCCGTTCGACCTGTGCGTGGGGCTGATCATTGCTTGTATTCTTCGCGGCATCGTCTATATCAAAAGCAAGAATGCCAAGAAGTACAGGAAAAACATTGAGTACGGTTCGGCGCGTTGGGGAACCCATGAGGACATTGCACCCTATATCGACCCCAAGTTCCAAAACAACGTCATCCTCACACAGACGGAACGCCTGACCATGACCAGCCGCCCCAAAGACCCTAAGACTGCGCGGAACAAAAACATTCTGGTTATCGGCGGCTCGGGCAGCGGCAAAACTCGCTTTGTGCTGAAACCCAATCTGATGCAATGCCACAGTTCATACGTCGTCACCGATCCGAAAGGCGATTTAATTTGCCAAACAGGAAGCCTGCTCAAACGCAAGGGATACCGAATCAAGCTACTGAACACGATCAACTTCAAAAAATCCATGCACTACAACCCTTTCGCCTACATTCATTCGGAAAAGGACATTTTGAAGCTGGTGACGGTTCTCATAACCAATACAAAGGGGGAGGGGAAAAGTGGAGATGACTTCTGGATTAAGGCAGAAACCTTGCTCTATACGGCATTGATCGCCTATATCCATTATGAAGCGCCGGAGGAAAACCAAAATTTTGCCTCGTTGATTGATATGATCGGCCTGATGGAAGTGCGGGAAGATGATGAATATTTTCAAAATAATGTCGATCTTCTGTTTGAGGCGCTGGCGCAGGATAAGCCTACTCACTTTGCGCTGCGGCAATACCGAAAATTTAAGCTTGCGGCGGGCAAAACCTTAAAATCCATCCTTGTGAGCTGTGGCGCTCGTTTGGCTCCCTTTGACATTGCCGAGCTGCGCGATCTGACCGCCTATGACGAAATGGAGCTGGATACGCTGGGCGACGAAAAGACCGCGCTGTTCATCATCATATCCGATACGGACGACACTTTTAACTTCCTTGTGAGCATGGCGTACACCCAGCTTTTTAACCTCCTATGTGAAAAGGCGGATGATGTGTATGGAGGGCGTTTGCCTATCCATGTGCGCTGCCTTATCGACGAGGCCGCAAACATAGGCCAGATTCCCAAATTAGAAAAGCTTATGGCGACGATTCGCAGTCGAGAAATCTCGGCCTGTCTTGTTTTGCAGACGCAGAGCCAGTTAAAGGCACTGTATAAAGACAGTGCTGAAACAATTACGGGCAACTGTGACAGCATGATTTTTCTGGGCGGCAAGGAAAAAGGAACGCTAAAGGAAATCGAGGAGATGCTGGGAAAAGAGACCATTGACAGCTTCAACACAGGGGAAAGCCGTGGGCGCGAAGTTTCCCACAGCCTGAACTACACCAAGCTCGGAAAAGCCTTGATGTCGGTGGATGAGCTGGCCGTCATGAATGGGAACAAGTGCATTCTCCAACTGCGTGGCGTTCGTCCATTCTTCTCCAACAAGTACGATATCACGCATCATCCAAACTATAAGTATCTGTCCGACGCTGACCCACAGAACGCTTTCAACATTGAAAAATTCATGTCCTGTAAACTGAAAACCAACCCCATGGACATATTCGAGGTCTTTGAAACGGATGTGCCCGCCCCCCCTGGGGCGGCCAACGAAAACAGGCCGCCTTTTTCTCTGTTCTTAAATCACTCATAAAGGTGGAGGTAGACTATGGAATTCTTTAATAATGCAATCGACGTACTGCAAACGTTGGTGATCGCTCTCGGCGCGGGTCTCGGTGTTTGGGGCGGCGTCAACCTGCTCGAAGGATATGGCAACGATAATCCGGGCGCGAATGCTCATGTACGGTAAGGAAGCAAGCAACCGAAAACAAGAGATAGACCGCCAGCACTACACTATTCCGAACCAAAGACCAAAAGATAAGCATTGTGGGAAAATCTAAACTTTTGGATTTTCC
>JAEYOW010000043.1 GCA_023411375.1 Bacillota bacterium | reverse complement strand
AACTCTCTGCATGGGAATCTGTACGAAATGGTAATCACAAATTGGTCGATTGGCAGTTTTCCACAAAGCACGCAAGAGATAAGCTCAAATATTTGTATCCTAAATTATAACTCGGTCAAGATACTAGGCTTCATTGCGAGTGGAATAGGGGTGAAGGTAAATCAGTTCACATTTGAGGCAACAGAAGGAATGCTCAGCTACTGAATTGTCATAAGGATCTCCCCTATGTGACATGCTCTGCCGAATGAAAAAACGTTCCGGCGTTTGTCGGTAAGCGGGGGAGGCGTTCAGTACGCCTCTGTCGGAGTGGAAAACAAGGTCATCCGTGGGCTTTTCGCGGCGAAATCTCCAGGGCTTGTGCTGCCAGATGGGCGTCAATATGGTCTGAGAAGGTCTAGCCAACCACTTTCTCCGAGCATAAATCCTTTACAATGGCGAGGTAAAGCCAGCCCCGGTCGGTAGGGATATAGGTGATATCGCCCATCCAGATAGAGTTGAGACGAGCGGCGGCGAAGTTGCGTTTCAGCAGATTGGGGGCGACAGGGTAAGAATACTTTGAATTGGCCGCCGCTTTGTAGGCCCGTTTGTGTTGAGAGTGGATATTGTTGGCTTTCATTAAGCGATGAATCCGCCCTCTCGAACAGGTGAAGCTTCGTATAAGTAAATGATACAGCCCATCCAATCCAAGAGCCGGATAACGCTGGTGAAGCCTGACCATCTCTCGCAGAAGGACCTGATTGCTCACAGCGCATCGACTTTGACCACGCGTTGTCCAGGCATAATATCAGCTCCGGGATAGTTCCAGCAAACGGCATAGCTTGTCCACAGAGCTCCCGGAGCGATCGGCAGCGATGTGCGGACATTTTGATCTTGTTGGCAAAGCGGTGGGCCTAAACCGCAAGCGCCGACGCTTACCCATCCCAACGGCATGCCGCCATATTCACGCGCCCGTCAGATAAAAACATCACACCCTCTGCCTCCAGCATCGCCCTTCGCATCTCCGAAAACATACCTCCGGCAATGGAGCCGTCCGCCTTTACCACCCGCTGCCACGGTAAATCCGGCGGGCAGCACCGCATGGCCCAGCCAACCTCACGCGCCGCACGTGGCCGTCCCAACATCCGCGCGATTTGGCCATAGGCGACGACCCTGCCGTATGGAACCTGCGCTACAAGGGCGTATACCTGTTGAAAAAACGAGTTAGTCTGCATTTCATCAGCCTCCGCGCTTCTTTTGCCAGCCTGGCCGTGCGACGCTTTAAGGCATAGCGCGCCTTACCCGGCCAGTTTAGCATATTCCGGCGGCAACGGCAAGGAGCCTATGACTTCGGAATGCTGGGAAAGAGCCGTTAGCGGGACTCCGGGTTTGCCGCAACCGGAGACGCGCCGCTCCTACCGGCGAAAAAGAGCCGGTTATGCGCCGCCGCTTCCGAATCGGGCTTGAAGCCGGCAGCAAGCTCATTAAAGCGAATAGCGCGCTCGCTATCGCCAAGCTGGATGTAGCATGCGCAGAGCTGAATGCAGGGAAGGTAGCCATAGCAGTCTGGCGAGGTAAAGCCGTCATGGCCGTCCTCCCGTTTGCTAGACAGGGCCAGCGTGTACCAGAAGACGGCCTGCGCGTATCGAGTCCGATCCAGAAAGTGCTTGCCGATGTCGCAGCAAACCTTCGCTCTTGGCAAGTCAAGCTCCAGTGTTCTGAACAGCGAAAGCAGGGCGGCTCCATCCTGCTTCAGACCATAGTAGCAGTATGCACAATGGCGGCAGGCGTCTATATTGTTTTCCAACGCTCCCCGGCCTCCGTCCAAAAAGGCTTTCAACACTTGCAAAGCATCTTCATAGCGCTTGTGATAGTAAAGCTCCAGGCCAAAATAAAACTGCTGGCGCGGCTCAAGCGCTACGCCATTTTTGAGCTGCTTCTCAAAAATTCGGAGGTTACGGTCTGGGTCGGAGGAACGCAGCTTACGGCAGGTGACGGCGCACTCGGAATGGATCACCTGGCCCAACGGCTGAATGGCCTCATATACCGCGCCCTCCCAAATCATCCCCGCACGGTTGCGGACAATGCGTTCGCGGTAATTTGCAAAGGCATGATTGTCCTGTTCGTCAAGGCTCCTGCTGTACTTCATCATCACTACGGACAGGTTGTGCGTAAGTGCTTCCTTAAGCTTCCTAAATGTGTTGCGGTCGTTTTCAAGCAGCACGTCGCAAGCGTCCAGCCATAGGCAGAAATCCATGGTCGCAAGGGAAAAGGAGAAATTTCGTGCGGCAGAAAAATCGTCGATCCAAGGAAAATCATAAATATGCTTCGTAAAACCCGACGCAATTTCCTTCGTGCGGTCGGTGGAACCGGTATCCACAATGATAATTTCATCCACTAGGTCCGCGGCGCTGGTAAGGCAGCGCGCAAGCACGTCCTCCTCGTTTTTCACAATTATGCAAAGGCTGATCGTGTTCATATGAAGGCCTCCCGGAATGGAGGCGAACCAGCATACGCCTCCGTAATTGCTCACGACGCGGATGCTGCCGGCATAGCGGGGTGATTTTCAGCGAGGCGCCGACAGCGTTGGCCGGGAACATTGCGGATCCCCGCAGTGATTACGGTATGTGGATAAGAAAAATTAGTTCCCGGCATACCTGCGTTGGATAGGGATGGCTGTATCCGCTTCGGATATTTATTGGGACGGTTGATGTCCATAAGAAACAGACCCGGCTTGCTACTGCATCTCCGACGATTTGTATCGCCTTAAAAAGTCTTGGATAAAAGGTTTGCCGCGGTTGCGAATATGGAGAAACGAACGGGGAGAATATCCGGAGATAGCCATAAAACGCTAAGAAGCCGCGGCGTAAACCGGCAGCAATTAAACTTTTATTTTCGCTTGACTATTACGTAACGTTATGGTGTACAGTATGATCATCGGCAGAAACGGAGGTGTGCCTGAATGATGAGAATCAACGAAGTGGCAAAGCTGACGGGCGTTACGGCCAGAACCCTGCATTATTACGATGAGATCGGATTGCTCACACCCAGGGAAGTAACGGAGGCGGGCTACCGTCTGTACAGCGGCGAAAATCTCCGGGTTCTGCAACAAATCCTGTTTTACAGGGAGTTGGGCTTTCCGCTTGCAAAAATCAAAGAGATTATGGACAGCCCGGGCTACGACCGGAGAATAGCGCTCAAAGGACACAGGGCGTTGCTTCTTAAGGAGCGAGAACGTTTGGATGGCTTAATCGCCCTTGTGGACAAAAGTTTGAAAGGAGAGGGAAACATGAGCTTTACCGAATTTGACAGGACGGAAATTGAACGAACCAAGGAACAATACGCGGCGGAGGCAAGGGAACGGTGGGGACAAACCGATGCCTACAGGCAAAGCGAAAAAAAGACCAAAAATCTGACGCCCGAGCAGTGGAACAATCTGTATGCGGAATCCGACGCTATTTTGCGGGAATTTGGTGAAAACAGAACCCTTGCGCCCGGTGGCGAACAGGCGCGGGCGCTGGTAAAGAAATGGCAGATGTTTATCTCGGAGCGCTTCTATGACTGTCCGGATGAAATGCTCGCATGCCTCGGACAGATGTATACCGCAGATGGGCGATTCACACAAAATCTAGATAAATACGGGGAGGGAACAGCCGCCTTTATGGCTGATGCCATTGCGCGCTACTGCGCTAAATAACCGCGAATCAGCTTGCTTTTTTTAACGCCCGATGGTACAATCAACCTGCTGATTCGATAGGTACAAACACGAGAAAAACGCACGGCAAAGGATGTGGTTAACGTGGAACAGCCCCGTATCGTGGTGGTCGGCGCGGGCGCGATCGGCGGCATCACCGCCGCAATGATGAAGCTTGGAGGGAGCGATGTCACGCTTGTATGCAAGCATCAAAACATTGCGGATATCGCGGCAGGGCGCGGCTTGCATATGACGGGCGTGCGCGGAGAGCACACCGTGAGCCTGAAGGCCGTGGCGGACATTGCGGAGCTTAACGGCGTATTTGATATTGCGTTGATCGCGACAAAGGCCTATGATATGCCGGCCTGCGCCAAGGCGCTTCTTCCCTTTTTAAAGGCGGATTCGTTGGTGCTAAGCCTTCAAAACGGCATTTGCGTGGACGCGCTCGCCGCGGTTGTGGGGCCGGAGCGCACTGTGGGGTGCGTCATTGGCTGGGGCGCTACCATGCTAAGCCCCGGCGAACTGCAGATGACCAGCGAGGGCGAGTTCATCATTGGCCGTATGAAGGGTCCAAAGGAGGCGCTTGAGCCCGTCAGGGCGGCATTGGATGCGGTCGTACCTGCTGTTTTGAGCGAAAATATCTATGCCGAACTGTATTCAAAGCTGATTGTTAACAGCTGCATCACTTCGTTGGGCGCTATCTGCGGCCTGCGGCTGGGTGCGATGCTCAAAAAGAAGCAGGCGAGAAATATCTTTATTGCCATCATCAGGGAGGCGATGGAAGTAGCCCGCGCGCTAAAGCTTCAGGTGCCGCCTTTTGGCGGCAGGCTGGATTATGACAAGCTGTTGCGGGGTGACGGAGCGCTTGACCGTCTCCGCAGGCATGCGATGATTTTTGCCGTGGGCCTGAAATTCCGCAGGCTGAAGAGTTCCAGCCTCCAATCGCTTGAGCGGGGTCGGCCCACGGAAATCGACTATTTTAACGGTTTCATCGCTCAAAAGGGCGATGAGGTCGGGGTGGATTGCCCCGTTAACCGCAGGCTGACGCTCATGATCAAGGAAATTGAGGGCGACAAGCGGAGTATTAAGGTGGAAAACCTATATGACGCTGCGTTTGTAAAGTATCCTGCGCAAAAGGCCGCCTGCTGACGGCAAAGGCGCTGAAAAAGGCGGACCCGCATTTGGTAATGCGGAGTCCGCCTTTTTTGTTCCCATTAAACAAATTTAGCCAAAGATTTGTTATGAATCGTTTAGAAACCGATTACAAAATAACTTGATTGTTATTGGATATTGAAGTATAATTTGCATGTAACATTGTCAAATTATAGTGCTGAGAACTTGTGTTTGTGGGTCCGTTTATGGGAAAACGGATTCAAACTGGTCGGGCGGCTTGTCAGCGGCAGGCCGCGCTGGAAAGGCGGCGAAATGTTTAAAATGAAAAATAGAGCGAAGGGCATACCGTTTATGCTGGCGATTGCGATATCGGCCATTTTTATATATCCCACGCAGGCTTTGGGAACAGTCAGCCCTGCGGCGGCTTTCGTGCTCGCCTCGCAGACGGTCGTGATATCTGATTCCATCGTTATCGACATAAAAGATGACGGTGCCGCCGAATCGCCCACAACCGCGCCCTCGGCAACACCAACGCCTGTTGGTTCATCTGCCGTGGCTGTTCGTCAGCTTTATTTATCGCCCAGCGGCCGCAGTGCCGGCCCGGGTGAAGAGCTGACCGCCGAGCTTGTGCTTCGGGTTGCCAACGCGGATGGAACGGCATTGGACCGCTTTGGAATAACCTTTGATTTTTCCGGTCTGGCCGAGGCGAATGTGCTTAGCAAGTACGATGGTAAAAGCGTTGCCTACAGCGGCGATACCCTCTGGTTTGAAAAGACGGCCGCTTCCGGCGGACGGGTGATTAGCGAGAGCGGGGAGGTTTCTTTCAGTTTCAGCTTTATCCCTTTCGCCATGGATAGCGAGGCGGAGCGCACCGCTGTTTCATTGAAGTTTCTGGATGGCTTGGGCCAGCCGGTGGAGCTTTCCGATGACGGAGAATACGCCATCCGCGAGCGGATGAGCATAGCGCGCAAGGGCAGCGAAACGCCTGAGGAAATGGAACAGGATACACCTTTGCCAGATAATACGCAGGCGACGCCCGAACCCTCCGTCACCCTTCCGCCTCAGGACACGCCCGTTCCGCGGCAGTTGCTCCTGCATGCCAATATCGCCCCGGAATATGTTGCTTTGGGGGATACCCTGGTGCTGACGGCGGAGCTTGTCGGTTACGAGAACGAAAGCACGGTTATTCGCTGGCAGCAGCGAAGGGACGGCGTTTGGGATAACGTTCCCGACGCAACCGGCGACACGCTTACCATTGTAATTACGGATGAAAACCGCCATGACGCGTGGAGGTATGAAGTGACAATTCTGCCGAAGGAAACCGAAGCAGCCGAATAAGCAAACGCGCTACACTGCGGTTTCCAGCGGTGTAGCGTTGCCGTTCCAACGACGAAGGATATTAGTAGGGAGGATTACCTCATGAAAGTGCGTTTTCAAAAATGGCTTGCCTGGCTGCTGACGCTGCTGACGGCGTTGAGCATGCTGCCTATTTCCGCTTTGGCGGAAACCAGCAATATATATGACGCAGGCCAGACAAAGGACGCGGTTTTGGAAACGGCGTTCCAGGTGGTGGATCTCGCCATAGCCAATAACACCACGGATCGCAATCCTACCGTTTCAACCACGGCGCAGGCTACGCGGCGCAGCGGCATCCCGACGGGCGATGTGTTTGAATACCGCATTGGCTATACGCTTAATCCGTCGCCGGAGTATAAGCTGAAAAGCGGCAAGCTCGCCGCGGCGTACAGCAAGTACGAGAACGTATCCTTTACGCTTACGCCGCCCGCCGGCGTTACGCTTTATGATGGAGCGGGCAACGCCTATGCCAGACCCGATACGTATGTGATCACGCTGGGCGAGGTCACCCGTATGGGTTACGACGAATTTACCGTCACCGCGCGCATGAACGATAATGGTACCGCGCCCGATGGCAAGAGCTACGGCGAGCTTGGCGTTTCCATGACGGCCGACGTGACGGTAACGGATCAAAACCTTGGACAATCCGAGGCGCGCTCTTTCACCGGGCACATCAACAGCGATACCTCTGAAACCACTGTTTCCAACAGCGCGGACAGCGAATGGACGGTGGAAAAGAGCGGCTTAACCGCAATGCCTGATGGCAACGGCTCGGTTGTGTTTACCTACCGTGTCAAGGCGGGCAAAGCGGTTGGCGGCAGCCTGACCGCCGATCCCAATGACTATAACCGAACGGGCATTCTCAATTTTGAGGCTTTTGAGCTAACGGATACGTTGCCAACGCCCGTTGGTATCTCAGGCAATCCGGTCAGCCCCACGGCGTCCACACTGACGCCCGTCAAGCCGGGAACCTCCGAGGCTCTTGCCACTTCCGTCACGGGTGGAGCCGGCGTAACAGAACTGAAAACTTCCTATTATAATACTGTTCAAACAACGGGAAACGCGAGCGAGGCGGGGCGGACCCCCTTCTATACCGAATATCTTGTCACCGCGTACTATCCGCAGAGCGAATTTAAGCTGCCTTATGAGGACCCCGCTCCTGGCACGACCTTCACGCTTGAAAACAACGCGGGGCTTGCTTATACGCTTGTTGGCACCGCGCCCAAAACCGGTAGCGCAAACGCGTCTCTCCAATATCGTGAGCTGACCAAGCCCGGCAAAATCCAGGTGAGAGAAATGCTGAAGCTTGCGGCGGGCGGAAAGGACGAGGTCGATTACGACGCGTTCTATCACAGCGTGTTCACAGGTTCGGCCAATTTTGCTATTTACCGGGCAGCGGATTGGGAAAACGGCGTACCGGTGGCACAGGCACAGCCGGTGGCCACGCTTACGGTAACTGATACCAACCGTTTGGAGCAAACGGTCAGCAAGGCGCTTGCTCCCGGCGAGTATGTGATTTTGCAGACCGCGCGTCCGGATCAGACTGATGTTTGCGACGAGATCAGGCCGGAGGGTGGTACGGCGGTCACCGGGCAATCCTGGATTGCCGTCACGGTGCCTGAGGATGGCACGGCGGCCGTTACCTTCCTCAACCCCGTTCCAGGCAAAGGGCTGCTGCGCTTTGTCAAGCATGACGAGGCGGGCAAGGGGTTGGGCGGCGCGGTGTTTACCGCGACAAACACGGCCGACGCCACCAAGGTTTATTCAGTGACCACGCAGGCCGACGGTTCGGCCTATCTCCTGTTGCCGGCGGGAGAGTACAAGCTTGAAGAAACCAAAGCGCCCGCCGGCGGCTATGTCAGGGATGAAACGCCGCGCACAGTCAACGTAGAGGCGGGAAAAACAACAGATCTTACACAAGATGCCTTTATTAACCACAAAAACGTTGCTTCGCTGACCATTACCAAATATGCGGTAATGTTTGCAAAGCAGAACCGGGACAGCTATGCCGACACGGAAAAGAAGCTGATCGCTTCCGTTGCCGGAATAACCCCGGGTGCGTTTACTTTTACACTGGAACGCTCAACTGACGCGAACTTCCCCGCGGATAAAACAACCACGACGACCCACCAGGTAAATAGCACGTCCAGCGTGACGGTTTCCAACCTGCCGCGCACGGATGATAACGGGAACTACTATTGGTACCGGTTGAGCGAAACTGCTTGCACGGACGTTAATTTTACAAAGGATGAGTATCAGTATGTCTGGCAGTTTACCGACAGCGCCAATACGGTGAAAAACTGCCGGTTCTATAACGTACTTCGGGGTAGCCTGAAATTCAAGAAAACGCAGCAGAGCCTTGGCGCGAACGGCTCTGAAAACACCGCTGCGGGCAATGGACGGAAATTCAGGCTTTACGCCATGGAGAACGGCGTGCTGACCGAAAAAATCAGCGAGCTGACCGCCGGGACGGACGGCGTCGTTCAAACCTCTCTGCTACCGGCATACGATGCGGCTGGCGGAAAAATCGCATATTATATTCAGGAATGGGCCGAAAGCGGCGAGGGCAGCACTGTCGTATACCCAACGGCGTATGACGCCGGCACGCTTGGTATCATGTGGGGTCCGGTCACTTTGAACGATTGGAAAAAGACGACCGACCTGTCGTCAAAACCTATCGTTAACAAGGAAAATAAGGGCCAGATTCTGATTGAGAAAAAGCAGACGGGTACAAACACCCCGCTGGCAGGAGCAGAGTTCAAGGTCTATATTGAGAACGCTGACGGAACAAAAGAATTTTTTCCGGACGCCGGAACCCGGCTCATTACCGACACAAACGGCTGGGTACTTGTCAGGGATCTGCCCATTGGTAAAACATACACCATTGAGGAGGTTTCCGCGCCGGAGGGCTACCGTTTAAGCGCCGCTTCCAAGCAAACGGCCGTATTGCAAAACCCGCTCCAGCGCTTTGCCGTACCTTTTTCCAACGATGCCAAGCCAAAACTGCAGGTGGAAAAGAAGCTGACCGACGCGGCGGGCAAAACCGTCAGCCTCGGCAACCGCACCTTTACCTTTGAGTTGTACCGCAAGCAGGCGGATGGCAGCATGGCTCCGGTGCAAAAGGACGGTAAAACCGTTACGCTGACCGTCAAATCCAACGCAACATCGGTGACAAGCGCCGCAGTCGTGTTGGAGGATGCGGGAAATAACTATTATCTGCGGGAGATAACCCTCCCGGACGACGTGATTTCGCCGGATGTGTTGCATACAGGCGCAGGAGAGGTCGTAGACGGGCACTGGTACTTCGGCCCCTTTGAGCTTAAGGACAACCAGACTACCACCGCTCAGATCACAAACAGGCTCAACCGTGGAAAGATCATTATTAACAAGCTGGATGCGGCGAAATCGGGTGCGAAGCTGGCCGGCGCAAAGTATACCATCAGCGTGCCGGTAGCCGCTAACGATGCGAATACAATCGCCGCACTGAACGCGAAGGGCTTCAGGATTTCCACAACCCCCGGTATCTATGAGCTTACCGGTGTGACGACGGCGGGTAACGGCGGCACCGTTACGGTCGATCAGCTTCCCGTCTATGCCCTGGATGGAAGCAGCCTTGTCTATTCAATCGTGGAAACCCAGGCGCCTAACGGTTACCATATGCCCGACGACAATTCGCCCAGAACAGCCAAGCTATCGGCCGGCAACAATTATTCTCAGACGTTGGAGTACAAAAACGCTCCCAAGGTATCCGTTACGGTTAAGAAATTCCTGCGAAAGCAGTGGGAGATCACAACGGGCCATCCTATCGACTATCCGCTGGGAGGAGCAGTGCTGGGACTGTACCTTGTTAACGCCGATGACACGCTGGGATCGCAGCATACTACGGCTACTACGGATGCGGCCGGCAGGGTATCTTTTGCCAACTTGGACGGCACCAAGACCTACGCTGTGGTGGAACTGTCCGCGCCGGCAGGATATGGTCCGCCCGACGGCCTGAGCTTGCCCACAACGCCGCAGGCGCTTTATGGGCAAAGGCTGGATACGCTGGGCAGCTATAATTACCGCATCCTTAATCTGAAAGACCTTTCTTTTACCAATAATGCCTATGAAACGCCTGATAGCGACGCGCTTATTAACGTCGAGCCGTACGCGCAGTTCAAGCTGATTAAGCGTGAGGCTGGAAACGCGGACAAGCTGCTCAACCACGCGAAGTTTCAGCTGTATTCCTGTACCCTGGAGGAATACAAAGGGTACGTAGACGCCGGCAAATCCAACGCGGAAATCGTTGGCGGGCTCACCCCCGACAGCTACGTGTATGAAACAGGCACCGCGCTGAATGAGCTGGGGTCCTTCCTCACCGAAAGGCAGGAATATGGCCGCGTCTATTGGTTTAAGGAGATCGAGGCCCCCGCCGGGTATTCGATCATTGGTGACGGTATCGTAGGCCCGTTGCTGCCAGACAGCGTTGAGACGAACGGATATGTAAAGAACGGTATCACCCGGCTAACGGTTGACAACCAGAAGGAATCGGGCGAGGGCGACGGTTCCATCCGTTACTTCCAGGTGGAGATTGATAAGGTGCTTAAGCTGGTTGGCGGCGCTACCAAGCCGCTTGCCAACGCCACCTTTGAGCTGTGGCTTGCCGACGCGAACTTTAAGCCTCAAGTCGCTCTGACAAGGTTTACCACCGGTTTGGATACCCACCTGACGCCCTACGATCCGGGCAGGGGAATCTCCGAGTCGTTTGAATTCAGCGCGCTATATGCCGATGCCGGTTACAACCCGTATATTGAGCGCATCGACGGGCCTCTCGGCGCGGATCATAAGCCGCAGTACTATAACTACAAGGCCAATTTCATCCTTCGTGAGGTAAGCTATCCCGCCGACAGCACGCCCATTCAGCTTGAATATCCGCTGACCATTGAAACAAAGGCGGCAAGCGCGGATGTAACCACAACGCTGGATACGACCTATACCTCGGAAAAAGGCAATCCCATTCAAAACCTTCATACCAAGCAGGTGCCTGTTCGCGTGCGCAAAATGGGTTATGTCGTCAGCGGATACGGAGCGCCTCAAAGCGAAACAGACCCCAATGCCGTTGGACTTACGCCGCTTCAGGGCGTGGTGATTGGCCTGTACAGCGATGAAAACTGCACGAGGGAGGTTGCCCGGGCCGCAACCGACGGGCATGGCTACGCCAATTTCGTGGTGGAGCCGAACACCACCTACTGGTATAAGGAAATCAGCACCATTTCCGGTTATGATATCAGCGGTGTGAAGGGTACGTTTATCTCGCCCACCTACGGCGGGAAACAAGAGAGCTATCCTGTTATTTTCGACCCCGCTTACCGGCTGGTAACGCTCAAAAAGCTGGATGCTTCAGGCAATCCCGTCGCGGGCGTGAAGCTCCGTATCACCATGGCGGACGGCAGCGCTGTTAAAGATCCCAACGGCAACGTGCTGACGGGTATGACGGTTGAAACAGGCAATGATGGTCTTGCCGGCCCCATTGCGCTACCGCATGGCGTTTACAGCGTGGCGGAGGTGTCCGTCGGCGGCGTCAATCTGAGCGCGACGGAGCAGCGCTATTTCAAGCTGGCAAATGAAGGTCAAAATCGCCTTCCCATTGCCTTTGATACGAACGAGGCGCAAAAGACGGTTGAACTGGTCAACCCCGGGAGGGGAAGCATGGTCCTTACCAAGGCGGACGACGCGGGTACGGCGATGAGCGGCGTATCCTTTACGGTTGCGTTCAAGCCGTTTACAACCGCCGCCGAGCTTGCCGCGGACGCGGCCGTTCCCCCGGCGAACGACCCTGGTTTTGGCAATCCCGAGGGTATCGAGGCTACCTGGAAGACAAACGAAAATGGCCTGATTGAAAAAACAAACCTGCTGCCCGGCTGGTACCGCCTGACTGAAACGATACCCGAGGGCTATGTAGGCCATGGCGGCAGCGCCGCGCCGGTGATCGTCAAGGTGGCGGGTGTGCATCTGGGCTTGACCGCCCCCGAGACGGCGCCGGTATCCATCACAAATCAGCGCAGGGGCTATCTGATCATTCAAAAGGTGTTTGAGCCGGCAGATAACGCGCCTACAAGCATTAGATTCTACCTTTATAAAGATGAAAACAGAACCCAGAGCGCAGACCCAGCCTATATCGAGCTGGCGCTGGCGAGCGGTAGGGGCAGCGCGCAGACGGAGCTTGACCCCGGCGACTATTGGATCGTAGAGGAGGGCAGCACTGCCTGGTACGGCAAATATGCTGTGAATTATCCGGGACGGCCCGGCACGGAAGCGTGGGTAAACGGCGCGATGCGCGTTACCGTCGAATCCGGGCATGTTAAGGATGCGCCGGTTGTATTGGCTGTGCGCAACATTCCGTCGACCGCGAAGGTCAGCCTGCTCAAAACGGACGACGGCCAGCCCGCCGCCGTGGTGCCGGGCGTGCGCTTCGCCGTGTATTATAATGACGCGGAGGGCGTTAAGCGCTATTATCAGCAGGATGGCTCCTGGCTTGCAAGCCAGAATAACCTCCAGTGGTGGGAGACGAATGCAAACGGCCTGGCGGCGATGACGTTCAGGCTGCCGTTTGACCGCCTGCTTAGTGATGAAACAAAAACGGAATACTGGATTACGGAAATCTATGCGCCTCCCGAATATGTCGTGGGATCCGATTTTGCGGTGAACGTGGCGCCTGGCGGAAGCGTGGAGTTTACGGGAGAAGAAGCCATTGTCAACGAGACGGGCCTTTCGATCCGTCTGGTTAAATACGGAAGAACACGCGAGCATTATACCGCTGCCGATACGCTCGCGGGTGCGGAGTTTACCCTGTACCGCCTTAAGAACGGGAAGGTACAGGAGGTTGTCGCGACCGGCGTGACGGATGCTTCCGGTGTGCTGGAATTCCCCAATCTGCCTAAGCTTGCTGACGGCGAAGGGTATGCTGTGGCGGAAACCGTTACGCCCGACACGCATGTGAAAGGTTCGCTTGCGCTGTATTTGGGAGGCCGTTTGCTTACGGAAACCGTGGATGCAAGCGGCGTGTCCGCCTATCCCGTTACCCAGCGTGAAAGCGTCAGCCTGGAGGCGCACAACACGCCCAAGGGCAGTCTGGCAATTCTCAAGTATAACTTCCTCAAGCCAACCACAGAGGCGGATATCCCCAACTTTGCCGAGTTTGAGGTTACCCTGTCCGGCGGAACGGTTCAAGGGACGCCGCAAACGGCGATCGTGGGGCAATACCTTCCCGGCGATCCGGCGCTTTTGACCGGCGCTGAGGGCAATGCGGCCAAGGGTGGCAGCTATTACGTGGGGCAAAGCGGCAGTCATCAGGGAACCCTCTTTGCCAGCAGCGTGCTGACTGGGCTTGTGCCGGGAACCTATCAAGTAAAGGAAACGGCCACCCCGCAAGGGTTTTACTATACCCCTGCCAGCAATCCCGGCGACCCGTGGTATCCCGTGCGGACGGTAGAGGTGGATGATGACGGCGGCGTCGCGGTCTGCTATATCGCCAACATTCCCAACCCGGAGTTGCCGGACTTGAACATTAAAAAGAATGTGACAGCGGTCAACGGCCAGAGCGGCCAGGGTCCGCTGGGAAGTCTGCAAAGCGGCTGGCAAACCATCACTTACCGTATTTCGAACTTTGCCTCCACTGCGGACAGCACCATTCAGCTCAACCTGAAATGGCTGGAGCTGAAGGATGTGGACATTAACTTCCAGGATGGGCAAGGCGGAGCGGTTCAGGCAGAGCACTATGTGCAGAGCGTGACGGTCGGCAGGGCGTATTATGTGGCTACGCAATTGTCTCCCACGCCCGCAACAGGCAAAATCTACGCAACCCTGTATGGATGGACCGGCGACGACGAGGGCTCAAAGGTCAGGCTTAGCACCATGGATGTGAGCGGCGGAGCCAAATCCTTCACATTCACCGGCAACTACGACGGCTTCTCCGTCGATTATGGCACAGATCCTTCCGGCATTCGCACCGGCCTGGCGCGCGGCTTTACCGCGGAGCCTGTTGAGGTTACCGTGCGCATGCGCCAGCAAAATGGCGAGGACGTGGTGGCGGCGGCGAAGGTGCTCAACACCGCCAAGGTGCGGATGGCGTATGATATCGGAACGCTGGAAAGTATCGCGACCAGCTGGAAAGAAGCCTCCGCGGACGCCGTTGCCGTAGAGGAGTCAAAGCGTCCCAGCATGCGGCTGGAGAAGAAAGCCATCAAGCTGGACGATAACGGCAACGAGCTTGCGGACGGCCCGGACAGGGACTACGTACAGCCGGGCGGCAGAGTCAAATATACCATTACACTTCAGAATGTTTCCACCAATGGCGCGAGTATGGTTGACCCGGTGCTGGTGGATCGTATGCCCGACCTGATGGACTTCGACATTTCCAGCGTGCTGGTTTCCGCGCCTGCCGGCATGACGCATCAAACGCCCGCGAAAAACGGGCAACACGCTTACTGTACCTTTGACGGCGAGCTTGCGCCCGGCCAATACCTCATTATGACGATTACCGGCACGGTCAGGTACGCGACGGTCAGCACGCCCAGCGGTACGGTTGAAAACAACGCCTATGCCGTCAGCGCGCACTTGCTGAGCAAGAACACCCTAAATCCCACCGGCACCTCGTTTGTGGATGAGAACGGCGTGATGCCGGCCCACGATGTGGACGGCGCTATCTTCGGCGGCGCAGAGGCGTCCTACAAGGGGCTGAAGGCCACCACGACGCATACCCTGGTGCAAACCGCAAAATTGCAGCTTTACAAGCTTGTCAGCGCGGACCTGAACGGCGGCCTCGATACCTACTACGGCCCTGAGCAGTACGCGACCGTATCCGCAGGCGGTGAGATTCGCTATAAGATTGTGCTTGTCAACGGCGGCGAAACAGAGGTCGGCAATATCCGTATCATCGATAAGCTGCCTGCCGTTGGCGACGTAAAAATTGGCAGTTCCATCAAGCGGAACTCGGACTGGCGGGTCAGCCTTGTGGCTGTAACCGGCGCGACGCACAGCGCATCCGGTAACCTTCCTTATACGGTCTATACGACAAACGCTTCCGAGAGCGGTTCCAATTATACCGACGCTGTGGAGGGCAACCCTGGCGCCGTCTGGACGACAGGCGTTTCGGCGGATGCGAAGGGCGTAATGATCGCCTTTGGCGATACAGTCAGCCTTAAGCCCGGCGAGCAGATTACCGTGACGCTCCAATGCAAAGCCCCCACGGGTGCGGATGCGGATGCGGCGTACTTCCTCATGGCTGTTAACGATACAAACAGCAGCGTCACCATGCCCGGCAGCAGCAAACCCGTCTCGCTCAACAGCGCGCCGGTGAAGGTAACGCTCTCACCCGCGCAGGTGGCCCTTGGCAACCGCGTGTGGGTGGACGTGAATGGAAACGGACTGCAGGACGCGGATGCCGGCGAAGCAATCGATGTGCCCGGCACAGTTTCGGTCGAGCATTCCCTGACCGATGCAAATAGCATAAACGTCACGCTTCGAACGTTTATCAACAGCGATTCCAGCTTTTCGACTACGGCGCAGAGGCTTGGCGCGGACGGTTTCTACTGGTTTGACAAGCTTTCGCCGGCTGCGATTAACCCCTATTACAGCAATTCGGCGGCTTATGACGCCAACGGCGATATCAAGAACGAATGTCTGTTGGGCGATGCGCGTACCTCCTACCAGCTGGCAGTCAGCGGTATCCCGGCGGGATACATTCCCACCGTTGCATACAGAGGCGGCAGCGTGCCTGATTACGAGGGACGCGATGCGTCGCGCATGACGGACAGCAACTTCAGGAAGAGCACGAATGGCGTGTACGTATCCGAGAGGTTCTACCTTCGCGCTGATTTTGGAGACGACGTGAGCTTCGACCTTGGACTGCTGCGCTACCGCGACCTGGTGCTGACCAAGAAGGGCACGGACGGGCGGTTGATCAACGGGGCTGAGTTTAAAATCTACGGTCCGTACGAGAACCAGGAGCTGTACGGCGTGAGCGGCGGCCTGGCGCTGACGGACGCCAAGCTGGTTGCTACCTTGACCACGCAAAACGGCGTGGCTAGGTTTGAAAGCACCGGCGCAAGCCACTATCTGAACCACTACCGTTCCTATGTAATTGTGGAAAGCGACAGCTCCGCACCGTATTACCTGAGCAACGGGCTGATTGCTGCGGGCGGCGGAATTGCCGGGGCGGCATCCTACCCGCAGATGAGCGGCGGCGGGATCGCGGGCGACAATTACTTTATCTTAAAGGCACGCGGGGACGATGAAAACGCGCTGACTGAAAGTGTGACCGTTACCAACACCTATCAGGCCGAAGGCGCTTTGATGCTCAGCGGCGATAAGGTGCTGCGGGGCGGCGAGCTTGCCGCGGACGAGTTTGAGTTTGTGCTGGACAGCACGGGCGCAAACGCCGACCCGGACTTCCGGGTGAAATACCCGGACGGCTGCGCGGTCAAGAATGAGAGCGACGGCACGTTCACCTTCCCGTCGATTGAGTACGATTATGCCGATGCCGGAAAGACCTACGTCTATACCCTCTCCGAAACCAACGCCGGGGTGGCGGGCGTAACCTACGATCGTTGCGTGTATACCGTTACCGTTGCGATTACGGATAACGGCGATGGAACGCTTCATGTTGCGGATACCTATAAGCGAAGCGACGGCAAACCTTTTGCCGGTCTGCACTTTGAAAACGCGAGCCACGGTCTGCTCACCCTTGAAAAGCGGGTGGCCGGCAACGCGGCCTCTGCCGATAAGGCGTTCAGGTTTACCCTTACGCTCAGCGATCGCAAGGGCGCGCCTGTATCCGGTACCTTTGTCTGTACAGGCAGCGGAGCGCCGCAGGGCGGCAACCTCGTCTTTGACGCGGGAGGAGTTGCGGATGTCAGCCTCAAGCATGGGCAATCCATCGAAATATCCGGACTGCCGACGGGCACGCGGTATACCATCATCGAGGACGACTATACCGCCGACGGGTATGTGACGACCTCCGAAAACGCGCAGGGCACAATCGCAAGGACCGATACGCCCAGCAACGCAGTATTTACCAACACGCGCAATGCGGGCGCGCTCACCATTTCTAAGGCTTTGGCCGGCAATGATACCGACGCCGCCAGAAAGTTCCGCTTTACCATCCAGTTGAGCCGTACAGACCTGATTCCCGTCGGCGGCCGCGACTACGAATGCGAGGGCGCGTATACCACCCTCACCTTCGATGCGGACGGCAAGGCTGTTGTGGAGCTTATGGGCGGCGAAAGCGTGACCTTGAAGGACATTGTCGCGGGAACCGCTTTTACCGTCACCGAGGATAATTATGCCTCCGAGGCATATTTCCCGACGCCCGCCAGCGGCGTGGTCAGCGGAACGGTCACCACGCAAGTCCAAACAGCCGCTTTCACCAATACGCGCAACACTGCCGAGCTGACCGTGCGCAAGACGCTTGCCGGCAACGCGGCCTCTGGCGACAAACTGTTCGCGATTACCGTACAGCTTACAGGCGCAAACGGTGTGGATGTCAGCGGAGAGTATCCCTATACCGCCACAGGCGGCTATACGCCGGCCAGCGGGAAGATTACCGTGGACAGAAACGGCAGAGCGCAGGTTGAACTCAAGGGCGGGCAAAGCCTGACGGTCACCGGCATCCCCGTGGATACGGGCTACACCGTAACGGAGGCGGATTACAGCGCGGAAGGCTATCAGCCGGCCTATCTCTACTCCGACGCGTCCACGGTACGCAAGCTGGGCCTGGATGGAGCGACCATCACCGTCGTTAATACCCGCAACACATACGGCGCGCTGATTATCGACAAGACGGTTGATGGCAACGCCGCCGACACAAACAGAACCTTTGACTTTGAGCTGAAGCTGGAGCGCGGCGACGCTCTGCCGGTAGATGGCGCATACGTCTGCAAGCTGCTGGACCGCAGCGCCATCCCGGTGGGAGAGACGCCTTATACCCTCACGGTACGCGGGGGTGCGGCGCGCCTCTCGCTTTCGCATAACCAAAGCCTGATAATTCCCGGCATCCTGACGGGTACGCGCTATACCGTCACAGAGGCGAACTACAGCGCGGAGGGCTACGTAACAGCCCCGTCCAGCCGGACGCAGACAGGCGTGATCTTCAGCGAAACGGAAAGCTATACCGCGCCGTTCGTCAATACCCGCAATACGGGTGAACTCACGATTGCAAAGCGTGTTGGCGGCAACGCGGCGGACAGCGAAAAGGCGTTTAACTTCACCCTCACGCTATCCCGCGACGACAGCGCTCCCGTGGATGGCAGCTACGCCTGCGTACTCGCAACCGGTACGGCCACACAAAGCACCGCGCTTTCGGTACGGGGCGGCAAGGCTACCTTTACGCTCAAGCACAACCAAAGCCTGACGGTTGCCGGCATCCTGAAAGATACGCGGTACGTGGTGGAAGAGGACAGTTATTTCCTGGAAGGTTACCAAACGCAGCCCGGCAACGGCAGGCGTACCGGCAGCGTCAGCAGCCCCACGATTCCGGCGCGGGCGGAATTCCTTAACACGCGCAACGCGGGCAGCCTGACCGTAACCAAAGCGCTGGCCGGCAACGCCCCGGATGTGGGAAGGAGCTTTGCCTTCCATGTGGCGCTTTCGCGCACGGACGGAATCCCGGTCAGCGGCAGCTACGCCTGCCAGATTGACGGCGCGAATGCTGGAACCATTGCGGTAGACGCGTCCGGACGTTGCCAGTTTACGCTGCGCGGCGGCCAACGGATGACGATATTGGGCATTCTGGAAGGTACGGCCTATACCGTCTCCGAGGATGATTACACCGCCGACGGGTATGTGACGGATTCGTCCGGTACCGCCGGAACCATCGTGACGGCAGGTGGACTCGCCGCATTCACCAATACGCGTGATACCGGAAGCCTGACCGTACGAAAGGAAATTGCGGGCAATGCCGCCGAGGCCGGCAGGGCCTTCACCTTCACTGTTCGCATCAGGGAGCGGAACGGGAATATGCTTAACGGCGCGTTTGCCGTAAGCGGATCCAGAAACGGCACGCTGACTTTCACAAATGGGCTGGCCAGCTTTACCCTGCGCGGCGGTGAGACAATCACCATCCGGGACATTCCCGTGGGAGCCACATACAGCCTGACCGAGGCTGAGGCGAGCACAAATGGCTACGTGACCACCGTTACCGGCGGAGCGGGAACAATCCGCGCCCAGACCGTGGCGACGGCGCGCTTCCTTAATACGCGCGACGTTACTCAGCAGTTCACGCGTCTGACCGTCGTCAAGACGTGGGAGGACCGTAACAACAGGGATGGCATCAGGCCTGCCAGCGTAACGGTATACCTGTACGCGGACGGCAACGCCATTGCCAACGGCCAGCTGACTGCCGCCAACGGCTGGAGCTATGCCTTTGAAAACCTGCCCATATACAACCCGGACGGCACGCGCGTCAATTACAGCGTGGTTGAGGCCGCCACGGCAGGTTACTATACCACGTACGGCTATGCGGGGGACGGTGTCAGCATAACCAATACGCACAGACCCGACCGGTTTATCGTGCTTGAGGAGGACATGGTGCCTCTGGGCGGCAATATCAACATGAATGAGGGCGATTGCTTTAACTAAGCATACGCCTGCTCGCGGCGGCGCGGCGTTTTGGTACTTTCCAAACGCCGTGCCGTCAAACCGAAAACGGAGGAGATCTTATGCGCAAGCTCATGGCGCTCTTACTGGCTTTGGTGCTGTTACTGGCGGCTTATCCCGCGCTGGGCGCATCCGTGGAGGGTGAAACCGTGACCGGTGAGGGTGAGGAAGGGCTTTTGCCCCTTTCACCCGCTGAAATCGCGCTGATTGGGCGGCCTGTCAGCGATACGCCTACGCACATCACGGTGGGCAACACCACAAAAGTCAGCGGTTTTTTCTTCACGGGCATGTGGAGCAACAACACCAGCGATATCGACGTGCGCACGCTTTTGCACGGCTACAGCACCATTGTGTGGAATTCGCAGGTGGAGTTCATTGCCGACCCAATGGTGGTTGAGGAGTTGACCACGGGCACCGCGCGGGGGAATACCGTCTACACCATCAAGCTTCAGGAGAATCTGACTTACTGCGACGGCGCAACAAAGATTACCGCGCGGGACTATGTGTTTTCGCTGTTGCTGTGCGCTTCACCGGAGGCGGCCGAGCTGGACGCCGTTTCTACACAGTTTGCGCATATTCTGGGCTATGAGGATTACCATGAAGGCAAAAGCGGCATGTTCAGCGGCGTGCGCCTGATTGACGACTATACCTTCAGCATTACAGTTAAAAAGGAGCATGAGCCGTTCTTTTTCGAGCTTTCCTACATTCAGGCAATTCCGTACCCCATCACGGTGCTTGCTCCTTATTGCGAGGTGGCGGACGATGGCAAGGGCGCGTATCTGCGCAGCGTAGACCCGGAGGCTGACGAAGCGCCCTTTACAGCGGAAATCCTTAAACAGACCATCTTTGACCCGCAGACGGGCTATATGTACGAGCCGAGGCTGACTGCCGGGCCCTATATGCTCACGGAATATGACCGTGAGAGCGGACGTGTGGAATTTGCGCTTAATCCGTATTACAAAGGCAACTATGAGGGCGTCAAGCCAATGATCGATACGTTGACGCTGGTGCCTGTGCTGCCGGAGACGATGATCGCGCAGCTTGAAAGCGGGGAAATCGACCTGCTGAATAAGTGCGTGGACCAGAAGGTGATACTGGACGGGATGGGCCTGACGGGACAGGGCTTTGCGATGGAAAACTACGCGCGCATCGGTTACGGCTTCTGCGCCTTCGCGTGCGAGAAGGGGCCGCAGCAGTTCCAGGCGGTGCGGCAGGCCATCGCCTACAGCTTTGACGCCGACGCGTTTATTGCCGAGCATTTGGGCTCGTTTGGAATCGCGGTGGACGGGTACTATGGTCTGGGCCAATGGATGACGCTTGCGGCGATGGGTTCCCTCCGCCCGGAGGGGATTACTGAAGCGGAAACCGCTAAATGGGATGAACTGACCCTTGAAGCGCTTAACCATTACGCGCCCAACCAGGATGCGGCGCTTGATTTGCTGGTTAAGGATGGGTGGACGCTTAACGAAAAAGGAGAAGCCTTCGATCCGTCGGTGGACGACGTACGCTATAAGGACGTGGACGGGGAACTGATGCGCCTGTCCATCCTGTTTGCCAAGGTTGCGGGCAACGAGGGCTCGGAGCTTGTGGTCGGACAGCTTTCCCAGAGCCTGCCCAAGCTTGGGATGGAGTTTATCGTGGAGGAAATCCCCTTTGCCGATATGCTTGCCGATTATTACCGCGAGAATGGCGAGCGCAGATACGATATGAATTTTATGGCGACCAACTTCAACTCCATCTTCGACCCATATTATACCTTTGTGACCGACGAGACCATTGAAGGCGCTGTGAACACCAGTGGAATCAGGGATAAGAAGCTGATGGAACTGGCGTGGGATATGCATAAGACGGAGCCTATGGACCTGCTGGGCTATGAGCAGAAGTGGCTGACCTTTCAGGCAAGATTCAACGAGATGTTGCCCACCATGCCAATCTACTCAAATGTGTATTTCGATTTTCACACAGATTGGCTTCAGAATTACCGTCCCAACAGCTATTATAGCTGGCCCATTGCAATTCTCTACGCCTACTATGCGGAGCCTTTGCAACCGGAGCCATCGGTGACGCCTGACGGCTTAGAGCAGGATATGGACGGAGATGAATTTGACGACGGCGAGATTATTATTCTTGATTAAAGACAGATAAGCTTCGCCATGGCGGCGCGGCACTGCATGCAAAAGACCGTTGACTGAGATGAAGTCGGCGGTCTTTCTTATCATTACACGGAAAGGCGGAGATGACGACTGCCCAACAGCAGATACATGGAGGAGTCCTTTTGCTCTGGCGGAAGCGAACGCGAAGCGGCGGGAGGGCTATTCATAGGGAACGCCGCCATGCGCAAAGAAAGGGGAAAAGAAGAAATATAAAACACCCAGGCTGTTGCCGCAACTGCCTGGGCGAATTGATTGGATAATCCGTTGAATGTTATTTTCCTATGCGTCCCGGTAGCCGTTGGGGTTGTTGCTTTGCCAGCGCCAGGAATCGCGGCACATGTCATCCAGGGATTTTTCCGCCTGCCAGTGCAAAAGCTCCTTCGCCTTGCCGGCATTGGCAAAGCAGCGGGCCACGTCGCCCGCGCGGCGCTCGACGATGGCATAGGGGATATTAATGCCGTTCACGCGTTCAAATGCCTTAACCAGATCAAGCACGCTGTAGCCGTCTCCAGTACCCAGGTTAAACACCTGGCAACCGGTATTCTGCATCAGGTAATCGCAAGCGGCCACGTGACCGCGCGCCAGATCCACCACATGGATGTAATCGCGTACGCCGGTGCCGTCAGGGGTATTATAATCATTACCAAACACGCGCAGCTGGGAGAGCTTTCCGGATGCCACCTGGGTGATATAGGGCATCAGATTGTTGGGAATGCCCACCGGGTCCTCGCCGATCAGGCCGCTTGCATGCGCGCCGATGGGGTTGAAGTAGCGCAGCAACGCCACCGACCAGTCAGGGTTGGCATGGGCGACATCCGTCAGGATCTGCTCGATCATGTATTTGGTCCAGCCATAGGGATTGGTACAGCCGGTATGCATGGTTTCCACCAGCGGCATATCGTCGGTTACGCCATAGACGGTGGCGGACGAGCTGAACACGATGCGCTTAACGTTGTACTTGCGCATGCATTCGCAAAGGGTCAACGTGGTGTCAAGGTTATTGCGGTAGTATTCCAGTGGCTTTTCCACGCTTTCGCCCACAGCCTTGTAGCCCGCGAAATGGATAACCGCGTCGAATTGATGCGCCTCAAATACGGGCTCCAGCGCGGTATGGTCGCATACATCCACATCATAGCAGAGCACGGGTTTACCCGTAATGGTTTCCAGCCGCTCCAGCACACGCTTGCTGGCGTTGTAAAAATTATCGGCAATTACGGCTTCATGGCCGGCGTTTACAAGCTCCACATAGGTATGCGAGCCAATAAAGCCCGCGCCGCCCGTCAAAAGGATCTTCATAAAAAGCCCCCTTATTTGAATTCAGCGATTAAAACAGCTTATCGGGATAGATGCCCTTTTCATGCATTTTTTTAAGTTCGCCCTGAACATAGGGCTTATCCTCCTGATAAGTTACGCCGAACCAGACGGCGTCGGTGCTGAGCACGTCCACCTTCAGGCCGTCGTCGTGCATCAGCTGATCCACCAGCACCGGCAGCACGTATTCGGCTTTAAGGTCGGTGGGGGAGAGCGATTTGAGGAAAGCGGTCAGGCGCTCCTCTGCCTTATCAAACATCCAGGGAGTGAAGCCGAAAAAGTTCATACTTACAAGGCTTTCGGGATTAAGAATCACACCCTCCGGGTTCTTCTCGGTATCGCGGATGGTACCGTCGGGGAAGGGCTGGATTTTATACGTTTCGGTCACGGAGGTAAGGTGACCGTTTGCGTCCACATCGCACACGCCGCGCGTGACGTGTCCATGCTCGCTGACGGTGTTTTTAAGGTAGTAGCCTACCATACAGGCCTGCTTTTCAGGCGCGAGCTTATCCAGATGGTCCGCCATGGTTTTGAAGGCGGGCACGCCATAATAATCATCCGCGTTGAGCACGGCAAACGGTTCGTGAATAAGGTTCCTCGCGGCAAGCACAGCCTGAACAGTGCCCAGAGGCTTTTGACGCTCGGCCGGGATGGTACAACCGGCAGGCAGGTCATTTAGCTCCTGAAAGGCGTATTCGACCTTTACTTTGTCCTTGACTACGTCGCCCACCAGCTCGCGGAAACGCGTCTCGAAATCATGCTTGATGATGAAAACGACCTTCGTGAAGCCAGCCTTAACGGCGTCGTAAATGGAGTAAAGCATCAGCACTTCGTTGTGAGGGCCCATTCCGTCGATCTGCTTGTTGCCGCCGTAACGGGAACCCATGCCCGCCGCCATAATCAATAAGGTCTTATCCATTTCCCTCATCCTTTCCATTTCCTCTATCTATAACCCCGACAGGCGGGGCAAGACAGCGCTTACAGCGCCGCGCGCAGAGGCTCCTTCTTTTCGCCGCTTCCATCGCCGGGCTTTTTCCGTTTGGAAACTCGCCTGCCACCGGCGGCGTTCTCCACAGATGAATCGGGTTCAGCCTCAACGCGCATTTTGGGGCAGCTCATCGGCTTATCGTCAAAGCCCTCTGTGCTGTCGCGTCTGAAAAAGATCGTCAAAGTGCGCAAAATCAGCTTCCAGTCGTAGGCAAGGGAAAAGTTTTCGATGTAAAGCAGGTCGAGAATGGCCTTATCCTTAGGGCTGGTATTGTATTTCCCTTCGATTTGCGCAAGACCGGTTAGGCCGGCTTTCATTTGCTGGCGGTAGCGGAACTCCGGCACCTCGCGGGTGTAGCGGTCCACATTTTCAAGCATTTCAGGCCGGGGGCCCACGATGCTCATATCGCCCGTCAGCACGTTATACAGCTGGGGCAGCTCGTCGATGCGGTACTTGCGCAAAAACCTGCCGATAGGCGTTACGCGGGCGTCGTCCTTTCGGGCGGACAGCAAATCCGCCTCGTCGCGCGCCTCGGCATACATGGTGCGGAATTTGATAATTTCAAATACCTTTCCATTAATTGTCGCACGCTTCTGACGGAAAAAAACGGAACCGTTATGCGAGCATTTGAGCACGATCCCGGTCACCAGCATAACCGGGCTGAATACGATCAGCCCTAAAAGACTGATGGCAATATCGCTTGCGCGCTTGAGAAAGAGCTGAATCAGCGTGGGCTCGGTACGGTGGATATAAAGAAAGGGCGTATCATCCAAAATGCTCTGCTGCGCGGTGGAGATGATGACGTCCTCCAGCTCTGCCAGCAGATAGATGGTCTTGTTGTGCTTGTAGCAAAAGGCCTCCAGCTGCGCCTCCTCAGTATCGGGAATACCGGCCAGGAATACGGCCTCATGCTTTAAAATTGTCTGCTTGACATCCATGCATTCATAGTGGACCACATCAGTCAGCTTGTAGCGCTGGCGGAAGGTATCCATCTTGGTCGCCACATGGTTGGCAAGCTCCTGTGAGGAGGTAATGACACAGCAGTCCTGCGGGGGATTAATACGAAAGTAAAAATGATAACCGATAGAAATGAAGAAATAGATCATGCCCAGCTGAAGCAGCATTGCGCCAAGCAGCAACGCAAAGTCCTCGCCCCAGAGAACCAGATGGTCGTTAGCCTCTGGGTTGTTTGGGTTAACGTTCATGATCTGCAATTGCACATAGGTGATTATATCGGTAAAAAAGGTGGTGAGAGAGATGCTGGCGAAAACCGAACGCATTTTTTTGACGCCGATGTCATAGCCACCGTAAACAATGGTGAGAATTAACATCACCATGGCAAAGGTGGCCATGGTGGTGGCGGCGGTACGGCTGAGGTTGAGAATAGGAGCGTTGGTGATGGACAGCATGGCAAAAAAGGTAATAAACAGAAAAAGATACAAAAGCGCCTGAAAGGATAGCTTCATCAGCTGCGTGGTGTAAAACCTTTTGTTATGCATAGCCGCCTCCGTATGTGCCTGGCAAACGGTATATGGCAATGTTTGCCAAAAAATCAGCAAACCACACACCATGCCCAATATACCTGATAAGAATAGCACGATGGCATGGGAGTGTCAAGCAGAGTGCGCAAGGTGAAAAAAACGGCAGTTTTTTCATGCGATGGGGTTGCAAAATGAAGACATTTCCCCTATAATGGGACAAGAATGGCGAAAGACGGCCGTTTTTCGAAATCATATTTCGCCAAATAGATTCCACACGCGAGCAATCGCAGCACATAAGGAGGCTTTTCCATGGGAAAGGTGTACATTTTCGACCACCCGCTGATTCAGCATAAGCTGAGCCTGATGCGCGACAAAAATACGGGCGCGAAGGAATTCCGTGAGCTGCTGGAAGAAATCAGCATGCTGATGGTTTATGAGGTGACGCGGGACCTGCCCACTGAGGAAATCGACATTGAAACCCCTCTTTGCATGACTAAATCCCGCGTTTTAAGCGGCAAGAAGGTCGGCATCATCCCGATTCTGCGCGCAGGTCTGGGCATGGTGGACGGCGTTGCGAAGCTGATGCCCGCCGCGCGTATTGGCCATATTGGCCTGTATCGTGACCCGGCCACGCTCCAGCCTGTCGAGTATTATTGCAAGCTACCCGCCGACAGCGAAAATCGTGAGCTTCTGCTTTTGGATCCGATGCTCGCTACGGGCGGCAGCGCATCCGCCGCGATTACGTTTATCAAGCAACGCAACTGCTTTAACATTCGTCTGGTCAACCTGATCGCTGCGCCGGAGGGAATCGAGCGCATTCAGCGCGACCATCCCGACGTGAATATTTATGTGGCGGCCTGTGATGAGAAGCTTAACGAGCACGGATACATCGTGCCCGGGCTGGGCGACGCCGGGGACCGTCTGTTTGGTACCAAATAAACCCGAGGGGAGGCTGTAGGACGCATGGCAACAGAATTGTTTGAGTCGGTTCGCGCCGCGGAGGATAAGGCGGAGGGCATCCTGGCGGAGGCGCAGCGCGAGGCCCGCGAGCTGATCAAGGAAACCGAAGCCGCATGCGTGGAAGGCGAGCGGAAGATGGCGCGCGAGCACCGCGCGCTGTACCAGAGCATCCTGGAGGAGAAGCGCGCGGCTACGCAGCAGGAGCTGGACGGGGAAGCGGAACGGGAGCGCCGGAAAATCGACGAGCAGATGGCGCAGGCGCAAAAGCGGCTGCCTCAGGCGGTCAAGCACATTGCGGAAAGGGTCATGAGCGATGGCAATCGTTGAAATGAAGCGTGTGCGCCTGCTCGCTCCCGGACAGGACAAGAAGGCGCTGCTAAACGAGATCCAGAGGCTTGGGTGCGTGCACATTACCCCTGCGGAGGAGGCGGAGGGCTTCGGACGGCAGAGCGCGCCCGGGGATCTGGCACAGGCGGAGGACAGGCTGAGCCGCGTCCGGTGGGCGATTGGCAAGCTGTCCAAGTTTGACAAGACAAAGGCTCCCCTGCTGGGGGGCAAGCCGAGCATCACCGCCAAGGAGGCGGAGGAGCTGCTTGCCCGAAAGCAGACGGTGCTGATGCGCACCGTGGAGGCGCTGGAGGCACTGGAGAGGGAAAGCGGCGATTTGCGCGGACAGACCGCGCGTATACTGGCCGTCAAGGAGCAGCTTGGCCCCTGGGCGGATTTTTCTGTGCCTATCAGCGAGGTCAGAAGCACGCGCAGCACCATGGCGACCCTCGCCACAGCACAGAAATCCGGCGTGGAAGCGCTGCTGGCCGGCGGTGAACTGCCGGAGCTTTGCATGGTGCGGATCGTCTCCACCGTGCGTGATACCGCTAACCTGTACATAGTCGCGCACCGCGACGTAGCATCGGAGACGCTCTCGCGCTTAAAAGAGGTCGGCTATGCGCCCGTTACGCTCAGCGGCGTGGAGGGCACGGTTGCCGCTAGGCTTGCGGAGCTTGACGGTGAGCTTGCGCAGATCGACAGCCGTCAGGAGGCGATTGTCGGGGAGATGGCGGCTTATGTCACCGATATTGGAGAACTGAAGTCGCTGTACGACTGCCTTGATTCCGAACGCGAGCAGATGAAGGCGGCGCAGGATTTTACGGATTCCCGCAGCACTTTTTATGCGAGCGGCTGGGCGCCCGCGGTGATGGCGGATAAGCTGGAACGGCAGCTTCGCAAGATTAGCCCCGCGGTATGCTTGGAGTTTACCGACCCCGGGGAGGGCGAAGAGCCGCCTGTGCTTTTGCATAACGGCCCTGTGGTCACGCCGTATGAATCCGTCGTGTCCGGCTTTTCGCTGCCTGCTCCCGACGGGTTGGACCCCACGGCGGTTATGATGCCCTTTTTTGCCAACTTCATGGGCATGATGATCAGCGACGCGGGCTACGGCCTGCTGATGGTGATGTTTATTCCGCTGTTGATCAAATTTCTCAAGCCTTCGCCCGGCGCGAAGCGTCTGATGTGGATTTTGGTGGGCGGCGGCGTCGCGACGGTGGTCTGGGGCGCGCTGTACAACACTTGGTTTGGCTTTGGGCCGTGGCCCTCTGTGTTTGATCCCGTCAACAACGCGCTGCCCGTCATGGGCGTGTGCGTGGGCATGGGCGCGCTTCACCTGTTTGCCGGGCTTGGCGTGGCGGCGTATATGAACGTCAAACGCGGAAAGCCTCTTGCAGCCATTGCCGACCAGCTCAGCTGGTTTTTGCTGGTGCTTGGCTTCATCCTGATGGTGCTGCCGATGTTTGCGCCCGGTATCGGAACGGCGCTTCCCGGCGCGGGCCAGTGGATGGCGGTCGCGGGCGCGGCTATTATCTTGGTGACCAGCGGGCGTGAGAAGAGCAAGAATCCCTTCAAGCGCTTGATCAGCGGCTTGGGAGCGCTTTATGGCGTTACCAGCTGGGTCAGTGATTTGCTCAGCTATATGCGCCTGTTTGGCATGGGCCTGGCGACGGGCGTCATCGGCATGGTGTTCAACCAGCTGGTGGGGATGGTTTTCGCAGCTGGTCCCGTGGGCTGGGTTCTGGGCAGCGTGCTGTTCGTATTCTGCCACCTGTTTAACATGGGCATTAACGTGCTGGGCGCTTACGTGCACAGCTGCCGGCTCCAGTACATCGAGTTTTTCGGCAAATTCTACGAGGACGGCGGCAAGCCCTTCAAGCCGCTGGCATCCACCAACCGTTATTGTTACATCGAGGACGCGCCGGAGCGCGCCTGATGTGAACGATAGGTCAAAACAAATATTACATTATCAAGCTTAGGAGGTCATTCGTATGTCTATCGGTCAAATTCTGGCGCTGTTTGGTGCGGCGATCGCTGTGGTTCTCGCGGGTATGGGTTCCAGCAAGGGAGTGGGTCTTTCGGGCGAAACCGCCGCGGGCGTATCCACCGAGAACCCCGAGGTTAACTCCAAGCTGCTTGTTTTGCAGCTGCTGCCCGCCACGCAGGGCATTTACGGTTTCTTGGTCGCGGTTATTGTGCTTATCAAAACGGGCGTGCTTGGCGGCGCTATGCTGCCCGTAACGGTGGAGCAGGGCCTGGCGATTATCGCGGGCTGCCTGCCTGTAGGCGTCGTCGGTTATTACTCCGCAATCCGTCAGGGCAAGGTTGCCGCCGCCAGCATGATCATGACCGGCCAGCGCCCCGATATGAGCGGTAAGGGCATTACCATGACCGTTATGGTTGAAACCTACGCGGTGCTTTCGCTGCTGGTTTCCTTCCTGGTGGTCAATTCCATTAAGCTTGGCTGAGGAGAATAAAATGAACGCACAAGCCATCCTTCAAAAAATCGAGGATGATGCGCTGGAGGCGGCGAAGCAGACAAAGGCGGACGCGGAAAAGCGGGCTGGAGAAATCCAGTCGGCTTCCCGCGCCAGAGTCGAAAGCATGCGCGACGAGATGGTGAAGCAGGCCAACGAGGAGAGCGAGGCCCTTGCCGGACGCATGCGCCGGATGGCGGAGCTGGACCTGCGCAAGCATCTTTTGCAAAAAAAACGCGCGGTGATTGACGAGGCCTTTGCGGCGGCGCAGGCTAAGCTTTGCAAGACGCCCGCAGCAGAAGCGCGCGCGTTTTTGTTGAGGCAGGCCGCCGCAGCCGCGCAGGGCGTAGAAGCGCTCATCATCGGCGAAAACAACATGGATTGGTTCGACGACGCCTTTACGGCGGATCTGAACGCGGCGCTTGACAAGGCGGGCAAGCCCGCGAAGGTCATTCTTGCCGGTGAGCGCCGTGCTGGCGTGACCGGCGTGATTTTGAGCCACGGCGGCACGGAGGTTTACTGTACCTTCGAGGCAATGCTGGAAGGCGTGCGCGCCGGGCTGGAAACCGAAATCGCGCAGATACTGTTTAACGACTGAGGGAGGTGTGGATATGCCACAACCCAGCATTTCCTATGCATGCGGGCGAATCGGCGTGCTGCGCCGAAACGCCCTTGGCACGGCGCAGCTGGAACGGCTGATGGCGACCCATACCTATGCGGAGGCCTGCCGGACGCTTTCCGACATCGGCTTTATGAATGCCGAGGCGGGGGACTTTCAGGCGGCGGCGGACGCGCATGTGAAGCGGGCTTGCGAGCTGCTGACGGCCGTTACGCCGAATCCGGATATGACGGACTGTTTTTTGTTCCGCTACGATATTCATAATTTGAAGGTGCTGCTGAAATCGCGCTTTTTGGCGCAGAAGCCGCAGTTCCTGTCCTCCTGCGGCGTGCTGAAGGCGGATGTCCTTCGCCATGCCGTAAGCGAGCGCCGCTACGACGCGTTGCCCGCCGTTCTTAAAGATGCGTTGGATACGCTTGAAAAGCGGTTGGCTAAGGAGTTCGACCCGATGCTAATCGACGCGGAGCTGGATAAGGCGCTTTACCGCCTGATCTTTGCTAAGTTGCGCAATGTGCGGCTTAAGGCGGTCAAAACCTATTTCAGCGCAAAGGTGGATATGCAAAACTACATCATCCTTCTGCGCGCGAAGGCCATGGGCAAGGGCTCGGCGTTTTTCGAAAGGCTGTTCCTGCCCTGCGGAAGCATACCCGCCGGCGCTTTCCAGAAGGCGTTTGACGAGCCGGACAGGCTGGCTGCGTTGCTTAAAGGCTATGGCGACAGGGTTTACCGTGCCGCGACCGCTTGCGCGCTGGATCCCAAAAAGCTGCCTTTGATGGAAAAAACCGCAGATGACTACCTCTTCGGGTTGTTTGGGGATACGAGGTACCAGACGGATTCCATAGAGGTGCTGATCGCCTATCTTTTGCAAGCCCAGCGCGAAGCCACGGACGTCCGTCTGATTATGGCGGGCAAGCTCAATGGCTTTAAGCCTGAGGAGCTTGAGGAAAGGGTGCGTGAGCTGCATGGCTGAAAAGGGTATGACCATGGGCGCGGTGGGCGAGCGCGATGCAGTGCTGTGCTTTAAGGCAATTGGCATGCGCGTGATTCCCACCTCCAGCCCGGATGAAACGTCGCGCGCCCTGTTCAGGCTTGTTAAAGAGGGTGTGCGCGTTATCTTCATTACAGAAACGGCAGCGCTCGAGGCGCCGGAGGCGTTGGAGCGCTATCAGACGCAGGCCGACGTGGCCGTCATTCCTATCCCGGGCAGTCAGGGCAGCACAGGCTACGCCATGGCGCGGGTGAAGGCGAACGTGGAAAAAGCCATCGGCGCGGATATTTTATTTAACAACGAGAGTGAGAAAGAGGGGTAAGACAGCATGGCACAAGGATCGATCGTCAAGGTCGCCGGCCCCTTGATCGTGGCGGAAAACATGGCGGATGCGCGTATGTATGACGTGGTGCGCGTCAGCCGGGACCGCCTGGTCGGAGAAATTATTGAGCTGCGCGGCGACCGTGCCAGTATTCAGGTATACGAGGAAACCAGCGGCCTCGGCCCAGGCGAGCCTGTGGAAAGTACCGGCGCGCCGCTCAGCGTGGAGCTCGGCCCCGGCCTGATCGAAAGTATTTTTGACGGCATTCAGCGTCCGCTTACCAAAATTCGCGAAAAGGTAGGCGAGCGCATCACGCGCGGCGTGGAGGTTCCTTCGCTGGACCGTGAGAAGCTGTGGAACTTTGAACCCCGTGTGGGCGTGGGCGATAAGGTTGTGCCCGGTGTGATTTTGGGCGTGGTGCAGGAAAATAGCGTGGTAGAGCACCGAATCATGTGCCCGGTTGGCGTGACGGGTGAAGTAACGGCCCTCAAGCCGGGCGACGCTACCGTGACGGATGTGGTGTGCACCGTGCGGGATGAAAAGGGAGCCATGCACGAGGTAACCATGATGCAAAAATGGCCCGTGCGCCGCGGCCGTCCCTATCAAGAGAAAATGTCGCCATCCATGCCGATGATTACAGGGCAGCGCGTGATAGATACGTTCTTCCCGATCGCCTCCGGCGGCGTGGCAGCGGTGCCCGGTCCCTTCGGTTCGGGCAAAACCGTTGTGCAACATCAGCTGGCAAAGTGGGCGGACGCGGATATCATCGTGTATGTCGGCTGCGGCGAGCGCGGAAACGAAATGACGGACGTGCTCATGGAGTTCCCCGAGCTGCATGATCCCCGTACCGGTGAAAGCCTGATGCGCCGCACCGTGCTGATCGCCAATACCTCCGATATGCCTGTGGCCGCGCGCGAGGCGTCCATCTACACGGGTATTACCATCGCGGAATACTTCCGTGATATGGGGTATAAGGTTGCCATCATGGCGGACTCAACCAGCCGTTGGGCTGAGGCGCTGCGCGAGATGAGCGGTCGCCTGGAGGAAATGCCGGGCGACGAGGGCTATCCCGCCTATTTGTCCAGCCGTATCGCGGAGTTCTACGAGCGCGCGGGCGTGGTCAAGTGCCTTGGGCAGGACGGCCGTATGGGCAGTATTTCCGCCATTGGCGCGGTTTCGCCTCCGGGCGGCGATATCTCCGAGCCTGTTTCGCAGGCGACGCTGCGCATTGTCAAGGTCTTTTGGGGCCTGAGCGCGCAGCTTGCTTACAAGCGCCATTTCCCCGCCATCGATTGGTTGCAGAGCTATTCGCTCTACACCGATAAGCTGGAGGAGTGGTTTAACGACAATGTGTCGCCTGAGTGGAATGAGCTGCGCGCCCGCGCTATGTTGGTTTTACAGGAGGAGGCTGAGCTGGACGAGATTGTCCGGCTGGTCGGTATCGACGCATTGTCCTGGAAGGATCGCCTGACCATGGAAGTCGCGCGCTCCATCCGCGAGGATTACTTGCACCAGAACGCTTTTGACGATGTGGACACTTACACGTCGTTGGATAAGCAGTTTATGATGCTGCGCCTGATTCTGCAGTTCCATGAGAAGGGCAGGCAGGCGCTGGATGCCGGCGCGAACCTGAGCGAGGTGCTTGGTTTGCCGGTGCGGGAGAGCATCGGCCGCAGCAAGTACATCCCCGAGAGCGAGAAGGAACGCTTCGCCAATATCGAAAACGAGTTAAGCGGCCAGATGGCGGCGCTCGGCGAGAAGGGGGGACTGTAAGATGCTCAAGGAATACCGCACCATTAAAGAGGTCGTCGGCCCCCTGATGCTGGTGGAGGGCGTGGAAGGCGTCACCTATAACGAACTGGTTGAAATCAAACAGCAAAATGGCGAAATACGCCGAGGCAAGGTGCTTGAGGTGGAGGCGGACAAGGCGCTGGTACAGCTGTTTGAAAGCAGCAACGGCCTGCGCATTGATACCTCCAGCGCGCGCTTCCTTGGACACGGTATTGAGTTGGCCGTTTCCATGGATATGCTGGGCCGCGTGTTCGACGGTATGGGAAACCCCCGCGACGACGGTCCCGCGCTGATTCCGGACAAGCGGATGGATATCAACGGCGAGCCGCTTAACCCAGCCGCGCGCGATTATCCCAATGAGTTCATCCAGACCGGCGTTTCGGCGATCGACGGACTGAACACGCTGGTGCGTGGACAGAAGCTGCCCGTATTCTCCGGCAGCGGTTTGCCGCACGCGCAGCTTGCCACGCAGATCGCCCGTCAGGCCAAGGTGCTGGGCACGGACGCGAAGTTCGCGGTTGTGTTTGGCGCGATAGGCATCACGTTTGAGGAAGCCGAGTATTTCATCAGCGACTTCCGGCGCACGGGCGCCATCGAGCGCGCGGTGCTGTTTATGAACCTGGCCAACGACCCGGCCATTGAGCGCATCGCCACCCCCCGTATGGCGCTGACCGCCGCGGAGTATCTGGCCTACGAAAAGGGCATGCACGTGCTGGTTATCCTGACGGACATTACCAACTATGCCGAAGCCCTGCGCGAGGTTTCCGCCGCGCGTAAGGAGGTTCCGGGCCGCCGCGGTTATCCGGGCTACCTCTATACGGATCTCGCCAGCATCTACGAGCGGGCGGGCCGCGTCATTGGCAAGGAAGGTTCTATTACTCAGATTCCGATTTTGACCATGCCTGAGGACGATAAGACCCATCCCATCCCCGACCTGACGGGCTATATTACCGAGGGGCAGATTATTCTGAGCCGTGAGCTGTACCGCAAGGGCGTTCAGCCGCCGATCGACGTGCTGCCGTCCCTGAGCCGCCTCAAGGACAAGGGTATTGGCGTGGGCAAAACCCGCGAGGATCATGCCGCGACCATGAACCAGCTTTTCGCAGCCTATTCGCGCGGTAAGGACGCCAAGGAGCTTGCCGTCATTTTGGGCGACGCGGCCCTGACGGATGTTGACAAGCGCTATGCGGCCTTTGCGGACGCGTTTGAAAAGAAATACGTGTCCCAGGGCTACCAGACCAACCGCTCCATCACCGAGACGCTTGACCTGGGCTGGGCGCTGCTGAACATGCTGCCGCGCACGGAGCTGAAGCGCATCCGTGACGACATGCTGGACAAGTATCTGCACGTGGACACCGACGAGGAGCACGTGGAGGAGGAAGAATAATGGCCGCAACCATGCGCGTCAACCCAACCCGCATGGAGCTGACGCGGATTAAGCGCCGGCTCGTGACGGCAAAGCGCGGGCATAAGCTGCTCAAGGACAAGCGGGATGAGATGGTACGCCAGTTCATCCTGCTTGTGCGCGAGAACCGCGCGTTGCGCATCGAGGTGGAGCGTGAGCTTTCCGTCGCGTTGGGCAACTTCGCCCTAGCGCGCAGCGTTACCGAGCCGGAGCTGATGGAGGAAGCGCTGCTTTATCCCGCGCGCAACGTGGCCGTGGATATGCATATGCGAAGCATCCTCAGCGTGCATGTGCCCACCCTGAGCGTGCCGGAGGAAAGCATGCGTGAAACCACGCTGAGCTACGGCCTTGCGGAAACCTCCGCGCAGCTGGACGGTGCGATCGCCGGGCTGGCGGAAATGCTGCCCAAGCTGATTAAGCTTGCGGAAACCGAAAAGGCCTGCGACCTGCTGGCCGACGAGATCGAAAAGACCCGTCGCCGCGTAAACGCGCTGGAATATGTGATGATTCCGCAGTTTGAGGAGACCATCCGCTTCATCACCATGAAGCTGGACGAGAACGAGCGCGGCAACCTGACCCGCCTGATGAAGGTAAAGTCCATGATTGAGGAGCGGGCGGCGAATTGACGGGGAGCGGGGGGGATAGGGAGACGCCGGGGCTGCGCGCCCCAGACCCGCGCCTAAGGGCTTTGCCCTTAGGAAGCCCGCTTTGGAATGATAAGAAATTGGGGCTGCCATTTGACTGGCAGTCCCTTTACTAACTTACGGCAGCTTTAGTTTAAGATGCTGGATGTGGTTGAACGAACTCAATCAAAGCATCGAACAGCCCCGTCAATTCGGAGTCGGCCAGAAGCCCTGCTGCGTTTTCTTCCGTGACTTTGCTTGTATTATATTCACTTTGGTATACGGATAAGCCTTTTTGAATCTCCCAGAGATCATCCAACGAATCACTGTCAAAAAGAGATAGAGTGAAATCACCTTTCTGAAGTCCAATTCCTTGAATGATATTTGAATCTTGCTCCTTTAACAGAAACCCGGCAGAGCCAATGGATTGCTTTCGATATTGATCCCGCATCTGATACACATTAAATTGGAGAGAATACTCTACCGTTCCATCGCTGTAAAGGGCCTTTATCATCGAAATGTTTTGTGAAACGTCAGGGATTGAAACGGCAATGCCGGGTATGATGTCCGTTAGTGCGCTTAGCGAAAGAGGAACCATGCACGCCTGAAGCGGACATCCTTTGAATGCCCGAGGAAGCGGAAGGGAGGGGTGATAGCGCAGCGCTTCTTCATAGGTTAGCCATTGCTGCGAACCTGCGTACATCGTATCGTCTTTTAACAAAAACTCGTTATAGGCCAGAGCTTGAATTTCGGCAGCGCCATATTCATCCGCCTCCGTTAAGCAGTTTTCTGCCAATTCAATGTGGATATCAGGATTTTCCATGATGAAGCCGACGATTAAATTTGCTACATCCCGAATGATGCCGTGGTCAATGTTGTTTGTGGAATTATTAGCTGTGTGAATAATGCCCTCTCCAACCGTACCGATCACAACGGACGGAATCCCTGTCAATTCAAATGCGTTATGGTCGCTGCCGCCATATTGCTTGTCAACGGTTGAAAAGCCGTTTTGAGTTAAACAATTTTCCATTTTTGTGCATAGCACGCTGGATATTTCATGGGAGCTCTGAAGAGGGAAGGGTAACCCGGCAAGCCCGATACAGTCCACGTTGATATTGTACAGGGCTTCGTACTGGATAGTCAGTTTTTCGGATAAGTCGTACGCGCCTGTCAAGCCGGCTTCTTCCGCGTTGGTAAAGGCGAAAACCATATCATAAGGCGGCTCTGCACCAGCCATTTGGCTCAGCACCAAATCCACCGCCGCAACGCCGCTGGCATTATCCAACGCGCAGGGAAGCCGGTTGCCCGCCTGGTCGCCGGCACCGTCAAAGTAAGCGCTCAGGACTACCGCTTTTGTTCTGTCATTTCCAGGCAGAACGCCCACCACATTGTGGAGAGTGGTCATGGCTCTTGAAAAATTATATTGTATTTCCAGAGACACGACTTTGCTGATGCGTTCATATACCGAACGGAACATGTTGATTGAGGGCAATCCTGCATTTGGGGTAGAAGAAAAGTCTGCATCAGCAATGCCTAAGCTGTTGAAGGGAAGCGTATCCACCGGGAACACCATGGTGGCAAAGGAGCCGGACTGCGGCAACTTTTCTACCGTCGGATCAATCAACAAAACAGCGGAGGAATCGGCTTTCTCAGCCTGTAAAGATACGGGAAAAGTTCCATTGACCGTGGACGCGGTGCTTGTGATCATATAATCCTTCCCGTAAACCAACTCTTCCCGGCTTCCGTCCTCCATAACGGCTACCAGCGAAGTTTCATTGATGACGGCAATACCTTGTTCAAAAGGAACCAGATAATTTGGATATCCCTCCAAGGGGAAAAGAGCACAGGTTTTCAAGCTTTTTGCAAGCAACTCTGCCGCCTGCCGATTTCCTTCCGTTCCTATTCTTCGTCCCTCATAGACAGGCTTGCAAAGCTCATTTAAAAGCGGGATTTCTCCCTCGGAGGCTTTGTTGAAGGCAGGCTGCGACGCGCACAGCAGGACAACCAATAAAAGAAATGCGATACTGTTACGACTGATTCTTTTCATTGCCATACCACCCTTTGCTGAACTGCATTTTGTATACTGAGAAACAAATGGGGCTGTATCTAAACACTCGTTACATTTATTGGCTTGCTTCCTGCTTTTTGTAAGACAACAATACAATAAGTACATATGGTTGTCAATTGTTTCAGGCAACACTGTTACATAAATCAATGATATTAAAAACGATTATGAATAAAGAAGCTTGAGGCAGTGAGCGCATGTGTAACCCCTTTTATTAACGGGTTCCGTGCTTGTTGAAGCTTCGCTAGCGCCTCTTTCACCTCACTCTTTCGTAGAAATCAGTGGCGGCAGGCCCGAAAGTGATATGGATGCGTTTAAAGAGCGAAGAAACGGACGCTTGGAACCTCCAAAAGGGGAGGCCGGCGCTTTTCGCTTCCCTTTTTGCGTGGGATTCAGTATAATGTGCATGCTAAGGACGGACGGCGGCAGGCCGCGGCGGACGCTCCGCGCAAGAAGGATGGAGGAATGATGGATGATTTCATTTGAAAACGTCAACAAGAGCTTTGGGGCGAAAAAAGCTGTGGATAACCTGAACCTCACGATCGAGGACGGGAAGGTTTTCGGCTTTATCGGCCCAAACGGGGCAGGTAAGACCACCACCATCAAAATGCTTACAGGCATCCTGACGCCCGACAGCGGCATAATCAAGTTAAATGGGCTTGATATCGTAAAGGACCCTATCGAGGCAAAGAGGACGTTTGGCTTTGTGCCGGATGCGTTTGATATGTACGAGCGCCTGACCGGTTTGGAATACCTGCGCTTTATGGGCGACGTTTACAGCGTGGACGCGGCGCGGCGCAAGGAGCATATTGAGAAATACCTGGGCCTGTTTGGGCTGGAGGATGCCGCTAACCAGCAGATCCGCGCTTATTCACACGGCATGAAGCAGAAGCTGGCCATTACCGGCGCGCTGATGCATGAACCAAGCATTTGGATTTTGGACGAACCTATGGTAGGGCTTGACCCGCAGAGCGTGTTCCTGCTCAAGGAGGAAATGCGCGGCCATGCGGATAGCGGCAGAACGGTATTCTTCTCCACGCACGTGCTGGATGTCGCGGAGCGCCTCTGCGACGAAATTGGCATTATCAAGCATGGAAAACTGATAGCGAACGGCACGCTGGAGGAGCTGCGCGGCGGCGCGGACAGCACGCTTGAGGAGCTGTTCCTGGAACTTGTGGAGAAGGGGGAGTAACATGCTTGCGTATCTGCGGCTGATGCTTCAAAACCGGACTGCTTCCATGAGGCCCCGAAACCTTCAGCGGGAGGGACGTGGCAAGCTGAAGGTGGGCATGAGCTACCTTGGGTATGGACTGCTGGCGCTGTTGCTCTACGGTATGGTGATTTTTCTGGAAATGATGCTTTTTGAGGCGGGCATCAGCATAGGCGAGCCCCGGGCGATCATTGCTATCGCGTTTCTGCTGTGCACGGCGGTTACGCTGATTTACGGATTTTTCAACGTGGTGGGCCTTTTGTTTTTCAACAAGGACAACGGCTTTATCGCGGCGTTGCCCGTATCCTCGCGCGGAGTGCTCACGGCAAAGCTCGCAACCGTGCTGGTGGGCGAAATCGGTCTGACGCTTGCGATTGGCGTTCCCTTGATTATTCGTTACGGCATCCATATGGAACTAGGCGTTGCCTATTACCTTCGCGCGCTGCTGTGCATGGCTTTTGTGCCAATGGTTCCGATTGCCGTGGCGGTGCTGATTTCCTTCCTGCTAATTCGCGTCAGCGCGCTTTGGAAGCGCCGCGAGAGCATGACCATCGTGATGACCTTCCTGCTAATGGCGGGTTTGATTGGCGTGCAGATGAATCTGGGCATGAATATTTCCAATGAACAGATGGGCTCAATGATGACGAGTATGCTGTTTGGACGCTTTTCCTTAACGGAGATGGTGCTGGGCGCGTATCCCCCGCTGAGGTGGCTTACCGATGCGATCACAGGCGGCGGATTTGCGGCATGGGGCTGGGCGCTTATGTTTGCCGGCATATCCGTCGCAGCGCTTGGGCTGATGATCTGGCTGTTTGGCGGCGGCTATTTAAGGCTTGCCCTCAGACAGGAGGAAACTTTACGCCGCGCCAATGCCGGCGCGAAGCGCTCCAGAGGCAAGGACCGTGTGCGCAAGCCGTTTTGGGCGCTCTACCGCCAGGAGATGCGCGAGGTGATCACCGTGCCTGTGTACGCGACCAACTGCCTAACGGGCAGCGTCATGTTTCCTGTGATCATCGTGGTGATGCTTATGAGCATGCAAAACAACTTTGGCGAGGGACTGACGCTGGTGCAGGCATTTTTGCCGCTTTTGCCACGCGAACTGTACCTTTCTATCGCTGCGGGCGTACTGTGCTTTACCACCACCATGGGGCTTGCGGTCGCGACAGCGGTTTCGCGGGAGGGAAAGCAGCATGATTTCAGGCGTGTGATGCCCGTAAGCGGCAGCACGCAGTTGATGGCGAAGCTGCTGATGGGTATGACGTACAATTGCGTGACCACGGTATTTACCGCTGTGGCGCTGTGGGTGCTGCTGCCGCCGTTTTGGGCGGAAACGCTGCTGGCGCTTTTGATTTCACAACTGTTTTCGCTGATGTGGTGCACGGCCGGATTGCTTTTGGATGTGTATCATGCCCGGCTTAAATGGAAGACCGAAACTGAGGCGGTGAAGCAAAGCATGAATTCTCTGTTCAGCATGCTGATTGGCTTTGCGATGGTGGCTTTGCTGGTAGGCGCTTATCTGCTTTGCATGGAGCTGGGGCTTTCCATGAATCAGGCGCTGGCTGTGATTGTGCTGCTGATGGCGCTGGCGGATTTTGCGTTGGTGAAATGGTTGCGCAGCAAAGGCTCAATGACATATTGTTTACGAGAATATGCAAATTGACTGATTAAATGTTACAAAAGTACGTGCATTCTTAGCAATTTTGTGATATAATGGTTGCGTAAAGAGATCAGACAATAGCTAAGGAGGACGACCATGCTTTCCAAGGTACAGGGACGGGCGGTTTCCAGAGAAGCTGCCGCGGCGGTTCGCCCGAAGCTTTCCCAACTTGAAAGGGGAATGCTAAAATGGGCGGTCGTTGATCCCGAGGACAAGGTTCTCGACGCCAGCGTTGGCGAGGGGCTGATGGCCGAGTACCTGCGCCGGAACATGCAATGCGAGGTATGCGGCGTTTCCGATAGCATGGAGGAGGTCAGGCGCGCGAGGAGCCGCTTGCAAAATTGCGATATTGTATACGCAAGCGCGGGGGATATTCCTTGGCGAAAGAACTCCTTTGACGCGGTACTGATGAAGTTGGAGGGCGCGGAGCCGGAAACTTTGCTCAAAACCCTGAAAGAAGCGAGACGCGTGTTGAAAGAGGGCGGGCAGCTTTTGCTTGGCGTGGCATGCTGCCCTGCCGCAATACGAGCGCTTTCGCAGCTTGTGACGGACGACGGCGGGGCGGAAAGCCGGCCGGTATGCAAACGGGATATGATGGACGCGCTTCATTCGCTTGATTTTGAGCATTTAAGCTGGCAGCGTACAAGTTTTGCCACGGGCATTTTGATTGGCTGGAAGCGAAAGCCCGGGTTGGAGAAGGCATTGGCGGAATAATGAGGATATTGAAAAAATCGCTGTAAAACTCTTTCGTATAAGAGGAGAGGGACGGTAGCGCTAAGACTGTTGGCGGGGATTCTCCCCTACCTCCCGCGGCTAGGGGCGTTGCCTTTAGCATTCCCAAAACTGGCCGTGCAAAGCGCGGCCAGTTTTGGGTCAAGGGTTGTAGCCTTACAAGGGCCGTAGAAGCGAAATCTCTATAGCTTTACGTTTCTTACCGGGCTGCCGAAGCATTTGTAACACTGCGCTTAGTGCCAGTTTTGGTTTGAAAGCTGGAAGTTGCGGCATCTGGCGGCTTTGGCCGCCTCTCTTTTTTGTGCCCGAAAAGAGAGGCGGACTGGACGCGAAACAGGTATACTCATTGCTGAAAGGGGTTTGCTGAGATGGATTGGGTGAAACGGCTTAACGAAGCGGTGGATTATCTGGAGGAACATCTGGATGAGGAAATTGATTACGCACGGGCAGCAAAAATCGCCTGCTGCTCGGCATATCATTTTCAACGCATGTTTACGTATATGGCGGGATTCCCGCTTTCGGAATACATTCGCCGCAGGCGTATGACCCTCGCCGCCGCCGAATTGCAGGCGGGAGGAAAGATCGTTGACGTCGCGCTCAAGTATGGCTATGAATCACCTACGGCGTTCAACCGCGCGTTTCAGGGCGTGCATGGCTTCGCGCCTTCGCTTGTCCGGGAAGCGGGAGCCGTTTTGCATACCTGCTCACGCATCCGCTTTCATATTACGATACAGGGGGCGGAGGATATGGAGTACAGGTTGGAAAAGAAGGATGCGATTCGTATTGTGGGCGTAGCGCGCAAGCTGGAACGAGAGGTGGAAAAGAATTTTGACACGGTGCCGAGTATGTGGCAGCAGGTTGTGACGGACGGAACGCTGGGCCGCATCGCCGCGCTGATGGACGCCGAGCCGAAGGCAATTTTAGGCGTAAGCGCCTGCGGCGATGAGGACGATTGGCGCTATTTTATCGCGGCGGCGAGTACTCAGCCTGCGCAAGAACCCTTCGAAGAATACATCGTTCCGGCGGCGACCTGGGCGGTATTCGCCGGGCAGGGGACAAACCTTTCAATCCAGGAGCTGGAGAGGCGCATCGTGACGGACTGGCTGCCTTCCTCCGGATATGAGTATGCCAAGGGCCCGGACATGGAGGTATATTATAACGCCGATCCCGCAAACGCAAGCTATGAAGTATGGATACCGGTTGTGAAGGCTGAAAAATAAAGAATGCCGTAAAAATGGAGCGCCGGGATGAACCGAGCGCTCCATTCAATTTAAAAGAGGAAGCCCATGACCGCAGAACTGGGCCCGCAGTCTTTACAGCATTTCGTGGCCTTCCGGCTATCGAGAAACCTCAACACAAAGCGGCCGCTGCCCCAAAAGCTCAGCGCTGCGGGCATCCGGCTGGCTGCCTCCGACACTTAGCACAAAGCGCGTGCCTGTAACGGCGCGGCTTCCGTCGGCCTGAACCGTCTCGAAGCTATGGGGCGGAATGGGCAGGCTGACGCGCTTTTCCTCGCCCACGCATAGAGGAACGCGCGCGATGGCACACAGACTATGGTTGGGCACGGCGGCGGGAGAGTCGCAGTCCGTTAAATAAACCTGTACGGTTTCCTCGCCGTCCCTGCCGCCAGCGTTGCGCACAGTGACCTCGACCGCGCCGTCCACATAAGCGGCATTTTGATAGGTAAAGCGCGTATAGCTGAGCCCGAAGCCAAAGGGATAGAGGGGCGTACCCTCAAAATAGCGGTATGTGCGGTTTTTCATGGAATAATCCTCGAACGGGGGCAGGTCATCCACGTTGCGGTAGAAGGTGACAGGCAGCTTCCCACTGGGATTTTTGACGCCGAACAGCAGATGTGCCGCCGCCGCGCCGCCCGCTTGGCCGGGATACCAGGCCTGTAAAATAGCGTTGCCCTCCTCCAGCCGGACGGCGCTGCCGGTCGCGTTTACAACCACAACGGGCTTGCCGAGCGCGACGATGGCGCTAAGCAGCCTGCGCTGGCACGCGGGCAGCTCAAGATCAGGCTTGTCGCCCGAGCAGAATTCGTTTCCCGTATCGCCCTCCTCACCCTCCAGGGTGGCGTCCAATCCAAGGCAGAGGATGCTCACATCCGCTTTCTTCGCGATGGCGATTGCCTCGGCAAGCCGGTCATCCGCCTGTGCAAGGTTGCTCGTTCGGTCGCGGAATAGGTGACAGCCCTGCGCGAAATAGACGCGCGCATGGCCGTTGCATATTTCACGGATGCCGCGCAGGAATGTGATATAGCGCGACGACGTGCCGTTGTAGTTGCCCTCCAGGCAGGTCACGCTATCCGCGTTGGGGCCGATTACCGCGACGGAGGAAAGCTTATCCGGATCGAGCGGCAAAACGCCGTCGTTTTTAAGAAGCACCATGGATTTTTCGGCGGCCTCAAGGCAAAGCGCCGCATGCGCGTCGCTGTCGTTTTCCTCCAAAGAAATCTTGTCATATTCGCAATCGTCCGCGAACACGCCCAGCAAGAACCGGGAGGTATAGACCCGCTCGGCAGCCTCGGTAATGGCTTCTTCCGTAATCCGTCCCTCCTGATAGGCTTGCAGGAGATGAAGATAGGTGACGCCGCAGTTCAAATCACAGCCGTTGCTAAGCGCCAGCGCGGCGCTTTCGGGAGCGGTATCGGTAACGCCATGATGGGTATGGAAATCACGGATGGCCCAGCAGTCGCTGACCACATGGCCGTGAAAACCCCATTCCTTACGCAGAATGTCAACAAGCAGCGTTTTGCTGCCGCAGGCGGGTTCGCCGTTAACACGGTTATACGCGCCCATCACGCTTTCCACCCCCGCATCGCGCACAAGCGCCTCAAAGGCGGGCAGATAAGTTTCGCGCATATCCTTTTGGCTTACCTTTGCGTTGAACTCGTGGCGTACGGCTTCGGGGCCGGAATGAACCGCGAAGTGCTTGGCGCAGGCCGCGGTTTTTAGGTGCTTACCGTCCCCCTGGAGGCCGCGCACATAAGCGCAGCCCAGCTCGGCGGTCAGAAACGGGTCTTCGCCATAGGTTTCCTGTCCGCGGCCCCAGCGCGGATCGCGGAAGATGTTGATATTGGGCGACCACATGCTGAGGCCCTTGTAGATGTCGCGATCGCCATTATCGCGCTGCGCGTTGTACTTCGCGCGCGCCTCGGTGGAAACGGCGGAGGCGATTTTTTTGTGAAATGCTGGGTCGAAAATAGCCGCAAGGCCGATTGCCTGCGGAAAGACCGTAGCTGTACCAGCGCGCGCCACACCGTGCAGCGCTTCATTCCACCAGTTGTATGCCGGGATGCCCAGACGCTCAATGGCGGGCGAATCATAACGGAGCTGGGATGCCTTTTCTTCCAGCGTCATGCGGCCGACCAGCTCCCGGGCCAGCGCTCGCGCGGTGCTGCGATCCATACGTATCATCCTTTTCGCGTTTTGTTTTCTATGGGAGACCTTATCACTCAGCATAGCATCCCACAATCGGAATTGCAACGGGTTTCGTAGAATTTCGTTGGGCGGGACGCAAAAAGGAGAAATCTGTGCACAAATGAAATTTATAGCCGAAGCATATTTTGCAGCGGTTGAGCGCCATTAACGCTCAATAAGCAGATGATTAAACAAAGCCCGCGCGCCCTGATAGACGCCAAGGCCGATGCAGCCATTCAGGTAGGGGTTTTCGGTATCCGTATAGCGAAGCAACTCCTTTTCTCCTTCAATGACACAAAGGGTAGCGTCCCTGACATCAACGCTTAATCGGTAGATCTTATTCAGAACTGTTTCGTGGTTACAGGCAGCCAGTGTATGGTAGCCGTTTTCGTTTTTTTGGATCATCAGCTGTCCGGCAGAAAGGGTGACGGCATAGGAGCGTATGGCTCCCTGAACCCGCACAAGCAGAGAAACGGGCCCATCGCAAACACAATTCACATCGCATGTCAGCCGATAGTTATTCCACGAGAGGTCTCCCGTATACGCTTCGCCATAATCCTGAGTATGGCCGCTCATCCACCCGTTTTCCAGCGTCCATACGCCTTTAAGGTACGTAAATTGGCTTACTTCACGATGCAGATTGGAGTACAGCTCCATACGTTCATACGAAAAGTCGATATCATAGGCGGGTTTTTCGGTGATGCGTACCTCGCTGACATATACAAGCACAGCTTCCCGTTTGCCATAGCCGCGGTCACCGCCTGCGATAACGCGCACGCCCATTTCCTCCAGGCATGTATGCGGAAGGGAGGGGATGTTAAATGAAAGATCCAGCCACTGATCATTTGGTATTTGAAATTTTTCGCCTTCCACAATCTTTTTGCTGTTGCCATCCTTTACATACAACGCCGCGTAGAGCTCCTGCGAGCAGCTTTTGGCCTGGCGAATGCGAAGGCTGATTGCCTGGCCAGGATAAAGAATTGGCGAGAAGGCAGGGTCGTAGCGGTTATCATGGAAATCGGCAGGGCGATAATATGTACGCTTTTTGATGCGAAAAGCTTCTGCCGGCAGTAACTTGAGAACGCTGACTTTGAGGGCGGGCTCCTTACCGCCTGAGTTGGACCATTGCGCCTCGATCTGGCCATTGTGCTCCGCCTCCACGGTAAAACCGTGTGTAGAACATGGAAAACGAAAATGATAGTACCGTTCGCCGGGTTTGATATAGGGTAACCAGCGTACAGGCAGTTCTTCCCCCGCCATGCGGTAGGCAAGATCAGCCAGATAAGCTACGCACCAAGGCACATCTACTTGATTTAAGCAGCCAAGCACGCTGGACGCAGCAAAAAAGTCATTGATCGGCATGCGCCATTTTCGATAATCTATACAATCCAAACCGCAGAGCACGCCCATGATGGTAGCGACATTGCCAACGTTACAATCGGTATCCCAGCCGCACATGTTGCAGATGTTCAGCGTCCGGTCAAAGTCTCCGTTGCCGTAGAGCATCGCAAGAACCATGGCCGCTGAGTTGGGGATGATATGGCAATTCCCTGGATAACGGTGATAACCCCAATGCCGGCGGACATGCTCAAATGCGGCACGCCAATCCCGCGGCCGCTGCGCATCGTGGAAAGCCATTACATCCCTGACGGCGCGTGCATAATCACAATCGGCTGGAATGTATTCCAAGGCGCGGTTGAGAACCGTGCGTATCCCGTCCGCCGTAAAGGCTAACGAAATGGCGGCGGCAATAAATTGGGCGCCGTAAATACCGTTTCCATCGTGGCTGACAGAGGCGGCTTTACCAGCGTATTCGGCCGCCAGTCCGGGTTGATTGGGCAGCACAAGCCCCCAAGTATCAATGAAAATCTGTCCGCCAATTTGCTCGGCAACCGTTGCGCCATTTTGGGCGATAGAACCCGAGCGTGGAGCGGGTATGCCAGCGCGAAGATTCAGGTAGGCGGTGTGCTCGGTGGAATTGCCGTAGCCGCCCCACCAATAAAATCCATGTTCATAGGGCGCATAGTTCAGCCAGCCTAACGCGATCTGCTGCGGAGTAAGCTCTCTGGTAGAAGTATAGTCGTTCAGCGCTCGAATGAAGAAAATAGGTCCGTTGGAATCATCATCGGCGGCAAAGGAACGGTAGTCCACCAGATATCCATCCAGTTCCCCATAAACTTCACGGATTTGATCGTAGGTCCAGCCCTCAATAGGAGCGCCATACCGGATGCCAATCAACTTTGCAAGCCATCCGGCGTAGCAGCGCTCTATATAATCATTGGGAATGCGTTTCATATGCGGCATGCTCCTCCTATTATCCTTTTACACCACCGGCCGTAATACCCTCAATAAAATTATCCTGTAACGTCAAGTACAAAAGAGCGATTGGCGCAAGCGAGATTACGCCCGCAGTAAAAATGTGAGCGGTGTTTTGGCTGTATTCAGAGACAAAGTTGTAAAACCGGGTGGCAACCGTGCGCGTGCTGTCAATCGTAAGAAACGTGTTGGCCCATAAAAATTCATTCCAGCAGTTGGCGAATACGAGCAGAGCGACCGTTGTCATAATGGGCCGGGCAAGCGGAACCGTTATATGCCAGAATACGCCGATATCGCTGCAGCCGTCCACCTTGCCCGCCTCCTCCAGCTCTCTGGGCAAGCCGATTAGATAAGTACGCATCAGCATTGTATTGAGCGGCATGAATAGAGCAATATAGATCAGCGCGATACCAATTTGCGAATTGGTAAGCCCCAGTTTGCTCATAATAAAATAATCCGGGACAAGAAACAGGAAACCGGGAACGGCCAGCGCCATTGTAAAATAACCTATAAACCATTCTTTTTTGGGAAGCGGAAGCTTCGCCATGCCGTAAGCTGCCAGCCCGCCAAGGGTCAGAATTCCAAATACAACGATTATCCCCACGAAAATGCTGTTCAGATAGGCGGTGGTATAGCCACCGACCCTCCAGACATCGGGATAGTTTTGAAGATAGAGGCTTTCAGGAAAGCCCAATGGCAAGGATTTGATGGCTTTATCAGTCCTGAAGCTATTTAGCAGCATCACCGCCAGCGGAAGTATTTGAAGAATGGCTACCAGAATTAAGACCAAATGGTGCAAAGGGTTATCACGCATTTTTGTAGCAGACTTTTTCATCGGTAATCCTCCGCTTTTTTTCGCAAACGCTGTTGGAGCAAAAACACAAGAAGCACGAATGCCAGCTGGACGACGCAGAGTGCATTTGCGTAACCGCCCCGATAATTGATGAAGGCGTTTTTATATATCCAGGTGGATAGAATTTCGGTGGATTGACCGGGGCCGCCCTTGGTCATCGCCCAAATGTAGTCAAAAGTGGTGAAAGACCACATCATTGTAGTCATGACGATAAACACGAGCGTTGGCGCGATGCCGGGGATGGTAATGGTGATGAATTCCTGCCATTTGCCGGCTCCCTCCACACGCGCGGCCTCATAAAGATTGTTGTCCACCTGGTGAAGCGCCGCGATGAAAAGCACCATCACAAAGCCCCAATAATGCCAGTTATCGACAAAGGCGACAGTATAGAGCGCAATATCCGGATTGCCCAGCCATAGAATTTTAGAGGCGTCCGTCCAGCCTAATAGCTTAAACATCCTGCCGGCACCAAAGTAAGGACTGAGCAATGACGACCAGATTTTTCCCGCAACAATCGAGGCGAGGACATATGGCAGGAAATAGATGGCGCGATAGATAAGCTGCCCTTTCTTTTGTTTGCTTACAAGCATGGCAATGACCAGGCCAAGAGTGGTTGGAACGAAAAAAAAGACAATCAGCCAGCGCAGATTATTTAACAGCGCGAGGGGAAAAACGCTGTCCTTTGTAAAAAGTTCAATAAAATTCTGAAGACCGATGAATGTGCCCTTTCCAATTCCATTCCAGTCATAAAACGCCATATAGATGGTACTCAACGCCGGAATGACGACCAGCGCGGCATGGTAGACGACGGCGGGCAGTACAAACAGCAAAGGGATATACCACATCATTCCTTTCCGTTTTTGGGTAATATTTCGGTGCTGTACAATGGCTTTGCTCATGCCTGTTTTCCTCCTTGGGAAATCCAAAAGGGAAACGGTGGCCTAGCCAACCGTTCCCCTTTATAGAGTAGATGGGTTCAGTTGAAGGAGTCGGATTACGGAAGCGGGGGAACGCTGCCTTCCTTAAGGCACTTGTCAAACACTTCCTGTGAACCGTCACAGAATGCATCGACGGTCATCTGTCCAAGAAAGACCTTGTCCATGTTATCGACCTGCCAGGAGCGCAACTCGGCGGGGAAGAATGTCCACAGCACAAGGCCGGAGTTGGAAAGATTGGCCTGAGCATCGTTGAGATTGGAAATCATGGTGATCAGCCGCGGATCAGCATCCTGTGAGAAGGCGTCCAAGGGAAGATCGACCGGAAGCGGAAGCAGACCGGCATTTTCAATGGAAGCAACGTGCAAATCGGTGCGGGTAAGAATAAAATCAAGGAATTTTGCCGCCGCGTCCGCTACCTTATCGGATGAGTTGGCGTTAATGCCCCAGGCGCCGCCCAAGCCCATGGGCAGGGCATATGCGGCGTCGTCGCGCAGTTTGGGGAAAAGGGCGATATCGAAGTTGATTTCAGCGTTGCTAAGAAGAATTGGATACAACCAGGAGCCTTCCATCTTCATCGCCGCCGCGCCGGTGTAAAAGAGGGCGCGCGCATCGTCGCCTGAAATGGCAAAGGATTGACGGTCATTGATATAGCCAGCCTGCCACAGATCATTCAGCGCCTGGATAGAGCCTTTGAGGGTATCGTCCGTCCATTTCTTTTCACCGCGCAAAGCCGCCTTCAGATCGTCCACGCCCGCATACAGGTTGTAAGCGGTGGAAAGCCAATGATCGATGGAACTGGTTACATCGCCGTTGCCAAACGACATGGCGATCAAACCCGAGTCCATGGCAGCCTGACAGACTTGCACCAATTCATCATGGGTGGTGGGTACTTTCCAGCCGTTTTCGGCAAAGATATCGGGGTTATACCACAGCCACATGGCTTCGACATCCCTCGGTATAGCGTAATGTTTATTGTCAAAGATACAGGTTTGTTCCGCCCAGTCGGCAAGAATCCCGCTCCAACCATATTGTTCAAAGTAGGGATCCAAATCGCGCAGCCGCCCGGCGCTTTGCAGTTCTTGAGCGACGGTGGGACCATCAAGGTTGCACAGGTCGGGACCTTCGCCCGCTGCCATCTGTACCTTCAGCACCTGCGTGTTATCCGCGGTGGGTACCATGTTAATTTTGATACCGGGGTTTTCGGCCTCGAAGGGCGCTACCATGTATTCGTTATACGCTTTCCGCTCACCCTCACTTACGTTCTCGATCATCCAGGTGACCTCGACGACCTCGTTTTCCGCCCATGCGGTGGGGACCGCTGCCAGCGCCATCAACAGGGCGATTAGCATTGCCAGTGTCTTTTTCATGAATTTTGCTTCCTTTCCTTGCCTTGCGGCTTTTTCTAGAGAAATTATAGCATTTGCCTTTTTTATTTGCGTTGAGTTTATTTGGTGGAAATATTGATAATCTTTGGTGCCTTTACGCCTGTCCCAGGGGGCCGGCGGCGGGTTTGCGGAATTCGCTAGGAGTTATTCCATAACGCTTACGAAAAACCTGGCTGAAATAGCGCGCATCCGAATAGCCTACCTCCAAAGCGATATCCGTAACGCTTCGTTCAGGATAGTGGTTTAAAAGCTTCCGGGCGTTTTCCATCCGTACATCCGTTAAATATTCTATAAAGCTGATCCCTACAATTTTGCTGAACTGCTCGCAAAAGTAGCTCGCATTCAGATGAAATTCGTGGCTCATTCTGGACAGGCTCAGATTTTCGTTATAATGCTGATATACATAGTCGCAAGCATCTTTCATGATGGCTTGCATGCTTTTTGCATCAAAGGCTGGATGACGCGACCGTTCGGAGACCGCCTCCTTGTAACGCTTGATCACCTTTTCCAAAACGGAGCAAAGGTCGGCGTAGCGGATGGGCTTTAGCAGATAGTCCGCGGCGCCGCATTGAAGGGCTTTCCTTGCGTAGTCAAAGCTTGCGTATCCTGTCAAAATGACGATTTGTACATCCGGCCAACGCTCGTTAACCATTTGAATCAGAGCAATGCCATCCATGCGAGGCATGCGGATATCGGTAAAAATAGCGTCAAATGGTTCCTGGATCATTGCTTCCAGCGCCACTTCCCCATCAGAAGCTTCCTGAATACTCAGGGTTGGATCCATGCGCTTTAACAGTATGCCGATGCTTTTTCGCAACACCGGCTCATCGTCAATCAACAGGATTCGCATGATTTTCCTCCTTGCCGCTAAGCAGGTTTTTTTGATAGGGGATGCAGAGAATTACCTGCGTACCCGAGCACGGCCGCTGTGCGATGGATACGCCATAGCCACATCCATAGTACATGGAAATGCGTTGAATGATGTTTTGGATACCAACGCCGTTATGTCTCCCGCCGTCGGGACAATAGGTTCCATCCATGATTGCGGCGGCGATAACGGGATCAATGCCGATTCCATTATCCTCTACGTAAACAAACAGCTTATCGCCATCGATATAGGCCCGAATGGATATGACGCATGCTCCCGCAAGATTCTCAAGACCATGCTTGACGGCGTTTTCCACCAGGGGCTGGATGAGTAATTTAATAATGGGGCAATCAAGCGCCTCTTCCGTGCAATTCATTTCGCATTTGAGACGGTCGCTAAAGCGCGCTTGCATGATTTGTAAATATTTGGTGACCAAGTCCATTTCCTCGCGGACGGTAATGATGGTGGCTTTATTGGAAATATTGAAACGCAGAATATCAGCGAGATTGACAACCAGATTTGAAAGCTCAATTTTATCCTCAACAAGAAGAAGCAAATTGATGGTTTCCAGCGTATTGTAAAAGAAATGCGGGTTTATTTGCGACTGTAGCGAATGAAATTCCGCCTCCTTTTGACGGATTTCCTTTTCATAAATCAACTGTCGAGAACGCTGTAGCCGATTGACCATTGCATTCATACTTACGGCAAGGCGGTTGGTCTCAACAAAAGCGTTATCCGGAACGCATTCCAACAGCTTTCCGTCCTCGATGTGCTTCATTGCGGAAACGATGTTTTGTAGAGGACGGTCAATTTTCGCAGCCTGCTTACGTGCCAAAAAGGCCGCAAGCATCAGGCACAGAAGCGCGACCAACGGCTGCACCATAATGGTTTTAAAAAGAATTTCCCATAGTGTGCCGGTTCCGGAAAGCTCCACCATCTTCCATCCCATGTGATTGAGCGTGGTATAGAGCATATGCTTGCCGTTTCCTATAGGGCGAATGCCTTCATCGTCCTTCAATATGCCGATATCAGGCAGAGTGTCTGAAGGCAGCCGATCGTTGGTAACAATCACAGAGCCGGATGCATCCACCAGATAAAAGGCCCGGTTATCACCAGCGTCGCTGTAGGCGCTGGGCAAATAGCTTTCCAGATAAGTCGTTTCAACAAGAAGCGCTAATGCGCCAAATGGAAGCAGCGTATCGGGTGAGCAGATATTACGAACCAAAGCAAACATTCTTCGGTCATAGCCCGGCGAGAAGACGGAAACCCATTTAACGGCGTCATTCTGCCTGGAGACCGCCTCGACAGCTTCTTCCACAGGGTACAAGTCGTACAGGTCGTGCCGCATAATATTGTTAAAGTATTGAGGGGATGAGCCATCGTAATAATAAATACCGACGGCCGAAAGGCTGGTGAGGCCGCGCAGGTCGTTAAGCAGTTTGTATACTTCCTTTTGGTACAGGTATTGATCCAAAAGTTCGCTTTGGCTGCTTTTTGTGGAAAGGGACTGGCCGGAAAGAAGATGCCGGCATAGCTGCTGGCTGGAAACCATGCTGGCTGAGCGGTACTCAATCTGGCTAAGCGCTGTTTCCAGCTTGTCCGCCACAGCGTTGAGGGTTTGCATCTTCATCAGATTCGTCTGCGCTTCCAGGCTTTGATAATAGAGCACAGAGCCAACAAAAGTTACGGTGATCGTTACAGTTAGCGTCAGTAAAATGCTGTTTCGGATAATCATATCCCGTATGCTCGCGATAGGACGGTTTCTACCCATTTCATCCTCCGGCGTATCAATTGATGATGATAATCACCATCATAACATACCGCCCTATTGTTCGAGAGCAAAATTTTTGGTTTTTTCCAAAGAAACTAAACAGAGCATCGGTACGCGGATGCTCCTCGAAAAAAGAGGAGGCGGGCTTTTATCCTCTTAAATTACTATTACTTTGGTTACATGTCGCGTTCCAGCGTCACAAAAAGCACGTCGTTGTCACGCAATGAAAGGGAAAACGCAACCACGCCATGGGCGTCAGCCGATACGGTCCGTTCCTCTTGGGGCAGACCGGCGCTTGAGGCGCGCAGCAGGCCGATTTGCCGCGGGGTGGGCGTTTCACGGCCGTGAAGCTTGCGCAATCCCATTTTCAGATAGGCGGTGTACACATCGTTGGCCTCGTACCCCACGCGAGATATACGCAAGCGGTAGCAGCCGGAAAGTCCCTCCAGGCGGACGGAAATATCCTCGCGGCCCACGGGAGGCAAATCCCGGATAAAGTAGCTTTCGTTGGGTTCGCTGGTTTCTGGAGGGCAATAACGCCACAGGAGCAGTCCGATACGACAGCCATCTCCGCTGACGGCGGCGAGGCTATCCGCGTCGCCCGTCGCAAGCTCCAGCTCGGGCAGTGCGCACAGAAAGCGGTAGGCGTAATAAGAGGGCTTTCGCAGCCCCTGCTGGGTGAGCAGGCCAAAGCCGCCGTGAAAGGGCGCTGGACCGGGCCCGCCCTCCTCGAAAATATCGGTAAAGGTCCAGTAGCTCATGCTGGCGGCATAGCCCCGGCAGCGGCTAAGCGTATGCAGAATAAACGGCGCGTTGATGTAGCTGTCATGCACGCTGTCGCGGCTGGAGTAGCTGCTGCTCCATTCGGTAAAAAACAGGGGCAGGCCGGGCAGAGGGCTTTCGTCAATCTGCCTTCTTGCTTGTCGAACGTTTCGCGCTACACTGTCACGGTCGGGAATAAGGGTATGAAGGTCCTCGCCGAATTCGTCCAGGCAGCCGGTGACACCGTAGCTGTGGGTGCTGATAAAATCCAGCGCTATGCCCTGTTTGACGCAGTGCCCAATTATTTCGGCAATCCATGAGGCTTCTGCGGTGGCGGGACCGCCCACCCGGCAGAGCGGATTCACGGCCTTGATGGCGGAGACGGATGCGTCGTAGAGATCAAAATACGACTGCATATCTCCTGTGAAGAACAGGCCTTTTAAGTTTGGCTCATTCCACACTTCAAAGTACCACCGGATTATTTCATCCGCGCCGTAGCGGGCCTCCCAGTGTGAGACAAGCGCATAAATCAGCCCATGCCACTTTGCCATATCAGCGGGAGGGGTAACGTTTCCGCGCCACCAAAAAAGCGTCTGATCTCCGCTTTTGAGCCTATCTGGCATAAAACCCAGCTCCACCAGCGGACGGAGGCCAAGCGCAAGCAGACGGTCAAACACCATATCTACATATTGCCAGTTGTACAGCGGGTTTCCGGAAGCGTCCTCATGGTAGACGGCCATGTCGTCGCACAAAAGGCCGTGAAAACGGATATACTGGAAACCGCACTCAGCCTGGAGCATACTCAGCTGGTCGAGCGCGTCGGCACGCAAAAGCTCGTGCGCGCGTCCCGCGCCGACACAATGCGAATAGAAGCGGTCAAGCTCTCCTGTGGGGGATTGCGCGTTCAGCGAGATTTGTCTTGCCAACGATGATTCCCTTCCTTTCATCTGGCGGGATGCTGGAACCGATACGGCGAAATACCGCTAGCCGGGAAGGCGAAAGTCCACGGCCTTCTTTTCCCAAGAGATCGCCGCCTTGCGGGCCTGACGCAGTTGCTCGCTTCTTGGAATGCGGTACAGCCTGCCGTCTTTCTCAAACAGCGCGCCCGTTTGCTTAAAATAGAAATTGACGCCGTGACGCGCGCACTGTTCACGCAGTGAAAGCGCCCACTCAAAGCGCATCAGCCGCGCGCCCTCGCCGCTTTCCCCGCCCGCGACCACCAGCTCGATGCCGTCGTCGAGATACGGCTCCAGATTAATTGCCTCCAGCATGGGTTCGCATATAATGCGCTTTTTGCGGATGGGCAGCGTTTTTAAATAGGATAGCCGTTCGTCCGCCTTTTTCTGGTTTTCACAGGTGACGCCGATGGCCACGTTGGGATAGCCGTCTCCCCAGTCGTCCGGAAGCTGCTCATAAAAACGCAGGATGCGTTTTGTGATAAAGAAAAAATGCAAATCGCCCCGTTCCCGTATCATGCGCCACGCCTCGGCGCGCCACGGGTCGGCCTTGTCTAAAAAGAAATCGGACGTAAAACAGGTGTAAACGGTTTCCGGTCCCTTCATCCGATAGCTGCCATCCCGTCCCTTGCGTATGGGCGCGTCAAAGGCGGCGTTTTTTTTGACCTGCGAGGCATCCAGTTCATATTTGGCGTCGCGCCGGTATACGTAGCAGTGCATACAGCCGGGGCTGTATTTCTCGCACCCGTGCCAGGGGTTCCAGTCCGCCATGGGCAGCGCCTCCCAAGCCATGTATGTGGTTCAAACAGATAAGCTTTATTATACATGGTTCCGCTCCATTGGGCAACCTTTGCCAAAAAACATGCTTCCACGACTGCCTTCATCCCTTTGCGCCCTATCAGGGCCTGTGCACAACCTGTTACTTTTATACAGGAAGCCTTGAAATCCTTCGGCGTTTTTGATACACTCATATGGGCTGCCGGCCGTGGGATACCGAATTGCCGGGGCTTAGGGAGACTGCCTATGACGGATATCGCAATTATTGGAAAGGGCCCGGCCGGATGGTCCTGCGCAATGACGGCGCGCATGCGTGGCTTGTCCGCCGCGGTTGTTGCTCCGCTGAACGATACGGGGCTGCTGCGAACGGCGGAGCGTATCGACAATTATCCCGGCCTGCCCCAGGTTTCCGGAAATGAAATGCTTGATAGCTTTCGGGAACAGGCGTTGTCTCTGGGAGCGGAGGAGCGCACGGGACTGGTACGGCAGATCATGCAAAACGGCTCAGGCTTTATGCTGCTGGTTGAAAATGACGTAATGGAAAGCCGTACCGTGGTTTTAGCCATGGGCGCGGCGCGTCCAGTGCTGCTGCCGGGCGAGGAAGAACAGGTTGGACGCGGCGTGAGCTACTGCGCCACGTGCGACGGCATGTTTTACCGGGGCAAGCGCATCGCCGTGCTTTCCACGTCGCTGCAGGGTGTGGAGGAAGCGGAATTTCTGGCCCGGGTGGTGGGCGAGATGGACTATTACCGCGTTAGACCGCACAATATTGAAAAGCTGCCGGAGATGGCCCGTGTTATGGAGGAGAAGCCAAAGGCCATCGGCAGAGACGGCGCGGGACTTGTGCTTACCACCGACCACGCGGCGCATTGCTACGACGGTATCTTTATCTTCCGCGCGGCCATGCCGCTGAAAATGCTGCTGAGCGACCTGCGTACCGAGGGCAGCTATATCCCGGTGGACCGGGACATGAAAACAAATGTGCCCGGCGTATTTGCGGCGGGAGATTGCACGGGCAAGCCGCTTCAGGTGGCCAAGGCCGTGGGCGAGGGCAACATCGCCGCAATCGCGGCCGCGGAATATATTGCAAAACATGGATGATTTGCCCGCGCTGTGCCGTTATATGGGCGTAAAGCCCGGTGGATATTGGAAACATCCATAAGATATAGGGAGGAAAGAACATGAAAAAGAGGTATGTACAAAAGTTCTTCTCGCTGCTGGCAGCGCTGTGCCTGGCATTTGGCGCGTGTGCGGGCGCGGTGGCCGAGGCGCAACCCGTTCAAACACAAAAGGCCAACGTTGCCGAGTTTGAGGCGCTCTATCCATTGATGGACCTGGTAAGCGCGGCGTGCATGTATTCGGCCAACGCACCCGAGATTGTGCCCGGCGCGGACGGGGTGCTGACGGTTTCGTTCACGGACGCGTTTTTTAAGGCGGGCCAGACCATCGGCACAGGAGTGGGCGTAACGGCTGAGATGCTCAGCAGTACCGATGCGCAGGCCAATCTGCTCAGACAGATTTTTGCCGCGCAGTTGCCGCAGTTGGAGCCTGTGACCGTGACGGAGGGGATCAACAGCTACATCGGATTCCATCCCGTAACGGTGAACAATGCCGCTGCCGAGGGCGGTATTCAGATTATGGGCGAGCTGTATATGGCGGACAAGCCTATCAGCGCCATGAGTGAGGCCGACTTTGCCGGCGTGCAGTGGCTGGACCGGGGCGTTTTCACATTCCAGAGCGATTCCAGCGCGCTGAACGGATTCCGGCTGACCGGCTTCTCCATCGGCACGGAGCTGAACGTTGAGGAGGCAATGCAGAATTACTTTGAGGAGATCGTTGTAGAGTATGTGAACGCTAACCTGGGCTTCACCATTCTCTATCCCGCCATCTTCACCGACGAAATGCTGGTTGAGGATGCCGACGGCGTATCCGCCTCCCTGCCGGACGGCAGTGTGAGTTTCTTTGCCAAGCGGGTGGAGAATACGAACCATGCGAGCCTGCAGGAATATGTAGGTATTATCGCAAATGGCATCACCGGCTCCACCTCGTCTATCAACGAAGAACTTAAATGCGGAACCGTTTCTTATACGACGGACGATGGTTTTGCCGTGTTCGACGTATATATTCTGACCGACAAGTACATCTACCAGGCCGAGCTGAGCTATCGGAAGGAGCTAATGGGCGAATACAGCATGTACAACGCCTATTTGGAAAACAGCTTTGTGGTGGATGAGGTTTCGGTCGGCTAAGCGAGGGTTTGGGTAAACATGAAATATTCCTTCAGGGCGTTTGTTTTGCTGATATGCCTGCTTCTGCCCCTATGCGCCATGGCGCAGGGGCTGGAGTTGGCGCAGCCTCTTACAGGCCTCCGTACCTATCCGGAGGGAGCTAACGAGGAGGAGGCAAACTATGTTTTTCGATATGCCTACCCGCAATTTGAGGCTGTGGCGGAGACCGACCGGGCTATCAACGCGTATTACCAGGCCGTCAGTCAGGACATGGCCGGCAACATGGGCGAGCAGAACGCCGAGGAGGCGGAGCTGACGCACGAGGAAGGCATGCCTCCCGCATACACGGAAATCGCCTGGCAGATTATGCTCAACAACGAGCGCTATGTAAGCGTGATGCTCACCGCCCGCCAGTTTCTGGGCAACGCGGAGAGCGAGATGGTATCCGCCGACACGTTCGCACGCGACGGCCTCTATGCGGGCCAGCCGATTACCCTTTCACAGGTGCTTGGACTGGAGCAGGAGGGCGACGAGCTAAGCACGGAGGAAAGCATAGCTGAAAAGCTGGCATACCGGCTTGTTTGGGAAATTGTCGAAAGGGACATGCAGAACGTGGACGCGGATTATCTGGATGGCCTGAACGAGGAAAGCCTTCGCGCGGCGTTTAGCCCGGAAACAGACTTTTACCTGGACGCGGACGGCAATGTGGTTTTTTTCATTCAGGCGGGCAGTATCGCGGGCGAGGTGGCGGGAGTTCTGACCTATCCTTTTGCCCCTGCGGAGCTTTTGAGCGCGGTGAAGGAATAGGAATGGGATAAGCGAAATGGGATGGCCTCCGGGGCAGGCGGCGCTACGTAACGAGGGTTGCGAAGCAGGCGCCTGGCGGAGGGCATCCCTTTTGTGTGTTAAAGTGCGGGAGGGGAAAAGAATATGGCGTTTAGGTTAATCGACCGTTCCAAGTGGAAAAGAGAAGAATATTTTCAGCATTATTTTTCGGAAGTGCCCTGTACGTACAGCATAACCGCAAAGCTGGATATTACAAGGCTGAAAACGGCGAATGTGAAGCTGTATCCGGCGATGCTTTACCTGCTGAGCAGAATGGTGAACCGCCATGAGGAGTTCAGGGTGGCACTGAATGCAGACGGACAATTGGGAATATTCGATTGGATGATACCGTGCTACACAGTTTTTCACAATGAATGCGAAACATTCTCAAATATCTGGACTGAATATTCGGAGGACTATGCCGACTTTCTGAGCGGCTATGAGCGGGATATGGCGATTTATGGCGCCGTTCAGCGAATGGAAGCCAAGCCGGACACGCCTGAAAATACCTTTCCGGTATCGATGATACCGTGGACGGCCTTCAGCGGATTTAATCTGAACCTGCCAAAGGGAAATGACTATCTGACGCCGATTTTTACCATGGGAAAATATGAGGATGTGAATGGAAAGCGCATGCTGCCTCTTGCCGTACAGGCACACCATGGCGTTTGCGACGGCTTTCACGTATCGCGGCTGATCAATGAGGTGCAGGAAGCTATTGACGCATGGGAATGAATGAGCGGATGCGGTTGCGCACAAAACTCAGGGGAAGATGGAAACGCTAGGAATGAAGCGTGAGCATCACCTTCGTTTGCCGCGCGAGGCGCGGCTGCCGGACTGGCTGCCGAGGCTGTTTTGGGAGCTCCCACCAGCGCTGCCGTTGCGCTTCGCGCCGGCGCCCGCCCATTTTTCGGCTGCCTTTTGCCGGACACCGTGCTGGAAACGCGAAGCCTGAGAGTGAACCGCGCCTGCCTCCCGGCGGCCTTCGCGCGGTGGCACCAGCGCCTTCGCGCCGTAGCCGATCAGGTCGTCGCGTCCGCACAGGCGCAGAGCTTCGCGTACAAGCTCAAAGTTTCGTGGACTTTTAAATTGCAGCAGTGCGCGCTGCATAGCCTTCTCATGCGCGGTTTTGGGCACATATATGGGCGATTGGGTTCTAGGATCAAGGCCGGTATAATACATACAGGTGCTAAGCGTCCCCGGCGTGGGATAGAAATCCTGCACCTGCTCGGGCTGGTGGCCGATATCGCGCAGATATTCGGCCAGCTCCACCGCGTCCTTAAGCTCGCTGCCGGGATGGCTGCTCATCAGGTAGGGAACGAGGAACTGCCGCATTCCCAGACGGTCGTTTACGGCTTTATACTTGCGGCAAAAGGCCTCGTAAACCTCCCGCTTTGGTTTACCCATACTGCTTAGCACGTTTTGACTGACATGCTCCGGGGCAACTTTCAACTGGCCGCTGACGTGATGCTTGCACAGCTCGTTTAAGAATGTGCCGTCTGGATCCGCCATGACGTAATCAAACCGGATGCCTGAGCGGATAAACACCTTTTTGACGCGCGGCAGGGCGCGCATTTTGGCAAGTAGTCCGCAGAGCTCCGTATGGCTGATGCGCAGGTTTTTGCACGACGTGGGATACAGGCACTGGCGGCGCTTGCACGCCCCCTCTTTAAGCTGCTTGTCGCATGCGGGCGAGCGGAAATTTGCCGTGGGACCGCCGACATCATGGATATAGCCTTTAAAATCGGGAAAGGTGGTTAGCAGCTTAGCCTCTTTGAGCAGCGACGCTTCGCTGCGTGAGGTAACAATTCGGCCCTGATGAAATGTAAGCGCGCAGAAATTGCACGCGCCAAAGCAGCCGCGCACCGACGAGAGGGAGAAGCGTACTTCCGACAGCGCCGGAACGCCGCCCAGCCGGTCATAACAGGGGTGGGCGCGCCGGGTAAAGGGCAGATCATATACCTCGTCCAACTCCGCGCGGTTAAGCGGCATGGCAGGCGGATTTTGTACCAGAAAGCGCAGCGAGTCCTGCTGCTGGCATAGGGTTTTTCCGCGCATGGGGTCCTGCTCCTCGTATTCCAACATAAAGGCCCGCGCGTATGCGGTGCGGTCAGCCGCCACCTCCGAGTGGCCCGGCAGGAGAATGGCGTTTTTTGGTGGTTCCTTTGCCATGTAGCAGCAGCCCCTGAGGGTTGGCAGCTCATGCGCGGGCATACCACGGCGTACCCAGTCACAGCACTCAATGATGGTTTTTTCACCCATGCCATACATCAGAAGCGTGGCGGCGCTGTCTACCAGCACGCTCCGGCGCACCTTGTCGTCCCAGTAATCGTAGTGCGAGAAGCGCCGCAGGGAAGCTTCTACCCCGCCAATCAAAACGGGCATGCCCGGATAGGCCTCATGAATACGGTTGCAATAGACGGTCACGGCACGGTCGGGACGCATGCCCGCCTGGCCGCCGGGGGCGTAGGCGTCGGTACCGCGGCGCTTTTTAGCGGCAGTATAGTGGTTGACCATGCTGTCGATTACGCCGGAGGAAACCAAAAAACCCAGCTTTGGTCTGCCAAAAAGGCGAAAAGCATCCGAAGTATGGTATTCGGGCAGACAGAGCAGGGCGACGCGGTAGCCCGCGCTCTCCAGCACTCGGCTGATGATGGCGTGGCCGAAGGATGGGTGATCGACATAGGCTTCGCCAACGACGTACACAAAATCCGGCGCGTCCCAGCCGCGCCGCCTGACATCCTCGGGGGAGATGGGAAGAAAATCCATTCGGGTACCTCCGTGGTTCATTCGTAATCATTATAACACAGTTTTCCGAAGCGTGGGGGAGAAACCGGAGGATTGCGCAACGCCGCTACACAGCCATAGCGGTCCAGCAGTGCAAAATACGTCCGCTGTCCCATACGATATTCGGCGTGTCAGCGGTTGTGGCGGTACCGCCGCCATCGGTGGCCGCGGGCTCCTTGCCGCCAGATTGGGTTTGCCAGGGTTCGTCCTCTGCTACCGCAAGGCATAGCTGGGGAAACAGAACGCACCACCAGTTTTGCCCTTTGCCACTGCCAAGCGTTACGCGCAGAGCACGGTATTCACCCTCAGGCAGCGTTACGTGGCCGTAAACTTTCGCGGGCAGGAGCATTCTGCCGACCTCGGCTGTTACGGGACCGTTGAAGCCGTTCTCTTTTGCACAGCGTTGCGCGACCTCACGCATTGCTCCGGCACTATCCTGTAGCAGCGCGTATACGGCGTCACAGTCCTGCGTGCCCGCCGCGGCAAGTTCCTGTCCGAATGCGCCCAGAAGGGCATCGCGTACCGCCAATTTTACCCGTTGCGCCTCTGCGCCGTCGCTGTCCGCCAACACGTGCAGACGGATGAGCTCGCCCCGGGTATAAGCGTCCCAAAGCCGCGCCTCCTCTACAGTGAGCGGCAGGCCCTCGGCAAACGCAAGCGGCGCCACCAGTACAAAGGCAAACGTGACGGCCGCCGCCAGCAGCAGCAGAACCTCCGGCCACACGGCGCGCCAGAACTGGAAATCCACAATTTTTTTCTGCATTCTGATCCCTCCCGCGCCTAGCTTGCCCGGCGGAGGTGGGCTGTATACATATAGCGTCAATCCAGCGGATTTGAGCGTGAAAACCGACAATGCAAGCATTTTAGGTTGATTTTTACGCGAAATGGTGTATGCTATGCTTGTGGAGTAGTAAAACCACGTCATTCTACTTTGGAGGAGGTCCTTGCATGTTTTACTGGGATTGGACGATGATCCTCGTGATTCCCGGCCTGTTGCTGGGTATTTGGGCGCAATACAGGGTCAGTTCGTCGTTCAGCAAATATTCGAAGGTAACTACCCGCGTTGGACAGCCGGCGGATGAGGTGGCGCGCGAGCTGCTGAACCGCAACGGGTGTGGTAATGTCAGCGTGCGCGAAATCGGCGGAAAGCTGAGTGACCATTACGATCCGCGCAGCAATACACTGCGACTGAGCGACGGCGTGTTCGGCTCAACGAGCGTTGCGGCCATCGGCGTTGCGGCGCATGAGTGCGGCCATGCCATGCAGCAGCAGGAGGGCTACGGGCCGCTCAAGCTGCGTTCCGCAATGGTGCCAGTGGTCAACATCGGTAGCAACCTGTATTTTCCGATCTTTTTATTTGGCTTGCTGTTCAGCTGGGAACCGCTGATCTATGTGGGCATCGCCTGCTTCTCGCTAACGCTTTTATTCGGCCTGGTCACGTTGCCGGTGGAGTTTAACGCGAGCAAGCGCGCCATGGCCGCGCTAAGCGACGGCGGCTACATGACGGGTGAGGAGCTAGACGGTGCGCGCGCGGTGCTAAACGCCGCCGCAATGACATATGTGGCTTCGGTCGTCAGCAGCCTGTTGCAGCTGCTCAGGCTTTTGATCATCTCCCGCAACAACCGCGATTAATCAAATTGAATCCGAGGAGGCCACAGCCGTGGAAGAAACGTTGCGCATTTCCGTCCGCGAGCTTGTGGCCTTTACTTATTTTCAGGAGGATATCCTGCCGGCAGCCGACGTGCGCGACCTGCTGACCGGAACGCGTGCACACCGGGCACGGCAGGAAAAGCAGGAGGGGAAGGCGGAATGCTCCCTTAAGCACGTGTTTGAGGTGGCGGGAGAAGGCGTGCTGGTTTTTGGCCGAATGGACGCCTTTACCGATGGTGACGAGCCTTTTGTAGAGGAAATTAAATTAAGCGCCTGGAAAGAGGACGGCCCCCTGCCGGAACACCGGGCGCAGGCGCTTTGCTACGCGGCGATGGTGGCGGAGGAGAAGGCGTGCGAGAGAGTGCGCTTCTCTGTTTGCTATGTGAACGAGCAGGGCGACAAGCTGCGCGAGTTTGCTGAAACGCTGGATGCGGGGGTGCTGCTCGCGGAAATTGGGGCGTTGCTCGCGCCTTGGGTCGCTTTTGCCAAACGAGAGCGCGCGCATCGCGGGCGCCGGGACGAATCGCTGAGGACGTTGGGCTTTCCATTCGAAAGCTACCGTATGGGCCAGCGCGAGCTGGCGGTACAGGTGTATACTGCAATCAGCCGGAAAAAAAGACTTTTCGCCAGTTTGCCCACAGGTACGGGCAAAAGTGCCGCGGTGCTGTATCCGGCGCTGAAGGCCATGAGCGAGGGTAAAACAGGGAAAATTTTGTATCTTACCGCGCGCAATACCGCCCGCCAGAGTCCGCTGAACGCGCTGGAGCGGATGCGCACGCAGGGCATGCACGCACGGGTTACGGTGCTGACCGCCAAGGAAAAGCTGTGTCCCAAGCCCGCCCGCTGCCATCCTGACGACTGCCCGCGCGCGAAGGGACATTACCTGCGTCAGGGAAAGGCGATCGACGCGCTATTGAACGCGGGGCCTTGCTGCTGGACGGACGAGGCAATTATACGCGCGGCGGACGCGCACAACATCTGTCCGTTTGAGCTGGCGCTCGCGCTGACGGAGTTGGCGGACGTGGTGCTGATGGACATGAACTACGCCTTTGATCCCTTTGCGCAGCTTAAACGCCTGTTTCAGCGCCGCAGGGATTTGACTCTTTTGATCGACGAGGCTCATCATGCGGTGGAACGTGTGCGCGAAAGCTTATCCGGGGAACTGGACAGCCGCGAGCTGTCGCGTCTGCGGGCGGATTTTGGCAAGGCTGCCGGGCGCAAAAACGCGTACTACCGCGCTCTATCGGATGTGATCCGTATACTTCGCGCACTGGCGCCAGCGGAAAACGTGGGAGCCACTGGAAACGCTTTGGATGCATATGCGTCTGAAGCTGGTAGGAAGGAAGCGGCAGGCTCGTCCGTTGTGATAGAGGAAAGGCTTCAAGAACCGCCCGAGGGCGTCGTTGCGGCGGCGCAGCGGCTTTTGGACGAGGCGCTTGCCCTGTTTGCGCACCCTGTACGGGATGGCGCGGCAATGGCCGGGGTATCGGAAACGGTGCGGCTCTGCCTGCCATTTCTTTACGCGGCTGAGCATCTGGATGAGGATTACGCGGTGCTACTCAGCGGTCGGGGAAGGGAGCGCGCGCTTTTGCTGTATTGCCTGTTGCCCGCGAAGGAGATTACCCGCGTAACGAAAACCATGCGCGGGACGGTGTTCTTTTCCGCAACGCTGACGCCGCTTCCGGCCATGAAGCAGCTTTTGGGCGGTGGGGAGGAGGATGCGTGCTTCTCGCTGCCATCGCCGTTTCCGCCTTCCCATCTGGCGGTTGTGCGCAGGCGCGTGTCCACTCGGTATCTGGAACGTGAAAACAGCGCGGAGACGGTGGCGGCAAGCATTGCCGAGGCTGTCGAAGCAAGACCCGGCAAGTATATCGCCTATTTTCCCAGTTACGCCTACCTGAGGCTGGTGTTGGAGCGGCTGGATGAGTCGGCGCTGCCGCCGTTATGGGTACAGCAGCGGGATATGGGCGATGAGGACAGGGAAAATTTTCTGGCGGCATTTGAGGCGGAAGAAACACCAAAGCTGGGGCTTTGCGTGCTGGGCGGGCTGTTCAGCGAGGGTATCGACTTGCCGGGCGACCGGCTGGTGGGAGTGATCGTGGTGGGCGTCGGCCTGCCCACGCCCTCCCAGCGGTTGCGAGCCATACAGGCATGCTATGCCAGGCATTTTGGGGACGGCTTTGCTTACGCCTGCCGTATACCCGCTATGCATAAGGTGCTTCAGGCGGGCGGGCGTGTAATTCGTACGGATGAGGACCGGGGCCTGATTCTGCTTTTGGACGAGCGTTACTATCAACGGGATTATGAAGCGCTGCTGCCGCCGGAATGGCATATCCGCAATGAAAACCTGAAACTGGCTGTGAGAGAATTGGAGGAAGCGCAATGAAAAATTCGGGACGACCGCTACTGCGTATGCTGTGCGTGACGCTCGCGCTATTGGCGGCGCTGGCTGCGCCAGCGGGCGCGGTTGGCGAAGAAAAGACAGGGGAAAGCAAAGGCATACTGTACCGGGTGACGGGCGGCAACAGCGAAATGTTTCTGCTGGGTTCCATTCATGTGGGAAGCGAAGAAATGTATCCTATGAACAGGCGCATTACGGACGCGCTGGCGGCGGCGGATACGATGGTTTTTGAATGCGATACGGAAAGCCCGGATGTGGTGCGTAAGATGGCGTCCATGATGAGCTATCCCAAAGGCGAAACGCTACGCGAGCATATTTCGGCGGAATGCTATGCGCTTTTGGAGCAGGCGGCGGGAAAGACGGGCTATCCGATCGGTATGCTGAACGCGTTGCGTCCCTGGGCGGTTGTCAGCACACTGACGTTGGAGACAACCGCTATTGAGATGGGTGTTGAGGATGTGAGCAAGGCGCTTACCCTAGGCGTGGAAGCGCAGGTAAAGGCGCTGGACGGAGATGGGAAGAAGGCGGTCGCCTATCTGGAAACCGCCGAAAGCCAGCTTGATGCTATGGACGGCTTCAGTCCGGAGCTACAGGAATATTTGCTTTACACCACCTGCCAGTTCCTGTTGGACCCGCAAGGAGAGACCATGGCGATGGACGCGGGTATAACCGCGTGGCCTGAGTGGTGGCGCGACGGCAATGCGGGAGCCTTCGCGGACAGTTATTTGTTGAGCATGCGCCAGGACCCGGAGCAGGCGCTCGTCGCGGAATACCATCAGGAGCTGGTGACAGAGCGCAACGTAAATATGGCGCAAGAGCTTCAAAAGCTGCTGAACGGCACGGACGAGCATAGCTACTTTGTGACCATTGGGCTTTTGCACCTTGTATTGCCGGAGGACAGCGTGCCTCTTGAACTGGAAAAACTGGGTTATACCGTGGAGCGGATTGAATAAAGGACTGTAATGCGCAATGGGCGGGCCTGTCCGGCAGGAACAGCCGGAC
>JAEYOW010000058.1 GCA_023411375.1 Bacillota bacterium | reverse complement strand
GCCATACACGGCGCGCCGCGGCTGTTTGTTTATCGATAGCCCATACCCTACAGCAGTATGCAGATCATCCCGCCGCTGCCCTCGTTGATGATTTTGGAAAGCGTCTCCTGCACTTTTTCCTGCGCGTCGGCAGGCATGCGCATCAGTTTGTTGCTCAGGCCCTCCCTCACCAGCTCATGCAGACTTTTGCCAAAGAAGTTGGTGTTCCAAATGCTCTGAGGATCGTTCTCAAACTCCTCCAGCAGGTAGCGCACAAGCTCCTCGCTTTGCTTTTCGGTACCCACAACGGGCGAAACCTCGGTTTCAATATCCACGCGGATCATATGCAGCGAAGGCGCGTTTGCCTTTAGCTTTACGCCAAACCGGCTGCCCTGCTGAACAATCTCCGGCTCCTGAAGCGTCAGCTCGTTCATGCTGGGCGTTACCAGGCCGTAGCCCGTTTCGCGCACGCTTTTCAGCGCCTGCGCCACATGGTCGTATTCCGTCTTTGCGGCCACAAGCTCCTTCATCAATTTCAGCAGGTGCGCGTCGCCCTTGATTTCCGTGCCGCATTCTTCGCCCAGAACGCGGTTGAAAAGCCCGTCCTTAAGCGGAAGGGTATAGCTCAGGCGCCCCTGGCCCAGGTCGATACCGTCGTTTTGCAATCCGTCCGAAAAGGGCGACTCCGCAAACGCTTCCGCAAAATCCGTATGGTCGCGCATGCGGCTCACGCCCTCCGCCCCCTGCCTGACGCCGTTTAACACATGCTGCACCAGCCAATGGTTATCGTCCAGCGCGTTAAGCCATCCGGGCACGCTCACCTGTATCTCACGCAGCGGGAACTGGAACAGCACCTGCTCAAACACGCCCAGGATATCCGCAAGGCTCATTTCCTTCACGTTCAGGGCCATTACGGGCACGGCGTAGCGCTCGCTGAGCCTGCCGCGCAGCTTCTCGGTCGTCTCTTCCTCCGGATGCCTGGAGTTGAGCACCATGATAAACGGCTTGCCCAGCTGCTTTAGCTCCCGCACCACGCGTTCCTCGGGGTCGGCGTAGGCGTCGCGCGGCAAATCCGCGATGCTGCCGTCGGTCGTTACCACAAGGCCGATGGTCGCATGGTCCGCGATTACCTTGCGCGTGCCGATTTCCGCCGCCTGCTCAAAGGGGATATCATAGTCGAACCAGGGGGTGTGCACCATGCGCGCCGCGCCTTCCTCCTCGGTGCCCAACGCGCCGTCCACCAGATAGCCCACGCTGTCCACCATGCGCACGCGAACCGTCGCCTGATCCCCCAGCGTGACGGTAACGGCCTCGCTGGGCACAAACTTGGGCTGCGTGGTCATGATCGTTTTGCCGCTTCCGCTTTGAGGCAGCTCGTCCGTCAGGCGTTCGCGCTTGGGTCCGGGCGCCATGCCGGCCAGCACAAGTTCCTGCATCAGACGGCTGATCAAGGTGCTTTTTCCCGTGCGCACAGGGCCCACCACGCCGATGTACACATCCCCGTCGGTACGTTCCGCGATATCGCGGTATAGGTTGAATGCTTGTTCTTTCAAAATCAAACCCTCCTTGTGTTGCGCTTGCGCAAGGATATGCGGGCGGGCGTCCGGGTATGTTTGCCCGCTGGGAGCGGAGAATAGAAACACGCGTAAAAATAATGAATGAAATTTCCGGCCGTTTGCGTTATACTAAGGAGTAACTATTTTGCTTGGGGAGGTATTATTGATGATTTCGACCGCTGTAGCGCAAGCTACCGACCAGCTTCTTCAAGCCCTTCGCGGTACCGACGCCTTCATCCGCTATGCCTCTTTGAAGGAGAGCGTCATGGCCGACGAGATGAACCGCGGACTGCTCAAGCGCTTTACGCGCGCGCAATCCGCACTTCAGATGGCCGCTATGGCAGGCGGCGAGCCGCGCGAGGAGGACGCCGGGGAATTTGAAAAGCTGAGCGCTTTGGTCTATCAAAGTGAGGAACTGACCGAATACCTGCTTGCGCAGATGCGCGTACAGCAGCTTGTGGCGGAAACCATGGACCGCCTTACCCGGGAAGTAGGCCTGGATGTGGAACTGCCGGGCTTATAAAGAGGAGGAGGGAAGCGCGTGGGACGAAAACGCGACCGTAATAAGGACTATGATCATGAGACGCTTCGCGATGAGCGTCAATACGGCTTTTTTTGGTATAGCGGCATCTGGCACATACTGCGCCCTGTTTTAATTGTGATAACCTCGTTGCTGATCGTTTTCGGCGTGGTATCCACAGTATACGGCGTAGTCAACGACAAATTTCTAAGCCCTGTGGACCCAGGGGATCAGACCGAAATCGCCTTTACCGTAGAAAACGGCAACAGCCTGACCCGCGTGTCAAATAATCTGGAGTCGCAGGGGCTGATCAAAAGCCGGACCTTCTTTAAATATTACTGTGACTTTGCGGGCCTGGGTCAAAAAATTCAGGCGGGCGACTACATGATTAAAAAGAGCATGAGCATGTTTGAAATCGCCGACCTGCTCACCACCGGGGACGGAAAACCCATCACCGCCAATATCACGATCATTCCCGGCACCACCATCGAAAACATCGCCGCCGCGCTCAAGGAAAAAGGCATTTTCCAGGATACTACCGAATTCCTGGCCCTGTGCAAAACCGGCGAGGGCGTCACCGACTATTACTTTATCCAGGACGAGCTCAAGGTTGAGCGAGTCGGCGAGCGTAAATACCTGCTGGAGGGTTATCTCGCGCCCAACACCTATGAGATCTATACCGACGCGACGCCGCTGCAAATCGTCAAGAAACTGCTTGATCAGACGGACAAGGTTTTCAGCGCCGAATGGCAGGACCGCGCAACCGAGCTTGACCTGACCATGGACGAGCTGATTACCCTTGCCTCCATGATTGAGAAGGAAGCAAAGAAGGCTGATTTCGCCAAGGTATCCGCGGTGTTCCACAACCGTCTCAAGCAGGGCATGAAGCTGCAAAGCGATCCGACCATCCACTACGTCACGGGAGAAAGGCGCATGTCGCTACGTAACAGCGACCTTGCCGTTGAATCGCCCTATAACACATACCTTTACGCCGGCCTGCCGCTTGGCCCCATCTGCAACCCCTCGGCGGAGGCCATCAACGCGGCCCTTTATCCGGACGAAAGCTACGTCGCGGAAAAATACCTCTATTTCTGCAGTAAGGACCCCAACACCGGCGAGCTTCACTTCAGCAGGACGCTGGAGGAGCACAACCGCGCCGTGGAAATCTACGCGCCGCTATGGCAGGCATACGATCAGGAACGGGGAATGTAACTTGACACAAAGGATGGAGCTTCTGGCTCCCGTAGGCGGCGCGGAGCAGCTTCGCGCCGCCGTGCGCTTCGGCGCGAACGCCGTCTACGGGGGGATGAAGCAATATGGTCTGCGAGCTTTCGCGGGCAACTTCAGCCCGGACGAGCTGCGCGAGGCCGTCGCTTTCGCGCACGCGCACGGCGTGCGCTTTTACGTAACGATGAACGTATTACCCACCGACGCGGATATGCCGGGCTTTCTTTCCGCCGCAAAAACTGCGCTGAAAGCCGGCGTGGACGCCGCCATCGTCAGCGACACCGGAGCCGCGCTCATTCTTGGCGAAGAAGTGCCCGGCCTTGCGCTGCATATCAGCACGCAGGCGAACGTGCTCAACGCGCGCACAGCTCTGCATTTTCACCGCGCGCTGGGCGCGGAGCGCATCGTGCTCTCGCGTGAGCTTTCGCTCGCCGGTATTGCCGCCATGCACGCCGTCCTTCCGCCTGAGCTGGAGCTGGAAGCCTTTGTTCATGGGGCGATGTGCGTGGCCTACAGCGGCCGTTGCCTTCTTAGCGCCGCGCTTGCGGGGCGCAGCGGCAACCGGGGAGCCTGCGCCCAGCCCTGCCGCTGGAAGTATCATGTTGTGGAAGAAAAAAGGCCCGGCGAATACCTGCCCGTTTGTGAAGACGAAAACGGCGCCTATCTTTTCTCCGCGGGCGATCTGTGTATGCTGCCGCACCTGCCTGCGTTGAGGGACGCGGGTATTCACAGTTTGAAGATTGAAGGACGCATGAAAACGGCATACTATGTGGCGACGGTCGTATCGGCCTACCGCCGTGCGCTGGACGTGCTTGAAGCCCAGGGAACGGAAGCTTTTAATGCCGCCGTGCCCGGTCTTTTGGACGAGCTTGCCAAGGCCAGCCACCGCCAGAGCAACACCGGCTTCTACTTTGGCGCGCCCAGGCCCGTTGCGGGGGCTGAAGGCTTCACCCAGACGATGGAATACGTGGGCGACGTTGTTGAGGATGCGGCGGTGGGTACGCCCGCGCTCGTCCGGCTCAAAAACCGCTTCTACACAGGAGACGAGCTGGAGGTGCTCACCCCCTCCGGCCCAAAGCCCTTCGTCGCCGGCGGTCTGCGCCTGGCCGCGACCGGCGAAACCGTGCAAACCGCGAGCGTCGCGGGAACGCTGCTCTACCTGTCCCTTCCCTTCAGCGTTGGCGCGGGCGACCTGCTGCGCGGTCCCAACCGCAACCACAAACCCACCTGAAGCGCTTCTGAAAGTTCGCCTCTCCTTATCCCGCCGCTGCGATATTTTCAGTCTATTCACAAACAACCCTTGTGCTTTGGGTTTGGATTTGCTATAATCATCCTACCGATTTTGGAAAGGGGTACCGAACGATGAATTTTCTGTCTCACACGTTGATGAGCCTTACCGACGCCGCTGCTACGGCTGGCGCCGCCGCCGCTGGGGATGCCGCCGCAAACACTGCCGCCGCGCCTGGCGCGGGTGACATTCTGGGCATGCTGCTTCCCCTGGTGCTGATGTTCGTGGTGTTCTACTTCCTGCTGATCCGTCCGCAGCGTAAGAAGGACAAAAAGGTTAAGGACATGCTTGCCGCGCTGAAGGTCGGCGACCGCATCTGCACCATCGGCGGCATTTATGGCACCATCATCTCTATCAAGGACGATACCGTCGAGTTGAATGTTGGGCGAGATAACGTCAAGCTTATCTTCGCGCGCTGGGCCATCCGCAACGTTGAGGAAATTGCCATCGAAAACGACAGCGAAGTGCTCAACTGATTTTCTTCGCGTCATGAAACCTCCCCCGTTCGCATACCCTGTACAAAGCGAACGAGGGAGGTTTTTCATATGCCCGCCTACTCCACCACCAACGCCGCCAGGCCCGCGCGCAGGCGCGCGGCGCGTAACCGTCAAAGCGCATGGACAAGGCTTCTGCGCGGCCTTCTTGCCGCCATCGGGGTCACGCTTGGCTGCATTCTGATCTTTGCCCTGCTCATGCAGTGGCTCAAACCCGATGACACGGTCATCCGCGTCATCAATCAGCTTGTGAAGCTGCTCTCCATCTTCATAGGCACATGGGTGATGCTTGGGCGCGGAGGCGAGCGCGGCATGCTGTACGGCGCGCTGCTGGGCCTGATCTACATGGCGCTTGGCGTCGGCCTGTACGCGCTGCTTTCGGGCCAGCAGCTTCCCCTGACCGCATACCTGAGCGATATCGCCATGGGCGTAGCCGGCGGCGGCATCGCCGGGGCGATCGTCGGCGGCATGCGCAAGCGGTAATCAGTCAACCAACCAACATAATCCATGCGCAGCCGGCGCGGATTGCCTAAGCAGGCGGCATCCGCGCCGGCTGCGCTGTCTTCCTTCATGCACAGGCCTTTGCCTACCCGCCCAAACGCTCAGCCGCCTCCTGCACCCGTTTGAATTTACCTGACACACGGCCAGGTTCGTGTTATACTGTCAGCAGAAAATTATCGTGCGCAGGAGGTGTCCATATGCAGCCCGACAATGCTGTCACTCTCCGGCTCCAGTCGAAGCGGCTTGTTCTCATCCCCTACCAGGAGTCCTATTTGCAAAACTTCTTTGCACGCTGCCCAGCATACGCATCTGCCTTCTTGAGAAATTGGAGGTCGCATTAATCTGGTGTTGCCTGGCTTTCATCTCTTTCCAGTTGAACCGGAATGACGATACGTACAACCGTTCCCTTATTTTTCTCACTTTCGTAGATCATCTCACAGCGTTCTCCAAAAATCAACCGTAGCCATTCCCTCACATTTGCCATACCGATATTGCTGAATTGTTGATATTTATCAACATTATCCCGGACACCGAAAAGCCGTGCGAGTGTTTCCTGATCCATCCCTGCTCCATTATCCTCAAGCGCAATCGTCAAGCATGCCTTGCCAACTTCGCCCGAAATGGTGATAGTGCCGGGCGTCTCGTTATTCTGAAAGGCATGGAGCAGGCAATTCTCCACGATCGGTTGTAATGTAAATTGGGGAATTAGACAATCTCCCGCCTCCCGTGAAATCCGGTTTTCAATTGCCACGGGCAACTGCCTGCGCATGCGCATGATCTTCACATAGCCCAGAACATATTTCATCCCTTGCGATAAGGGTATCATCGTTCCCTGATAATTGACCAATTTAAGCAGATCAATTAAGGAGGTCATGATTTCCGGTATTTCCTCCATCCTGCCGAGATGTGCGAGTGATTTGACGCTTGTAAGGGTGTTGGATAAAAAATGTGGCATAATTTGAGCCTGAAGGAACTGAATCTCCAGCTTTCGCCGCTGCCGCTGCTGCTCTGCGGTATCCGTCATCATTTGCCGGATGCGGTCTGCCATTCCATTAAAATGATAGAACAGTTTTCCGATTTCATCCTTTCTGGTTTTATTCATTCGGACAGCCAGCTCTCCCGCGCCAAAGCGGTTCATTGCATCACAGAGCTGCCGGGTTGGAGCATACAGTCCGCGAAAGCTGTATAGAGCCACCACGCCAGCCACAAACACGCACACCGCCATGACCACCACCACCAGCAGGGCAACCGCGTTTGCGTGTGAGGCCACCTGCGAAACGAGTATCAGGTGCAAAAGCCGCCAGCTGGTAACAGCCGATTCCTGTTCCACCACAAAATAGCGCCTTCCCGATAAGCTCAGCATTGCCCCTTGGGCGAAATCACTGTCTGTCAGAAGGCCTGTCTTGCGGTGTAGGTTCTGGACGAGTCATAAATCACCATCCGCTTCTCATCCAGCAGTAAGCGTACCGCTCCCTCTCCCTCGTCATACAACGCAAAATGCTCCGTTACAAAATCAGGATAAAACTCATAAAACAACACGCCTGCCAAGTTGTGAATATAGTTGTCATATACCGCCACCGCAAGCGAAATTCCAGCCGGATCCGCCTCGGGTTGAAACTCCAGCACGGCTGTCTTTCTGCGTCTATGGCCTCCTGATATGCTGCCAATAACCGATAATCCACCGCAACGGGAAAGGCGCTGATACCGCGGAGCATCGGCGCGCCTCCATCCTGCCAAACCAGCAGCATCGCGCGTGCCACATCGCTGGATTGGTAGAACGCGCTCTCCATCTCCGTGCTAAAATACTGTAAGCGCTTAAAAACCATAGCCGCATTCTTTTCCTCGGTTCTTGCCCCCCCTACCCGAATTGAAGGACAAAAAAACATTCGATATAATATAATGGAAAGGAAAGGGGACAAGAACCAAGAGCAACAACAAAGCAAGTAAAAGCAAACGGGGAGCACCGCCAAGGTATGACGAAGCATTCCGGGAAGGAGCAGTTGGATAATAGTCAATAAAGTGGACAAAGAAATCAGGAAAGACAGAACAAGCGTTCACGTTCATTGGGCGATAAGCCACCATTAGAGGAATGAGGGCGGAGAGAATTATAAAAGCCATTGATGTAGGC
>JAEYOW010000057.1 GCA_023411375.1 Bacillota bacterium | reverse complement strand
GGGCATGATGGTGCTGGAAGCCGCCCGCGCTCTGGAGGGCGGCGCGACGCCCGACGAGGCCGTCGCGGCCGCGCAAAGCGTGCGGAAGACGCAATTGGGTATGTTCGTCATCCGCACGCTGGAGTTTTTGCGCAAGGGCGGCCGGATCGGCCTCGTGGAGGGCGTCGTCGGCAGTCTGCTGCAGATCAAGCCCATCATTTTTGTGAATGATGACGGCGTTTACCAGACCATGGCCAAGGCACGCGGCTATAAGAGCGCCGTTGATACCATGATTCAGGAGGCCAAGCGTTTCTTTGGCGGCGCAAAGATCAGGCTATCCGTCGTCAACGGCAAAGCGCAGGCGGATGCGGAAACGCTTCTGGAACGCCTCAAAGGTGAGTTGGCGGTTCAGGACGACGCTTTCATCGCGAAGGTTAGCCCTGTCTTGGCCATCCACACGGGTCCGGGTCTTTTGGGCATTGTTGCCAACAAGGCGGAGTAGGACATACGGGCTGCGGATAGAGAGGCAGATCCGGACAAGCCGGCTCGGGTTTGTGCATCATGCACGGCTCTGGACGAAGCAGATAGATTTCAAGTGAAATCTGCAATTGTACCTGGAAGGTGCAGTCCTGCGAGCAGCATTCGGCCATGCACAGGCGCACGCACGGCACCACGAAGATGCTGTGCCTCCAGCACTCCGACGCGGGGCACGGTGGGCGAAGGCTCGCCTCCACCTCCACCACGCTCGTTGCGTTGTACATTTTGCCGCACGCGTCGCAGACCTGGCAGCAGACGGGAATGCATATCCGCAGGCAAAGCCTCGCGTTGGGGCCTTGGCTATCAAGCGGCGTCCACCATGGCTGGGCGCCGCTTTGCTGTACCATCATCAGGGTGAAGGGCGGCGTGGCGCAGCAGGGCAACCCTTCCAGCGTAAGCTCCGTGCACAGGCGGGGAATATTGCGTTTCTCACAGGTGATAATTTTTTGCAGAAGCACGCCTTCTGCTTTGACCTTTTTGGGTGGTCTGGGACAGGGCGGCGGACAGGGACAGGGTCTGGGCGGCGGGCAGGGTTTCGGCGGCGGGCAGGGACAGGGCCTGGGTGGCGGACAGGGCTTTGGGGGCGGGCAGCATGGCTTCGGTTCACAGCACGGTTTCGGCGGCGGACAGGGTTTCGGCGGCGGGCAGCATGGCTTCGGCTCGCAGCAGGCCGGTTCTTCCCAGCATTCGCAGTGGCAGTGTTCACATTCATGTGTATGCGCCGGATATTTCTCAGGCGGCCTGCCTTCGCCGCACACGTGGCAACCGCATGGCGGATGTTGCATAGCAATTCCTCCTATGATGAAAGGATGGCTTGACGGCAAGCGATCTCGCTTATCCGTCAAGCCATCCTATGCATTTTCACCGTATGCGTGCGGTTAATTCAAATTGACGCTCTCCGCCGACGCCGTTCCTTTCTTCAGATGAACCAAAATACCGACCTCGGCGGTCTGCGTTACGGCGACGCCCGCCTTGATCTCCCACAGGCGGGACATAATTTTGCTGTCCGGCGTATCCGGCTCTTCCGCCGTGCTTGTGGAAATTACGGCCCACTGCGGCTTCACGCTTAGCACAAAGGCCTTGCTGGTTGCGTCGTCCTCCCCGTGATGCGCGACCTTCAACACGGCGGCATTGGGAATCATCCCGCGCTCCATCAGCTCCGCCTCTTCCTCAAGCTCCATATCACCCGTTAGCAGAATGTTTCCTTCCGGCGTCTGCAAATCCAGCACAAGGGAATTGTTGTTTTCATTTTCCGCATCGCGGCTGAGAGGGCCCAACACCTGAAATACGCAGCCGTTTTCAAGGTCGACCGCGTCCCCCGCCGACAGCCAACGTATGGGCACTCCGTATTTTTCAGAGGCTTCGTACACGGGATGCTCTTCGTTGCCGGGCTCGCTGTGAAGCGCCCCGGCGTAGAGCATGGAAACCTCCGTCCCACCCTTTAAAAGCTTCTTTAACCCGCCCACATGGTCCTTATCCGTGTGGGTGATCAGCACGCCGTCCAGCTTTTTTACGCCATAAAGGCTCAGCGCCTGCTCCAGCGCGTCATAGCTGTCCTTTGTTCCCGTGTCGATCAAAAAACGCTGGTCTCCCAGAAAGAGCAGCGCCGCGTCCGCCTTGCCCACATTGATAAACAGCGCGCTTACCCCGTCCTGCTGTTCGGCGGGCGCGCCTGGCAGCGCAAATACGCAGACAAGCATCCCCAACAGCACGCACAGCACAATTTTACGGTACAGGCTCATAAAAATCACCTCACGCGACTATTATACCCGAAACGGCCGTCAATTGGAATGGGCGGCATGTCAAGAAAGTCCGTGACATCCCGTGGGAAATGGTGTATACTGCTAACGCATTGGCTAGACAGAAAGGAACGATTGTAAATGAGCATTCTTATGGCGGCGCTACTCGGCCTTATCCAGGGCCTTGCGGAATTTTTGCCCATTTCCTCAAGCGGTCACCTGAACCTGCTCCAGGCGTTGTTTGGCGTGGACGTCGAACACCAGCTCTTGTTTAACATTCTTCTTCATGTGGGCACGCTGGTAGCCGTCGCCATTGTTTTTTGGAAAGACTGGATTGAGATGATCGCTCACCCCATCAAAAATAAAACGCTGTTGCTGCTGTTTATCGCCTCCCTTCCCGCGCTGGTTATCAAGCTTATTTTCAGCGATCAGGTGGATTATCTGGAGACGCACAATATGCTGCTGGGCGTGTGCTTTCTCATAACGGGACTGATGCTTGCGCTCACGCAGTTTTTTTCACAGCGCAACGCGCGCAAAGGCGTTGAAAAAGCACAGGTCGGCGTCGGGGAGGCGGTCGCGATGGGATGCCTGCAGGCCGTCGGCATGCTGCCGGGCATCAGCCGCAGCGGCTCAACCATCTTTGGCGGCGTCAGCGCAAAGCTCAACCGCGAAACCGCCGCGAAGTTCAGCTTTATGATGAGCGCGCCCGCCATTGTAGGCGGCCTTCTGTCCGAGGGTTCCGCTGCGCTTAAGGAAGGGCTCAGCTTCGGCGGCGACCTTCCCGCTATTTTGGTCGGCATGGTGGTGGCCGGCGTCAGCGGTTATTTTGCCATTCGCTTCTTCCTCAAGCTCATCACCAGAATATCGCTGAATTGGTTTGCGCTGTATGTGGCGATTCTGGGTATTGCCGTCATCATCCTCCAAATGACCGGAGTTATGACGGACGCACCCGCTGAAACGCTCCAGACAGGCCTTTCGGGCATGATTGGGTTCATCGGATAAGCAAGCGCAGGAAGTTTTACTTACTTTACCATATCTATGGCGACGCCGCACCTCTGAAACAGGCCGATAGGCCGTTTGCACAGGCGCGGCGTTTTTTGTTTATGGCGCGGTTACTTAAGGCGCCTCATCATCAGGTCCATTACCGCAACAAGCAGCTCCGCCTCCTCAGGCGACCGGTTCAGCACCATTTCCATCAACCGGTCGTATGGATCGGGAGCCTCGTCCGTCAGAAAGGTCAGCTCGCTTTGCAACAAATAGCTGGGGCTGACCTTCAACTCGTTGCAGATGCTGATCAGCACGGGCAAACTGGGCAGGCGCTCGCCAACCTCAATCATCCGCATGTGCGTCGTCGATATGTTGCAGATGTTTGCAAAAGCCTCCCTGCTGATATGCCGCGCCTCACGCAGCTCCCGAACCTTTCTGCCAAACGCCTTTCGGTCGATATCGTTGGCAAATTCCATCTCGTCCAAATCTCGCAAACTCCTTTAATCACAACATGTACGTTTTGATTATGGAGTATTCCCAAAAGCGCAACAAACCCTTTCAGTTATAAAAAGTATAACTCATTGTGTTTTTTCTGTAGATGCGGTATAATGCTCTCATCCACTACCAAACGCTTGCGAAAGGACTGAGCGCATGTTTGACTATCAATACCTGGGCCGACAAATCAGGCGGTACAGGCTTTCCAGAAAAATGACCATCGAGCGGCTATCCGGGCTGACCGGCGTTTCACCCGCGTTGATCGGGCATGTGGAGCGTGGCATTCGCAAGCCCAGTCTGGATACTGTCGTCAAAATCGCAGTCGCGTTGGAAGTTCCGCTTGACGTGCTGGTCGTCCATCCTTCAGCCCGCATATCCATACCGGTATCCTCTCCCGCTCAGTTGGAAAAGGCAAAGCGGCTGCTGGAAGAGGCGGTTTTGCTTGCCGACGGGCATGCTAAGGAGCCCGCCGCGAAATAGACGCGCATAATATAACCCTACCCAATACAGCGTTCCATATAACTCTATTTTTCCCAATAATTCCGCTTCAGCCGGTAAAAGCTCTGGATTTCTTCATATCTTAGCTGTGCCTCAAAATGGTCGCTTCCCGTCGTATGGATGGCGGGCATGCTCAGCACAAGTCCGTCAGGCTTTAGAAAACACGAAACATTACCCGGCAGGCGCATGAAATCAAATTTGCAATTTGTATCAACCTCATCCGGAGTAATCCATTTCAAGCGGCAAAAAAAACGGGGGCTACCGGCGCTCCCGCTTTTCTTTCCGGAAAATCAAGCTTTCACCGCATGCCATTATCAAAGAGCTTTTGGCTTATCGCGCCTCCTGGTCAAGCAAACGTCCAGGCAAAGTCCAATCGCTACCAGCACGCCGCCCAGCGCGCTTTGCCAGGAAAATCTGTCCTCTGCCAGCACGTCCAGCAGCAGTCCGGTAAAAATCTGCCCTGTGAACTGCAAAAGCGTGAGCGCGAAAGCCGGCACCTTATTGACCGTCAGGTTGAGCAGCATAATCAGTCCAACGCCGAACGCGCCGCCCAAATACATAAATACGTTGCCGGATAACTGGAAATTCGTCCACATCGGTTCGCCGCGGCCAATCATCAGCATCAGCAGCGTTGTGCAGATCAACCCGGTCACGTAGTTCATCACGGTGCTGCGCATGGGACCGTGACGCTTTGCAAGCTGCCCATTGATGGTGCGCGCGACGACAATTGTCACACCGGAGCAAAGCGCCAGCAGCACCGCCGTCCAGGAGGCCGCTTCCATCGGATAGAGCATGACGGCCGCCCCCAGCAGCACGAAAAACAGCCCAATTAGCTTGCCGGCAAAAAAGGGGCTCTTTTGCGCGCCAAGCAACCCAAACTGGTCCACTACAATGCTTGTGAGGCTCTGCCCCAGAAGCCCCAGGCCGATGATAGCCGTCACCCCGACGCCGCCATAGGCCATGTTGATAAACACCGTCGTACCCACGCCGACAACGCCGCCCAAAAACATCCACGGTTTCGCCGGCTTTTTTTCAGGCAGAGTCGTCCGGGCAAAAAAGCGCCATGTCAAAACGGTTGCAAGCCCAATCAGATGAATGAGCACCGCCGCCGAGTAATCGCCGTAAAAGCGTGCAAGCTGTCCGTTTTGCGCCACCGTAAGCGCCGTGATAACGCCCGCCAGTATGGATAATACCGTAAACATTTCATCCCCTCCAGCGGTATTGTACAGCCGCGCTTGACAAGCGGATATGACATATGTCACAATTTGTGCGAGGTGATAAACAATGCTACGTACAAAGCTGACGGCCAGCTATCTGCCCGTGCTTGCCGAATATGGCCTGGAGCAGGTCGAGCTGGACCGTCTCTCGTTGCTGCGCTTTCAGCGCGGGGAATACCTGTACCGGGACGGCGCGGAGATGGAATACCTCATGCTGGTGGTTCGCGGCCGCGCGAAGGTTTGCCGAGCCTCCTCAAATGGAAAAAGCCTGCTGCTGACCTTTTACAGCGGAGCGGGCCTTTTGGGGGATATTGAGCTGATGCTTGGGCTGGAAGCCGCCACATCAGACGTACAGGCAATTTCGAACTTCACAGCCATCGGCGTACCGTTTGCCCTGGCTGGCGAGCTGCTTCAAAACCACACTTTTCTTCTAAGACTTGCGCGCGAGCTGGCGCACCATGTGGACCGCAACACCCAAAACAGCGTTGCCACGGTGCTCAACCCGCTGGAAGCGCGGCTTTGCAGCTATATCGCCATCATGCATGTGGACGGCTTCTTTCACGAGAAGCTTACCGTGCTGGCCGAGCTGCTGGGAACCAGCTACCGGCACCTGCTGCGCACGCTGGATGGCCTATGCTGTCAGCAGGTGCTGCGGCGGCAGGCCGGCGGCTACCGCATCATAGACGAGGGCGCGCTCAGGCGGCTCGGCGGAGACACCTACCGCTTCTGAGCTTCCTCCCCGCAGTTAGCCTCAATCGGCAAAAAGCGGCGTGGACAGGTAACGGTCGCCCGTATCCGGCAAAAGCGTTACAATGGTCTTCCCCCTGTTCTCCGGTCTCCGGGCCATCTCGATGGCCACCCAGGCCGCAGCGCCCGATGAAATGCCGACCAGCACGCCCTCCAGCCGCCCGATCTGCCTGCTGGTCTCAAAGGCGTCCTCATTGGTCACGCCAATAACCTCGTCATAAATCTTCGTATTTAAGACCTCCGGCACAAAACCCGCGCCAATTCCCTGAATTTTGTGGCTTCCCGCGCTTCCTCCGGACAGCACCGCGGATGCCGCCGGTTCCACCGCAACAACACGGATATCCGGGTTGCGCGATTTCAGATATTCTCCCACTCCCGTAATTGTTCCGCCCGTACCTACGCCAGCGACGAAAATATCCACCTGTCCGTCGGTATCCTCATAAATTTCCGGGCCCGTGGTACGGCGGTGAACGGCGGGGTTGGCGTGGTTCACAAACTGTCCCGGAACGAAGCTGCCGGGGATTTCCGCAGAAAGCTCCTCCGCTTTCTCAATCGCGCCCTTCATTCCCTTTGCGCCATCCGTCAGTACCAGCTCCGCGCCGTAGGCCTTCATCAGCTGACGGCGTTCCACCGACATGGTTTCCGGCATCACAATAATGATGCGATAGCCCCTTGCCGCAGCTACGGACGCTAGCCCAATGCCCGTGTTGCCGGAGGTAGGCTCGATAATTACGGAACCCGCCTTTAATAATCCCCTTTCCTCCGCGTCGTCAATCATCGCCTTGGCAATGCGGTCCTTGACTGAACCCGCGGGGTTCAAATACTCTATTTTCGCAAGCAGCCTCGCGGATAGCCCGTATGTCTTTTCCAGATGGGTCAGCTCCAGCAGCGGCGTTTTGCCAATCAACTGGTCCGCAGACGTATAAATTCTCGCCATTTTTCTAACCGTCCTCTCTCTTAACCATAAACGGGATATGGAGAAATCTTTGGGCTTTCAACCTCTCCCATTATTGATACTTCCGCCGTCTATCCATTCAACATCGGAAAAACCGCTTTTCATCCGCCTTCAACTCATGCGCCGACAATTATTTTCCTACTTTCTTTATAGGTTTATTGGTATTATATGCAAACCCCATCTCTTTGTCAACTACTTTTGCATTCCCCGCCTTCCTCAGCGGTTCCCGTCAGCTTGCTTTCCGGCAACCCTTGGATTATAATAGCTTTGGAGGTACACGGTTATGAAAATATCAACCAAGGGCCGCTATGCATTGCGCGTGATGATCGACCTGGCCGAACATAACGGCGGCGCGTTCATCCCCCTCAGGGACATTGCCGCCCGGCAGGAAATTTCCGAAAAATACCTGGAAAGTATCATATCCGTGCTGGTAAAGGACGGCATTTTGACCGGCCTCCGCGGAAAAGGCGGCGGTTACCGTCTTTCCCAACCTGCCGAAAGCATAACCGTCGCCCGCATCCTGACGCTGACGGAAGGCAATCTCGCGCCGGTTGCCTGCCTGGACTGCCCGCCCAACGGTTGTCCACGCGCCGCCGAGTGCAAAACGCTTCCCATGTGGACGGAATTGAACCGCCTTGTCAACGGCTACTTTGAGGGTATCACTATTGCTCAGCTCGCAGCGCGGGAGACGGACGCGGGTAACTACGTCATTTAACACGGATGCGCAAAGGAAGCCTCCGCGCCAGACCGGCGTGAAGGCTTCCTTTGCGTTTCAGCCTGTTACACAGGCATTGTCTTTTGTTCCTTATCAAGCATCGTGCTATCCACGCCCAGCTGCTTGGCCTGGCGGTACTGGAAGAACTTAACGGCTACCTGCGGGAACAGGGCGTAGCTGAGCACGTCCTCCTCCTGCTGATAGTAATCGCGGATTTCCTCGCGGTACTTCTCAAGCTCCGGCGGGATATCGTCGGCTGGACGATGGGTGATCACCTTGTCGTCGCCGATGCACTTCTTGCGCACTTCCTCGTTGACGGGCGCCGGCAGCCTGCCGTATTCGCCACGAAGCAGGCCCTTGGATTCCTTCGTGACCATCTTGTAGCGCTCGCCGCCCAAAATGTTCATCACTGCCTGCGTACCGACAATCTGGCTGGTAGGCGTTACCAGCGGCGGGAAGCCAAAGTCCTCGCGCACGCGCGGCACCTCTGCCAGCACGTCGTAATACTTATCCATAGCGTTGGCCTGCTTGAGCTGGCCGATCAGGTTGGATAGCATGCCGCCCGGCACCTGATACAAAAGCGTATTGGCGTCGGTGGAAAGCACGCGGGCAGGATCGCGCCAGCCTTCCTTTGTCAGCTCCTCCGCCACGCCGCGGAAGTAAGCGGCGATATCCGTCAGCAGCTTGAGATCAAGGCCGGTGTCATATTCGGTGCCCTGGAGCGTCGCCACCATCGACTCGGTGGTAGGCTGGGAGGTACCGTTGCCAAGCGGCGACAGGCAGGTGTCGATCACGTCCACGCCCGCCTCCACGGCCTTGAGCAGCGTCATCGCGCCGGTGCCGGTGGTATCGTGCGTATGCAGCACGATGGGCAGATTCGTCTCAGCCTTGAGGCGCTTGATGAGGCTGTAGGCGCTGTAGGGCAGCAGGAGGTTGGCCATGTCCTTGATGCAGATGATATCCGCGCCCATCTTGGCGATTTCGGCGGCCAGCTTTACAAAGTAATCCTCGGTATGCACGGACGAGATGGTATAGCTCATAGCCACCTCGGCGGTTCCGCCGTATTTCTTGGTCGCCTTCACAGCGGTATCCATGTTGCGCAGGTCGTTCAGCGCGTCAAAGCAGCGGATGATGTCGCAGCCGTTTTCAACGGTCTTTTTGACGAAGAAGTCCACCACGTCGTCGGCATAGTGCTTGTAGCCCAGGATGTTCTGGCCGCGAAGCAGCATCTGCAGCTTCGTGTTGGGCAGTCCCTTACGCAGCGTGCGCAAGCGCTCCCACGGGTCCTCGTTCAAAAAGCGCAGGCAGCTGTCAAACGTCGCGCCGCCCCAGCACTCCAGCGAGTAGTAGCCCACCTTATCCAGCTTTTCAAAAGCGGGAGTCATCTGGGAAATCCTCATGCGCGTGGCGGCCTGGCTCTGGTGGCCGTCGCGCAGGATGGTATCGGTAATTCCAACCTTAGGCATCTATTTTCACCTCATTAACAATTGGTCGGGACAAAAGAGCTTTCCCCCCGGCATCAGCCGAACATGCTCAGCAGGATGCCCGCCGCGATGGCGGAGCCGATCACGCCCGCAACGTTGGGACCCATGGCGTGCATAAGCAGGAAGTTGGACGGATTGGCTTTCTGGCCCTCCACCTGGCTGACGCGCGCGGCCATCGGCACGGCGGATACGCCGGCGGAACCGATCAGCGGGTTGATCTTGCCGCCGGAAATCTTGTTCATCAGCTTGGCGAGCAGCACGCCGCCGGCGGTGCCGAAGGCAAACGCGCAAATGCCGACCACAATGATACCCAGCGTTTTCCACTGCAAGAACGTTTCGGCGTTGGCGGTCGCGCCGACGGTAACGCCCAGGAAGATCGTAACGATGTTCATAAGCTCGTTCTGGGCCGTCTTGTTAATGCGGTCCACAACACAGCTCTCGCGGAACAGGTTGCCAAGCATCAGCATGCCAACCAACGGAGCGGCGGAAGGCAGCAGGAGGCTGACGATAATCGTCACGGCGACCGGAAAGATAATCTTTTCGCGCTTGGTTACGGGACGGAGCTGCTCCATCACGATCTCGCGCTCCTTCTTGGTGGTCAGGGCGCGCATGATAGGCGGCTGGATGACGGGCACCAGCGCCATGTAGCTGTAGGCGGCCACCGCGATAGGGCCCAGCAGATGAGGCGCGAGCTTACCGGTCAGGTAAATGGCCGTCGGGCCGTCCGCGCCGCCGATAATACCTGTGGACGCCGCCTCCTGCGGGGTAAAGCCCATGACGGTATAACATACGATGAAGGTAACGAAGATACCCAGCTGGGCGGCCGCGCCCAAAAGGAGGCTCTTGGGGTTGGCGATCAGGGGGCCGAAATCCGTCATCGCGCCGACGCCCAGGAAAATGAGCGGCGGATAAATGCCAAGCTTGACGCCCTGGTAGAGGTAATAGAACAGCCCACCCGTGGTTTTTACGTACTGGTAAACGGTCGTTCCGTCCTCCAGCACGACGGGAACCCCGTTTTTGCCGTTATGGATGGCCTCGCTCAAATACTCGTAGGTAGGTTCGCCCATCAGTCCCGCAAGGGGCAGGTTGGCAAGCAGCATGCCAAACGCGATCGGCAGCAGCAGCAGCGGCTCGTACTTCTTGACGATCGCCAGATAGATCAGCACACACGCAACCGCAATCATGATCAGCGGCTTCGGGTCCTGAAACAGCGCCGCGATGCCCGAGGTCTGGCAAAGGTTGAGCAAGCTTTCGCCCAAATTGAATCCTTCCATGGTTTTTGATCAACTCGCTTTCTTCAATCTTTCGGATGAGCCCGCGGTTGATCTCAGCCGATGATGATCAGCGCGTCGCCGCTGTTAACAGAAGCGCCTTTGCCGGCCACAATCTGCTTGACCGTGCCGTCGCAGGGGGACATAATCTCGTTTTCCATCTTCATGGCTTCCAGAATCAGCAGCACATCGCCCTTCTTAACGGCCGCGCCCTGGGAAACCTTAATGTCCAGGATGGTGCCGGGCATGGGCGCCGTCACCTTTTCTCCGCCCGCAACAGGAGCGGCGGCGGGAGCGGCGGCCACAGGAGCGGCGGCGGGAGCAACGGGCGCGGCGGCTACAGGGGCGGGAGCAACGGCGACGGGGGCAACGGGAGCGGCCGCGCCGCCCACTTCCTCAACGGAAACCTGATAAGCAACACCATTCACAGTAATATTGAATTGACGCATGGGGTGAAGTCCTCCTTATCAATTGCTATGGAATGCCGTTAAAAACGGCTGTAGGTCTGTTCCTCGCGGCCTGCGCGGTTCCAGGCGGGAGCGTTGCTGACGCGCTTGACATGGCGCACGACAAAGCCGCTGGGGCCCTGCCATACGGCGGCAATCGCGGCCGTGATCGCAGCGATTACGTCAGCGGAAATACCTTCCGGAGCCGCTGCCGGAACGGCGGGCGCGGCCACAGGCGCAACGCTCTCCTTCTTTTTCTCCGGCTTTTTGCTTCCGGCGCCGGCCAGCTTCGTAATGGCCTTGATGCAGAAGATCAGGATGACAAGGCCGGTAAACACGACCAGCATACCGATCGCCGCAACGGAAAGGCCAAACATAAGTTTATCCATGGGCGTACCTTCCTTTCCGCATTACACCGGCAGGTTGCCGTGCTTTTTGGGCGGATTCGAGTCGCGCTTGCTGGAAAGCATCTCCAGCGCGGAGATCAGCATCGCGCGGGTCTGCGCGGGATTGATGATATCGTCCACCATGCCCTGCTTGGCGGCGTTCACAGCGCCCGCAATATCCGCAACGTATTGATCCGCGTACTTCGCGCGCGCGTCCTCAACGCTCAGCTCCTTATCAGCCTTCACATCGTCGGCATACAGTACCGCAACGGCGGCCTCGGGCGTAAGTGCGGAGATAACGGCGGACGGCCAGGCATACGTCACATCGGCGTTGGCCTTTCCGCCCATGGCTACATAGGCCTGTCCGATAGCGTCGCCGGTGACGACCGCCAGCTTGGGCACCGTCGCCTCTGCATAGGCGTACAGCAGCTGGCTCTGGGCCTTAAACAGCCAGCCCTGCTGCTGAATGCCGTCCACAGCCACGCCGCAGGTGTTGAGAAGGCTTACAACCGGGATGCCGAAGCAATCCATGAAACGCACAAAGCGAGCGGCCTTCTGCAAAGCGCCGGCAGTCAGCTTGCCCGCGGCGGCAACCAAGCCGACCGAACGGCCGCCCATCCGGGCAAGAGCCACGCGCACGCTGGGCTCATAAGCCGCGTACAACTCAATCGCGCTGCCGTTGTCCGAAAGCGCGGCAAATAAACTATCCACATCGGAAGGATCAATAGCGGGCAGCAACCGGCTCATATCATCGGTATCGATGATCTCGCTGTCCTCAAGGTTGCTGGAGGGCAGCAGCGCGAGCACCTGCTTCGCCTTGATCATCGCACTGTCCTCATCCGCCGCGACCAGCGCGCACGCGCCCATCCCGGCGGCAACCTTCGCGCCGCCCAGCTCATCCGCTTTCACATCCATGCCGTTCATCGCGGCCATGACCTGCGGGCCGAACACCATCAGCCGGCCGACCTTCTCGGCAATGATGGCAACGTCCGCAATCTGCGTCAGCAGCGCCGCGCCGCCGATGCAAGGCCCGAGGACGAGCGCCACCATGGGGCACACGCCGCTCATGCGGGCCATCTTCTGGTATATTTCAGAATAGGCGCTCATTGCGGCGGCGCCCTCGTCAATGCGCACGCCGGCACTATCCATCACGGCCAGCACGGGCGCACCCGTCTTCTGCGCCATTTCCAGCAGCTTTACGATCTTGGCGGCCTGCATTTGACCCATCGCGCCGCCATGCACGGTGAAATCCTGCGCGAAGATGTAGACGGGACGCTCCTCGATCGTAGCGTAGCCCGTAATGACGCCCGCGCCCTCCTCGTCTTTGCTCACCAGCGAAAACAGCTCTACGAAGCTGCCCGCGTCGGCGATCTTTTGGATGCGCTCGCGCGCGGTGAGCTTGCCCGCGTCACGCTGTTCCTTGAGGCGCTTTTCGTCGCCGCCGAGGATGGCGTCACGAAGTTCCAGCACCTTTTGAAGGTCTTGAGAGTTGTGCATTTCCGTTCTCCTTCCATGCGGTATGTGGTCTTTGGTTGAGAAGAGGCTGAAAAAGTTCAACCTGCTCCCCATTCATTTGATTCTGCTTCTCCTTCCTGTTTTCCTGCTCCAATGTGATTTTTTTGACAAAATTTTTGCGGCGGTATGAAATTTGGCGGTGTCGGCTCAATCCTCAGGATGAAAAAATGCCCCGCCGGACCCATGGGGACGCGGCGGAGCGTATGTGCCGTATCTCATTCATTGATTTCAAGAATTGCATATGGGCCCGCCTCCCGGTACCCAAGCTTTTCCGCCAGGGCGACGGACGCGCGGCTGGCCGCGTCCCAGCTGGGATACAGCCCGCGGTCAAGCGCGTTCAAAATCAGCTGCGCGCAGCATGCCAGCGCAATTCCTCGCCTGCGCATGTCCGCGCGCGTATCCACCTCAATTTCAATGCCTTCTTTATAATAAATGTAGGAGGACGCGCCTCCGACAAGCTCATCGCCCCTTAATGCAACGACGCCCAACCCATGGGCCAGGTAGCGCTCCGCCGAGCCAAACTGGGAGCAAAAATCGCGCGACCATTCCGCCTCCATCACGCAGTCATACAGGCGGCGGTCAATCGGCCTGAGGCGAAGACCGTCGGGCAGCGCATGAACAAATCCTCTCAGGCGCTCCCGGTCAAAGCAATCTCCCTCCTTGCGGATGGCGTAACGCTCTCCGGGCCTTGCCGTATCTCCAAATACACTTTTGAGAAGCTCCAACCAGGCCGGGGTTTGGGGCGTAAGGATCGCGCCGCGCCCGCCAAGCCGCTGCCGAAACGCTTCCGCGATCACGCGCGCCTCCGCCGAGGCCGCGTCCCCGGCAAAGAAAACAAAATCACCGTTTTCACAGACGGCCGCACGCGGCGGATCATCCTTTTGCCCGCAGGTCCAGACCATTCCCATTATACCCTGAAGCGCCGAGAAGATCATGGTTTCATCCCAGCCGTCAAAAAGGGGCGCGGCGCCTTTCAGCGCTTTTGCCCCAACTGCCTGTTTCAGGCATCCTTCCCCCATTTTTCAAGCTCCTCCTGTATATAAGCCAGCGATAGCAGCTTTCCCTTCACCTGCTCCACGCTGAGCAGCGTGGTGTTGCTGGAGTTGAACTCCGTCAGGGTATTGCGGTCCTCGTCCCCCTCAACTACGTATTTATCATAGTTTAAATCGCGCGAATCGGACGGCACGCGGAAAAAATTCCCCATATCTACGGCGTGCATGCATTCCTCATTGGTCAGCAAGGTTTCATACATCTTTTCCCCATGCCGCATGCCGATCACGCGCACGGGGTTGTCCGCATGAAAAACCTCCTTGACGGCCTCAACCAACGTTCCAATCGTACATGCGGGGGCCTTCTTGACCAGAATATCGCCACCGCGCGCGTTTTCAAAGGCGAAAAGCACCAGCTCGACGGCTTCTTCCAAGCTCATGATGAAGCGCGTCATCTCCGGATGCGTCACCGTCAGAGGCAGGCCCGCCTTGATCTGCTCAATAAACAGCGGGATCACTGATCCCCGGGAGCACATGACGTTTCCGTAGCGTGTGCCGCATATCAGCGTTTTTTCAGGTGAAACAGTGCGCGACTTAGCCACAAATACCTTTTCCATCATCGCCTTGGACGTACCCATTGCGTTAACGGGATAAGCGGCTTTATCGGTGGAAAGGCAAATAACCTTTCGCACGCCCGCGTCGATACAGGCGGTCAGCACGTTATCGGTGCCCAGCACGTTGGTTTTAACCGCTTCAATCGGAAAAAACTCACATGAGGGCACCTGCTTGAGCGCCGCCGCGTGAAACAGGTAATCCACGCCGTGCATCGCGTTTTTCACGCTGCTTAAATCCCGCACGTCGCCAAGGTAATATTTCACTTTTTCGCTTTGATAACGGTGACGCATATCGTCCTGTTTTTTCTCGTCCCGGCTGAAAATGCGTATTTCCCTGATATCCGTGTTCAAAAAGCGCTTGAGCACCGCCTCGCCAAAGGAGCCGGTGCCCCCTGTGATCATGAGAGTCTTATCCAAAAACATACCCTATACCTCCTCCGCGTTTTTTAGCACGTTGCCCGTCAGGCGGTGGAGCACCTCGCGGTATGCTTCCTCCACATCGCCGAGGTCACGGCGAAAACGGTCGATGTCCAACGGCTCGTGTGTGCGCGCATCCCAGAAGCGGCAGGTATCGGGCGAGACCTCGTCCGCCAGCAGGATATCGTCATTGTAACGTCCAAATTCCAGCTTAAAATCGATCAGCTCAATGCTGATCTCACGCATGCATTCGCTTACGATTTCATTCACCCGGAGGCTCAGCTCCTCCATACGCCGGATTTCCTCCTGCGTCGCCAGGGACATGGCCGTTATATGGGTAAGGTTAACGAGCGGATCCTCCAGTTCCGGGTCCTTCAAGCAGTATTCAATCACGGTATTTTTCAGCCGCGTTCCATCCGGATAACCGATGCGCTTGGCCAGGCTGCCAGCCACGATGTTTCGCACCTTGACCACCACAGGAATGATTTTAACGCGCTTGATTAAAGAGCAGCGGTTGTCAATGCGTCGGATAAAGTGGTTGGGCACGCCTTTCTCGGTCAGCATGGTAAACATGTACTCGCAGATCAGGTTGTTGATCTCGCCTTTGCCGATGATTCGCCCGCGCTTCAGGCCGTGAAAGGCAAAGGTTTCATCACGATAATAAACAACCGCCTCCTCCGGGTTCTCTGTAGCGTAAAGCCGCTTGCCTTTCCCCTCGGCGATCAGGTCGGTAATGTTGCTCATGCGTTCTCCTTCTTGCTTCTTTGTTCTGTTTACTGGTTTCGCCCTATTGTAGCACGGTTCGACAGGCGGTGCAAGGGTCGCGTCCGCCAACGCTTTGCGTTACGCACAATGGATGCGTACCCTATGCGCTGCGCGTCCCGGGGCATAGCCTGGTTACATGCCCGCCTGAATTTGTGGCTTTCAGACCATTTGGGAGTTGACATAAGAAATTCCCAGTGTTAAAATAGGCATTAGCTCATTCAAAAAATCACTAAAGCTGCGGGGGGTACCATTATGTGCGGGGACGTCTTTTCTGCCATCAAATCACAGTACAACGTCCTGACGCGTGTCGAGCGCAGCATCGCGGATTATATCCTTGCGCACGGCGAGGAAGTTGTATACATGTCCATCATCCAGCTCGCCGAAAAATGTAACGTTGGCGAAAGCAGCGTCTTTCGCTTTTGCTGCCATATCGGTTGCAACGGTTATCAAGAGTTTCGCATGAAGCTCGCGCTTGCGGTACGCGCCGCCGAGCAGAAAACCATTCTTGACGGCTACGCGGAAAAGGTTGCCGGCACGATCGCCGGGCAAATTCATCAGGTATATCTGGACAGCGTTGCCGCGTTGCGCGAAACCTATCAAATGCTGAACGCGCGGCAATTGGAAGCGGCCGCCGAGCGGCTGCGCCATGCCGGACGCATCCTGTTCATCGGGGTTGGCGGCTCCCTGATCTCGGTGATTGCGGCTTATCAGACTTTTTTGCGCGTCACGCCTAAAGCCTGCTGGTCCATGGATGCGCGCACGCAGCAGCTTCTTGCCTCCATGCTGGTTGCGGACGACGCCGCCGTTATTTTCAGCCACAGCGGCACCACAAAGGACACGCTTTGCATGGCGGAAACAGCAAAGCGAAACGGCGCCTATCTTATCGGAATTACGCGCTTTGCGCACTCTCCGCTCGCAAGCCTCTGTGACCAGTGTTTCCTGTGCGGCGGCAGCAGCGGTCCCGCGCCGCTGAAACGAATGGTCACGCTGAGCGTGCATAGCTTTTTGATGGACTCGCTGTGCTCCGCCTTTGACCAGCGCAGCGAAAGCGTACAGGACGATCCCCCGCTGTTCGCCTCATTAAATAGCGACGATCTAGCTTCCGAAAGTCTTGCCTGTTATTAATCTTCGACGCGACAGCAAAAGCCCCATTCCGGTTGATGCCGGAACGGGGCCTTGACTGCGTATGAATCAGTACTTGCGCTTACGTGCAGCCTCTGCTTTCTTCTTGCGTTTCACGCTGGGCTTTTCATAATGCTCACGCTTGCGAGCCTCTGCCAAAACACCTGTGCGAGCACATTGACGTTTGAACCGCTTCAGAGCGCTTTCCAGGGATTCGTTTTCGCGGATGCGTACCTCGGACACTGTTATCCCTCCCCTCGCTCATCTCGCCTGGAGCCCCGGCAATCAATAGACTGCTACAGAGCATACGGCGACCATGTAGATATTATAGCGCGTATCAGCCATGCCGTCAACCATGAATTTTGCTTTGTCCGCAAATTTCATACCTCAGGCCATCCGCTCGCTGAGCTTTGCGCCGCCCAACACATGATAGTGCATATGTCCGACCGTCTGGCATGCGTTTTCGCCACAATTGTTAACAATTCGGTAGCCGCCCGCCACGAGGCCAAGCTGCTCGGCCACCCTGGCGCAAGCGCGCAAACAGGCGGCCAGTTCGCGGTCGTTCAAATCCACATGATGTGCCACATCCGGCGTGTGCTTTTTGCTCACCACCAGCACGTGGACGGGCGCTTGGGGATTGATGTCGTGGAAGGCATAGGTATCCTCGTCCTCATATACCTTTTGGGACGGGATTTCTCCCGCGATGATCTTGCAAAACAGGCAATCCTGCATGGCGTTTTCCTCCCTAATATTATCATCAAAAGCTTGCCAAAGGATTTATTCCACAACCGTACCCGTCATTCCTTCCCGTGTGAGCCCATCCAGGCGGACGCTGGAAATTGCCCCGGGCTCCCCCGTTTCCACACGCACATGAACGTACTCGGGCGTATAGCCGATGATCCCACCCGCAGGCAACCGCTCTTCCAAAAGCACCTCGCGGACGGTTCCGACCAGCCCCTCGCGATAGGCCACCGCAAGCCTTTCACCCGTTTCAATCAGACGGCGTACACGCGCGTCCTTTACGCTTTCGGGCACCTGGCCGGACATACCGGCGGCAGGCGTGCCCTCCCGACGGCTAAAGGGAAAAACATGCAGCTTCGCAAATCCGACCTTTTCGCAAAAGCGCATGGTTTCCTCAAACTCATCCTCCGTTTCGCCTGGAAAGCCTACGATAACATCCGTTGTGAAGGCAGCCTGCGGATACGCTGCGCGCAGGCGCTTCACAGCAGACAGAAACTGCGCGGTGTTGTAGCCGCGCTTCATGCGCCTCAAAACTTCGTCGCTCCCGCTTTGCAACGCCAGATGAAACTGCGGGCATAGCTTGCCAAGACCCGATACCTTTTCCACAAACGTTTCGCTTGCCACGCGGGGTTCAAGCGACCCAAGCCGCACGCGGCGAATACCCTGCGGGGCGCATGCCTCGCCAACAGCGCCGGCCAGCGTGGGCTTGTCCTCCAAATCCCGCCCATAGCTGGTGAGATGAATGCCCGTGAGTACCAGCTCCTGAAATCCGGCGCGCGCCAGCTCCTCCGCTTCCTCGCGAATTGCCCGGAGCGGCCGCGAGCGCACGCCGCCGCGAACGGACGGTATGATGCAGTAGGTACAACGGTTGTCGCAGCCCTCCTGTATCTTCATTACAGCCCGGGTATGCCCCTCATGGCTGTGAATCAAAAGCGGCTCATACGGCGCGCTCTCCAGAGCGTCCACCGCCACAAGCTGAATGCCTTCATCGACCGCCTTTTCCAGCAGCTCCACAACGCGGGCGCGGTATTGCGTGCCGAGGATGAGCCGCGCGCCCGTCTCCCGCAGTTCCTCTCCCATTCGCTGCGCAAGGCAGCCCGTCACCACCACGTCCGCCTGCGGGTTGCGGCGGCGAAAACGGCGGATGAGCTGCATGCTTTTTTTATCCCCCGTGCCCGTAACGGTGCATGTGTTGATCACGCACACGTCGACCGGCGCGCCCTGCGGCGCCACGGTATAGCCGCAACGCTCAAACTGTTCAAGCATCGCCTGCGTATCATATTGATTTACCTTGCAGCCCAACGTGGCAAAGCAAACGGTCTTTGGCATCGCAATACTCCTTGCTTACATTTCTCCCAGCGCCGCCCATATAACGGACAGCGCGCACAGCCCGGCGGTCTCGGTACGCAGAATACGCGGCCCAAGCGTCACGCTGACGGCGCCCAATTCTCGAAGGCTCTCCCATTCCGTCCGCGATATGCCGCCTTCCGGTCCAATGACAACGGCGGCGCGTTCCAGGGCTTTGCCCTGCCGCGAAAACGTTCGGACAGCCTCGCTGAACGGAAGCGCACGCTCATCCTCCCAGGCGACGAACACCGCGTCAAACCCAGGCGTTGCCCCGGCGATGGACCGCAGCGCCCCGGCAAGGCTTTGAACGGGCGCGACATGCGGCACATGCGCGCGCCCGCTTTGCTTAGCGGCTTCCAGCGCGATACGCGAAAGCCGCTCCCGTTTCTTTTCCGCCCGGTCGGCCTTGTCCGCCTTTGCAACGCTTCGCTCCATCTCCACGGGCCATAGCTCCCACACGCCCAGCTCCGTCGCCTTCTGCGCAATCAGCTCCAGCTTGTCCGCCTTTGGAAGGCCCTGAAGCAACACAACCCTCGCAGGCGGTTCCGGCGATGGGCGAAGAGCGGTGATACGCACCGTGGCGGCTTGCTCGTTCACGCTTACAAGCTCCGCGTCATACAAGTTTTCGCCATTCAATAGCTGAACGGCCTCGCCTGGGCGCAGGCGCAACACGCGCGCCGCATGCGCGCTTTCCTCCGGCGAAAGCGCAACCGTTTCCCCCGCGCCGTTAACGGGTCCGCACACATAAAACCGGTGCATTATTCAGCTCCGTTTTTCAGGCAGAGCGCAACCCACTCGCCCTTTTCCAGCCGGTCGGCCACCTGATACCCGGCCGCCTTGGCCGCGGCCAATACATCCTGCTCGCGCTCCCGGATGATGCCCGAGCAAATCAGCAGCCCTCCGCGCACCAGATGTCTCGTTAGCGGTCCTGCCAGCATGCAAATCGCGTCCGCGACAATATTTGCCACCGCCAGCTCGCAGGGCATGGCCTCTCCTTTAACAAGGTCGCCCTTGACCACGCGTACCCTGCCGTCCGCTTTGTTCAGCACGACGTTCTCCCTGGCGACCTTCACCGCGTCCGGGTCGATATCAATGGCGAGCACATCCTTCGCGCCAAGCTTCGCGGCCGCGATGGCGAGGATGCCGCTGCCGGTGCCCACGTCCATAACGCGCATTCCGTCGGACAGGTGCTTTTCCAACAGCTGCATGCACATGTTGGTAGTCTCATGCGTGCCGGTTCCAAAGGCCATGCCCGGGTCCAGCTCAATTATGAGGTCGTCCGGCTCCGGCGCATATGGTTCCCATGTGGGCTTGACCACCAAATGTGTGCCAATGCGGAAGGGTTTGTAGTATTTTTTCCAGTTCTCTGACCAATCCTCATCGGCAACGCTTTGCATTTCCAACGCAAGCGAGCCCATGACAATGCCGAAATCCTCCCGCGAAAGCTCGGCAAGCCGTTGTCTGACGGCCTGCAACACATCATGCGTATGCTCATTCTGCTCAAACCAACCCTTGACCAGCACGTCCTCGGGCATGCTTTCCGTCAGCTTCGGATCATATAATTCCCAATAAACGCCTGGTTTCGTGGGGTCGGGCACATCCGACCGGTCAACGATCTCCGTTCCTGCCGCACCAAGCCGCATCAACGCCTCGCTGACGATATCCGAACCCTCCGTGGTCGTATGAACCATCGCTTCACACCACTGCATGCAGCCACCTCCGCTTTTGTTTCCCTGCCCGGATGCCTCAAACGCCGAAAAGCGTGCGCGCCTGGGGAACAGGCCCCGCGCGCCGCACGCTTTGGCTTTTTTAGCTGTTAAACAGCTCCTTAAGCTTATCCGCAAACGTTTTGCGGTTTTCATATTCCTTGCCGCTCAAGCTTTGTTCCAGCTGCCGGAGCAGCTCCTTTTGCTTGTCGTTTAGCTTCTTGGGCACCTCGACATGCACCTTCAAAACCAAATCGCCCTTCGCGCCCGTCTTGATGGAGGGAATGCCCTGCCCCTTGATGCGGAACTCCGTTCCTGTCTGCGTGCCCTCCGGGATGCGCTGCTTGACGGGCTTTTCAAGCGTCGGCACATCAATTTCGGCGCCCAGCGCCGCCTGTGTAATGCTGATGGGCATATCCAGCAGGATATTATTTCCGTCCCGCTTAAACAACCTGTGCGGCCTGACAGACACGGTAATGTAAAGATCGCCCGCCGGGCCTCCGCGCTGCCCAGGCTCCCCCTCGCCGCGCTTGACAAGGCTTACGCCGTCCTGAATGCCGGCCGGAATGCGTACCGTCAGCGTGCGCTTTCTGCGCATATGCCCGGTCCCGTTGCAGCTCTGGCATTTGTCCTTGATGATTTTGCCCTCGCCGCGGCAGGTTGGGCAGGTGCGTACCGTCACCATAAAGCCGCCGCCTGTGCGCACTTGTCCCGAGCCCTTACAGGTGGGACAGGTCTGCGGCTGCGTGCCCGGCTTCGCACCCGTACCGCCGCAGCTATCACAGCTTTCGTTGCGAAAGAAATCAATCGTCTTTTCGCACCCAAAGGCCGCTTCCTCAAATGAGATTGTGACGCGGTACTGCACGTCGTTTCCTTGAACGGGACCGTTACGCCGGCCCGTTCCGCCCATGCCGCCGCCAAAAAAGGTATCAAAAATACTTTCGAAGCCGCCCATGCCCGCTCCGCCGAACCCGTTGAAGTCAAAACCGCCGCCGCCCATCTGTGGGCCGTCAAAGCCGAACTGGTCGTAGCGCGAGCGCTTTTCGGGGTCGCTGAGCACCTCGTTGGCCTCGTTGAGCTCCTTAAAGCGCTCTTCGGCGGTTTTGTCGTTGGGATGCAGGTCGGGGTGGCACTCCTTGGCCTTCTTGCGGTACGCGCTTTTGATTTCAGTGTCCGAAGCGTTTTTGGAAACGCCCAGCACCTCGTAATAATCGCGCTTTGCCAAAAGCTCACCTACTTTATCCGTTAAAAAAGCCGGCCGTGCCGCCTTTTTTAACGATGCTTATGAACGGGGCCGCAGCGCCGGGGAGAATGTTTGGAGTATACGTCCCCAACCCCCGCCCTTTAGGGCAATGCCCTTGTCGGGGGTCATAGGGGTAAAGCCCCTTCTCATCATTCCCTAACGCCTAAGCCCCACCGGGAATATACCGGCGCGAATGCCCCGGCGCGGCGGGGGAAAACAATCCCCCGTCCCGCCGAGGCCATTCGCCATACGGTATCATATCTTACTTCACTTCGGCATCGGCGTCAATGGTACCGTCGTCGTTCACCTGCGGACCGCCCTCGGAGCCGCCCATATCGGGGCCGCCTTCCTGCTGGTAGAGCTTGCCGAAGATAGCGTATACCTTCTGGGTCATCGACTCCATGGCGTTCTTGATGTCATCGACGTTGCCGCCCTCGCGAACCTTCTTGAACTCGTCAATCTCGTGCTGAACGGTCGCCTTATCCTCGTCGGAAAGCTTCTCTCCGTTATCGCGAAGCTGCTTTTCCATTTCATAGATCAGCGTATCGGCGCGGTTCTGAATTTCAACCTCTTCCTTACGCTTCTTGTCCTCTTCGGCAAACTGCTCGGCTTCCTTCACGCGCTGGTTGATCTCGTCCTCGGTCATATTGGTGGAGGCGGTGATGGTGATCTTTTGCTCGTTGCCGGTGCCCTTATCCTTGGCGGATACGTTCACAATGCCGTTACGGTCGATGTTGAAAGTGACCTCAATCTGCGGCACGCCGCGGGGCGCGGCGGGAATACCGGTCAGTTGGAAGCGGCCCAGCGTCTTGTTGTCATACGCCATGGGACGCTCGCCCTGGAGCACGTGAATCTCCACGGCGGTCTGCCCATCAGCGGCGGTAGAGAACACCTGCGACTTAGAGGTCGGGATGGTGGTGTTGCGCTCGATCAGCTTGGTAAAGATATGGCCCTCCGTCTCAAGGCCCAGCGACAGCGGCGTCACATCCAGCAACAGCACGTCCTTGACCTCGCCGCCCAGCACGCCGGCCTGGATGGCCGCGCCCACGGCGACGCACTCGTCGGGGTTGATGCCCTTGAAGGGGTCCTTGTTGGTGATCTTACGAACCGCGGTCTGTACGGCGGGAATACGGGTAGAGCCGCCCACCAGAATGACCTTGTCGATCTGGTCGGCCGTGAGGCTCGCATCCTTGAGCGCCTTGTTGACGGGATCGATGGTCTTTTCCACCAGGTCGGCGGTAAGCTCGTCAAACTTGGCGCGGGTCAGCGTCATGTCCAGGTGTTTGGGGCCGGTCGCGTCGCTGGTGATGAAGGGAAGATTGATGTTGGTGGACATCACGCCGGAAAGGTCGATCTTCGCCTTTTCGGAGGCTTCCTTCAGTCGCTGATAGGCCATCTTGTCCTGGCGCAGGTCGATGCCGTTTTCTTTCTTGAAGGTATCGGCCACATAGTTGATGACGCGCTCGTCAAAGTCGTCGCCACCCAGGCGGGTGTTACCGTTGGTGGCCAATACCTCAAACACGCCGTCGCCGATTTCCAAAAGGCTCACGTCGAACGTGCCGCCGCCCAGGTCGTACACCAAAATCTTCTGGGAGCCTTCCTTATCAAGGCCATAGGCCAGCGAAGCGGCGGTCGGCTCGTTGATGATGCGCAGCACCTCCAGGCCCGCGATGCGGCCCGCGTCCTTGGTAGCCTGGCGCTGGCTGTCGCTAAAGTAGGCGGGCACGGTGATGACGGCCTGCGTCACGGTTTCGCCCAGGTACGCTTCCGCGTCGGCCTTAAGCTTTTGCAGCACCATGGCGCTGATTTCCTGCGGGGTGTAATCCTTGCCGTCGATGGATACCTTAAAGCCGGTGCCCATCTCGCGCTTAATGGAAATAATGGTGCGGTCTGGGTTGGTAATGGCCTGGCGCTTCGCGATCTGACCCACAAGGCGCTCGCCGTCCTTGGTGAAAGCAACAACTGAAGGCGTGGTACGGGCGCCCTCCGCGTTGGGGATGACGACCGGCTCGCCGCCTTCCATAACGGCGACGCAGCTATTGGTAGTACCCAAGTCGATACCGATGATCTTAGCCATAATCTTTATCCTCCTCAATATTCTTGCGTTTCTGCGCAGTATGTAAATGGTCTTATTTGGAATGTGGGCAAGCCCACGAAACCGTAGGGTTATTCGGGCACGACCTTTACCATCGCGTGGCGAAGCACCATGCCCTCCAGCTGATAGCCTTTCTGGAACACCTCGCAAACAGTGCCGGGCTGGCCCTCCTCGGGCGCGCCCTGCATGACGGCGTTTTCCAGGTTGGGGTCAAAGGGCTGGCCCAGGCGGTCGATCGTCGTAATGCCGCGCTTTTCAAATGCCTCGCAAAGCTGGCGGCAAACCATCTCTATCCCCTCCCGAAGGGAAGCATCGGGGCTTTCGGCCGCAGCGGCGACCGCCCGTTCAAGGTTGTCGATCACAGGAAGAAGCGTCGTGGCAAAAGTCCGGGCGCCTTCGTCGAAGGCCTCCTTGCGCACGTTCTGATTGCGGCGGCGGTAGTTTTCAAAGTCCGCCTGTACGCGCTGGGCCATGGCAAGGTATTCCTCCTGCTTAGCAACGGCCTCCGCTAGCGCCTCGGCCGCCTGCGCGGCTTCGGTATCCTTGCGGATTTCCTCCTTGGCGGCTTCCTCCGCCGTCTCCTCATCGCTTACGGCCTCCAGCTCGGCGTCCATCGCGTCGATCGCCTCGGTCTCCTCGTCGGTAAGCGGCTTATGTTCGGTGTCCTGCATGGTTTCCCCTCTCTGCTGCTTCTTCTTTTTCTTTGCCAATGTTTTCACTCCTTATCCTGCCCAAGCAGGTCGCTGAGCTGCTTTCCCATGGTGGCCAGCACGCCCAGCACGTGGCCGTACTGCATGCGCGTCGGGCCGATCACACCGATGGTGCCGTGCGTATTGTCGCTCAAGCGGTAGGTAGCCGTTACCAGCGAGCAGTCAGAAAGCTCAGGGATACCCGTCTCCGGACCGATGCGCACGGTAAACGCCATCTCTCCATGATTTTCCAAAAGCTTGAGCAGCTGATCCTTGGTTTCCAGCACGCTCAGAAAGCCCTTGACCTTCTCCACATCGCTATATTCGGGAAAGTTGAGGATGTTGCTTGTGCCGCCCAGAGCCAACTTGGTTTTGGCGCCCTGCGCCTCCACCTCGTCCAGGAACTGCGCGATACCGGCAAGCACCGCCTCGTCCTCTTTAAGCCCGTTTGCCGCGCCGCGCAGAAGCTCCTGCGCCTCGCTAAGCGTATGCCCGGTCAGGCGCTCCGTAAGTGTGCGGCTGATAGCGTAAAGCGCGTCCGCGTCCATATCCGAGCCCACGCGAATTACCGTATCGCGCATGATGCCGCCGTCGGTGACAATCACCACCAGTGCGCTGGCGGATGAAACCGGCACAAGCTGAATATTGCGGATTTTAAGCTCCGCGCCCTTTGGACTCATGACCAGCGAAGTATAATGCGTCAGGCCCGAAAGCACCTGCGCGGCACGGCTGATTACATCCTCCATCTGCTGGGCGCGGCTGCCGAAATACTCGCATACGCTGGCCGCGTCGCCCGCCTGAATCGCGCCCTGCTTTAACAACTGGTCCACATAAAGGCGGTAGGCCTTTGCGCTGGGAATACGGCCCGCGCTGACGTGGGGCTGGTCCAAATAACCAAGCTCCTCCAGGTCGCTCATCTCGTTGCGGATGGTCGCCGAACTCAGGCCCATTTCGTACTTTTTGGATATGGTCCGGCTGCCCACAGGAATGGCGGTCAGGATATAATCGTCGATGATCGCCTGTAGAATGCGAAACTTGCGGGCATCCATCGCCATACCGACACCTCCCTGTTCAGCCTTAGGCTGCTCGCCTTTCAGTCTTGTTGTTAGCACTCGATGTGGTTGAGTGCTAACACATGCATATCATATGCCAGCCATCGTTGTTTGTCAAGAGCTTTTGCAATTTTCCCGATTGAATTCAACAATTGTTCACAAAAGCCGAAACCCTTCCGATTTTCTCCAAAAAATCGCGTGAACGCCGTCATTTGTGGTACAATGTCGCGGGGTGAAGCATGTGAAAAGCAGCCGGCTGTTTAAAATTGTATACTGCCTTCTAAACCAGGAAAGGGTTACCGCGCCGGAGCTTGCAAAAAGATTTGAGGTATCCCTGCGAACCATTTATCGCGATATTGACGCGCTGAGCGTAGCAGGGGTTCCTATTTTCGCCACGCGCGGAAAGGGCGGCGGCATCCGCCTGATGGAAGGCTACGTCCTCAACAAGGCCATGATGAGTGAAGAGGAACAGAGCCGTTTGCTGATGGCCGTCAAAAGCCTGTCGGCCGCAACAGGGGAGGATGACGGCGGACTGCTCGCCAAGCTTGGCGCGCTTTTTCGTAAGGATAGGCAGGATTGGCTTGAAGTGGATTTTTCCCGTTGGGGGCAGGGAGGCCGCGGCGACGAGCGCTTCGGCTTGCTTCGAACCGCCATTTTGGAAAGGCAAATGCTCGCGTTCGGCTACGCGGGGACAAGGGGAACGGCACAGCGGTTGGTTAAACCCGCCAAGCTCTGCTATAAAGCGTCCGCATGGTATTTACAGGCCTACTGCATGCACAAGCAGGCCTATCGCACATTCAAGCTCAGCCGCATAAGCGGCCTGCGCGCAACCGGCGAGCGGTTTGAGGAGGCGCTTACCCCTCCGCCTATCGAGCCCACGCCCTATTCCGCGTATCCGCCGGTAAAGCTCAAATTTGCGCCTGAAGCCGCCTTTCGCGTATATGATGAGTTTGGCGGAGACAGCATCAGCGTGCTGGAGGACGGAAGCCTTTTGGTGACGACAGCCATGCCTACGCAGGACGGCTGGCTGGTGGATTATCTGATGTCCTTCGGCGGTTGCGCCGAGGTACTCTGGCCCGCCCAGCTGCGCTCGGCGCTGGCGGCGCGGGCGCTGTGCGTCTATGAGCGTTACCAAAAAGATTTATTGGTATAAATTCAAAACCCGACACAGGATGTCAGGTTATCAGCGGTATCATGGATTTGTTCCGATGAGGAACGCAATTCAAACGCACAGGAGGTTCATACAATGGAAGAAAAGTTTTGTCAAAGCTGCGGCATGCCGCTGGGGAACGAGGCCTCGGAATACGGGACGGAAATGGATGGGAATCCAAATCATGATTATTGCCGGTACTGTTATAAGGAAGGAAGCTTCACCGCCGACTGCACCATGGAGGCCATGATCGAATTCTGCGTTCCCCATATGGTTCAAAGCGTTCCAGGAATGACCGACGACAAAGCGCGTGAAATGATGCGCCAATTCTTTCCCAAACTCAAACGGTGGGCCAAAGTCTAAACACCATACCGTATCCGGAATGTTGTTCAGCCGGCCTTATGGCATCAGCCGCAAAAGCACATCGTTTTGCAAGGCCAGTCCACGCGCGGTCAACGCAAAGCGGCCGTCACCGCGCCAGAGCGCAAGCCCCTCCGTCACCAAGGCGTCCAGCTCGCTTCCATAGATTTGACGAAGCGAACGTCCGTGCATCTGGAGAAAATCCGCCCCGCTTACACCGTCGCTCATGCGCAGGCCCAGCATCATCGTTTCAAACATCGCTTCCTCAATACCAATCGGCTGCTCGTCCTGTACGGGCAGCCGGTTTTCATTCAGCGCCGCGAGATAACTCTCCAGATGAGCCGTGTTGGCCCGCCGGATCCGCCGGACGCCTCCGGCGGCCTGCTCCCTATCCGGAGGCAGCATGCCGTGGGCGGCCACGCCCAGGCCCAGATACCACGCGCCCTGCCAGTAACCGATGTTGTGGCGGCAGGCATAGTCCGGCCGCGCAAAATTGCTGACCTCGTACTGGCGGTAGCCGCGCGCCGCAAGCCAATCAATCCCCAGCGCATACATGTCGGCCGTCTCGTCCTCATCGGGCAGCTTGTGCGCGCCGCGCTTCACCGCATCAAAAAGCGGCGTGTTTTCCTCCAGGATAAGGCTGTACGCCGAGATATGCTCGGGCGCAAGCCCGCAGGCCGCATCGACCGTCTCCCGGTAATCCCGGACGGTCTGCGTGGGTAGCCCAAACATGATATCCAAATTCAGGTTGGCGATTCCTCCCTTTCGCGCCAGCGCCACCGCCCGCTCGGCCTCCGCGAACGTATGGATGCGCCCGACGGCCCGCAGCAGCCTGTCCTGCGCCGCTTGCATGCCAAGGGACAAGCGGTTGAGGCCATATTGGCGCATTGTCAGAAGCCATTCTTCCGAAAGCGTGCCAGGATTGGCCTCCGCCGTAAACTCCGCGTCCGGCAAAATATCGAAATGCGTCCTGAGCTCACGCAGCACGCGCGCCATTGCCTCAGCCGGCACCAGCGACGGCGTGCCGCCTCCCAAAAAAACCGTGCTCACACGCGCGCCGGTATAGGTGTCGCCCAGCATACGAATTTCCTTTTGGAGCGCGTCGCAGTAAGCCGCAACCGTTTCCGGCGGCGCGGCGCAGGAACAAAAATCGCAATAAAAACATTTTCTTTTACAAAATGGAAAATGGAGATATAATTGCAGTATCATCATTTCGCTCCGACCCCCCTCGGTGCGATTATAACACAAGAACAGGGAGGTAGCCATATGGTGGAAATCGAACACGGTTTTGAGACGTTGGTCAAGTGCTGCATTCTGCTGATCGAACTGGCGGGTATTATTGTCATCGTTATCAGCATGGCCCGCGGCCTCATCGGCTTCATCCGTAAAAGCGAGGAGATTCGCATTCAGTTGGCTCAGGGAATTATGCTTGGACTTGAGTTCAAAATCGGCAGCGAGGTGCTCCGCTCGGTTATCGTCAGCGGCTGGAACGAATTGGGGACGCTTGCGGCGGTCATTCTTCTGCGCAGCCTGTTGACGCTGCTTCTGCATTGGGAAATCAGCGTGGAGGAAAAGCGTCAGGAGGAAAAGCGCCTGAGCCAAAGCCCCGTGTCCGAGCCGGAGCCGGAAGCCTGATCATGAGCCTTGCGCGGTCATGATGCGGATGTTCTCCACCCCAATATCGGTATGGGCGGCGCACAGGGAAAGAATGGTCACGCTTTCAGTTCCCGTCAGCTCATTCGCGCCGACCATGACGGTGAGCGCGCCATTTTGCAAAAGTACAAGGCATGGGTTGAAGCCCGCCTGAAGCAGCGCTTCCTCAATGCCCAGTTCGCTCTGGTGATCCGCAACCATCTGCGCAAGGCGTTCCGCCGCGTGAGTGCGCGTGGCCTGATCCGTTTGCTCGTTTCCAATCAATTCGGTCAGGGTAGCGACGTCCTTGTCATACGCCAATTCGCGGGCGGTACGCCCTTGGGTGGGCGCGGGCGTTGCCCGCGCCGCCTGCGGCGTTGGGGACGCCTGCGGCGGGGTGACGCCGTCGTCTCCCGCGCCCTGCCGCCACAGTAGCATTCCCGCGGCCAGGAGCAACGCAATCAGCACGCCCATGCGTACCCATGCGGCAGCGCCGTTTTTCTTCGGAATGCATTTCACCTTGCCGCGCCCCACAGAGGGCGTTTTTTTTGCGTCCATCATCGTCCATCCTCCATCACAAATACATCCACCGCCGTTTCAGGCAGGTTTGTAAGCGTTTTTACGGCACGGATCAACGAAAGGCGCACGCCCATGTCCCCCGCGCCCTGCGCCACCACCACCGCGCCGGTCGGCTTTTGCGCGCCGGTTCCGCCAAAGGCGTCCGCCTGTGCCTTGTCATAAAAAAGCGCGACCTCCACTTTACCCGCGCCGGCCATGGCGCTGAGCACTTCCGCCATCCGCTTCTCCTCCTGGCTGGCCGTATCCTTTCCCCGGCCTCCCGTCAGCGCCATGACCGCCACCAAAACCAGCAGCGCCGCGAAAAGCCACAGCGGATGCCTGCCCTCCTTGAGCCATTTCAGGTTCATGGCTTCACCGCTCCATCCGTCATCGCCTTCAGCCACACGCGCGTGGCCTCCGTCTGGAGAGCAAGCGCAATGCGGTCTTTCACCTCGTTTTCATTCAGCAGCGGAGGCGAATCCTCCTTAAGCCAGCCCGACAGGCAAAGCTCGATATGGTCCAGCGCGCCATCCTCGCAAAGGTAAACGGCGGCGGACGCGGCGTAGCCCGCCCTGCCCGCGATTCGCACGCAAAGGTTTTCAGCCTGGTTAGCAATGGAGCGCAGGGTGGCGGCGGCATAACTTCTCTCCCCCGTTTCCCCGACCGTCTGCGAAAAGGTGGGGATATCCGCCACCATGGCCGCGTCCGTTTTCAGCAGATTGCCCACCGCTGTGATCAGCGCGGCCATCACCAGCACGCTTACGGTCATGCGAACCATCTTCTGCTGCCTGCCGTCCGGCAGCAAAAGCTCGCAAAACGACCACAGTACCGAAAGCACGGCAAGCTGCCTTACAAAAGCGTTCATTCCGATCCCCATCCTCTCGCGCCCGCAGCCGGGAGTTTCCGCCGGGCTTTATCTGAGCATGACGGTGAGGTTGCCCACGATCAAAAGCTGCGCAGCCAGGAGCATGAACATCGCCCCCACGCTAAGCTGAATGATAAACAGGAGCGAGAACACATCCGCATAATCGCCGATGCAGCGGCACAGCGGACTGTCCGACATGGGCTGAAGCGCGGCGGCGGCGGCGCGGTAGAGAAACACCGTCATCACGGTGCGAAGCAGCGGCATAAGCAGCTTGCCAAGCAGCAAAAGCAGCCCCAGCACCCCCACCGCGTTTTGGATCAGCAGCGAGCAGCCCACCAGCGTATCCACTGTATCCGCAAACATGCCGCCAACGATGGGGATAAAGTTATCCATCGCGTACTTCGCCGTGCGGATGCTTACGCCGTCCACCGCCGCCACGCCCAGCCCCTGTACGGTCATCACTCCGATAAACACGGTGAAGCCGAACCCGAGCGTCCAGTCCGCCACCTGACGGAACAGGCGGCAAAGCTTGGATACGCGCAGGCTCTCGCTTACCCCGCCAACCATGGTAAGCACCGCAACGCTTACCGCAAACGGCATGGTGACGTTTTGCACAAGGGTGGTCATGGTGCCCGCCGCAGCCATCACGGCGGGCTGATAAAACGCCGAGCTGGCCGTTCCGCCCACCGCGGCCAGCAGCGTCACCATCAGCGGGAAGATGGCTTGCATAAGGCCGGCCATTTCGGAAACCGTCTGGTTGGATAGCGCCACATGTTCGCGCATGTCCGCGACCAGAAATCCCATTGTCATGATCAGCCCGGCATATCGCGCCGCTTTGCCTGCCGCGTTTTTGGGGTTGCTGAACTGCTCTGTTGCCGCCACCAGAAGCGCCGGCACCAAAAGGCGCGTCATGCGCCACAGGCTGCTGCGGAACACGCCCGCTGCTTCGGCCAGAAGCCACTTTAGCACCTGCTCGCCCGAAAGCACGGCCTTGCCGCCCGCCAGCTCCTTTAGCAGCGAAGCGGCATCGCCCTGAAACCATTCGCTGTCCGTCACAGCGTTGCCCAACCCGTCTAAATCAAGCGTTCCAAGCGCTTGCGAAATTCCCTCTGAAACGCTTTCAGCCCGCGCGCCCAGGCACATCAGCAGCGCAAGGGCGAGCATAAGCGCCGCGAATGGAAGCCTCCCCGGCAAGCGCCTCATGGCACCAACTCCAAAATCATTTCAAGCAGGCTTAACAACATGGGCGCCGTAAGCGAGAATACGCAAAGCTTTCCCACCAGCGCCACCTTCATGGAAAGGCCGCCCTCCCCCATATCCTCACAGGTCTGTGCGGCAAGCTCCGCCGCGTAGCTTACGCCCAGCACCTTTAAAAGCGTGGCGAGATATCCCTCCCTGAGCCCGCCCAGCGCGGTCAGCCGCGCAAAGACCGACTGCACGGCCGTCAGGCTTTCCAAGGCAGAGAGCAAAAGCATCGCGCCCGCCGCCAGCGCGCACAGTCCAGCCAGCTGCGGCTGCTGAACGCGCACCACCATACACAGTATCGCCGCGGCCACAGCCAGGCCCATCCACTGCCAGAACGCCATGGCTCAATACAGCGCGAAGATGCTCTTCAGGCTGGAAAACAGGTCCGAAATAAGATTGACCACCAGGAACATCGCAATCACCAACCCGACGACGGTGACCAGCGTGCCCAGCTCCTCCCGCCCCGTGCGGTTGAGCACCTGGCTGATAACCGCCACCACAATGCCGAGTCCCGCAAGCTTAAAGAGCAGATCGACCTGAATCATGGTTAAAATCCTCCTTCGGTATAAGGTGTCACCACAGGGCGATGCCTGCCATCAGCCCCAGCAGCATACCCAGCTGCATGCAGAGTTTCCCGCCCTTTTCCGCCTTTTCCTGCGCCTGCTCTGCTACCGGCTTCAGGCGTCGTAGACACGCCGCGACAGCCTGCTCGCGCATAGCCGCGGTACCGCTGCCAAGCTGCAAAAACAGGTTGTTCAGCGTCTCGCGCTCCTCCGCCTGCTCCCAGGGGATAGGAATTTGCCTACAGGCTCCGACATAGGCGCCCTCCACACCGGTCAGCGGGTTGCGCGCAAGGATATCGGCGGTGCTTCGCAGGCGCTCTGCCACGCGAACCGCCCCCGGATGGCGCGGCGCGTAGGCCGCGCACTCGTTGAGCAGCTCGCCCATGCCCAGCCGCTCCTGAACAAGCAGCAGGCGCATGCCCGTCAGCACATCGGTCAGCCCGTTTAAAAGCTGCACGCGGGCCTGCCTGCGGTCCCGCAGATAGATACCAAGCACTGTTCCGGCCGTCAGGCAGCACAGTGTCCCCGCCGCGCCCAACATCATTGATTCTCCGCCGACTGAAGGGGACGAAGCTGCTCGTCGCAGACTGCGGCCACCTTGCCCACCTCATGTTCATCCAGCACGACATAGCGTGAGAACGCCCGGTTTTGTGCCAGATGATACAGCGCGCCGCGTGAAATCGCCGTTTCCAGGTCGCGTCCATGCAAGGTGGAAAGCACGCTTACGCCGCTGCGTGCCGCCTCCAGCAAAGCCTGTGCGTCGCTCACACCGCCCAGCTCGTCCGTCACAAGCGCGTCGGGCGACATGGCCCTCAGCATCCACCGAAGCCCCGCCTCCTTGCCGCAGCCGTCCAAGACGTCCGTATTCGGCCCCACATCCAGCTGCGGCAGTCCTCCGGACATGGCGGCGATTTCGCTACGCTCATCCACCACGCACATGCGCATACCGCTTTCAGACAAACGCCGGCACACGTCGCGAAGCATGGTTGTTTTGCCCATCCCGGGCAGGCCGATGATCAGCAGGCTTCGCGCCCGGCCATGCTCGTCCGTCAAATGAGGGATTAGCGCGTCCGCCGCGCCGCGCCACTGGCCCGCGATGCGCACACAGAACGAGCTGATTTCCCGAAGGGCGCGCACGCTTTGCCCTTGGGCAATCACCCTCCCGCAAAGCCCCATGCGGTGACCCCCGCGCAGGGTAACAAAGCCCTGCCGCTGCTCCTCGGCGCGGGCATAGAGGGCGTGCTCGCACAGCGCCTCGGCCATCTGCGCAACCTGCTGCTGCGTGGCCGTCTGCGCGCAGGCGATTTCTCCCTGGTCGGTCAAAATACGTACCTTGCCACCCGCGCGAACGCGGATTTCCCGCACGCTGCCCTCGGGCTGGTGCAAAAGCGTCTTGCCCACCGGCTTTGGCATGCAGTTGATAAAGAAGCCGATCGTCTCCTGCCAGGTCATGTTCGTCCCCCCGTATGCTTGTGTTATTCAAACAGAATCAGGCCAATCGCCTGATAAAACGCGTAGTCCACATTTTCACCGGCCGGCAGGCCCAGCGCCTTTCGGGCGCTTTTGACCGCCGCCTGCGTACCCTGGCCGTAGATGCCGTCGGCAGCGCCGTAAAAATACCCCAGCGCGTACAGCTTTCTCTGCACGGCGGCGACATGGCTGTTGCGGTCTCCCGCACGGATGGTGCGCAGGCTGGTATCAAGCTGCCCATAGGCTCCGCCCTCGATCAATACCTTCGCGCCGTTGGGCACCTTGGCATACAAGTCCTCCGAATCCCTGATGAACATGCGCACGCACCCATGCGAAGCGTTGTTGCCGATGCTCTGCGGCTTATTGGTGCCATGAATGCCAAACTGGCCCCACGGAACATTCAGCCCCAGAAAGCGCGTTCCAAAGCCGCCAAGATCGCCCGAAAAACGGTTTGTGACGCGAAAGGTTCCAATGGGCGTAGGCGTACCGCCCGCGCCGGTCGCAACGGTATATCGCTTCTGCACCTCCGTGCCGTGATATAGCGTCAGCGATTTTTGATGGATGCTGATGAGAATCCAGGCGCCTTCCGGCACATTCGCCCGTTTGGCCCGTTCGGAGGCCGTTAGCTCGCCGGATGCGTCGTCCGCGGCCGTGGCCCTTGGCAAGCCGGACATGCGGGGAAGAACCGCCGCCGTCAAAACGAGCAGAGCGCAAAGCGCAATGACCGCCATGCTCTGTTTTCCCCGCGCCATCATGCGTTCACGCACCCTTTCCCTCATGGTCTTCCAACGTTATGCGCCGGGGGTGAGGGATATGCGTCTGCGTGTCATCAGCTTCAACGAAGTACCGCATCTTAAAGAGCGCCTTGGAGGGCATGGCCGGCACGAACCCATTTTAAACACAGCGATGGGCTTTATCTGCGGGATGTAGCCATCAAATAAAATTTATTTCTTCTCAATTATCAAAATGTAATCACGATGATTGCTGTTGTGATATAAATATATCTTCTAAATGAAGACTCAGTTGCTTTTTTGAAAAAAATCCGATATGATAAGCAAGTTGTATTCTGCCAATTTGGAGGGGTTCCTTTGCACGAGAACCGGCTTTCCCATATTCGCAACTTTTGCATCATCGCCCATATTGACCACGGCAAGAGCACTCTGGCGGACCGGCTTTTGGAAATGACCGGCGTCTTTGAGCAGCGCCAGATGGTGGAACAGATTCTGGACTCCATGGAGCTGGAGCGCGAACGCGGCATCACCATCAAGTCCAAGGCCGTGCGCATGCAGTACAAGGCCAAAAATGGCGAAACCTACACCCTCAACCTCATCGATACCCCCGGCCACGTGGACTTCAGCTACGAGGTCAGCCGCGCGCTGGCCGCTTGCGAGGGCGCTTTGCTGGTGGTGGACGCCACGCAAGGGATCGAGGCGCAGACGCTAGCCAACGTCTATATGGCGTTGGAGCACGATCTGGAAACCATTCCGGTCATCAACAAGATCGACCTGCCCAGCGCCCGGCCGGACGAGGTAAAGCAGGAGATTGAGGACGTCATCGGCCTGGACGCCTCCGAGGCCCCGCTGATCTCCGCCAAGACGGGCCGCAACTGCGAAGAGGTGCTTGAGGCCATCGTCAGGCACATTCCCGCGCCAAGCGGCGATGAGAACGCGCCGCTACAGGCGCTGATTTTCGATGCCTTCTACGATAACTATAGGGGCGCGATCTGCTTTGTGCGCGTGATGCAAGGCACGGTAAAGGCAGGCATGCGCATGCGCCTGATGCAGACGGGCAGCGAGTTTGACATCGTGGAGGTCGGCACCTTCCGGCCCGGCTACGCTCCCTGCGAGGCTCTCTATCCCGGCGACGTGGGTTATATCTCCGCCTCCATTAAAGACGTGGGCGACACCCGCGTGGGCGATACCATCACCGACGCGGAGCGTCCCGCCGCCGCGCCGCTGCCCGGCTACCGGAAGGTAACGCCCATGGTATTCTGCGGTATCTACCCCGCCGACGGCGCGGATTACGATAACCTGCGCGACGCGCTGGAAAAGCTGCGCATGAACGACGCATCGCTTTCCTTTGATCCCGAAACGTCCGTCGCGCTGGGCTACGGCTTCCGCTGCGGATTTCTTGGCCTCTTGCACATGGAGATCATCCAGCAGCGTCTGGAGCGGGAATTTGACCTTGACCTCGTGACTACCGCGCCCAGCGTCATTTATCAGGTATACAAAACCGACGGCAGTGAAATCTCCATCGACAACCCCTCCAACCTGCCGGGCGTGGGCGAGATCGAGCGCATGGAGGAGCCTTATGTCAGCGCTACCATCTACACGCCGCAGGAGTTTGTGGGCGCGATGATGGATATCTGCGTGGATAAGCGCGGCACGTTTTTGGATATGCAGTATGAAGGCGGACGTGTCAAGATGCTTTATGAAATCCCGCTCAACGAGATCATTTTCGAGTTTTTTGATCAGGTAAAAAGCCGCAGCCGCGGTTACGCCAGCTTCGATTACGAACTGAAGGGCTACCGCGAGAGCGACCTTGTCAAGCTAGACATCCTGCTCAACGGCGATATCTGCGATGCGTTCTCCATCATCGTGCACAGGGACAAAGCGTACGCGCGGGGCCGCAGCATCGCGGAAAAACTCAAGGACGTCATCCCGCGCCAGATGTTTGAGATTCCCATTCAGGCGGCTATCGGCGGCAAGGTAATCGCCCGCGAGACGGTCAAGGCCCTGCGTAAGGATGTTTTGGCCAAGTGCTACGGAGGCGACATCACGCGCAAAAAAAAGCTGCTTGAAAAGCAGAAGGAGGGCAAGAAGCGCATGCGGCAGTTCGGAAGCGTGGAGGTGCCCAGCGAGGCATTTTTGGCCGTGCTCAAGATGGATGACAAATAGCAGCGCGTCGGCTGCCCCAAATGCTACACAATCCAGCATTGAAATCGAACAAAAAGAATTCATCCCCAAATATCACCGGAAAAATCGACAAAGCGCGAAAAAAACCCTTGTCAATATTCCGAATGCGTGATATTATAGATAAGCTGTTAAGAATGCAAACTCCCGTTAGGAGGTGTAATGATGGGCAAATTTTGTGAGGTTTGTGAAAAGGGCTCGATGAGCGGCCACAATGTAAGCCACTCCAACCGCAAGTCCAACCGCATCTGGGCTCCCAACGTTCAGCGCGTGCGCGTGTTGGTAAACGGTCAGGCCAGGCGCTTGAATGTGTGCACCCGCTGCCTCCGCAGCGGCAACGTGCAGCGTGCCCTGCCCACCAAGTCCAACGTGGAAGCCTGATTGGGAAGGTTGATTGGACACTGAACGCCCCGCGTTTTTGAACGAATCCCAAAAAGTTAGACAAAAACAAAATGAAACAACCAAGAGGGCTTGTTGTCTGTGAAAAGCAGGCGGCAAGCCCATTCGTTTTGCCTTAATTCAGCACTCTAAGGATAAATGCCTGTAACACCTACCCCATCAACCGTTCCAAGGTTAAACCGCCGGTTTCCGAGCAAATTCAGTTCACGCTTTGAAGTACAGTAATTAAAAAGACGGTCTCACTCCAATGAAATCAGGAGCGAGGCCGTCATTCGCCATTTTTTGGCGGCAGGGCGCTTTTTATACCGCCTGTTCGGGAAACACATCACACCCTTCGTTTTGATACGCCTCCTTTGCGGCTTTATTCAATTATCCTGCCGAATGATAATCAATGCACAGCAGATGACGCTTGGGCGCGTCCTCCTCAATGGTTGGAAACCTGCCCTGCTGTTTAAGAAAGCGGTTATCAATATTATCGTCGTTGGTCATGGAAACCTCGCCTACCAGGGCTGCGCCAGTGTCGTTTTCCGCCCAAAAGCTGTGGTACATGCCTTGAGGCAAGGTAACGCTTTCTCCCGGGGTCAGGCGCAGTATGCTGCCCGCCTTCAACGTTTTGCGCACGCCGTCCACCATCACAGTCACATCGTCGATCTCGTTCAGTTTCTCGTCCTCGGTGCGGTTGTACAACTGCACCAGCAAGTTCCCACCGCCGCGAACAATAATGTCCTCCATCTTTTTCCAATGAAAATGAAAGGGTGTGATCTGGTTTTCCCGGACGATCAAAACCTTTTCGGCATAAGGCTTTGTGTACTGAGGCATGTTGAGGTTGCCGTTGCGCACGGTAAAGAGAAACAGGCCCTCCTGATAAAAATTTCCACTTCCAAAATCGGTCAGATCCCATCCCAGCATATTGTCGCGAATTTCGTCATACTCGCTGCCTTTGGCAGCCCATTCTTCCGGCTGCCAGAAGGCAAAGGGCGGCAGCATATAATGATGAGCTTTCAGCATATCAATGGCTTCATCAATTAAACGGTCAATTTCACTGCGCTTCATTGAAATATCATCCTTCCCCAATTCTTAATAGGGTTTATAAACAGCCGCAATGGCTTCCAGTGATTTCAAAGCTTCGTCTATCGTGCAACGAACGGGCGTATTGTTCAGCACACAATCAAAGAACTCGCTATCCTCCGCGCGGAACATATCGTTGCGCACTGTGGCAATCGTCTCCTGATGCCACTGCATATCACTGCGGGAGAATACGGAAATCGTCGCTTTATCCCAAGAGGCAAACTCCACCGTGATAACGCCCATTACGCCGATCAGATCGATCTGACGGCGGCGGGGTGTCTGGAAGAAGTCCAGATGGACGTTGGCCACGCAGCGGTCTGCAAACTTTACCAGCATTTCAATGGTATCGGGCGATTCCATCCCCATATCCGAAAAGGAACCATACACGCTCTGCACGCTCTCGATGGGCTGGCCGGCAAACCAGATGGCCAGATCCAGATCATGCACCAGTTCAAAGGCTCCCGAATACTTGGAATAGTACATTTTCAGATAGTCGGGGTGAATGTCGTAGAAGGGCTCGCCCATCAGCGCCCGGATGGATACCAAGCGGCCAATGGCGCCCTGCTCAATGGCTTTCTTTGCTTTGAGCAAACCGTCATGGTAGCGGAAGCAGAAGCCCACCATCACCTTCTTACCCTTCATCCGTGCCAGCGCTTTTAACTCTGCAACCCCTTCGTTGGAATTTGATATTGGCTTTTCAATAAAAACATGCGCCCCCGCCATCACAGCCTGCTTAGCCATCTCAATGTGCAGACGGGTAGGGGTAAGGAGGAACACTGCATCGGGATTTTCCGTGGTTAGCGCCTCCGCATAATCTGCATACAGCCGGCAGGCGCTATCCTGTTCCGCCAAAGCCTGCCGGGATTTTTCAGATGGATCACAGGCGGCCATCTCCACAACTCCCAAGTCTCGCAGTACTCCCGCATGCCGAAGACCAATGGAGCCGCAACCGGCTACCAAAACGCGCAAATCCTTTACTTGCATACGTGGAAACCTCCGTCAACAGCCAGATTATGTCCCGTTACATAGCGGGAAGCGTCGCTTGCCAAATACAGCGCCGCGCCCTTGATTTCCTCGCCCATCTTGCCCATTCGGCCCATGGGAGTCAGCTTTCCGTATGCGTCCGTGAATGCCTTTGGCAGGTCGCCCTTATCAAAGCCGCCGGGAGAGATACAATTCACCCGAACGCCATAGGGGGCCATATAGGCCGCCAAATCCTGCGTAAAGCCCACAACGCCACCCTTGGCCGCGGCATATTCTACCGGTTGTTCCATCTTGTTGCTCTCATGATACATGGCACGGTTGCGGCCTACCAGCGCGGCAATGCTCGCCATATTGATAATCACGCCCCTGCCTGCGCCCGCCATATATCCGCCGACTGCGCGGCAGCAAAACATTGCGCCGGTCAGGTTTACATCAATCATATTCTTGATATTGGCAGGGTCGCGCTTGAGAAAATCACACTCGCCCATACCAGAGCCTCCGCCCGCATTATTGATCAGCACGTCAATATGTCCCTGCCATGCAAAGGCATCCCGCGCCATTTTACTACAGGATTCATATTCCTTCTGCTCAAGCGTCAGTCCAAGCGTACGCACACCGTATTTCGCAGCGATACCGGCGGCGGCGGCCTCGGCGCGGGCCAGCTCTCGAGAAGTAATGATAATATCGCAGCCATACTCTGCCAGCGCGCATGCCATATCGTTGCCCAGCCAGGCATGACCGCCGGTAACAATTGCGACTTTGCCTTGCATATTGAGTAAACCGTGCACTTGATCCATATTCTATCACCTTTCAAGCATTCTTTTTTGGGGACAGGTCCCATACGTTACCTCCATTATAAAAAAGTGCCTATCAAAGTCAATAAGTACGGGAAACATCAGGCAAGTGCAGCCAAAAAACGGGCAGCTTTTCAGAAATGCCATGCGCCTAAGATTCGGTTTTCATAAAAGTGGTTTTCATTAGCAGGATATATGTTAAAAATTTCTCTTTAGCAACCATTATTTACAAAATTTCCTTCTCAATCTGCCCGTCTTTTTCGTTTTGCTGCCCGTTATCGTCCAGATCAATTGACAATCTGCTCGGATTTTAGGTATCATCAAGCCATCACGAGGGAACTCCCCCGGACACGAGGAGGAGCATACCAATGCTTCGATATGTCGAGGTAAAGCAAGCTGTATTGGACAGGATCGTGCAGCAGGAGCCAAATACCAGGCTTCCGTCCCGATCAGTTCTGTGCGAAGAGTACATGATTTCCCGAACCACCATTGACAGGGCCATTGCCGATCTGGTTTCCGAGGGCTATCTCTATTCCGTTGCGGGCAGCGGTACCTACGTGGCGGATTTAACCGCCGATGATACGCCGATTCGTCACGATGTGATGAATATCGGCGTGCTGATTCCCAACATTGTGCATGATACCTACCCGGGAATTTTACGCGGCATTCAGGATGTGATGCAGCGTCACAACATCAACGTGGTTGTGTGTAACACGGATAACGATTTTGTCAAACAGCGCTCCAGTCTACGCAGGTTGTTAAATTCTCATGTTGACGGCTTGCTGATTATACCGGCAATTATGAACGGTGAAACCATTACAGACGAGCATCTTCGCGATTTTGTTGAGCTCAATGTGCCAATGGTATTTTGCAATCGCGGCATTAACGGCGTAAAGGCTCCGCTGGTCTACTCCAACAACTTTTACGGCGGCTATCTTGCCACCAAGCATTTGCTGGAGCGAGGCTACGATCATATCGCCTTTCTCTCGGTGCTGCATTATCAGACCACTTTGGCCCGGCATCATGGCTACATGGCGGCGCTGTGGGAACATGGGCTGGAGCTGGACGAAGGACTGGTGCTCAATTGTCCCGATTATAGCCGTGTGGAGCTGGGATACCGCATGATGAAGCAGTTACTGGAAAGCGGCAAGCATGTTAATGGAGTATTTGCTTTCAACGATCAGATTGCCTGCGGCGCCATCAATGCCATCCACGAAGCCGGGCTTCGGGTATCGGATGACATCGGCGTCATCGGCTATGACAATACTATGCTATGCAATGTTCCCTCCGAAGCGCTGACCAGCGTATCCTTTAAGAAGTATGAAATCGGCTGTACTGCCGCCGAGCTCCTTCTTAAAAGAATCCGGGATCCCAAAGCCGCCATTCCCAATGAGACGATCTTTCGTCCGGAAATCAACGTACGCGAAAGCTGCCGCGGCATCAGACGCTGACAACGTTCTTTGCCCGTCTTACGGGTAAACGATACACCACTACAACTTTGAAGGAGGATTTCAAATGAAAAAGGTTCTGGCACTCGTGCTCTGTCTCTCCCTGATGTTGACTTCCATGGTTTGTCTGTTTACAGCAGCCACCGCCGAAGGCTCTGAGGTTGTGGATGCCGATTTGACCGCTCATCTGCGCGTCCTCTACCCCGGCACCTCTGACCTGGAAAAGGAAATCGCCAATGATATCGCTGTAGAAATGAAGAAAAAGTACCCCAACGTTGAAGTCGAGTACCTATTCCTCGTGTGGGCCGACATCGAAAGCAAGCTTGCCGCGATGATCGCCAGCGGCGATTATCCTGATGTCATGCAAATTCAGGACGTTGTCAATCCCGTCTCCATGGGCGCTCTGGAACCCATCCAGCCATGGATTGAAAAGTCCTCAAGCCTGGCGATGGACAACTTCTCCTCCGTTGCATTGGAGAATAATAGCGTTGACGGCACCCTATACGCTGCTCCCATGTGTATGATCCCCTACTCCCATATCGTCAATACCGAAATGCTGAGCAACGCAAACATCGACTACACCACTCTGAAGAGCTGGGACGCTGTGCTGGCTGCCGCCGCAGCCGTAACCACCGATAGCACCTATGGTTTTGCCATGGCCAACGGTGGCGAGGGCCGCTTTACCTTCCGTGATTTCATGATGATTTCCCTGTCCAACGGCTTCACTCCCGACGACACCAGCGACGAAACCAAGGGCAGGTATATTGAAACGCTTGAGTTCATCGAAAAGCTATCCGCTTATATGCCCAAGTCCCAATCCACCTGGCTCTACCCCGAACTGTTCAAGGCTTGGGAGTCCAATACTGTCGCCATGATGCACACCGGCGCTTACTTCACCGGCAACGTTGTATCCCATGGCATCACCTGTCTCGACCGTACCACTATCTGGCCCATGCCTGCCGGCCCCTCCGCTGAGCAGCCCGCCATGATGGTAGGCACCAACGGCTACGCCATGATTGCCGGTTCCTCCCAGAAGGAGGCTGCCTGGGCGTTTATCGAGACGGCTTTGAGTGAACCCATTCTGGGCAAACTTGCTGGCAGCATGAACGTTTCTGCGGTGAACTATCTCACCGACGAAACCCTTGTTAAGTATGCCAACATCGCTTACGAGCAATATGGCGAGAACGTGGGTGAAAAGCACATTGCTCTGATGAAGCAATTCCAGGCCGCCGCCGACCAGTACGGCAAGCCCATGCCCAAGATTCTGGGCCAGGCCGCTATGGAAAAGGTTGTGCAAGGCGCCATCGTAAAGCTCACCAACGGCGAAATCAACGCTGCCACAGCCTATGATGAAATTAAAAAGGGTATCGACGAAGTCAAGGAATCTCTCGAATAAAGAAAGGTGGATCCTTAAGGGGCTGTCGCGCCAGCGATAGAAAAAACGCAGGAGCGGCAGCCCCTTTCTTTTCTACCACAACCACAACAAATGAACCTGCCGAGGAGGAGGCGCCATGCAATCGCGTTTTAGAAGCCTGTGGGTCAAGCTCGGCAAAAGCGGATATATTTATGCGTTTTTGGCCCCCACGTTAATTTTTCTCTTAATTTTCCAGATTTATCCCATCTTTAATTCCATTTATACCAGCTTCACCGACTTGAACATGGTCAAGATCGGCAGTGGCAAATGGGTTGGTCTGAAGAACTATGTGAAGCTTCTCACCAACGACTCCAACTTTTGGCCTATTCTGGGCAACAGTCTGCTGTGGGTTTTCGGCTCTACCATTTTGCAATATGTAGTAGCCATTCCCGCCTCTCTGCTTTTGAATCGTAAATTCCCGGGTCGCCCGCTGGTTCGCGGTCTGATGATGGTGCCGTGGGTCACCCCCGTCATCATCATGGGCTTGATCTGGCGCTGGATTTATGATGGCGACTACGGTCTGCTAAACTATGTTTTGAATACCAACTATGTCTGGCTAGGCGACAAATCCGTCGTCTGGTTTTCGCTCCTGCTGACCTCCCTGTGGAAGGGGCTTCCCTATGCGACGCTGATGTTTCTGGCCGGCCTGCAGAGCATTCCCGCCGATCTGTACGAAGCGGCTTACGTGGATGGTTGCAATAAATGGAAGCAGTTTCTCAACATCACCATGCCCATGCTTTCGCCTGTCATTCTGGTTACGGCGCTGACAAGCATCGTTCAATCCTGGACAAAATTCGAAGTTATCTGGGTTCTTACTGCCGGCGGGCCCGGCTATACCACCAGCATTCTGCCCACATACATTTATTCCAAATCCTTTAAGGATTTCCAGATGGGCGTGGGTTCCGCGGTGTCTGTAATTTCGATGCTCCTGATGATGGTGTTCGTCGTTATGTACCTGCATGTATACAACAAGAATTCGGAAAAGGTGGGCTGACAAATGAAGAGAAAAAAGCTCGTTTCGAATTTGTTGTTTTCCGCCGGTCTGTTCATACTGATGTTTTTCGTACTGTTTCCCTTCCTATGGCTGATCCTGTGCTCCTTTAAAACCGATACGGAAATTTTCTCCGTAATCCCCACGTTTTTTCCCGTGAATCCCACCATAAAGAACTATTTCTATGCCTTTTCACCCAGTCCCGGTCCCGATCTGCTGCCTTATCTGAAAAACTCCCTGCTGGTTTCTGGCCTGACGGCAGTGCTGACCATCGGCTTTGCCGCTACAGGCGGCTATGCCATTGGCCGTAAATCTTTCCCCGGTATGAAAGTGGTCGTGATTTTTTTAATGCTGGCGCAAATGTTCCAAGGTCCGGTCATCATGGTGGCCTGGTATCGCATGGCGGCGGCGCTCGGTATTCTAAACACCCTTACCGGCCTCATTCTCATCTACCTTACCTCCACCGTTCCGATCAGCGTTTGGCTAATGAGCGGCTTTTTCAAAGGGATTCCCTACGAGCTGGAGGAAGCCGCACAGATTGACGGTTGCTCCCGCTTCCGTACTTTCTGGCAAGTGGTGCTTCCTTTGGCCAAGGGCGGCCTGGTCAGCATCCTCATCTATGCCTTTATTCTGGGCTGGAATGATTATCAGTACGCATTGTTCCTGACCAATTCCAAGTCCGCCATGACCGTACAGCTGGCCATCGGACAGTTGATGGGAAGCATTGGTGTAATTAACTGGGGCGGCATCATGGCTTGCGGCGTCATCGTGACCATTCCCGTTGTCATTCTGTTTGGCTGTGTACAGCGTTACCTGATCGAGGGCCTCACCGCAGGCGCTGTAAAGGGATAAGTTTATTTTTGATCCTTCTCCCACCGGTTAAATCGGTTAAGGAGCTTTCGTCCATCTCAATCCGATACGCATTCCGGCATAGAATTCCGTTGAGGCTTTGGAACCCATGCTTACCCAATGCCTGCCATGCGCGCCCACACGGCGCTTATAAAAATCAGCGGATCGCTTTGGGCTCAGGGCAAAACGCGCGGCACTCTGGGGAAACCCCCAATTTCTATATCTAAAATAAAAGGAGACGATCTCATTGTTTGCCAACAAGGAAACATACACCGGTATTATTCCGCCGATTATCACGCCCCTGCGTGCTGACCGCACATTGGATGAGGACGGTTTGAAAGAACTCATCAATTATGACATAAAAGGCGGCATTAGCGGCGTGTTTACCATGGGTAGCTCGGGTGAAGCCATGATGACCTCCAAGGATGACTGGCTCAATACCGTTCGGAAAACCGTTGAATTTGTCGGCGACCGGGTTGCGGTTTTCTGCGGTGTGATCGACGCCTCCACCACCCGCGTGATTGAGAATATTAAGGCTGTAGAGCAGGTGGGCGCTAAAATCGTTGTTGCCACCACCTCCTTCTATCTGCAAAACAGCTGTCAGGATGAAATCGTTCGCCATTATGAGGCTATTGCGAAAAGCACAAATCTGAAAATCGTCGTATACAACATTCCCGGCATGACCCATGCCCCCATCAAACCCGAAACGATCCGCACGCTCGCAGACGTCGACAATGTTATTGCCTACAAAGATAGCTGCGCCGATTGGGAAAGCTTTCAGCGTGTGCTATTTCTGCTGGAAGATAAGGATATTGCCGTGTTCAACGGTGCAGAGGAGCTGTGCTCCGCAGCCATGACCTTCGGCGCTCAGGGGTGCGTGCCCGGTTTGGCAAACTTCTTCCCCAAAATGTTCGTAGAAATGTATGATGCCTGCCAGCGGGGCGATACCAAGGAAGCCTACCGTCTGCAAAAGGAAGTTTGGGATCTGCGCAAATGCCTGAACCAAGGCAAGCATTGGATGTCCGCCATGAAGCACATTGGCAGCACCATGGGGTTTGGCGAGGACGTTGCCTCCTTACCTGTCGAGCCCCTGACAGCCGATCAGGCCGCTAAAATTGACGCCATCGTTGCCCGCTACAAGGAAGCGTAAGAAGGTACTGTTTTAAACAAAAGCCGCCAAAAGGCCGCCGGAAAAATGCGGTTATCTAAAGCGTATTCTAAAAAACCCATATCCGATACAGCACAGGCTATCGTTCCAAGGCCGCTGCCAAAACACCTGCCAGCACGTGATACCATGCCGGCAGGTGTTTTTTACCCCTTCCACACTTGATAAAACATTTCTGAAAGCCCGGCTGGATTACGGTGCGAAGAGCAGCTGGTCGGCCGCCTCATAATAACGAAGCGCCGCGCGAATGACTTCCGCGATGGTAATAGCCTCAACGGGACGAAAGCGATGGTCCTCCGTGCGCTCCATGATGGGTAAATTGCTTTCAAAGCCGGTTTGATAAATGCAATAGCGAATGGCCTGATTGTTCACACCGTTTTGAATGTATCCGGAGCTTTCTGTCCAATCTCCGTTATCCTCCTTGGGCATGTTTGCCGCCCATTGCTGCATTTCATAGCAGCAATCATACCAATCGACATTGCTTTCATCTTGCTGTTTGAGCTTGCTGCCCACTGTATTTAAGTAGGGATTCAGGTTATCATAAGCGCCCAGCGCTCCATTGCCTGTGGGTTCCTCGCGCCAACCGTCCAGCAATAGGCGTCCAGCGGGATGGTAATTCCTTGACGCGGCCAAAGTTCAGTTTGATACACACCACGCGGCGGCATATTTTCGAGGCAGGCGCCTATCTACCGCACGGTTACAGGCAGCCTGAAGTTATTCGGGAATAATGCCTTTTTCAAAATGAATCTTTCATAAAAACTCTACTCCATCCCGGCCCTGCGGATGCACCTGCGCAGCCAGCCGCCTTTATGATAATACACCAGAAACATCACGGACGTAACGCTCCATGTGATTGGATAGCTTAAGAGCACAACAGGCATGCTGTGGTAGGCTGGGGCAACGCCCATCACCCATACGATTCGCAGCAGGCACACGCCGGTAAGCGTCATCAGCGTGGGAATCAGGGAATCCCCCGCGCCCCGCACCGCGCCGGAAAGGACTTCGATGCAAACATAGGTAAAATAGGTGGGCACCAGCAGGCGCAGCATGCTAAGCCCCTGGCTGATGACCTCAGGGTCGTCTGTAAACATCCCAAACAGCGGCTTGCCCAGCAGCAGCAGAAAAGCGCTCAGCAGCACCGTCGCCCCCATCGCCATCCCCAGACACACGCGCACGCTCTTTTTTACCCGGTCATACTGCCCCGCGCCAAAGTTCTGCCCCACAAATGTGGTAATGGCTACGCCAAAGGCGCTCACCGTCATCCAAAACAGGCCGTCCATCTTTCCGTAAGCCGTCCACGCCGCCAGCACGTCGGTCCCAAAGGTATTGATACTCGCCTGAATGATCACGTTTGAAATCGAATACATCACCGATTGCAGCCCGGCCGGAAAGCCGATTTGCACAATCCGGTCCAGAAGGCTTTTGTAAAAGCGGATTTTTTTGATTTCCAGCCGGTAGGAAAACGGCGCGCGGCAAAGCGTAACCACCACCAGCACCGCGCTGACCGTCTGGGACAGGATCGTAGCCAGCGCCGCGCCCGCAACCCCCATCTCCAGCCCCACCACCAGCAAAATATCCAGCAGTATGTTGACCATGCACGCACAAATCAGGAAAAACAGCGGGCGGCGCGAATCCCCCACAGCGCGCAGGATGCCCGATCCAATGTTATAAATCAAGGACGGTATCATCCCGGCAAAGTAAATGCGAATATAGGTTATAGCGTAACCCATCACCTCGTCCGGCGTACCCATCATCCTTAAAATGGCCGGGGAAAAGGCGATACCCAAAACGGTCAGCAGCAAGCCGCCCGCCAGCGCCAGCGCAACGGCCGTATGCACCGCGTGGCTGACCTCCTGATCCCGCCGCCCGCCAAAAAACTGAGAGATAATCACCGTCGCGCCGGAGGATAGGCCCACAAAAAAGCCCACCACCAGGTTAATCAGGTTGCCGGTCGCGCCGCCCACAGCGGCCAGCGCTTCCTTACCCACAAATTTACCTACGATGATGGCGTCGGCGGTATTGTACAACTGCTGAAAAAAAGTACCCAGCAGGATGGGAAAAAAGAAAACCAGAAGCTGTTTCCAAATCACGCCCCCGGTAATCTGATTTTCAGCACGACCGTCTCCGGCAATGCCGCGCATGAAGCTTCTGGCCATGGTACGTTCTCCTTTTGAATCCGTGGTATTTTGATCAAAGGATTATATATCATACCCTATGGCATTTGTCCATAGCCTGGGGTAAATGGAAAGCGGCTGTTTCCCGGACCACCGCCGGGAAACAGCCGCGGCTCTTGATTACTTCACCGCTTTACTTCGTTTTTCACGCCGTCTTTTCAGCACGGGCGTCAGCATATCCTTTAGCACAATTACCACAAGCAATACCACCAGCGCCAGGGAAATCGGCCTTGTCACAAAGGGCAGAAGGCTTCCGCGCCCAGCCAGTATCGCCCGGCGAAAGTTGGCGTCGATCAGGTTGTTGCCAACCACAATGCCAAGCACCATCGGCGCGATAGGCAGCTTGATTTTTTTCATGATCAGCCCCAATACGCCGAATACGAACATCACCACGATGTCGCCATAGCGGTTGGTATTGCTGAACGCACCTACCGAGCACAGGCAGATGACCGCCGCCATAATAATCGGTAGCGGAGCCGAAAGCATCTTGAGAATCGGCTTGCCCAAAAAGCTGCCGATCAGCAAAAACAGCACGCCCGCAAACAGCATGGACAGCACCAGCAGGTACAGGAAGTGCGGGTTGTTGGTTGAAAACGTCGCGCCTGTCTGTATGCCCTGTACAGTCAGCACCGCCAGTACAATAGCCGTGATGCCGTCCCCGGGAATACCCAGAGCCAGCATGGGCGCGTACGCGCCTGGCGCGCACGCGTTGTTGGACGCCTCCGAGCCGATCAAGCCCTCTACGCTGCCGTGACCGAATTCCTCCTTGTTTTTGGATGCGGACATCGCCTGGTTATAGCCCACCCATGACGCGATGTTGGAGCCGACTCCTGGAATCACGCCGATGATGAAGCCGATGACGGATACGCGCAGCGCCAGCCACTTATGCTTCCAAACCTCTCCGAAGGCAAACAGCTTGTTACGCTTCACCTCCAGTGGCTTAACCTTGCTGTTAACCAGCGAAACAAAAACCTCCGACATGCCGTACAGGCCTACCATCGCGGGAATCAACCCGATGCCGTCCTTGAGGTATGGGATGGAATAGGTAAAGCGCAGCCCACCCGCGCCATAGATGGGGTCGGACCCCACAAACGAGCAGATCAATCCCAGGCAGGCGGAAAACAACCCCTTCACAAAGTCGCCGCGCGAAAGCTGCGCGCAGATCACCAATCCGAATATGGAGAACCAGAACATCTCCCACGAGCCAAAATAGAGCACCACGCTGAGCGTTACCGGGAATACGACCAGCAGGAGCAGCGCCCCTATGGTGTTGCCCCAGAACGAAGCCGCGACGTTGATTGCCAGCGCCTTTTGGCCCTCGCCCTTTTGCGCGAGGGGATATGCCTCCAGCGCCGTCGCGGCCGAGGCCGGCGTGCCGGGAATGTTCAGGATGGAGGCGGAGATGCTTCCTCCATAGGTGCTGCCTACCTGCGTGGCCGCCATGAACATCACGGCGCTGGTCGTATCCATTGTAAAGGCAAAGGTCGCCATCAGCGCGGCCGTCGTTGTGGAAGAAATGCCGGGCAGCGCGCCGCCGATAATGCCGACTACCACGCCTGCGGTCAGCAGCAGAATGATCTGCGGCGACAACGCTTCCAGGAGCATGTCCAGTACATTCATAGCCTATCCTCCTAACGCTATTGAAGCCGCAAGTTAAACGCGACAAAAAAAATGAGGTATAAAAGCCCCGTTAGCGCCAGGCTGACCAAAACGGCGTAAACAGGTTTGATGCTGCGTACATAAAACAGCGTTATACCGCAGATCAGCAGAAAGCTGCTCAGATAAAACCCTATAAACGGAATGCCGACAAACACATACACAGCCACAATCAACATGGATAGCAAAATCCGGCGCACCTGCGGGTCGGCCGCGCACGCCCGCAGCGACCCGCCGATCTTGGCAAGCGTAGGCCGCCCGTGCGCCCGCAGGCTTCTGGTAAGCCCACCCCCGCAAATCAGAAACATGCACCCCACCACAATCATTGGCAACAACCTCGGGCTTTCAACGATGGATTTGCCCCTCTGATTAATGCTGAATATCGATATCAAAAGAAAAACCGTCACCACAAGAAAGCCGGAAAAGACCAAAACCTCTTTATCCTCTTTACCCAGGCGCATAAGCCAATTTCCTCCTTCGCCCCGCCCACGCCGCCAGGCGGAGCGAGAAACCGGGTTCCCGTTTTTATGATAGTCCCGGTCGAGGGAGCGGGACGCCGGGGGCTGTTCGTCCCCGACGTCCGGGGTTAAGGGCGTCCCCCCCTTAACTCTCCCTCACACCGGTAACAACGCGGTTACTCCCAGCGCAGCACGCCCACATCCTCCGGGTTGCGGGTACCGTCGCCCAGATCGTACAGCAGGTAGGAGCTCACGCGGCTGGAGTGCTCAAAAATTTCCTGCGCCTCCGCGCCGTATACAACATCCTTCTCAGCGTCGATATTGTTCTGCTTGAGCAGTTCCTTGAACTGGTCGGTGTTGACGGCATAGGTAAACGCCTCGGTCAGCTTCTGCTTGATGTGATCGGGCGTATCCTTAGATACGGCGAAGCCCCTCCAACCGCCAAGGATGTCCGCCGAATCGGCAATTTCAGGCACGAAGTCCGTAATGGCGGGAATGGAGCCGAAGCCCTCGTACTCGAAGGGTTCGCTGCTAAAGACGCACAGCATTTTGCATAGACCGCCCTTCATGTATTCGCCGGCGTTTTGCGTATCCACGGCGGACCAGTCCGCCTCGCCCTGCGCCACGGCCAGCGCCGTCTTGTTGCCGCTGTCGTAAGGCACAAAGGTCACCTTATCCAGGCAGCCAAGCGTTTCCGCCAGCTTCGCGGCGGGAATGTGCCACATGCTGCCAACGCCCGCCGTAGAGGCGATGGTGTTGTTCTCGGTCACATATTTGATGAAGTCCTCCATGGTATCGATGCCCAGCTTGGCGTTTACCACAACGCCCGTGTTTTTCACCACAAAGGGCATGGCAAGCATATCCAGCTGCAAATAGGAAGCGTCCGAGTTTTCCGTGGTAGAAAACGCGCACATGGACGAGCTGGTGCCAAGGATGGAATAGCCGTCCGCAGGCTGGGAAAGCACGTAATCCGTCGCGATGCCGGAGCTTGCGCCGGGCATGTTTTCCACAATCACATCTACGCCAAGGTATTCGGCCATGGCGGGAGCGGCCGTGCGGCACATGGCGTCAATGCCGCCGCCGGCGCTGAAGCCCAGGTAAATGCGGATGGTCTGCGAGGGCTTCCACTCCTCCTGCGCAATGGCCCCGGCTGCGCCCATCAGCGCCAGCACCAAAAGGATGGCTGTCAAAACTCGAATCTTTTTCATCGTTCGTTCCTCCTGATTAATCATTTTTGTATTTTGGATTTTGAAAACCGATGATCCCCCCAAAGCTCTTTTCGCACGCTCACCCCCGCGCCCATTTTTGCTATCAGTTGTGTTTTCATAAGCCCGCTTTATATCGCACGCTCTTTAGGGCCATTATAGCGTCGCGCAATTTGCATGTCAAGATATTTGATCAAATATTAAATATTATTTTTGTTTTGAAATCCGTGTATTACAAGGGCCGCCGCGGTATGGCGCATGCTTTTCGCCGCGGCGGTGACCCATCAGCCTCCGGGTTTCCATACCCGGGCGTTCAAATCAGCCCAAGCATCCCGAGCAGGAAAATCCATAGAAAGAACGACGCGGCCGACAGCGTGGAGGTAAACACCACCATCGAGGCCGCAAGCCTGCCATCGCCGCCCATTTGCTGCGCCATCGCAAACGAGGACGCGGCGCTCGGGCCGCCGAAAATCGCCATCAGCGCTACAAGCATTTCGTAGCGGAATCCCAGCGCGATAAAGACAGGCAGCACAGCGGCGGGCACAAGCACCAGCTTGCCAAGCACGCCCCAGAGAAGCTGCGGCCGGAAATCCGCGACGCTTTGAAACGTGAATGACGCGCCGATGACGACCAGGGCGAAAGGCGTGGCTACTTTGGAAAAGCCATAGAACACCTCCGGCAGCGGATAAATCCCAAGCCCCTTAAAGGCAAATGCGAGCGCGGTAGCGATGATCACAGGGTTTTTAAGTACGTTGAGCCCGATGGTTCTCCATTCAGGACTCCCTCCCCTGAAAAACGCCAGCGCCACCACGGAAAGCGCATTCATCAGCGGCACCGCGACGGCCGCCAGCAGCACGATCGGCCCCATCCGGCCGCTTCCGTACAGCGATGTAACAATGGCAAGCCCAAACACCATGAAGTTGCTGCGAAAAACCGCCTGTACCAGCACGCCGCGCCTGTCGGCCCGCTTTTCCAGCAGGGGTACCGCAAGCATCAGCACAATGAACACCACGCCGATCATCACAAGCGGCCACACGAAGAACGCCCAATCAACCCCCGCGCTGAAATCGCTGTCCAGCACGTTGACGAACATCAACGCAGGCAAAAAAACCGTGTAGACCAGCCGGTTCATCTCCCGAAGCCCACCGTCCGTCACCATGCCAAGCTTGCGAACCAGCATACCGGTCAATATCATTGCAAGCATAGGGTACACCGCCCGGGCCGCGGTCAGAAAGCTCTCCATATCAGCTCTTGAACTGGTCCTTGTCCGCCGGGCTCTTGATAATCACGCAACGGCAGGGCTCGTCATACGGGTTATAGGTAGCGTGTACCACGCCGGCAGGCACGTGCGCCACATAGCCGGGGGACAGGTCAAGCCTGCCCGATTCACTCTCGGAAATCGCCCGGCCGCTGAGCACAAAAATGATTTCCTCCTGCTCGGGATGAATGTGGGTGGAGTGCTCGAAATGCGGCAGGTATTCCGTAATCTTTACCAGCACGTTATCCGACTGGGCTGTGCAATAGCGGCCCACCAGTTCTTTGGTCTGTCCCCATTCCACCTGCGTAAAGGGCAGCGCCTCGGCGTTTTGTACGGTACGGTCCCTTTTCATATGCGTCGTCATCCTTTCATCTTATAACTTACGGATGTGAAATCCGCCGTCCAGGTCGATGTAGTTGCCTGTGGAGTAGATGAATTTCTCACTGCAAAACGCGCTTACCGCGCCCGCGATGTCCTCCGGCTGTCCCCAGCGCGCGATGGGGAAAACCCCCTGCTCGATCAGGTCGGAATATTTCTTGTGCACCACGCGCGTCATGTCCGTCTCGATCACTCCGGGGCGGATCTCATACACCTGAATGTCGTGCGCGGCCAGGCGGTCGGCGAACAGCCAGGTGATCATCGCCACGCCCGCCTTGGAAATGCAGTATTCGCCGCGGCTGACGGAGGATACCGCTACAGAGCTGGAGGAGATGTTGACAATCACGCCGCGCCGCCTGCCCTTGACCTCCTGCTTGAGCATCTGGTTTGCCACAAGCTGCGTCATAAACATAGTGCCCCTGGTGTTGGTGCCTACCACGTAATCAAAGCTCTCCTCCGTCATTTCCAGCACATCGTTGCGTACCTTGGGGGCCACGCCCGCATTGTTCACCAGCACGTCGATATCCCCAAAACGCCGGACCGTCTCCTTCACAAACGCCTCGCGGTCTGCGGTCTGCGCAATACTGCCTTGCATGTAGTAGACCTCCGCGCCCTTTTGAGTGAGCCTGTCCAGATTTTCCTGATATTGCGCCGGATCATTCACATCCAAAATGGCAATGTTGTACCCGTCGTCCACCAGTTGGCTGGCGATACCATAGCCGATGCCGCGGCTCCCGCCTGTTACAATCGCTGCCTTTCTCATATTCTTTATCCTTTCCCGGCTACCGGCCGGTTTTTGCTATTTCAGCTCGCCGCTGGACTCCTGCGCCCAGTGCTCCACGATCATCTTGGGCGCGTACACAAACATCATGTGCATGTCCTCATCGCCCGTGTTGCGCAGCGTATGCGGCTTTTCACTTTCCATATAAATCACGTCTCCCCCGCGCACGGGCCGTTCTTCTCCGTCCACGCCCATCACGCCGTTCCCGCTGAGAATCGTGTAAGATTCAACGGTTATGTGTTCATGCTCGGGAATATAGCCGCCGGGATAAATCACCACATAACCCTGACAAAAATGGTCGCCGTTGATGGCTCCATTCTCGCCAAGAATCACCCTCGTGCGGCGTCCCGCTGGAAACTCAGTTCCCTCAATGTCAAAGATATTGATTATGTTCATGCCTAAACCACCCTTTCGCAAATGCAAACGGGACGTGAGAAAGCCTTTCAGCCCTTCTCCCTTCCCTGCTCATGCCCGCGCGCGCCCTCCGCCATGCGGTAGATTTCCCCATCCCGGAATGATTTCCAAACGTTCTCGAACCAAAGGTCCTCCGAAGGAACCGGCCGCACGGGCCTCCAGGCAAAGCGGCAGCCTTCCTCGCCGAACAAAACCTCCTGAATCTGTCCGGCATGCGCCTCCCCATCCAGTCTCAGCCGGAACAGCTCAGGCAGGCCGGGAGCCGGCAGCTCGCCCGCTTCGTCAGCGATCAGGTAGGAACCCCGGCTTTGTCCGCCCATTTGGATATAGTCGTAAATCGCCTCTAAATACACGCGCTGGCATGTCAACAGGTCGCGCAGCCGGTAGAGCGCCGGCAATTCCCCGGCATCGCGCACGCCGCCCGCATGCAGGCGCGCCTCCTGCGCGCAAGCTTCCTCCACAGCCGCTTGAACGCCCTGCGCGGACCTGATCATCGCGCCGTGCGCCGACATGCGCAGCCCTATTTCGCGCCGCTGCGCCGCAAGGTCTAAAAGCGGCTTTTCACGCGCAAGCGCCGCCGCGCCAAAGCCGATGGCCGCTTCAATCTGCCCGCCGCAGCATGCCTCCAGCTCCCCATGCTCCAACGGCTTTGCGCGATAACAGCCTGCTATGTACTGCGCCGCCCGCAGGCTTCCCACCTGACCGGAGTTGAGCGCGCTGCCACCGGGGCGGTATACCCCGTGCGAACCGTTCACCTCGCCCACGGGGAAAAAATGGCTGATGTTGCTCTCCCACCACCGGTTGCCGGACAGGCCGCCGTTGTTGTGCTGCGCGCATACCGCGATTTCCAGCGGCTCCGTCTCCAAATTGATGCCGTGGCTCAGGTATAGCTCAATCGCCGCTGGGTTCATGTGCCTGAGGCGATCGATGGGCGTTTGCTGAAGCGCGCCGGAGAGGGTCAGATATTGCTTCGTCTCCGCAGCCAGCAGGTCAAAATGGCATACGCCGTCAGCCTCCAGGCAGGAAGGATTGCGCCGGAAGTCCATAAACACGCGCCTGCCGCGAAGCACCGTTTCCTGATATACCAGCAAATCCACCAGAGAGGAACCGTAGTCAAATGTCTTTCTCGGGTCAAACGGCCACTGGTAGCCCTTGAGGAACACGGCGGTCAGCAGCCTTTGCGCATCCGGGAAAACGTCCGTCAAAAATTCATGCTCGTCACCCCCGTGCGCGTCCGTCGATATATAGCGCGGCAGCACCTGCTGATACGTACCCGAAAGGTTCCAGCGGAACTTAACTGAGGCGATACCGTACTGGGATTCCGTCAGGTTTTTACCCATCACGCCGGCGCGAAAGGCCGCGCCCGTGCCCCCGCATTGGCTGACCGGATATACCGAGGCATGGTACATGCCCGCTTCGCCGCCCGTTGCGTATACGATACTGTCGGCGGCAAAAACCACGTAACCGCCCTTTTCTTCCCCGCTCACCACAAGCGCTACGACGCCGCGCGCCCGTCCCTCATGCGTTAGGATGTCGATCACCTGATAACCGTCCAGAATGGGAATGTCAAGTGCGCGCGCCTCCCGCTCCAGCCGTTCCGTCATATAGTGCGACGTCAGCGGTCCGACGGAGGTTCCCCGGGTGAGCGGGTCATGATCGGTCTTGTAGCCCACATATTCACCGCTAGCGGAAAAAGGAAACGGCACGCCAATTTCCACCAGATGAAAGAACGACCGCAAAGAACCCGCCGCCTCAGCCAAAGCGATATCCCCGTCCATCGCGCCGCCGGAAAACAGCGTTTCAGCCATGCGGCGCACGCTGTCCCCATCGCTTCCACAGGTTGTCAGCTTATAATAGGTCTGCTTGTCGGAGCCTGTGTTTCGGCTGGTTCCGCTGTTTACGTCCTCGGTCAGGATGGCAATGCTTTCCACCCCCTGCTTTTTCAGCGCAACCGCCGCGTTGAAGCCTGCCGCACCGCTGCCGACAACCAGCGTCTCGAACGCTTTAAACCCATACCTTTTTTCTGCCGCCATCTCGTCCAACGCCTCCATTTATATTCGCTTTTCGTTTTGCCGCAAGGTTTTTTATCATTTTTATAATATCAAATATATCGTATATCCTAAAAATAAAAGCCAAACATCCGTTGGCTTTTTAATTGTTTACTTTCCTTTGTTGCCAAAAATTGCGTCCAGCGACGCGTCCCGGGCCTTGTAAGCGTGCTCCAGGAACATAGCGCGCGATGCGCTCACACTTCCCTTGGACAGGCTTTCAATCAGTCCGGCATGTTCCTTCACAGCCTCGCGCGTGCGCTCCAGCGTGCGCGAGCGCTTGGATACCACCAGCTGCACCAGATGGCGGTAATGCAAAAGCAGCTCGGCCGCCTGATCATTGTTATAAAACTGCTCGATCAACGAGTGAAACCTTCGGTTCAGCTCGTCGTAATTGTTGCGAACCTGCTTTTCCGTTTTCAACTCGCTGATCTGCTTGTTCACGTCAATCAGCTCCGCCTCAAGCTCCGGGTTCCAATTTTTGATGGCGCTGTCGATGCTTAACACCTCCAGCGCGGTCATAATATCATAGATATTCTCAAAAAACAGGCGGTCGATGGGCTGTATCACCGCGCCCTTGTAGGGCACAAGCTTAATCAGGTTCTCGCCGCTAAGGACGTTAAAGGCCTCCCGAACAGGCAGAGGGCTTGTGTTGTACCTCTCCGCAATGCTCTGGATGGTAATATGGCTGCCTGATGGAAGAATGTTCTGGAGAATTTCCGCCCGCATTTGCTCCGTCACCTGTTGCGACAGGGTTTTCTTCGTGATTACTGTACTGGGCATAGTTGCCTCCCATAGTTAACATATACACTATAAGGATTATACTAAATTCATCAGAATTGTTCAACCCACAATGTATGTGGCAGCATCAGGCCCGGCGGCCCTTTATAGCCCTGACAAGCAAAGGCGCCGCCGGGTATTTCCACTCCGTCTATGCCTTTGCATCAGGCTCCCCGGCCGCAGTTTCCCTTGCCTCAGCCGGTAAAAAGAACCGGCGGTACACAACGCGGTATACAACAAGCAAGAGGGCGATCACGCCAAAGCTGAGCAGCAAAAAGCTGTTAAGCGCCAGTTGGTGCATGCGCAGCGCGCCAAAGAGCATCACGCTGCCGATGATCAGCGTCAAAAGAATCCAGTCCACCGTCTTTTCCATCGTGGTTTTCTTCATATTCACAACCTCCTCGCCGCCTATTGGGAAGATATCAGCCGAGGCGCGCGCCCTTATTGGCCGGCCCGCCATACTTGCGGTACAGGTTAAGGATGCCCTTGTAGGGACGCTCGTTCTTGGGGTTTACAACCGGCTCCCGGGTTTCAAAAATACGGCTGTCCGTCGCCTGAATGCTTCGGTTGGCCACATCCACCACAATCTCGTCTCCGTCGCGCAGGTACGCCAGCGGGCCGCCGCCCTCCGCCTCCGGCGAAATCTGGCAAACCCCAAAACCCCTCGCAAAGCCGGAGAAACGCGCATCGGTGATAACGGCCACATCCTTGTCCAGCCCCATCCCGCATACGGTTGCCTGTACGGCGTAGATATCCGGCATGCCCGGGCCGCCGCGCGGGCCCTCAAAGCGCACCACCATCACGTCGCCGGGCTGGATTTCCCTCTTGCGCAGCGCCTCCAGCGCGTCCTCCTGGCTGTCAAACACCCTTGCCGGGCCGCTGTGCAACAGGTTTTCACGGTAGCGGGCGGATTGGCGCAAAATCGCGCCGCCGGGGGCCAGGTTTCCGTAGAGCACGGCAATGCCGCCATCCGTGGAGATGGGCGCGTCCGCCGCGTAGATCACGTCGCGGTTTACCGCATGCGCTTCTTCCGCCTCAAGGTTCTCCCGAAGCGTTTGCCCCGTCACGGTTTTCACATCCGCGTTAAGCTTTTTGCCCAACTCCCGCATCACCTCGGGAATACCTCCGGAGCGCTCCAGGTCGGTCATATGGTAAGGGCCGTTGGGCTTGACGTTAACCAAGCAGGGCGTGCTTTTGCTGATCTGGGAAATGCGGTCCAGCGTGATGTGTTCGTCCAGTCCCAGCTCCGTCGCCAGCGACAGAATGTGCACCACGGAGTTTGTGGAGCCGCCCAGCGCCATCATCATCGTAATCATATTTTCCATTGCGTCAAGCGTCATGATGTCACGGGCCTTTAAGTCCTGCCTGATCAGCTCCACAATCTGGTTGCCGGCCAGCTTGGCGCAGCGCAAAATCTCGGACGAATTGGCGAGCAGCGTGGAGGTGCCGGGCATGGTCATGCCCACAGCCTCGGACAGGCACTGCATGGTGTTGGCCGTTCCCATCAGCGGGCATGCCCCCCAGGTCGGGCAGGCCTGGTCCTCCATTTTTCGGATTTTTTCCGCGGACACTTTGCCCATGGGATAACTGCCCATTACCTGCTCGTCCAGATCGGAAAGGGAAAATTCCACGCCATCCAGCCTGCCCGTGTCCATAATGCCCGCGCATACGACAACCGAGGGCAGATTCAGGCGCGCGGCGGCGATCAGCATGCCCGGCACCACCTTGTCGCACGCCGTCATAAACACAATGCCGTCAAACATCTGACTGTTGACGATCGTCTCAATGTCGAAGGAGACGGCCTCGCGGGTGGATAGGTCGTAACGGATGCCGTCCAGCCCCAGCGTCAGCGTGCCGCACTGCGAGATGGTGCAAAACTCCACGGGCGTAGCGCCGCTCTGCCACACACCCTCCTTGACCTTGGCCGTGAGCATGTCAAGCCCGAAGTGGCCCGGACATACCTCGCCCCAGCTATTGACCACCGCCACCAGCGGACGGGAGAGATCGGCGTCGGTAAAGCCCATGGCCTTGTAAACCGCCCTGCGGTGCGCTCCCTCCACGCCGGTCATATATTGTTTTGTATAGTACTCCATGTCCTTGCCTTCTTTCAGGGTTCTAGTATAATTTTGAGCGGCTGCTGCGAGGGGTCGCGCTTTACATCCATCGCGGCCTTCACATCCTCAAGCTTAAACCGGTGGGTGATCAGCGGCTTTACATCGACGCGTCCGCTGGCCACCAGCTCCAACCCGCGCTGAAAATCCCAGCAATAGCTGGAGGTGCCGATCACCTCCACCTCCCGCACCATCGCGTCCACCAGCGGGCGCGCGTTAAAGTCCTGTTCAAAAATACCGAAGATGACCGCCTTGCCGCCCCGCTTCACCACAGAAATCGTCTGGTTGAACGTCGCCGGCGCGCCGACCGCCTCAAAGGCCACGTCCACGCCGCGCCCGCCGGTCTGTCGGCGGATTTCCTCAATGGATTCCATGCAGCTTTTCATAGGGATCGCCCCGAACTGTTTGGCCAGCTCTAGGTTGCGCTCAAGCAGTCCCAGCACGTAAACCCGCGTCGCGCCTGAAACAACCGAAAGCCGCGCAAGCATCAGGGCGATGGGCCCGTCGCCCATCACGCACACGGAGTCGCAAAGCCGGATGCCCGCCTTTATGGCCGCGTGCACGGTACACGCCAGCGGCTCCATCAACGCGCCCTCGTCAAAGCTCACGTTGTCCGGCAGCTTATGAACCCATTGTTCATCCGCATAGTAGTAATCCGCATACGCGCTGTTACCGCTGCGGTATTTCAGCCGCAGGTTTTCGCAATAGTCATAACGCCCACGGCGGCAGTAGTGGCATGTTCCACAGGTGATAAGCGGCTCTACGCATACGCGGTCTCCCGGCTTAACGCCCTTCACCTCCGCGCCTGCCGCTTCCACCACGCCCGAAAGCTCGTGACCGATGGTCGTGGGCAGCTTCACGTAGGGGTGGCGGCCGGAATAGATATGCATATCGCTTCCGCAAACCGCCGAGGCTTTGATTTTAATCAATACCTCGCCCGGCTCGGGCGCGCGCTTTTCCACCTGCTTAAGCTCAATCGTCTCAGCGGCGGTAATCTCCGCTCTCCTGAACATCTCCATGTTCAACGCTCCTTTACAGCCTGTCGGCCAGCTCATAGCCCTTTTGGAAGGCCTTGAAGGCATTGCCGATCTTGTCGCAATCGCCAACCCTAAACAGCGGGATATCCGTGTTTTCTACCATAGAGGCTACTTCGTTTCGCTGCTTCATGCCCACGCTCATCACGATGGAGTCAGCGCAAAGGAAAAACTCCATACCCTCTTTCTCGCATACAAGGCCGTTTTCGACAATTCTCTTCACCTTAACACCGCTGGAAACCGTGATGTTCTTGGGGAAAAAGCGTTTGAACATATTGCCGCGGTTGGTAAAGCCCATACCCGGGACAAAGCTGTCACGCTCCGTCACAATCGAAACCTTCACCCCACGCGCCGCGAGCTCCTCAGCCACGTCCGCGGCGGCGTGCCCCGCGGAGCAGGCATAGGATTCGTTGGTCTTAAGGCCCACGATATCGTCCGGAATCTCGTTGGATACCTTGTGGCAGGTCCAGGTACACTGGTAGCCGCACGCCAGAATAACCGCGTACCGGCCAACCGGCTTGGAGCCGTCCAACGCCTCCTCGGCATTGATCACATGGGGTAAATCGACGCCCTCCAGCGCGGGCTTCTTGTAATCCGCGCCCGTCGCGTCCACCACCGCGTCCGGGTTGAGCTTTTCAAGCAGCTCCATGCTAAACATCGTGTTCAAACGAACGTCCACGCAAAGCTTATCCAGCGCGCGGCTCAAATAGGCAAATACATCCCCGACTTCAGCCTTTGCCCTGGTGTGCCGGCAGGAGCCGTACAGCCCGCCCAGCGCGCCCGACTTCTCCACAAGCGTCACACGATGGCCCTTGCGCGCCAGCTCCAGCGCCGCCTCGCAGCCCGCCGGGCCGCCGCCCACAACCAAAATCCGCTTATCGCCTTTTGCTTCCTCGCGCGCCTTGCGGTAGCTCATCGGCCTGCCCATACAGGGGTTCACCATACAGGTGATGGGCTTTTTCATCCACAGCTCGTCATAGCAGCCCTGGCAGCAGGACGTGCAAGGAATAACATCCGCCTCGTCTCCTGCCAGCACCTTGTTGGCATAATCCGGGTCCGCAATCATCTGCTTGCCGAAGGCCACAAAGTCCGCCCGCCCCTTCCGGATGGTCTCGTTGGCGATTTCGGCGTTAAAGCGCTTAACGGCGATCACGGGCACATTCACGCTGCGCTTGATACGGTCCGCCAGATGAATCCATGCGCCCCGCTCCATGCCGGAGGTATGATCATTAAAGGAAAGCTCGGAATCGCGCATGCCCGCCGATACGTTGAAACCGTCCGCCCCGGCCGCCTCCAGGCGTTGGGCGATCAGCTGCGCCTCCACGGGGCTGTTGCCCTGCTCCTTGATATAATCGTCCGCGTTGATGCGGCATACCACGGGATAGTCCTCGCCGCAATATTCCTTGATGCGGCGGATGATGTCCACGCAGAATTTCACGCCGCCCTTGATGCCGCCGTATTCGTCGGTACGCTGGTTGCTGATTGGGGTGAGGAAGTTATTGGCCAGGTAACCGTGCGCAAAGATCAGCTCAACGCCGTCCAGCCCGGCTTTCTTTGCACGGACCGCCCCCTGACCGAACATTTCCACAATTTCCTCAATCTCCGGCGCGGTCAGCACATGCGGCGTATCGGGATACAGCGGCGACTTGCTGGCGATGGGGGACGGCGCGACAGGATCCATGCCCGTGGTTGACCTGCGCGTCTGGCGGCCCACATGGCTTAGCTGCACGATCACCTTCGCCCCGTACCGGTGGCATCCCTCCGCGATTTTCTGGAACCCGGGAATGTAGCGGTCGTCGTCAATGGAGGGGTTGAGCACCGAGCGGCTGCGCGGATAATCCACCGACGTCGCCTCAATAATCACCAATCCCGCGTCGCCGCGGGCGCGAGCCACGTAAAAGTCAACGGATTCATCGGTCATATAGGCGCTGTGGGTATAGTTGTTGTTCAGCGGGGCCATCACGACGCGGTTTTTCAGTTCCATCTTTCCGATTTTACCCGGCCTCGCAAGCGCTTCATATTTCATGGGAAACAGACTCCTTCCATCGTAAAGCTGATATTGGTTTGCTCACGCCCTGCGGAGCAGAAAAAACCTGGTGTTTATATTTTGTGTCTGCAAAACAATGGTAACGGCAGCCAGCGCATAGCCGATGATATCGCACGTCATGTCCGGAATGACCAGCATCACGGCCGCGGCAAACGCCAACAGGCGCTCCAGCGGGGACATGCGTTTAAACAAAAAGCCATTTATAGCGCAGGCGAGGCTTAGCACGCTCAGCAACCCATGCACGCAGCTGACGATGATGCTTCCAGCGCTGCCGACCCATAACAGGGCGGGGTTATACACAAACAGGAAGGGGATGATATAGGCCGCAATGCCAAAGACGAATGCCTTGATGCCCGTTTTCATGGGTGGCGCCTCCGCGATGGCCGCGCCCGCGAAAGCGGCGACGCACACCGGCGGGGTAATATTTGAGATAACGGCGAAGTAGAAGGCGAAGAAATGCGCCGCCACAGGCATTACGCCCAAATCAACCAGCGCGGGGATAACGGTTGTCACCAGCACCAGATATACGCCGACCGACGGCATGCCGCAGCCCAGCACCAGCGAAATCAGCGCCGTGTACAAAAGTGTTACAAACAGGTTTCCGCCCGCCGCGTCGATAATGATGGTCGAAAGCCGCGCGCTCAGACCGGAGGAGAACATGCAGCCCACGATGATGCCCGCGCAGGCACAGGCCATGCCCACCGTTACGGCGGTCTTGGTGGTCTTTTCAAACGCGGCGATCATACGGCGCGGGGTAATGCGCGTATCCTTGCGGATAAAGCTGAGCACGAACAGCACCAGGATGCCCCAGAAGGCCGCCATCACCGCCGTGTAGCCGCGGATGAGGAAGTATACCAGCACCACCAGCGAAAGCAGCAGATGTCCGCCGTTTTTCAGCGTCTTCCAGAAGGAGGGTAGCTGCGACTTATCGGTGGGCTGAAGGTTTTTGCGCTTGCCGTTGAAGTGGATGGTCGCCATCAGCGCAATATAGTACAAAAGCGCTGGGATAATGGCATTCTGCACCACCTGAATATAGGGCACCTTTAAATATTGCGCCATGATGAAGGCCACGGCCCCCATGATGGGCGGCATATAGTTGCCGCCTGTGGAGGCGACGGCCTCCAGCGCGCCGGCTTCTGTGCCGCTGTAACCGACCGATTTCATCAGTGGGATGGTAAAGCAGCCGGTGGAAACCACGTTGGAAACAGAGCTGCCGCTGATGCTGCCAAACAGCGCGCTTGAAATCGCCGCCGTTTTGGCCGGGCCTGCGGTAAAGCGCCCGCCGATGGAATATGCCATATCGATGAAATACTGACCCGCTCCCGTCTGCTCAAGCAGCGCGCCGAACACCAAAAAGAGAATAATATAGGAAGCCATTGACTGAATCGGCTCTGAAAGGATGCCCTGATCGCTGACCAGCACATCCACCATGCGTTTCCAACTGGTGGGAGCCGTTTTTAAAAAGCCGGGGAAATAATTGGCGAAGTGCGTATGAAGGATAAAGAAGCCTGCCACACAGGCCATGGTGGTGCCTACGGTTCTGCGCGTGACAATCAGCACCAGCGCAATCAGCACGCTTCCGGCAATGGTATCGTAGAGATTGGGCTGAAAAAACCGCATCTGCCAGCCGTCCAGGTCGCTCAAAAAGTAAACGCCCACACCCAGCGCGCATAGCGCTAAAAATAAATCCCAGAAAAACCAGGCGTTAATCTTGTCATTCCATTTTTTTCGCTTGGTTGGGAAAAGAAAAAAGGCAAACAACAGCACAAACAGCAAAAACAGGAAGCGGTGCGCAATGCCCACCGGCGCGCCAAAATAGGCGGTCATCAGGAAATACAGGGTCATTAGCAGCGATAACGCCGACAAGAACAGGGCCAAAACGGAACGGGGCGTTATTCTCCTGCTGGCAAGAAAATACTCAAGATACCCTGACTCCTTTTTGTTCTCACTCATATCAAAACCTCCGTCCGTTTTGAACTCGGAAAATCAGAATGGCCAGGGAGCATTCCCGCTCCCTGGCGGAGCTTAATGCGGCGCGGCGCTCCCGCGCGCAGAGGGGATGAAAGCCGCTGTTAGAGGAAGGCTTTCTTCAGTTAGCGGGCGCAAGACCGATTTCCTGATAAAACTTCATCGCGCCGGGATGAACGGGGAAGTTGGGGTCGCAGCCGGCCAGCGGATTGGCTTTAATCACGCTGTTTTCCTCGCCGTAGTATTTGGCGAAGCGCTCGGCTTCTTCGTATACAGCCTTGGTGATGTTGTACACCAGCTCCTCGTCCAGATCCTTATGGCAAATCAGCGAGGTGATCGCCGCCACGGTGGTCACCGGCTCGGTCTGGTATTCATCAAACTGGCCGGGCTCAATGGTGATGGCCTCCAAACCGGAAATTGCCTTCTGCAGATCGGGAATCTTCTCAGGGTCAAGCGAAATCAGCTTGATGCCGGGGTTCAGGCTCAGGCTCTGCAGCTCGGAGTGGTCCAACGGCAGGAGGCCGGAAACCGCGTCCAGGTTGCGGTCGCGCAGCATATTCAGGCGCTCGGAGTCGCCCAGCAGGCTTACCGTGCCACCGTTCTCGGTGATCTTATCCATATCGATACCATGGGCGGCAAAGCATGCGCGGCTGATGGCAAGGCCCGTCTGGCCCGTGCGGCCGGGCGAAACGCGCTTGTCGGCCAGGTCGTAAATGGAGTTAACGCTCTGATCCTCGCGCAGCGCTACCCAAAGGAACGGCATGGAGTACAGCGAGATCACCTGCGTGATGTCTCCGTGCTTTTCGGTGTAGTCGCCCACGCCCTCATAGGCTTCGTAAGCCACGCCGGTATATACAAGCCCCAGCAGGCCTTCCTTCTTTTGCACTGTGGTAGGATTGGCCGAGCCGCCGCCAGGCGCGACGCGCGCCGTCATTCCCGGAATTTTTTCCTGAAGAACAGTGGCGATTTCAGAGCCGACGGAATACCAGCTGCCGCCCATGGAACCGCTGAATACCTCCAGGAACTCCGGCGTTTCCGCCTGCGCAACGGCCAGCAATCCGGCGTTCAGCGCAAGGATGAGTGCAAGGGTAACGATCAGTACCTTTTTCATGGTGCCTCCTTTGTTTTCCTGAAGCCCTTCTGCGGGCTTCGATTTTTTACCGCATTTGATACGGCCGTACCAACGCCGCGCTCCCCTCATCCTTTGGCCGGTATCACCGGCGTCGGATATGGGGCGCCCTTGTTTGATGAGGTCATTATAGCGCCATAACCGCGTGCTGTCAATAGTATTTTAGATATTTGATATTTGATATATGAGCTTATATTAAATATTGCGATTCCGAATCTTCGTGGAAACGCAATAAAACCCTTATGAATCAATCCATTCATAAGGGTCTATTTCTAAGGTTATTATTTCACTCAAGCCGGCCCACATATTGCGCAAACGTCTGCGCCAGATCATCCACCACCTTAACCGCGTTCTCATATCCATGAATCAGCGGATGGCTCAGCAGCGCTTGAACGGCCTTGCTTCTAGAATGTTCTACCGCAGCCTCTACCGTCAGGCTTTCATAGGCCTTGACATGCTCCACCAGGCCGCGCACAGCCGCAGGCAAATGCCCCGCCGCCAGCGGATGCACGCCGCTTTCATTGATAAGCGCGTTGATTTCCACCACCGCGTCGTCCTCCAGCTCGGGCACCGAGCCGCCGTTTCGGCAGCACACAGGCATTTCCAGCTCGTTTACGCCCGCCAGCGCCTGCATCAGCAGCGTGGCGACGGTGGAATAATATGCGCCGCCGCGCATCTCCAGCTCCTTGGGCTTATCCGCAAGCGCCGGGTCACGGTACAGGTTGAACAGGTCGTCTTGCACGCGCAAAATCTGCTCCCCGCGTGTGCCGCGTCCCTCGGCAATGTCCGCGCGTTCCTTGCCCAGCATCGTCTTTTCAAAATAATAATATTGCAGATAGGGCGATGGAACCATGCGGAGGGTACGAATCAATTCTTCCACCCCATCCACCTTGGGGATGTTCTTCACAAGCTGGGCGCTAAAACGTCCCTCGTCGATCAGGCGTTGAAGCACAGGGGTTCCGTCCAGCCAGATTTCAGTCACAAAGCTCAGGTGGTTCAAGCCGGTCATTTTAAGCCGCACCCGCTCCACAGGCGCTTCCAAAATTCTTGCGGCGTCCACGCGCATGTTGTAGGGCACGTTGCAAAGCCCCACGCAGCGGATGCGCGAATGGCGCTGTATGGCCTCGGTAATGATGCCGGACGGGTTGGTAAAGTTGATAAGCCAAGCGTCCGGGCTGCTTTTCTCCATCTCACGCGCTACCTCCAGCGCGGCGGGAATGGTCCGCATCGCCTTGCAGAAGCCCCCCGCGCCCGTTGTCTCCTGTCCCAGCAGGTCCAGGGGCAGCGGCATCTTCTCATCATGAATGCGCGCTTCCAGCAGCCCGACACGGAACTGGCTCACCACAAAGCGGCAGCCCACGACCGCTTCCGAAAGGCTCTCCGCCACGTGAAACGCCGCGTCCGCTCCCCGCTTGCGTGCCATGCGCCCCGCCAGCGAGCAAACGGTCTGCGCGCGCTCCCGGCCCTCGGGCAAATCATAAAGCGCTACCTCAAGCGGCATAAACGCGCGTACATCCAGCAGCCCGTCCACAATTTCAGGCGTATAGCTGCTGCCCGCGCCGATAATGGCTATCTTCATTCCCATCCAAGTCCTTTCCTTCATTGGCAATTTGCGCAGGCGGGGAAAGGTTGAGGACTACGCGCCCTCAACCTCCACGCCAAAGGGCCGCGCAACGCGCAGCAATAGCTGTCAAAAAAATCAAAGGGGGGGCGTCGGAGGGCCCGCGTGCTCTCCAACGCTTGTTCGTATCGCCCGGCTTTTCCGGAGGGGCGGGAAGATTTCGGTCCCGCTGAAAACATTCCTATGGCATTCCGGTCCAAAATCCGCTCTAGCTCGCTATTGTACCGTTCATTCCTTTATTTTGACGATCAGTTCAATTTCCACCGGAATATTGCCCGGAAGGTTGGATGTGCCCATGGCGGAACGCGCATGCAATCCCCTATCTCCAAGCACCTCCACCATCAGATCAGAAAACCCGTCCATTACCTTTTCATGCTCGGTAAAGGCCGCGTCGCAGCTCACCATGCCAAACGCCTTGACCACATAATCCACCTTGTCAAGCTCTCCCAGGTATTCCTGCATGGCGCTGAGCAAAATCTCGCCGCAAATGCGCGCGGCCTTGTAGCCGTCCTCCGCCGTCAGCTCGCGTCCCAGATGTCCCGTATAGAACGGATCGCCCGTCCACTCGTCCTCTGGGCCATGCCCGCCGATAAACAGCAGCGGGCCGTGTTGGTTGAAAACCACGTTGCCCCGGCGTTTTCGGGCCGTCGCGATGATTTCTTCCTCAACGGATCTCATCCCAATCGCTCCTTTCTCAACGGCGGACGCGCACAATGGCTTCCACCTCTACGGGAATGTTGCCGGGCAGGCAGTTGGTGCCCATGGCCGAACGCGCGTGTAAGCCGCGATCCCCCAGCACCTCCACCAGCAGGTCCGAAAAACCGTGCATCACGGCGGGCTGATCATAAAAATCCGGCGCGCTGGCCACCAGGCCAAACACCTTCAGCACACAATCCACCCGGTCCAGGTCGCCAATGTACTCACGAATGGCGGCCAGCAGGTTGATGCCGCACTGCCGCGCCGCCTGATAGCCCTCCTCAAGCGTCAATTCGCCGCCTACCTTGCCCGTGTACAGCATGGTTCCGTCGGCTTTTTCCGGACCATGTCCGGAGATAAACAGCAGATCGCCGCACTGGCGAACCGCCACAATCCCCTTCCCCCTCCGGTCCTTTTTGGGCAGGGTGATGCCCAGCAGTTCAAGCTTCTTGTCCGTCTGGCTCATTCAAAAGCGCTCCTTTCTGATGCGGGTCAGCCCTTCACGGCGCCCATGGTCATGCCGGTAATCAGATACTTCTGGAAATAAATGAACAAAAACACAACTGGCAACGTCACTACCGTGGTACCTGCCATCAGCGGCCCCCACATAATATCACGGAAACCCACCATCATTGTAATGCCCACCGGCAGCGTCCGAAGCCCAGTCGTGCGAATAAGCGTCAACGCCATCATGAACTCCTGCCACGCAAGGATGAAGGAAAACAGCCCCATCGCGGCAATGGCCGGCGCGGAAATCGGCATCACAATTTTAAAGATGGTTCGAAGCACGCCGCACCCATCGATGGACGCAGCCTCCTCCAGCTCCACAGGAAGGCCGTCAAAGTAGGATTTAAGCATCATCGTCGCAAACGGTATGGCAAACGTACAGTAAGCGATGGTTAATCCAACGTGCGAGTCAATCAGTCCAAGTTGGGCAAACGTTACATAGATCGTAATGATCAAAAGGGGCAGCGGGAACATCTGCGTTAGAATAAGGAGGTCAAACACGACCGTCTTGCCCCTGAAGCGGAAGCGGGAAATACCGTAGGCCAAAAATGTAGCGAACAGCAATGAAACCACCGTCGTGGATACCGCGACGATCAGGCTGTTTTTCAGATACGTGTAGAACTTATAATCGTTCCACATGGATTGGTAGTTTGCAAACGTAATTTGCTTGGGAAAAAACGTGGGTACGGCGGAAAACATCTCCGCACGGTCTTTAAGCGACGTGGACACCATCCAAATGAAAGGGAATACCAGCAGCAGCGTGATCAGGGTAATGGTCACGTAAATGCCCGTCTTTTTTCCCGCCTGAACGCGAGCGTTCTTTGTCATGCCCTCTCACCTCGATTGTTACGAATGATATACCACACGGCGAACACACCCACAACCAGCAAGCCCATAACGCCAATGGCGGCGGCCTTGTTGAATTTGAAAAAATTAAAGGCGGTCAGGTATGTATATACCGGGATGATTTGCGAGGCGTTTGACGGCCCGCCCTTGGTCATGGTATACACAAGGTCAAACTGGTTGAACGTCCAGATAATCTCCAACAGAACCGTCGTAATGCTGACCTCCTTAATGCCCGTCAGCGTGATATGGCGGAAGCTCTGCCAGACGGACGCTCCGTCCACCCGCGCCGCCTCGTAAAGCGAGGTATCGATGGATTGCAGCGCGGCCAGCAGCACAATTGTCACAAAGGGAATCGCCTTCCATGTGGCCGTCACCATAATGCTGCCAAGCGCGGTCTGGGCGTTGCCCAGCCAGTCGATATTCGTATCGATCACATTCAGCGCCTGAAGCGCGTAGTTGATTACACCATACTGGCTGGCGTACATCCACTTCCAAGTCATCGCCGCGGCGATGCCGGGTACGACCCAGGGGATGAGGATAAGGCTGCGGTAGATACCGCGCCCACGGTAATTTTTGTTTAGCAGCAACGCTGTCGCGAGCCCGCCAACGTACTGCCCCGCCACAATCACCGCCGTCCAGATCAGCGTGTTGCTCATGGCCTTGAGGAAGATGCGGTCCTGAAACAGCTCCCGATAGTATTTCAGCCCTACGAATTTGCCGAAGTCCAAGCTTCCCTTGGAGGAGGTGAAAAAGCTGGACAGCACGCCCCGCACCAGCGGGTATACCAGGATTACCGTAATCAGCAAAAGCCCCGGCGCGATCAGGAGATACGCCGCCCGGTTGCGCCGCATGCTGCGCCTCAGTTGTTGCATGTTTCTCATCCTTTCTTATGCACAGCGCACCATTGGCCTACGGCTCCCGCCTGTTTGGGAGCACCTGCCCGGCAAGCGCATCGGTTGGTCTGCCATTCCTGAGGGCCCTAACGCCGTTTACCCAACATTCATCAACGCCAAGGGGCGGCAGCCGGGGTTCTTCGTTTGTCGCTCTGTCGCACACGTCCTCAGGCCTTAACAGCACCATATCCGCACGGTAGCCCGTTCGAAGCATTCCGCGGTTTTTCAGGCCAAAGCGCCTTGACGGCAGCGCCGCCATTCGCTCGATCAGCGTTTCGTAGGCAAAACCATGCTCGCGCGCTACGCGCCAGAGCCTGGCGAAGCTTCCGCAACCGCGCGGATGAGGATACCGGCCCACATGAATTGCGTCTGAACCGACCATATAATAGGGACGCTTCAAAAGCGAGAGCACATCCCGGTCAAATTGCTCCCTCTGCATTGCCGAAAGCTCCGGATCCACATCGTGAAAGCTGAGCGCGAGCTCTTCGCTTAATAAAAGCTCCGCGATGGTTTCGCCCTTGCTCATCCCCCGCGACGCGGCGATTTCACCAAAGCTTTTGCCCATCAGGCCCGGCGTATGCGCCGCATAGGTGATCACGCCGTCAAACTTTGCAAAACTTTCATCGATCTCGCGCGCGATGCGCGCCCTCTCCGCCTTGTCGGAAAGCCGCTTTAAAATCTCTTTCATACCGCCGTCGTTGGCCCACATTGGCACAAACATCGGCGCATAGGAGGCCCCGTACGGATAGGGATAAAGCTCCAGCGTCACGTCCAGCCCTTCGCGTACCGCGCGGTCGATGGGTTCCAAAAGCGCGTCCGCATGTCCGATGGTATCCCCGCCCGTGCGAAAATGTGAAAAGTGAAGCGGTACGCCCGTTTCCCGGGCAATGGTAATCGCCTCTTCCACTGCGCTGAAAGACCGGCCGCGAAATACCGTGCGCAGGTGCGTCACATATACGCCGCCCGCTTCTTTCACCGCTTTGCAAATGGCGATCAGCTCCCGCGTATCGCTAAACGCTCCGGGATAATAGCTAAGCCCAGTGGAAAATCCGCATGCACCCTGCGAAATCGCCTCCCTGGCTATATCGCACGCCCGGTCCAGCTCCTTATCCGTCAGCAGCCTGTTTTCAAAGCCGGCCGTTTCCAGGCGTAGCGCGCAATGCGGCAAAAGCCACGCTATGTTCACGCCCACGCGGTTTCGGTAGCGCGACAGATACTCGCCCACGGTTTCAAAATCAAGCGCCACGTCGTCGAACTGTCCGTTAAGGCCCTTTAGATAAGGCGCGTAGGCATTCAGGTTTGCCCGGCTCATCGGCGCGTAGGAAAGGCCGTCCTGACCCAGAATTTCCGTCGTCACGCCCTGAGAGAGAGAGGCATGCTGCCGTCCGTCGTGTAGCAGCGTCATATCCGAATGGGTGTGCGTATCCACAAATCCCGGACACAGCGCCCGGCCCCGCGCATCAATTTCCTCAGCGGCCCGCATGGGCGGCGCTTCCGCCCGGTAGACACCCGTAATGATCCCGTTCTTCACCGTCAGGCTTCCTGCGAAAGGCGCCTCGCCGCTACCGTCATACACAGTAGCCCGGCGAATCAGCAAATCCTCCATGCTGGGCTTCGCTCCTTTCCCGTTGCATCCCGTTCCGCGCCATCCTGACGCGGAACGGGATACCAACTGTTAATAGGTCACTCTTCAGCGTGCAGTTCGTTAAACGCGGCTGCCATCTGCTCGCAGAACTCCGCGGGGGTAATGTCTCCCGAAACCATAGACTGTACGCCCGGGCAGAAGTAGAGCTGACGGAATTCCTCATACTTGCTGGTAGCGGGACGGTTGCGGCCCACGGCGGAATCCTGAATGAACGGAGCCAGCATGGGATCCTTGGCATATTCGGTATTCACAAAATCCTTGGTAAATGAGAATACGCCGGAGGTGATGGTATACTGGTCGTAATAACCCTCGTTATAGAAGAACTCCAGGAACTTACCGGCGGCTTCCTTGTTGGCGCCGCTGGCGGAAATGTGCACGGTGTTGGGATAGCTGAGCGCGGCGGCTCCGCCGGGACCCGCCCATGCGTTGGCGGTCATCCATTTACCCTCCATTTCGGGCATGCTCTTCAGCGTCGCAATGTTCCACATTCCGGCGACCATCATGGCGGTGTCGCCCGCGGTAAAGGAGTTAAGCACCGCTTCAAAATCCATTCCGGTGATTTCCTTGGGCATGTAGCCCTCGTTTACCAGCTTGGTGTAGAATTCGGCGGCGGCAAGGCTTTCCTCGGAATCCATCGTGCTGATCCACTTGCCGTTTTCGTCGCGCTCGCATATTTCTCCGCCCGCCTGCCACAGGAAGGGCAGATAATAATCATCCACTTCATAGCCGGAGCAGGAAACCGTAAGCAGGTACTTATCGATGGCCTTCATCTTCTCGCCGGCCTCCAGCAGCTCGTCCCAAGTGGAGGGTACCTTTTCAATGCCGGCTTGCTCAAACAGATCGGTGCGGTAGATGACGCCCCAGGTGCAGCCGTCCCACGGCAAGCCGTAGATCGCACCGTCCGCGCCGGTCATCACGTCAAAGCCCGCGGGAATAAACGAATCCATCAGTTCGGGAGAAACATAGTCGGTAATGGGTGCGAACGCGCCCATCTCAATGAATTCCACACACCAGGTGCCGCCCAGCATGGCGATATCGGGCGCGGTGTTGGCCATCACCGCGTTGTAAAACTGCGAGTGGCCGTTACCCCAGTCGATATAGATGGGTTCCACGGTGATGTTGGGGTTTTCCTTGTTAAAGGCCTCGATAGCGTTGTTGATGACGGCATCCTGCGCAGGCACTGTGCCGCCGATGTACTGGAACGTCAGCTTAATCTGCTCCTCCGCGGAGGCAGAGCCAATCATCAGGGTCGCGCAAAGCGCGATAGCAAGAAACACGCTCAGTAATTTTCTCATTTTGATGTCTCCTTCTTTTTTCATAGTATTGTCCTCAGTGGGGTAACAGGGAAGCTAAATATCCTCCTTTCCTTCTTCAACGTCTATCTTATCATCGAGTCGCATAGCGTCTCGATCATAACCATGTTCCGGTACGCATCCTCCGCCGAAGCCGGCAGCGGGCTTCCATCATGGAGCGCATTTAGAAACATCCGGCACGCGCGCGTCATTGTCACTCCGTAATCATGAGGTTCAAACACCGGCGGAATATATGTTTCCCGCATCTGGGAGCCGTGTGGGTATACCGTAAGCTTTCCCACGCAGCTTTCCACACAATAGCGCGCCTGTTCCGTATGAATATCGATCCGCTGGAAGGGATGCTGGGTTTCCAGGCTACCGCCATAGGCGCTGTGGGTGAGCGAACCGACTCCGCCGTCCATAAAACGCAGAGATGCAGTCACGTCCGTATACACCCCAAGCTCGTTTTTACTGCCGATGGCCAAACCGGCCATGGCCGGCCCGGCCAGATAGGTCATCAAATCCAGAAGGTGGCAGCAGGAGTCCGTCAAAAGAAACAGCTCGCCGATATGCCCGCCAGGGCTTTTGGGGAAGTCCTGATACATGCTTGCGGTTATCAGGTGCCTGGGCGTGGCATCCTGCTTAAGCAGCTCCTTCGCCTTTTGTACCGCGTGTCCGTAGCGCTGGTTAAATACCACGCCCAGTCGCAGTCCACGCGCCTCCGCCAGCACCTTTAGTTCCCGGATTTCTTCCGAGCTCCGGCAAAGCGGCTTTTCGCACAGGATATCCTTGCCGCTTTCCAGCAGCCGTCTTACCTGTTCGTAATGCAGTGTGGGCAGCGTCGCGACGATCGCCGTATCGAACCGCTCGCCCGCAAGCACGCTTTCTAGGTCCGCATACACGGGCACGCCATGTTCGGCACCCACAGCTTTTGCGCGGATTGGCGAAGGTTCCACCAGCGCAACAAGCTCCGCGACGGCGCTTTCGCTGACCGTGCGGGCGTGATACTGTCCCGCCCAGCCGCAGCCGATCACAACGCATCTGCGCTTCATGGCCTTTCCACCTTTCTTACCATTACGGGCGTTTCCAGCCTGATGCTTTCCCGCGTAGCCTCAATGCACCGGGTGATATAGCGCATATCCTCAACGCCGCAACAGGGCTGGCATTTTCCACTCACGCATGCAAGAAAATGCTCCATTTCCCCGCGCGTCATATCCGAGGTGCGCAGCATACCCGGCTTTGTCCCTACGCTCATACGCGCCACAGTTGCGGGATTCTCATATCCTGTTTCCAGCATACCGCGCTCCCCCACGATCTCCGCATGCAAAAAGGGCATTGGGGTTCCAACGGCGCTAAACAGCTCCAGCGAAAACTGGATCCGACCGCCTACCGCAAGGATCTTGACGGTATCCATATCCTTGATTTCAGCAGTCGCCGCGTTTTGTCCCACCGCGTACAGGCGATCAAGCTTTACGCCGGAAAAAGCATGCGCAAGATCGAACAGATACACGCCGTAAGTGCCCAACGGCCCGCCGCTCAGCCGGCTGTCCCGTTCCCAAGCCTGATGGATCATCGCCTCATGGCACAGACGCACGCGCACGGAGTATATCCGGCCTATTTCTCCCTCGTTTATCCGCTTCAACAGTTCCCGCACGCCATCCTCATGGCGCAGCGGCTGACCGCACACAACCTTTAAACCCGCCGGGAGGACGTCAGCCAGCCTGTCCGCTTGTGCGGAGGAAAAGCACAGAGGCTTGGAAACGAACACATGCGCGCCCGCTGCCAGCACCTTTTCCGCCAGTGATGTGTGCTCCGCCGTCTCGCAGCAAAGCAATACCGCCTCCGGCTTTGTCGCGAGCGTTTCCTCCAACGTATGCGTAAGGGGCGCGCCCATCTCCCGCGCAAAAACCCCAGCCTCGACAAACGCGCATGAGCGTACATACGCTTCATCCTTGCCCAAATCACAGACGGCCGTGATTACCGCTTCGCGCAGGCGTGACAGATAGCGCGTGTATTCAACCGCATAATATCCCTGTGAAAACCCAACCAGCGCTACGCGCATCGGCTCACCCCCTTGGATCGCCCTCCAGCCATTGGTCAAACCAATCGTACAGGATATCCTGCCGCGTGCGCGGCACCGCCTTTGCCGCGCGTCTTTCCGGCTTGCGCGCGCCGGTCAGATACTCGCGCAGCACCCGGCCGATCAGCTCGCCGTCGCCCTTATCCAAATAGGCCGTGTCAAAAATGATTTTACCCTGGTTGACGTAGTAGTCGTCCGTCATGATCACCGGATCGAGGCGGGCCATTTCCTCATTGATGACCCAGGCGGCGATCCCGGCTGCCTTCTCGTCGATATCCACATGCAAACGTACGGAGGGTGAGTACAGCGAGCGGATTACCTGGCACTTTACTCCGGGTAGCCCCTCCACCTGCTTTTGAATTTCATCCGCCCGCTCGGTTTGAACGGCGCGGATAGCGTCTTCGTCCCGCGAAAGCCAGTGGCCGATAGCGGAGATTACGGAAATGATTCCCTCCTTGCCTACCTTCATCGGCCTTCCGATGCCCATCTCCTGCATATAGCAGGCGTGCACGAGCTCTTTTCGACCGGCGATGATTCCGCTGGTGCATCCGCCCAGCCATTTGTGCCCGCTGTAGATAGCCATGTCAACCCCAAGACGCGCAAGCATTTTAAAATCGGTCAGGTACGCTGCGTCGCAGATAACGGGCACGCCCTTCTCGTGGCAGATTTCCACGAAAGTTTCAAGCGGCAACAGGTTGGGCGCGAAAGTATCCTCCATCACATAAAAGGCGGCAGCCACGGTATCATCCAGCGCGGCCCTCAGGTGGAAGGTGGCGCAGTCCAGCGCTTCACCGATCTCCACATACTCCGCGCCGCACATCTTAATTACCTGCCAAACGGGGCAGTCGCCGGCGCCGGTCACCTGTCCCTTCTGGATAATCACCTTGCGCCTGGGCCAGGTAATATCAGGCAGGGCTTTGATTTTCGCTGCGTCCCGGCCTGTCAGCGCCGCGGCGGTCGCGACCGCCATGCCCGCCGAGGTACAGTGAACCACGCAGCCCGCCTCCGCGCCTGTCAGGCGGACAATCGACTCGCTTGCGCGGCGCTGAAGCTCCCAAATTTCGGCAGACTGGCCCAGCATATCGGAAATATCCTGACGAATTTCCTCCCCGACGCGCGCTGCGCCCAAAATCGTAGCCGGACCGCGTGTGTTCAGCACTTTTCGAAATCCAAATTTTTCCTGAATGGTCATATTCAAACCCTCCTGTCGTTCATCCGGCTGCGGGCTTTCCTGCCGTCCCGCCCGTTAAATCCGCTTTACCTGAACCCATTGTCCTATGCAAGCCGACTTCGCGGCGGCGTCCGCCACAGCAGCTACACGCGCGGCCTGGCGGAGCGTGCATAGCCCCTCTCCCCCGCTTACAAACAATCTCGCCTGTTCCTCGTAGCCCCAATCACGCACACGGTCAGTACCTTTCACAGAGCGCTCCTCATGGTAGCCTGCCTCGTCGCCATAGCGCAGCGAACCATATGCGTCCGCCGAATAAGTGCCCTGCGGACCGTAAACCGTCAGATTGACCATCTTACCGCCCGGCTCCACATGAAAGGCATAGTGGCCCCGGTCATGTAGCAGCAGCGTTCCCACCGCTCCGTTATCCAGCCGTAAGAGTAACGCGGCCAAATCCGGCGAACGCTCCGCTCCCACGCGTACCCTACTTGTAACGGCCATGACAGCCTCGATGCACATGCCCAGCGTATAGGAGATCAGATCAAACAGATGCGAGCCCTCGCAGACCAGCACGCCGCCGCCCGTTTCCGGATCGCTTGCCCACCCCTCCATAAAGGGCGCGGCCGTCATGTTTGCACGGAAGCTTTCGATCTGCGCGCCATGGGCGCAAAGGAGCCGCTTGAAGGTGTGCATGCTTGGCGTGTGGCGCATGTTGTACCCCACGAACAGGCGGCCATCCGTTTCCGTCATATCCAAAAGCGGTTGCGCCTCGACGAGGCTCAGCGCAAGCGGTTTTTCCATAAATACGCGCTTGCCCGCCGCCAGTGCGCGTACCGCAAGCGGCACGTGGCTGTCGTGGCGCGTGCAGATAAAGACCGTATCGACCGTGTTGTCCGTAAGCAACTCCTCCGCCGTGGCAAGAGGCTTTGCGCCCGTCGCCCGGCAAAAGCCGGAAAGCGCGTCTGCATTCACGTCGTAAGCCGCTGAAAATCCGGTTCCGGCGCGCCGGAGCGCCTCAGAGTGCAAAAGGGCGATCTCGCCTGTACCAATCACTCCTATTCGCAATATCTATCCCTCCTTAAACCGTACCGCTCTGCAGCAATGCGTTAAGCATCGCCTGCGGCGCCATTCCATAGTTGTAAAAAACAATCCGGTTAACTCCCTGTTTTGCGTAGGCCCGCTCAAAGGCCGGCCCTTGTCCGGGCTCGATGGTTTGGGGTGCCATCAGCCGAACGCCCCCGGTAAGGCACACGCCTTCCGGCACAAACGAATGCGCGCGGCTCATGAATGCCTCCGTCTTTTCCGGCGCGTCCGGATAGCATACGATAGCCTCCGGCACATCCATTTTTCGGACATCCACGCCGGAGTCCAGCGGATTCGCGCCGCCGGCGAGCCACAAAATAGGACGCACGCGCAAGCCCGATTCGTCCCTGATCCTCTTGTACAGTCCGGCAATCACGAGGGCCCGCATATCGTCGTAGGCGGAAAGAAGCGCCTGGTCGACTGGGCATGGCTTTTCAAAGGCCAAAAACGCGTCCGCCGCCTTCCTTACCTGGCTGCGCAGCGCCTCCGCATCGATGCCAAGCCCGTGCGCTTGAGCCATACAGTGTGGACAAAAGCACAACCCCAGCAGACGGTTAAGCGTCGCAGTGTCCTGATATGCCTGCATCTCATGGTGGTCGCCATGCAGAAATCCCGCGAAATCAAGCGATTCGGCATCCATCTGCTCCACGCCGCAACAATGCAAATCCTTTGCCAAACGGCATACGTAGCGTTGCGCTTCAGGCGAGGAGGGGCACAGGTTGCTGGGAGAACGGTCCCCATATACGTTCATTAAAGCATGTTCAGGATAGGCTGATGCCAAAGTGCTATTATGCATCAGCACCATCCAAGCCGATACGCTCACCCCTTGCTTCGCAAACGCTTCCAGCATACCGCCCCAGAACGCACCGTCCGCAAGCAGGGGCGAGGCCTTGGGCCCGAGCACGCCATATGCGCCGGCGTTAAAAGGGAAATAGCAGCTTCCGCCTGAATGCATCAGCAGCTTCCGCCTTGGGTTGTGGGGGAGCAGCAGCCGCGCCTGATGGTACAGCGCGGCGAGGGACACATGCTCAACGCCGTATGCGCAAAGCTTGTCCGATACCCGCTGGACCCCCTCGTCCATCAGGTCCCATGGATAAAGGAACATTTCCCGAACCACGTCCTTGCCCTCCTTTCGCCAACTCCAGTCAGGAAAACGCCTTTTCCGCGCATGCTCTCAGCGACGCCTGCGCTTCATCCGGCAAACGTTTTCCAACCTCTGAAAAAGCGCTCATCAGCGCGCCGTATACCGGCGGACTCTGCGCAAGCTTCACGCAGGCCCGTGGCACAAAGGCATGAAGGGAATCCGTCAGCGGCTTTCGCAACAGCCCTTCGTCATCCTTGACGTACTGGCTGCCCGACAGCACGACCGGAACCGCCTCCTCCGCCATGCCCGCCTTGGTAATCAGCCTGCCCAGCATCTCGCCCATTTCCGCTCCCATCTGGCGAATCACACGCAGGGAAACCGCGTCTCCCTCCGCCGCCAGGTCGAACACCAGCTTGGGAATGTTAAAATCACGCGGATAGCGGTAATCGCTCTGGTAAATGCGCATGGCCAGCTCATCCATGGATCGGCAGCCGCACAGACCGGGCAGCTCGTCCGCAAGCCGAGTAGGCATACCGGTACCCTCGTCAAAACGGAAAGCATGATGCAGCGCCATTTCCGCAAGATGCTGGCCCCCGCCGTAATTGCCCAGCATATAACGAAGCGCCCGCACGGAATAGACTTCCCCGTTTTTCGCCTTAACCGCTAAATTGCTGCCCGTGCCGCAAATGGAAATCGCGCCCCAGTCCGCGTCCGTCGCGCATGAAAAAGCAATCCAACTGTCGTTAACCACTTCAAATGGAATGCCGCCAAGCGCATCCCCAAGCCCACCGCGCAGCAGGTCGTAATCCTCCTTTACGTCCGCGCCCGCCATGCCTAAAAACACAAACGCAATTTGATCGCGCGTGATTCTTGCCTGTACGCAGGCAAGATCAAGCGATAGGCAAACGTTTTCCATTGCCTCAGAAAGACCGCTGATCTGGTGATTTGAACCTCCCGCGGCGGCGCAGGCAACAACGCTTCCCTCTAAATCGGCAAGCATGCAGGCGGTTTTGGTACCTCCACCGTCAATACCCGCCACAAAGCGCTTGTTATTCATGCTCCGTTCCATCCTTTATAACCATCCTCTCAGGCCCGTAAACGGGCCATGGAAAAGTCTTTTATCCTCTGCACTCGGCAACCGATTCCTTCTCGGCAATGCTGGTGGCATAGGTGCGCGTAATCCGCTCTCCCCGGTCGCCCCTTAAATAGCGGGACAGCAGCAGAATGCTGTCAAAACCAATTTCAAACAGCGGCTGGGAAACGCTTGTGATTGCCGGTCCCCGGTAGCCGTTTGGCGGAATGGTCTGGTTGTCGAAGCCCATCACCGACACATCCTCCGGCACCCGGATGCCCATCCCAATCGCCTGGCGGATTGCGCTGGCAGCCGCCGCGTCGTCATAGCAGAGCACGGCTGTGGGCCGCTCACCCTTGGGCAGCGCCATGAAATTCGCCATGATTTCCGCGCCATCCTCGCTGCCGTTGCACAAAAAACGCGTATACCTTCCATCCACAGGTAGCATCAGATCGCGCACCGCGTCGCGGTAGCCCTCCAGACGTTCCGCGCACACGCTCTTGTTCTGCTTGCCGGCGATGTAGGCAATGCGCCTGTGTCCGTACTTATGCAAATAGCGCGCCGCATTGTACACACCCTGCCGGTTGTCCACAAGAAAATCGTGCGTTTCCACACCCTCCACCCGGTTTTCAATCAGAAACAACGGAAAACCGGAGGTATGAAGCTCGCGAATAAACCGCTCGTCAAAACGATAGGTACCGTACAGGATGATGCCGTCCACCACGCCGTTGCTCAGGTAGCGCAGATAGCTCTGCTTCTCCTGCTGGTTCTTGCCCATGGCGCTGCAGAACACCACGTTGAAATCGCTTTCCATCGCACCGGACTCAAAGCCTAGAATCAGATCGTGAAAAAAAGGATCGTGCAGATTGTTTACCACAACGCCGATAGCGTTGGTACCCTTCTTTACAAGCGACCGCGCGGCTGTGTTGGGGCTGTAGCCGCACTCCTCCGCGATGCGCAGCACGCGGGCTTTCAGCTCGCTTTGCACAGTCCGGCTGTTGGTCAGCACTCGCGAAACCGTCGCCGGTGAAACGCCAGCCTTCTGGGCAATCTCCTTAATCGTAACCATATGCTGCTCATCTCCACTTCGGCAAACGTTTTCCAACCTTCGATGAAAGTATAACACAGACATTTACGCTTTGCAAGCCTTTTTTTCAATTGGCATAAAATCTCTTTCGTTGCTTATCCGCCCGGACAACCTCCAAAGCAAGGCCGCGCGTTAGCAAACGCGCGGCCTTGTTTTTATCTTTTTTTCACCGCCCGCCTACACAGGCGTAACCTGCAGCGCCACGGGGTTGTGATCGCTGTTTTTGAAGTTCATATCCACCGTTTCCACATGGTTTACCTTTAAATTATCCGATACGATAAAGCCGTCGATCACATACATCTGCGAGTTTTTGCGATCGCCGTCGTACGGCTTGTCAAGCAGCCGGCATGTTGGGCTGGATGCGTCGAATACATAGCGGAAACCCTTCGGCAGGGCGCTGTTTAACACCTTGCCCGGCTGCCAGCTGGACGCGTTAAGCACAGGGTATTGATCCGCGCCCTCAAACGTCTGGTTGAAATCGCCGCCCGCAATCACATAGTTCCCGTTGCGGTATTCCGCCTCGATAATGCTCATCAGCTGTTTGGTCTGGGCCTCCTTGCCTTCGCCGTCGTCATACGCCTCCAGGTGCAGATTGATAATCACAAGTTCCTTGTCCGTCCCTTCCACGGGCACGCGCTCAATCAACAGGCAGCGCTTGAGGTTGGCTACGCGCATGGGCCAGGAAAACGGTACGGGCAAGCTTTCGCGCGTCGCGCCCGTCACGTTGAGGGTGGTCAGGGTTTGCAGACCGCTGGCCACCTTGCCGATGGGCGGCCATGGAATGGGCACTAAATCGCATTTATAGTTGTACGCATAGGCTGCGTTGAGCGAAAGGCCGTGCTGATAGTATGCCGCCTCATTCACATAATAGCTGCGATGCGAGTTCTGATCCACCTCCTGTAATAGGTAGATATCCGCATCCTGCTGCGACAGCGCGCTCAATATGCCGGACATATTGCTTTCCACAACCGCTTTGCTGTCCGGCCGCGATTTCTTGCCGCCATCCATGAAAAAATCCTCATCGCGGCTTAAAGCAGCATAGCCTGTATTAAAGGTAACCACCTTAAGCATTTCACTCACGCGCACGTTGTCGCGGCGCGCGGCCGCCGCCACTTCGACCGGCTCCACATCCTCCGGCCGGTATTCGGTAACGCTTAAATATCCGACAAGTCCAACCGCGGCAACCACGATCACCAGAACCAGAATCAGCAGCGCCCTCAGAAGCGTTTTTAACCCTTTCATCTGTTCCCCTTCCTCTCGTGACCCCAATCATGTCGTAATGAATTTTTGGGCCTGTCTCCCGGCATGCCGTTCGCCGATGGTATGGTTCCATCATAGCACTTTTTTCGCGCGCTCTCAAGCCCCCAGCAATTCTTCCAGCGCCCTTGCAAAGCATTCGTCCTGCCCGCGCAGCCTTTTGGGCGGACCCTTTGTACGGCCGCCGGCCATACGCGCCTTTCGCGCGGCATGCCGCATGCTCAAAAGTCCGTCGATGTTTTGAGCCGTGTATTCCCAGCCGTCCTGATGAAGCGCCCGCGCGCCCCGGGACAGGCACATGGCGGCAAGCCCGTAATCCTGCGTTACAACAATATCGCCTGGCCTGAGCAGATTGACCAGCGCAAAATCAGCGCTGTCCGCGCCGCGCGAAACCGTCACGGTACGTGCGTCCTCCCTGCGCATCTCATGCGCGTCGTCGCATACAAGCGTTACCTCCACACCGCGAGCCGCGGCAATCCGGATGGCGATATCCGTCACGGGACAGGCATCCGCGTCGATCACCAGTGCCATTCGGCGTCCCTCCTCCATCATTCAGCCTTTCCCTCATCTTAACACGCCCGGCGCGTCGCGGCAAGCCCCGGCGCCGGCAACCGGGCGCAAATCGGAGGGGCGGCGCGCCACCCCGGCACGCCGCCCCTCCCTGTGGGTTTTTCCCCTGTTCCGTTCATTCCGCCAGCCGCCTGTAGGCATCCTTCAGGCAGGGATACAGCGAACGGTACAGCTCATATCCTTTGGCATACGCCTTTACGTGTCCGGCAACCGGGCTTTGCTCCTCACTCACGTGAATCATTTGGTCGCAGGCCTCTTGCACGCTTGGATAAAGCCCCGCGCCGACGCCCGCCAAAATCGCCACGCCAAGCGCCGGCCCCTCGCCGCTCTGCGCCACGCACACAGGACAATCAAACACATCGGCAAGCATCTGCCGCCATACCGCGCTGCGCCCGCCGCCGCCGCACGCAAGCATCCGCTCGGGTCTGACGCCCATGCCGCGCAGTATATTCATGCAATCATTAAGGGAATACGTCACGCCCTCCATCACCGCGCGCATCAGGTCGCGCTTCTGGTGCACGCCCGAAAGTCCGAAAAACACGCCACGGCAGTCCGGGTCCAGATGCGGGGTGCGCTCGCCCATCAGGTAGGGCAGATAATACAACCGGTTCGCGCCGATGGGGCTTTTCTCGATCTCGGCGTTCATCAGCTCGTAAGGGTCCACGCCCATCCCCGCCGCCGTATCGGTCTCAGCCTGGCAAAAGGTATCGCGGAACCATTTGAGGCTGAAGCCCGCAGCCAGCGTCACGCCCATCACATGCCAGGCGCCCGGTACGGCGCAGCAGAAGGTATGCACGCGCCCCTTTGGGTCGATGGAAAGGCTGTTGGTATGGGCGAACACCACGCCCGAGGTGCCGATGGTCGTAAACGCGCGCCCGTCGGCCACCACGCCCGTCCCTACGGCTGCGGCCGCGTTGTCGCCCGCGCCGCCCACCACGGGCGTTTTGGTGGAAAGTCCGGTCAGCGCGGCGGCCTCCGCCGTCACGTAGCCGGTAATCTCCGGACTTTCATAAACCTTGCCTAGCAACGCCGGGTCGATTTCAAGTTTTTCAAGCACCTCGGCGCTCCAGCAGCGGTTTGGCACATCCAAAAGCTGCATGCCGCTCGCGTCGCTTACCTCGGTGGCGAACGCGCCCGTCAGCTTATAGCGAAGGTAATCCTTGGGCAGGAGGATATGCCGGCATTTCGCGTAAACCTCCGGCTCATGGTTGCGCACCCAAAGGATTTTTCCCGCCGTAAAGCCCGTCAGCGCCGGATTGGCGGTAATTTCAATCAGGCGCTCCGCGCCCACGCGGCGCGTGATCTCGTCGCACTCGGCGGCGGTGCGCTGGTCGCACCACAGGATGGCGGGACGCAGCACGTCCCCGCTTTCATCCAGCATCACCAGGCTATGCATCTGGCCGGATATACCAATACCCGCAATATCCTCCGGGTTTACGCCGCTTTCGCCAATCACTTTGCGAAGGGTTTCCACGGCGGCGTTCCACCAGTCGCGCGGATCCTCCTCCGCCCAGCCGTTTTGCGGCTGGGCCATGGGGTACTCGACGGTGGCGGAGCAAACGGCGTGCCCGTCCTGTCCGAACAGGACGGTTTTGGTGCCGCTGGTGCCAAGATCGATGCCCAACAGGTATTTCATACTCATGGGTGCTCTACCGCCTTTCTTACGCGCCAAACAGGATGCTGTTCACAACGCTCTCCAGGTATTCCTGCTTGCCGCTGCCGGGCAGCGCGGGAGCGCCGTTCTTTACGGCAATGGCCGCGCACTCCTCCAGCGTCGCCTCCCCGGCGCGGATTTTTCTGCCGATATCGGTATTTGCATAGGATGCATAGCGTTCCCTTACAAACTCGTCGATACGCCCATCCTCAATGATCTCCGCCGCCTTGATCAACCCAAGAGCAAAGGCGTCCATTCCCAGGATAAAACCCAGAAACATGTCCTCGAAGGTATAGGACGGGCGGCGGTTCTTAGCGTCGAAGTTGAAGCCGCCGTTGGTTAGCCCGCCGGCCTTGAGCACCTCGTACATGCAAAGGGTGGTTTCGTAAACATTGGAAGGGAACTGGTCTGTATCCCAGCCAAGCAGGTAGTCGCCCTGGTTGGCGTCGATGGAGCCGAGCATGCCGTTCATAGCGGAAACGCGCAGGTCATGCTGGAAGGTGTGGCCCGCCAGGGTGGCGTGGTTGGCCTCAATGTTCATCTTGAAATCCTTGTCCAGCCCGTATTGGCGCACAAAGCCGATCGCCGTTGCGGCATCAAAATCATACTGGTGCTTCATGGGCTCCTTTGGCTTGGGTTCAATGAAGAAATCGCCCGTAAAGCCGATGGAGCGGCCGTAGCCGACCGCCATTTTCATCAGCGCGGCGATGTTTTCCTGCTCAAACTTCATGTCGGTGTTCAGCAGCGTTTCATAGCCCTCACGGCCTCCCCAGAACACATAACCCCTGCCGCCGAGCTTCACCGTGCATTCCAGCGCCTTTTTGATCTGTGCGGCCGCGTGGCAGTATACCTCCACGCTGTTGGAGGAGCCCGCGCCGTTCATAAAGCGGGGATTGCCAAACATATTGGCCGTGCCCCACAGGCACTTTACGCCGGTTGCGTCCATCTTTTGCCTGATATAGTCGGTGATTTCATCCAGGCGCGCGTTTGTTTCGGCAATGGAATCGGCCTCGGGCACCAGGTCCACATCGTGGAAGCAGAAATATTCTATCCCCAGCTTCTGCATAAACTCAAAGCCCGCATCCACCTTGGCGCGTGCGTGCGCCATCGTGCCCGCCTCCGCGCCGAAGCGTTTATCGGCCGTCCCCGCGCCGAACATATCCGTGCCCGTCGCGCACAGGTTATGCCACCACGCCATGGCGAAAGGCAGGTGCTCCTTCATGGTCTTGCCCATAACCACGCGGTTGGGATCATAATATTTGAACGCGAGCGGATTTTTGGATTTTGGGCCCTCAAAGGTCACCTTGGGGAGATTCTGAAAGATTTCAGGCATTGGAAACGCTCCTTTCAAGCTTGAGGCATGTATTGTTTGGTCAAATGTCGCACGTGTGCTCGAGCACATTTTTGGATAAATGTATTATATCGCCTTTTGCCTTCTTTGTCAACGTCATTTTCCACGTGCGCGCCGCGGCACAAGGCCTCGACCACCCAGTTTCCGTTTGCCCTGGAGGCGGCGCAGGAGCGGGGCGCTGCAGGAAGCGCCCCGCGCATACCTATTGCGTGCCTTCTCTACCCTATTTCCTATTAAGCGCTTCCACCATGCTCTCCAGCTCCTCGTAGCTCACCTGCCCGGCGGCAAAGCTCAGCATGGCGCGCAGCGGAGAGTATTGCAACATGGCGTTCAGCATATCCGCCGAAATGGCGTTTTCCGCCGTATCGGTGCGCGTTTCCCCGCCCGCGCCAAGGTTTTCCATCATGGCGTCCAGCAGGGGTTTGAGCATATCGCGCGCCTTTTCGCTCTTCATTAAATCCATGAAAATGCTGTCCAGCGTGAAATGCTCCGGCAGCTTGACGGTGCTCTGTACCGTCACCGCGCACGAAAGCGCGATATCGCGCGAGCTGCGTCCAATTTCAATGATAAACGCGCCTGTTTCCACATGCCAGTCATGAAGCCCTGCGTTCCAGTAGGCAAACGCGCGCTTGTCAAGCGTAAAGGTAACTGTTTTGATCTCTCCGGGGGCGAGCGAGACCTTCTCAAAGCCCTTAAGCTCACGCACGGGGCGGAACACCGTGCTTTCCCGGTCGCCAACGTAGAGCTGCACGACTTCCTTGCCCGGCAGAGCGCCCGTATTTTCCACGTCCACGCTGACGGTCAGGGTGTCCGTATCGCTGATGCTTTCGGCGCTCACCCGCAGGTTGCGGTACTCAAAGCTGGTATAGCTGAGCCCAAAGCCAAAGGGGAAAAGCACCTCCATTTGCTTTTTATCATAATACCGGTAGCCCACGAACACCCCTTCATTGTATACGGCCATATCCTCCTCGCCGCCGTAGGTCAGATAGGAGGGATTATGCTCCAACTTGAGGGGAAAGCTCTCGGGGAGCCTGCCGCAGGGATTTACATTCCCAAACAGCACGTCTTTGGTCGCGCCGCCTACGGCCTGCCCGCCAAGGTACGCCTCGATAACCGCCTTCACCTTGCCAAGCCACGGCATTTCCACAGGCGAGCCGTTGTACAGCACTACCACCGTATTGGGATTAGCCTCCGCCACGCGCTCAATCAGCGCGTTCTGGCAATCCGGCATGCGCATATGCGCGCGGTCGTATCCCTCGCTCTCAAACGAATCAGGCAACCCGGCGACGATTACCGCCACGTCCGCGCCACGCGCCGCCGCGATAGCCTCGTCGATCAGCCGGTCTTGGATTTCATCCCGCTCGGTGTCGTAGCCCTGCGCGTAGGTAACGCGCTCCACGCCCTCAAGCGCGTCCATCAGTCCAGTTACCTTAAAGCTGTTGATATGGGAGCTTCCGCCTCCCTGATAGCGCGGTTCCGCGGCAAATTTGCCGATTACAGCAAGGCTCCGCCCTTCCCTGAGCGGCAGCGCGCCGTCCTCGTTTTTCAGCAGCACCATGCATTCCGCGGCCAGCCGGCGCGCCAGACTGTGCTGCGCTTCCATATCCCAACCGGTATCCGGCTTTTTGTTTTGCAAATAGCGCTCGTTAACGGTCAATATCCGCTCCACCGCCAGGTCCACCAGCTTTTCGTCCAGCCTTCCGGCACGCACAGCCTCCACGATGCGCCTGTCGTTTACCCCGCCGGACGACGGCATTTCCAGGTCAAGCCCTGCGGCGATGCCGGCCACGCGGTCGCTCACCGCGCCCCAGTCGCTTACCACATAGCCGTCAAATCCCCATTCGCCGCGCAAAATATCGGTCAGATACTCGTGGTTTTCGGAGGCGTACACGCCGTTGATGCGGTTGTAGGAGCACATGACCGTCCATGCGCGGGCGCGCCTGACCGCAGCCTCAAACGCGGGCAGATAGATTTCGCGCATGGTGCGTTCATCCACAACCGAGTTGGAGGACATGCGGCGGTGTTCCTGATTGTTGGCCGCGAAGTGCTTAACGCTGGTGCCGATACCCCGGCTCTGCACGCCCTCAATCAGCCCCACCGCCATTTCCGCGGCCAGATAGGGGTCCTCGCTGAAATACTCAAAGTTGCGGCCGCACAGCGGCGAGCGCTTGATATTGACCGCCGGGCCAAGCACGACGCTTACTTCCTCCCGCTGGCAGGCGTCGCCCACACCCTGGCCAATCTGGCGTATCAGCTCGCGGTCAAAGCTCGCGGCGCTTGCGCATGCCGTGGGGAAGCACACGGCCTCGATCGAGTCGTTCACCCCCAAATGATCCCCCTGCCGCGCCTGCTTGCGCAACCCGTGCGGGCCGTCGCTCACCATCACGGCGGGAATGCCCACGCGCTCGACCGCCTTGGTATGCCAGAAATCGGCGCCCGAGCACAGGGACGCCTTTTCCTCCAGCGTCATTTCCGAAATCACCTTTTTGATATCCATATCGGCCGCCTCATTTCTTTATACTGTGGTCAGGTCCCAGGGTTCATAAATCTTGGGCACGTCGCTGATCAGCCGCTTGGTATATCCAGCCTTGGGCCTTAAAATCACGTCGTCGGCCGAGCCGCTTTCCACAAACCTTCCATGCTCCATGATGTATACGCTGTCGGATATGTAATACGCGAGTCCGATATCGTGCGTGATGAAAATAATCGTCATGCCCGTCTCATCCCGGAGATTCAGGAGCATATCCAAAATGGTGGCGCGCGAGCACGCGTCAATCATGGAGGTCGGCTCGTCCGCCAGCAGGATTTTGGGCTTGAGCAGGAAGATGCGCGCGATCATCAGCCGCTGCATCTGCCCGCCGGACAGCTCGAAAGGATATTTGTTGGTCAACTCCGCGTATTTGAGGTTGACGAAGCTGCATGCATCCGTCATCAGCTCGATTTTCTTTTCCTTTGACAGGCGGCGTCCGCCGCGCATGTTGATGCAGTCTAAAAGCACGGTGTCGATCTTATTAAACACGTTGAACGACGAAAACGGGTCCTGAAAAATGGCCTGTATGCCCTTCCAGTACTCATGCCGCTTTTTGCGCGTGGAAACATCGCGCGGCTTGCCCTGAAAAAAGATTTCTCCCTCCGTCACGTTCAACAGCCCGAGCAGCATCTTGGAAAGCGTCGTTTTTCCGCTGCCGCTCTCCCCCACGATGCTCACCAGCTCGCCCTCGTGAAACTCGAAATCCACATGGTCCACCGCCCTGGTGGCTTTCCCGCCCGCACCGAAAACCTTTGTCACACCCTTGCCGCTCAGGCAAAGCGGCTTGTTCTGAATATCCTCATTCCTCATGCCCGTACACCTCCCTCAGATGCTGAACGGAGTGTCCGCACCGGCAGGCGCGGTTGTCGTCAAACTCAATCATGGGTATGGCGTTATACCGGCATTGTGGCACCACATACTTGCACCTTTCGGCAAAGCGGCAGCCCTGCGGCGGTTTTTTCAGATTGGGCGGCGTACCTGGAATGGCGCTCAGCTTATGCTCGCGCGTCCCCTCCTCCGGCACGAGGATAGATTGCATCAGACCGCGGGAATATGGATGAACGGGATCAAAAACCATCTGCTTCGCCGTTCCCCGCTCCACGATTTGCCCGGCGTACATCACCATGATGTCGTCGGTCACGTTATACAGCAGCGGAAGCTCGTGCGTAATGAAGATCATCGCTTTGATATAGCCCTTCTCCATCATCTCCCGAAGCATCTTGATCACCATTTTCTGGCTGGTCACGTCCAGCGCCGAGCTTGGCTCATCCGCGATCAGCACCTGAGGCGAAAGGATGGTGGAAATCGCGATAACCACGCGCTGCTTCATGCCGCCTGAAAGCTCCACCGCGTGCCTGTCAAGCGCTTCCACAGGCAATCCCAGCTCGGCAAAGCGCGCCTTTGCCATTTCGTAAATTTCCTTCTTATCGCGCTTTGGATCGTGCGCCAGCACCACGTCCTCGATAAACCTGCGGATTTTGCGCGTGGGATTCAGCGCATTCATCGCAGCCTGCGGAATATAGGCAATCTCCGTTCCCAGCACATTTTTGCGCACGTCGTCCGGCTTCATGCCGGAGATATTGCGGCCGTTGATGATGATATCGCCGCTGATATAATGCAGCGGCGCAAAGTAGTAGCCCATCAGGCTCAACGCCAGCGTGGATTTGCCGCAGCCGCTTTCACCCGCTATGCCGAGGGAGTTACCCTCCTCGATCTTAAGCGAGACGTTGTCCACGGCGTATACGTCCTCGTGAAAGCGCGTGATGTATTTTGTCGTCAGGCCCTTGACCTCCAGTATGGTCTTGCTCATGTCCGTCTCCCTCCTAATCCCTCAGCGTCGGGTTAAATACCTGGTCCAGCCCCGTGTTCATCAGGTTGAGCGAGAACGAGATGAGCGCGATCACCAGAATCACAGGGAAATAAGCCCACCACGAGCCGTTCAGGTGCGCGGAATAAAGCATTGCCCAGTTCATCATCAGGCCCAGCGTCGGCACCTCGGTCGTCTTGGGGCCAAGGCCCAGAAGCGACAGCTGCGCCTCTGCCAGAATGCCGGAAGACACCTGAAGGATGAATGCCATCACCACATAGCTTGCGATATAGGGCAAAATATCCGTCAGGATAATGCGCGGCAGGCTGTGGCCCGACAGCTTGGACAGGTTCACATGGTCGCGGTTACGCAGGCTGATGACCTGCGAGCGCACGGAGCGCGTGGTCCATACCCATGAGGTAAGGCCGATGACGACGGCTACCGTCGTCGCCCCACGCTGGTCCTGGCCGATGGAGTAGGAAATGAGGATCAGCAGCACAAAGCTTGGGATGACGGTGAAGATGTTTGTTACAAACATGATGATATCATCCGCGACGCCGCCCAGATACCCCGCCAGCAGCCCCAGCAGGAGGCCGATCAGCGTGGCGACGACGCCCGCGATCAGTCCGATCAGGATGGACGTGCCGCACGCGGAAACCAGCTCCTTGAGCACGTCGCGGCCAAAGTTATCGGTACCCAGCGGCAGGCTCTTGACGTTGGCCACGTCGCTTACGTTGACGTAATCCGTCTTGGTGACGGAGCGTTTTTCAACGGTTTCGCCTGTTTCCGGGTTTTCTTCCGTAACCTTTAGAACGTCGGCCTTGCTGGCGCTGCCCAGCGTATTGTTCAGGCGTTTGTAATAGTTGCGCTGCGCCTTGGTCATGCCCGCGGGGCGGATGGAATCGTCATAGTTCGCCCGCCATAAGGCCAGCAGCGCGTCCGTATCGCTCATGTCAAGCCCGTCAATCTCCACGTCCGCGGCGCCGAGCCAATTGACCATGCCAACCCGGTCCTGCTCTGAAAGGGTTTTGGCAAGGCGTTTATCGTCGGCGTCGGAAAGCTTCAGCGTGCTGGTTTCGGTGCCAAGGCTGTCATACAGGGACACATAAGCGCCGGGCTTGGCGAAGGTGCCTACGCCGATCATTTCCAGCGGATTTCCGGGGTTTAACAGCGGATAAACCAGCATCGTAAGCAGGATGAGCGCAAAGACGCCAAAGCCCACCACGAATTTTCCCGAGTGAAAAACCTGTTTTAACGTGTTTTTCATATTTCTCCGCCTCCCTTCAATCAAACTGCGCAGCCTTGACGCGCGGGTCGATCAAGGCGTAAACAAGGTCCAAAAGGAAGGTGATGATCAGCACCATAATGGTAATAATCAGCGTCGTGGCGGAAATCAGCGGATAATCAGCCGCCGTAACAGCGGCATACATGGTGCTGCCAAGTCCCGGATAGCTGAAAATAATCTCAGCCACCAGCGCGCCGCCGATCATGGTGCCGATGGACAGCGCCAACCCCGTCACCTGCGGCAGCATCGCGTTGCGGAACACATAGCCCACGATCTTGCGGTCCTTAATGCCAAGGAATCGGGCGTATTTCACATAATCCGCGTTTAATTCGTAGATGGACATGGAACGCATGCCCACGGCCTGCCCGCCGATGGAAATCAGCACGATGGACCAGAAGGGCAGCTGATAATGGGAAATCACTGAGCTGATGAATTTCCAGCTGAAATTAGGGATCATATCAAAGGCATAGCCGCCCGATATGGGCGCCACCTTCAGGTTGACCGCGAAAACCACCAGTAAAATAACCGCCATGCCAAAGGCGGGGATATTGCTTAAAAAAAGCGTCACCGGCATCAGGACCTTATCAAAGCCCTTGCGGATATACGCGGCCAGCGCGCCCAGAATATTGCCCAGCAGCCAGCCGACGATGATGGCGGGAAGCTGGAGACAGACCGTCCACCAGATGGCGGAGGAGATGATATCGTTTACCTTACGGGGATATTGGCTGAAGGACGTCCCAAGATCGCCCTTGAACAGGTTTTTTACAAAAATCCAGAATTGCTCCAATATGGGCTTGTTGGTACCGAATTCCTCCTGATAGCGCTCGTAGACCTGCTTTGCCGCAGAAGCGTCCGTGAAGCCTGCGGCCATTTTCCCGGTTATGGCGGCGACAGGATCGGCAGGCATCAGCCGGGGCAAAATAAAATTGAGCATAACGGCGACCACAAAGGTGATTACAAACCAAATGATCTTTTTGCCGAAATATTTTCGGTATCCTTTCATGTTCCAGACCCCTCCCCAAAATGCGTCATCCGCATCCCCGCGCGCCGCCTTATACGACGGAAGCGGCCATGCCCCAAGTATGCTAGAGGCATGGCCGCATTCAAGGCTGAATGTTACGGATTCACGAGCTCCAGTTCATAAAGAGCAGCGATGCCATAACCGTCGGTGCAGTCGGCGGGCGGGATGTTGCGGCCGTCGGTCGCATCGGGGAAGTTGGTCCAAACGCTCTCGTTCACTTCGTGGAACACGGCGGGACGGTACATCAGGGAGAAGCTGGGAACCTCGGACAGATAAATCTCAACGGCCTCGGTGTAGAGCGCCTTGAGCTCGGCCTCGTCGGTGGTCATGGGGATGGCGGCCAGGATTTCGTCGGCGCGCTCATTCTTGTACTGGCCCCAGTTGCCGGTCCAGTTGTTCTCAACGCCTACCAGGTCGCCGCCCATGAACTGGCGGATACGGCCCCAGGGTTGAGCCGGGCCGGCGCCGTCGGGCGAATACATGAAGATGGAATACTCGGTCTGGTTGGGGTTGGTGAACACGGTCTGGTAAACGGCCCATTCGGGGTAGAGGGTCGTGATCTCAACGCCGATGTTCTTGCCGGCGGCGGCGACGATCTCCATCGCGGCCTGCCAGTCGGTCCAGCCGTTGGGGCAGCATGCGTTCAGGCTGATCTTTTTGCCGTCCAGCTCGCGCCAGCCGTCTCCGTCTCCGTCAACGATGCCGGCCTCGTCCAGCAGGGCCTTCGCGCCTTCGATATCGTTGCCGATCCACTGCAGATCCTTCACAGCGTCATGATCGTACAGCGCCTGCTCGCCCTCGGTGGGGTTCATCAGGGAGCGGGGCACGTCGGCAAAGCTGGGGCTTTGGCCGGTCATGGCGTTCTGGATGATGGAGTCGTAATCCACCGCCATGGCGATGGCCTTGCGCAGGCTTACATTGTGCAAGGTGTCGATATTCATGTTGAAGAAGGCGGTGGGCATGGTCAGGCAGACCTGATAGGGAGCCTCTTCCATGTACGTGGAGATCGGCAGGCCGTCCTTGAGCCACAGGTCCTGAATGTTGGGCAGGAACTGCTGGCAGACGTCCACCTCGCCGGCCTTGAAGGCAACCTCGCCGGCGGGATTGTCTGCGAAAATGGTATGGGCGATGTACTTGGGCACGGGCAGCTTGCCCCACATGGAGGCGTCCTGGCCCCAGTAGTTATCGTCACGGATGAACACAACCTTCTGGTCGTCCGAGAAGTACTTGGTGTACGGGCCGGACCACACCACGTCCTCGGCGGGGTCATTGAGGATGGCGGCGCTGTCTGCGCTGCGGGCCTCAACGGTCTCGATCCACGCCTTCTGGGCGATGAAGGCGTTGCCGAGGAACTCGTTAACCTTCAGGGGGTTGACGGGCTTGCCCTCATCGTTCAGAGCGCTCTTGATAACGAAGCTCAGGTCGTCAATGGCCTCAATGCCGCTGATGAAGGAGCCGTAGTTGGTACCGGTGCCGTTGCCAATCTTCACGCTGATATCCCAGGTCTTGACAACGTCGGCGGAGGTGATGGCGGTGCCGTCGGACCACTTGGCGGCGGGCTTGAGCTTGACGGTCATCTCGGTCATCCCGTCGTTCCAGACGAAATCGCCGTCAGCCAGCAGGGGCAGCAGAGAGCCGTCCATGAAGTTATACATGTACAGCGTCTCAAACATAATGGTGCGGCTGCCGATGGCCTGCGCGGTGCATGCCATGGCGTTGTTCTGGTTGGTGCCGATGGGGTTCCATGTGGCAACGGTGCCCCACTGCTGGCCGGCGAAGTACAGCGTCTCATTGCGGGGAAGTTCCGCAACGGTTTCGGCGCTTGCGCCGAAACCCATGGTCATGACCATGGCGAGCGCCAGGATAAGAGCCGCGAGTTTCCTTGTTTTCATTGTACCTTTCCCTCCGTTTATTATTTTTGACCTTCTCCGAGGTCATGAGTACTGAATCACCGGGCGTCGCCGTCGATGCTGCCGACCGTTTCGCCCTCCATAATCCTGCCTGGCAGGGTAACGTGCTGGGAAATAAAGCTGCGGGGCTTTTCGATGGCCTTGAGAAGCATGCGGGCCGCGTGCCGGCCGATGCCCTCACTATCCTGCCGCAGGGTGGTCAGCCTGGGGCGGAGAATTTCAGCAAGGCGTATGCCGTCGTATCCCGCCACGCTGATATCCTCAGGGATTCGCATGCCCCGGTTCAGCAGTTCGTTCATCCCGCCGACATAGGAATAGTCGTCCGGGTAAAGGATGCATGTGGGACGCTGGGGAAGCTCCAGCAGCCGGCGCGTCGCCCGAGCGCTGCTATCCGGATCGTGATAAAAGGCGGGGCACACGTATTCGTCCGGCACGCTTACATTGAGCTCCTCCGCCGTGGTATAGAAGCTGGCAAGGCGGTTGCGGGTGACGCTGGTATCCTCCCCATGGATAAACGCGATGCGCCGGTGTCCCTTTGCGTGCACATAACGCACCAGGTCGCGCATGCCCTGAACGTTGTCCGATAGCACCGCCCCCCGGTGGTGAAAAGCGTAGTCGATCGTCACCAGCGGAATTTCGCTGTCAATCAGCTCAAGCAGATATTTTTCGGTAAACCCGGCGCTCATGACGATGATGCCGTCATAGCTGCGGTATCGGCAATAATCCAGATAGCTGCCCATCACGCTCGCGCCGTCGCAGTTGATGGGGGTAATGTCATAGCCGCTCTCCCCCATCACGGTTTGAATACTCGCCGCAATCTTGGCAAAATAATCGTGTGTCCAGACGCTTTCGCCGCGCAGGAACAGCAGCAGGCCGATGGTTCTGGACCGGCTGGTCTTTAAGGTACGCGCCGCCGCGTTAGGCAGATAGCCCATTTCCATGGCCATGTCGCAAATGCGCCGGGCCGTCTTCGCGCTGATATCCGGCATCTTGTTAAGCGCCTTGCTCACCGTTGCCACCGAGCAACCGCATTGCGCCGCAATTTCCTTCAATGTCACCATATCTATGTCATCACCGCTTCTTCTTATGCAACTTAATCGTTTACGGAATTATAACACCCTTATTTTACATTTGTCAAGTTTCTATCCAAAAAATTATATTCATCATTGTTTATATTTACCCCTGGTTTTTTTCTGTCGCGACGATTAGCCCTATTCTCTTGATAATAAGCCTATTTAAATTGGCGTAAACGTTTACTTGATTCTTTATCAACAATCCATGTTATCCGGCCTTAACGGTTGACGGTGCAACGGCATCGGCGCACCATAAATGGGCGATGACTCTGGTACTATTTACATCCATTTTTCGTATTGATACACCGTTCGGACAAAGTTTGGTTTCGACCTTCACGGCGATTGGTTAGGTCAACGTATATACCAAAGCATCACCGGTTGTGAATGACCGAATGCGTGCTTGCTCTGCCGCTTTTTTGAACTTATCCGCATGCGCCAGAAAACCCGAAGCCACAACTGGCTTCGGGTTTTCTGGGCGGTTCCGCCATACGGCCTTACTGGCCGGCGTATTTGTTTTTTACCTTGTCGATCTGCTGCTGCTGGGCCTGCTCGGTTGGATACCAGCCCTGCTGCGCCATGCGCTTGTAAATGCCGTCCTGCATGCACAGGCTCTCGTTGAGCGCGGTGTCAAAGGTCGAGTGAACGTTCTGCGTAGCGGATTCAATCGTCCCGTGCATATACAGGCCGCACACGCCCTTGGTGGTTTGAAGCAGGTTCTCCATAATCGCTTGGTCGTTCATCACAGGCGTTGTTCTCCTTTCCTCACACCAGCTGGTACAGCTGCTGGAAAAGCTGCTGATGCTGGTTTGCCAGCTGCGTCACGTAGTTCTTAAGCTCCTGGTTTTGCAACGCCTGCGCGGCCTGCTGGCACTGGGTCTGCAAAAACTGCTCGTGTCCCAGAGCGTCCTCGATGTACATGAGTTCCTTCGGACTCATTTCGATCACCTCCATGGGGTATTTTCCCCCAGCGGTTCCGAATTATGCACCTTGTTCCAGCCTTAGAGGTTTTCGGTAATCTTAATCTGGTTTTCCATAATAATCCGCGCATCCTCCAGCATTTCCCCGGAAAGGATCATATCAAACGCCGCGCGCACGGCGCGGTAGCCCTGCTCCACAGGCTGCTGGCAAACCACCGCCCGCACAATTCCCCGCCGCATCATCTCGCGCGTGGAGGGCACGTCGTCATATGCCACAACGCGGATTTTTCGTCCTTCGTCTTCCACGGCCCGGCAAACGTCATATACGCCCGCCGCCACCACGAAAAGAGCGTCCATTCCGGGGTTTCGTGCAAGCATTGCCCGCGTGGCGCGGTAGGCGTGCTCCGGATCGTCCCGCGCGCTGTCGCGGTCCACAATCTCAACCTCGGGGCACAGCTCCCGCAGATGCTCTTCAAAGCCCCTGAGCCTGAGCGCGTGGCCCATCAGCGTGCTGACGCCCGTGATCACGCCCAGCCTGCCTCTCCCCCCCGTCACAAGGCGCATCAGCCCAGCGGCCACCGCGCCGCCCGTTTCGTAATCGCTGCCCACATAGCAGCAGCGGCAGCTATTTTCAATATCCGTGTTGACCGCCACCGTCGGGACGCCCTCCTGCTTAAGGCGCCTGAGCCGCTCCTCAATGCGCGGGTCGTTGATCGGCTGAATCACCAGCGCGGTCAGTTGTCCGGCAATCTCGTCAATCAGCTTAAGCTGCTGTTCCACCCCGTGCCCGCGCATGGTGCGCAGCAGGATGCTGGCGCCATAATCCTGCAGTTCCGCCTCCGCCTTGCGGAAGCCTGCGATTACATCGTCAAAAAACGGGTTGCCCTCGCTGCACAGGATGGTCCCAATCACCGGTGCGGTGCGCCTGACCGTAAGCGCGCGGCCGACGATATTCTTGGTATATCCCAGGCTCTCAATCGTGCGAAGAATCAGCGTTTCGGTTTCCGGCTTCACCCGTCCCCGCTTGTTGAGCACGCGGTCCACCGTACCGCGGCTTACACCGCACAGCTGGGCAATTTCCTTGATGGTCATCTGGCCAGCGTCCCTTTCTGAGCATTGTTGAAAAAAGCTGTATGTGCATCATATTGCGAAGGTTATCAAATGTCAAGCTTGACCGCGTACGCCGGTTTGATTGTAGATTTTTTTATGCTTCTTTTGGTGCAACCCATTGTACCAGTTGCTTTTGCTAAATTTTCCGCATTTTTTCTATCATATAAATGCATTTATAAGCACTATGCATTAATTTTAAAAACTAATTTGTACTCTATTGACAACCAATGGTTTTTCGATATAATGATTGCGAAAAGACATTTTTGAAAAAGTTGGAAATATTCAAAAATGTGCTCGAGCACATTTTCCTCTATTTTTGTTGTTGATTTTCGGGTTCCAGCCAATTTGGAACCTAGAAATAAAAAAGGAGTGGATCCCATTATGAAAAAGGTATTCGCGATCCTGCTTGCCCTTGCCCTTACACTCTCGCTCGTCGGCGCCGCCATGGCGGAAGGTAAAGTCGGCGTAGCCATGCCCACCCAGAGCCTCCAGCGCTGGAATCAGGACGGCGAAAACATGAAGAAGGAACTGGAAGCCGCCGGCTTCGAGGTTGACCTTCAATACGCCAACAATGAAGTCGCCACGCAGGTCAGCCAGCTTGAGAATATGATTCTCAACGAGTGCCAGCTGCTGGTTGTGGCCTCCATCGACGGCAGCGCGCTGGGCACGGTGCTGGCGCAGGCCAAGGAAGCCGGCATCACGGTGATCGCCTATGACCGCCTGATCATGGACACCGACGCCATCAGCTACTACACCACGTTTGATAACTATGCCGTGGGTACCATCCAGGGCACCTATCTCAAGGACCGCTTCGACCTGGACAACGCGGAAGGGCCCTTCAACATCGAGTTTTTCGGCGGCTCCGCAGACGACAATAACGCCCGTTTCTTCTTTGGAGGCGCGTACGATGTGCTCAAGCCCTATATCGAAAGCGGCAAGCTGGTCTGCAAGAGCGGCCAGACCGATTTTGAGACCATCGCCACCCCCAGCTGGTCGTCCGAAAAGGCCCAGGCCCGCATGGACAATCTGATTGCCGGCTACTACAGCGACGGCACCAAGCTGGACATGGTTCTTTGCTCCAACGACTCCACCGCCCTAGGCGTAACCAACAGCCTTGTCAACGCGGGCTTTGAGGGCGACGCGTACCCGGTCATCACCGGACAGGACTGCGACATCGCCAACACCAAGAACATGATTAAGGGCCTGCAGGCCATGTCCGTGTTCAAGGATACCCGCACCCTGGCGGCCCAGACCGTCAAGATGGTGACCTCCATCATGAACGGCGAAACCCCCGAAACCAACAACATTTACGATAACAACGTGTTTGAGGTTCCCAGCTTCCTGTGCACCCCCGTGTTCGCGGATGCGAGCAACTATCAGGAGCTCCTGATCGACAGCGGCTACTACACCGCCGAACAGCTGGCCGAGTAAGCAACGCTGCCGCTTCATGAATACCACTGGAGGAGGAGACGGACTGGGGTCCGTCTCCTCGTTCCCGGCTCGGGAGGAAGATCACTTGGATAGCACGATCCTTAAAATGCGGGATATCACCAAGACATTCCCGGGTGTCAAAGCTCTAGACAGGGTGAATATCGAGGTCGAGGAAGGCGAAATCCACGCCATCTGTGGTGAAAACGGCGCGGGCAAATCCACGCTGATGAACGTGTTGAGCGGTATTTATCCCTATGGCACCTACGAGGGCGACATCATCTACCAGGGGCAGGAATGCCGTTTTAAAACCATTAAGGACAGCGAAAAGCTGGGCATCGTCATCATCCATCAGGAGCTGGCGCTGGTGCCCTATTTAAGCATCGCCGAAAATATGTTTCTGGGCAACGAGCAGGCTCGCCACGGAGTTGTCAACTGGGATCAGACCTACCAGCAGGCGCAGCGTTACATGGCAATGGTAGGCCTTCATGAAAACCCGCGCACGCTCGTTAAGGACATCGGCATGGGCAAGCAGCAGCTGGCCGAGATCGCCAAGGCGCTTGCCAAAAACGTCAAGCTGCTGATTCTGGACGAACCCACCTCGTCCTTGAATGAAAGCGACGCCAAAAAGCTACTTGATTTATTAATCGCCTTTAAAAAAGAAAAAGGCATCACAAGCATCATCATTTCCCACAAGCTTAATGAAATCGCATATTGCGCCGATAAAATCACCGTTATCCGCGACGGCCAGAGCATCGAAACGCTGGACAGCCTGACCGACACCATCACCGAGGAACGCATCATCAAGGGCATGGTCGGACGCGAAATGACCAGCCGCTATCCCCGGCGGGAGCACAACATCGGCGATATCGCGCTGGAAGTGAAAAACTGGACCGTCTATCATCCCCTGTATACCGAGCAGAAGCTTGTGGATAACGTAAGCCTCACGGTGCGCAGGGGCGAGGTGGTCGGCGTCGCGGGCCTAATCGGCGCGGGGCGCACGGAGCTGGCCATGTCCATCTTTGGCAGGGCGTACGGCTCCAACATTTCCGGCGAACTCTATAAGGACGGCAGGCCGCTCCACCTCCACAGCATTCCACAGGCGATTGAAAACGGATTCGCCTATGTCAGCGAGGACCGCAAGGGTAACGGCCTGATCACCTCCAACAGCATCAAACACAACATTACGCTGGCACGTCCGCAATTTATTTCCGAGCACGGCATCCTTGACAAGGACCTGGAAACCAACCGCGCCTGCGAATATCAGGAGAAGCTGGGTATCAAGGCCCCAACCGTGGAGCAGCTGGTTGGCAACCTGTCCGGCGGCAACCAGCAAAAGGTGCTGGTTGGCAAATGGATGTTTGCTCAACCCGACGTCATGCTTATGGATGAACCTACGCGCGGCGTGGATGTGGGCGCGAAATATGAGATTTACCAAATTATCAACGACCTTGTTTCGCAGGGTAAATCCATTTTGATGATCTCATCGGAGCTGCCGGAGATTCTGGGCATGTGCGACCGAATCTACGTGATGAACGAAGGCAGGCTCATCGCGGAGCTCTCCGCCGGGGAAGCCTCGCAGGAGGCCATCATGAGCACCATTATGCAGGACAGCAAGGGAGAGATTGGAGCATGAGCAACCTGAGCACAAAATTCAAGGGCAACCTGAAGCAATATACCATGCTGATCGCGCTGGTAGTCATCATCGTCATGTTCCAGATCATGACGGGCGGCAAGCTGCTAAAGCCCATGAACGTCTCCAACATCGTTTTCCAGAACGCCTATGTCGTCATTCTTGCGGTGGGTATGCTTTTATGCATCCTGACGGGCGGCAATATCGACCTGTCCGTCGGGTCGGTGGTTGCGCTGGTGGGCGCGTGCGCCGGCACCTTCATCATCAGCTGGGGCTGGAACACCTATCTGACGATCGGCGTCTGTCTGGTGATTGGCGTTTTGATCGGCATGTGGCAGGGTTTCTGGATCGCCTATGTGCGTATTCCGGCGTTCATCGTGACGCTGTCGGGCATGCTGGTGTTTCGCGGGCTGGCGCTGCTGGTGTTAAACGGACTTACCCTGGCGCCCTTCCCGGATAACTACCTGGCCCTTTCAACGGGCTTCGTTACCGATTTTATTGGAACCGTCGAGTTCTTCGGCAAAAAAATCAACCTTACGTGCCTGATTGCCGGCGCGCTGGTGGCGTTGGTTTTCTGCGCGCTTCAGCTTATCGGCAACCAAAACCGCAAGCGCAAGGGATATGCCTCCGAGAGCGGCCTGGCCCTGACGCTCAAGCTTTTGCTGATCTCCGCGGCGCTGATCTGGTTCTTTACGGTGCTTGCGCAATACCGCGGCATTCCCACGGTGCTGATCATCCTGGGCGTGCTGCTGATCTGCTATAGCTACTTTACCACCAAGACCGTGATGGGCCGACACCTGTATGCGCTGGGCGGCAACGAGAAGGCCGCGCGCCTCTCGGGCGTCAAGACCAACCGCCTGCTGTTTTTAAGCTATGTGAACATGGCGTTCCTCTCGGCGGTCGCGGGCCTTGTGTTCGCCGCCCGTTTGAACAGCGCCAGCCCGCAGGCCGGCCAGAGCTTCGAGCTTGACGCGATTGGCGCCTGCTACATCGGCGGCGCGTCCGCCTACGGCGGCATCGGTACGGTCGGCGGCACGCTGATCGGCGCGCTGATCATGGGCGTGCTCAACAACGGTATGTCCATCATGGGCATCTCCTCCAACACGCAGCAGGTGGTCAAAGGACTTGTGCTGCTGGGCGCCGTCGCGTTTGACATTTTGAGCAAGCAGCAGGTCGCGCTGCCCATTTTCCAGAACCGTCACAAGAAAAAGAGCGCGGGCGGCAGCGTCAGGGCGTAAGCGGGGGAGATTTCGCAGGGGACCGTAACCACGATCGTCTTTTATTACATGGTATCTTTGACAAGGCCCGCGCCATTTTTTATGAATGGCGCGGGCCTTGTTTGTTTTGTTTTGCATAAGATTGACTGTCTAACCGAAGCAAAGCGCCACCAGCAATGCGGGAATCACGTTCGCGGCTCTGATCGGCGAGATGTTCGCCATACCGCAACCATTCATCAGGGTAATCACTCCACCGACGGCCAGAAAGGTATCCCGCATGCCGGAGGACATATGGGGCGCCAAAAGACCACCTACAAAAAACACGCCCAAAAGCAGCGCAAATTGCGGCACGCTTATCCATGCTATCACCCGCCCGGCAACGGTCGAAAAAATCACCGCGGTAAAAAAGTCCAACCCCGCCTTGCTCAAAAGAACGGACGCGTCTCCCGCAAAACCTTCCTCCAAAGCGCCAAATATGCCCGTTCCGCTTGCGCAGAAAGCTACGACCGCCATAACGATCAAGCCGGTCGCTTCATCATCCGCCTTTGCAAAACGCGCCGAAATCCTTTGCGCGCCGCGTCTGAGCCAGCGGTCAATATCAATCCATTCGCCGAGGATTCCGCCCAGCACTACGGATAGCGTGACCGCGGTCAGGTTTGTTCCCTTTACGATTTTCATAATTCCCATTGTAACGGCCACAAAGCCAAACAACGTAATCAACGACGTTTTGAGCCGGGAGGGGACGATGCGTGCGGCGGCGCGCCCCACCAGCCCCCCGGCAAGCACGCAAAGGCTATCAATTATGACGCCGACAGGCATGCATCTCCCCCATTCCTTTTTCGCAGTAGAGCCTGTCGGGATTATATAAAACCGCCGTTCCGCCATAACGGTACAGCAACCCCTCGCCCGCAAAGGTTTTTTCGGGGACCCCCCTGCCATCCCGCATTAAAACGCGCCTGGCACAGGCCTCCGTCGCCTCGATCCGCTCCTTGCCGCAGCTCCCCGGTTCATGCCCAAAATAGCATGTGCCGATGCTTTCCAGCCGTTTTGTCAGCAAACCCAAAGACCGGTACAACGCCTCCAGCGGCTCGCTGTACTCATCATACATCCATACTGCGTTGGCGGACAGGCTGTCCCCGACAAACAGCGCCTGTGTCCGGCAATCCAGCAGACAGATGCTTCCGGCCGTATGCCCGGGCGTGGCGATCACCTGTACCTTTCGCCCGCCGAGATCAATTTCCGTGCCGTCCGCGATAGGCAGAGGCATAGGGGCCATATCCAGCAAAGCGTCGCATAGCTCCGTGGCGGGTTCGTTCAATATTCTTCTGACATCCGCCGTGCGAAACTCCCTTGTACACATCTGCCGGTACCAGCGCGCATCCGCCGGATGCATATAGCACTCGTCGAACTCCAGATTGCCGCCGGCGTGGTCGGGATGTCCATGGGTGTTGACCACAACGACGTTAAGTTTCGTCAGCCCGCGCACGCAGGCCTTCAGGTTGCCAATACCCATTCCGGTATCAATCAGCAGCGCGCGGTCCTCCCCCTCCAGCAGGAAGCTGTTTTCTCCCATTGGACAACGGATCATCGTGATGCCGCCATCTAATTTTTCATAGGTAAACTGTATGTGCCTGGTCAATACGATCCCCTACTTTTTCAAGTAAATGTCCAAAAAGTCTAAAACCTCTTTGGTTAATGCCGGTTCCTCATACCATGGTTGGCCATGGTGTCCCCTGCCGGGGAAGGTTCGCAACGTTACGTTCCCTTCGCCCGCAGCGGCCCTGACCGCAGCGGAAAGGCAAAGCGACTGCTGCACGGGCACAATGGGGTCCGCCTCGCCATGATGAATCAGAAACGGAGGACATTGCCTGCTTACATGCGTCACCGGCGCGGCCAGGCGGCTCAGCTCCCTGACCTGCTGGATTGCGTGGCCCAGCAGTCTGGATTCGGGAGAGCACGGATCGTCATGATCATCGTCGCCAATGCCGTTTTCACGAATTTGCCGGTCCATATGGGTAAAGTCGCCGCAAGGCCCGCACCAGTCCACAACAGCCTGTACCGCGGAGGACTCCCACGCGTTTCCCATGCTTAAATCCTCAAAGGCCGGGCTATGGTTGGTGGCTCCAACCATGGCGGCTAGGTAGCCGCCGGCCGAGGGTCCCCAAATGCCGATCCTGGCCGCATCCAGACGATAGCGCGCCGCGTTCGCCCGCAAAAAGCGGATTGCCGCCTTGCAGTCATACACCGGGGCCGGAAAGCGCGCTTCGCCGCTCAACCGGTATTCCACGCTTGCAAGCGCAAAACCGCGTTCCAAAACGCGAAGCATCGGCTTGAGGTTGCAATCCCGTTTGGTACCGAACATGAACGCGCCGCCATGGACGTGTACCACCAGGGGAAAAGGTCCGCCGCCCGTTTCCGGATAATACAGGTCCAGCTTTTGACTTACAGATTGCGCCGCATATGGAATATCAAGGCACTTGCGCGCAATTTTCTCCAGCACCGGCTGTTCAAGCAATGGAATCTTCACGTCAGGTTTTTCCATTGTCACGCCGTCCTTTTGACTTTCTGCGCCTGCGCCTTTTGATAGGTGTCAAAGCCGACGGCCGCCAGCAGCACCGCGCCCTTTACGATGTACTGCACATAGGTATTAAGTCCAACCAGCTGCATTCCGTTTCCAAGAATGCCCAAAATCAACACGCCCGTAACCAGTCCCCACATTTTACCGTCGCCTCCCTTAAAGGAGATGCCGCCCAGGACCGCCGCCGTCATACAGTTGAACTCCACGCCCGGGCCTGTAGCCGGCGCGGCGGAGCCCGTGCGCGCAAAGAGAATGGTGGTTGCGATGGATACAAAAAATCCGCATAGCGAGAATACGAGCAGCTTGATCTTTTTAACCTTGATACCGGCCAAGTGCGCCGCGTCCTCGTTGGAGCCGACGGCATAGATATGCCTTCCAAAATAGGTTTTGTTAAGAATAAAGCTCGCGGCCGCCACAACGGCCGCCATGAGGATAACGCTTACGGGCATCCACCCAAACAGGTATCCTTGCCCAAAAAACTTATAGCTTTGCGGCAGGTTAAGAATCACGCTTTGATTGGCAACCGTATAGCTCAGGCCCTGAAAGATCGTCATGGTGCCAAGCGTCACGATCAGGGGATGCACCTTCAGGCTGACAGTCATAACGCCGTTAAACAATCCCAACGCGACGCCGCACAGGCCACAAAGAACCAGGCTCAGCCAAACGGGCAATCCCATGTTTTTCATCAGTACGGCGGTCGTCACGCCCACAAGTGACATCTGCCATCCCAGCGACAAGTCCATACCGCCGCTGATCATTACAAAGGAAAGGCCCACCGCCGCGATGATCACGTACGATTGCTGTACAAAGACATTGGTCAGGTTTTGCACGGTGAAGAAAAACGGGGTCAGGCAGGAAAACAGGATGACCAGCCCTACCAGAACCAGAAGGATCGCGTATTTTTTGAGCGCCATGGAAACGCTCTGCCGTTGAATGGTCTTCATGCTTCAGGAAACCCTCCTATATCGCCGACGCCAGCTCAAGCACCCTCACCTGGCTGAAATCATCCTTTTTAAGCTCGCCGGCCACCTTGCCGTGAGCCAACACCACAATACGGTCCGATATGCCAAGCAGCTCCGCCATGTCGGAGGTAATCATCAAAATGGCTTTCCCCTGCGCCGCGAGCTCGCACATGAGCAGATAGATTTCCTGCTTCGCCCCTACGTCAATGCCGCGGGTAGGCTCGTCGAAGATCAGCACGTCCGAATCGGCCGCCAGGGTTTTTGCGATAACCACCTTCTGCTGGTTGCCGCCCGAAAGGTTTTTGACAAGCTGGCGTATGCCGGGCGTCTTAATGCGAAAAACGTTAAGAAAATTTTGCGCCGTCTCCTTCTCCCGATCCCTGTCGACAAGTATTCCGCGAGAGATTTTTCTGAGACTGGCGATCGTAATGTTCCAGTCGATCGTTTTTTCGAGGAAACAGCCCTGTTGCTTGCGGTCTTCAGGGATAAGGCCGATACCGCAGGCAATGGCGTCCGACGGGTTGCGGATGCGCGTTGACACGCCGTTTATCAGGATTTCGCCCGTATCCTTTTTATCAGCGCCAAAAATGAGCCGCGCAAGCTCCGTTCGTCCGGCGCCAACCAATCCCGCCAGGCCGAGGATTTCGCCGCGATGCAGGCAAAGCGATACATTTTCATCGCCGCTGCCGCTCAAGTCCTTCAGCTCCATCACCGTTTCGCCAATTGAACACGCCTTGACGGGATAGCCTTCGGTAATTTCGCGCCCGACCATCAGGCGGATTAACTCGGCGCGGTTTGTTTCACACGTATTGAGGGTTTGAATATAAGCCCCGTCCCGCATAACCGTTACACGGTCGGAGATCTCGAAGATCTCATCCATGCGGTGAGAGATATAGATTACCGTCACGCCGCTTGCCCTGAGCAGGCGTACGATGTCAAACATCTTTTCAACTTCAGCCACGGATAGGGGAGCGCTTGGCTCATCCATGATCAAAATTTTCGCGTTTTTGGATACAGCCTTCGCAATTTCCACCAGCTGCTGCTGAGAGGCCGGAAGCTCGTGAATTTTCTTATCCACCGGTACAGAAACGCCCATGCGCTCAAAGATATCCCCGGCCACCTTTTCCATGCGCCGGTAATCCACCAGCCTTCCCATGCGCTCCCCCAGGCAGATATTTTCGGCGACCGAGAGCGATTCCACCAGGTTGAACTCCTGATAGATCACCTCAACCCCGCACGCCTTGGCCTGGGCCGGGTCAAGCTGACGGTAGGCGGCGCCGTTAATGGTAATAACGCCCTCGTCAGGGATAACGGCGCCTGCGATGGCCTTGATCAACGTAGATTTGCCCGCGCCGTTTTCACCAAGCAGCGCATGCACCTCTCCCCTGCGAAAGGACATGCTGACATGGTCCAGCGCCACGACCCCCGGGTAACGCTTTGTAACACCCTCAAGGGTCAGAACGGTCTCGTTTGTCATGGTTTCCCTCCATTGCGATAGACGCCCGGAGCGCGAGCGCTCCGGGCGCATAGCTCCGCCCTTTACTCCGCCGGATATGCCTTCTGAATGGTATCGGTAATCTGCGGGCCCCATTCATAGGTGCCGTCGGCAAGGTTGCGCAGCGCCTGATAGGTGGCCACGGGCAGGTCAACCTGCTCGCCGTTAATCTGCGGACCTACGATTGCCATGGTTCCGCGAAAGACGGACTCGTTGTTTTTGGACATATTCACGACCTCCATGATGGGGTCGGAGGAATCGCCCGAGAAGATCGCGAGCTTGCTGAAATCCATGCCGGGCAGCCCCATCAGAAATTCATTAACGCCCAGCGCGGAATCGGCGTTATAAGTCAGCACCAGCTGCGCGTCGGCGTTTTGCTGCCACATGTTTTCAATTACGGTACGCGCCTCGGCGCCGGTCATCGCCTCGCCTGTGGCGACAACAACCTCCGCGCCGCCCCATGCGTTCATCTTGTCAATGATGCCGTTGGAGCGGTTGGTAGCGTCGATGGTCGAGGTCTGCTTAATAATGATCACCTTTTGGGGAATGTCTTTGCCAAAGGTCTGCTTCAGCCAGTCGATGCCCATTTCAGCAATCTGCTCGCCGCAATTGTATTGATTCATGTTCATCATGACATCATAGTGCTCCGTTTCCGTTCCGCCGACGAGCACTTTAATGCCGTTATCCTGCGCGCGCTTGATGACGTCGCCCATGTTGTTGGGGTCAACGGGCCAGACGCCGATCGCCTTTACGCCCATGGCAATGAAATTTTCCATCTGCTCCAGCTGGCGCATTGCGCTTCCGCCCGCGTCCGCGATCTGCACGTTCAGCCCTTCGGCCTCGCCCTGTTCCTTGACGCTTCCCGTAAGCCAGCCGATGAAGGGGTTGGTGGTATCGGTCGCGCAAAGGCCAATATCCAGGGTTTCGGCCGCCACCGCGCTTGCACCCATACCCATAAGCATCGTTAGAGCCAATAGAACACAAAGCAACTTTTTCATGGTTTTCTCTCCTTTTTTTGCGCCTGAGCGCTTTACTTGGGTGCATTATAGCAAAGCCTGAATTTGCAAACAATTCGATTTTGTGTATAATGTATTCCAGAACGGAATACATGGCGAAATGGGTGATGGTTATTCCAATTATTCGCATTAAATACTTTCTTGCGGTGGTGATTTGCGGCACTTTTTCGGAAGCCGCCGAGATGATGTATACCACGCAGGCAACCGTATCCAAAAATATCGCAGCCTTGGAAAAAGAAGTGGGTATCGCGCTGTTTGACCGCACCCGAAGAAAGGCGGGGTTGACCGAGGCCGGCAAGGTGTTTCTGACCTATGCCGAACGGCTGCTGGATGATTATAACGAAATGATTCAAGCGCTAGGAAAACTAAGCGCAACGGAGAGCGTCAGCACATCGCTCGCCGCCATTCCCGTAATGGCTCATTATGGAATTATCTCTCTCATCGGGCAGTTTCGCAAGCACAATCCCCATGTGAACTTCATTGTTGATGAACGGGAATCCGCCAATATCCTATTATCGCTGGAGGAAGAGCAGTATGAAATGGCCTTTACCAGAGAGGAAGGCATTGACCATAAGGTTTTTCAGTGTCTTCGATATTGCAGCGACCGGCTGGCGGCCGTGCTGCCTTCCACCCATCCGCTGGCAGGCAAGGCTTCCCTTTCGCTAAGGGAGCTGGCGGATGAGGATTTTATTCTGCTTGGCAAGCAGGTCGCCTTGCATCAGTTTTGTGTAAGCGCATGTAGAAAAACAGGCTTTCAGCCCAATATCGTCTATACGGGCACCAGAGTGGAAAACATCATGGAAATCGTATCGCAGGGAAACGGGGTTTCGCTGTTGATGGAGAAGACAGCGAAATTTGTTCAGAGCGCAAACACAAAAATTGTCAGGCTGGAAGAGGATTTGCTGAGTCATCTGGTGCTTGTTCGTCTTCGCAGGCATACGCCCTCCGGCGCGGGCAATCTGTTTTGGCAGTTTATCAGACAGCAAAGCCAAATTGAGCGCTAGAACGCCTGCCGTAACCATGTAAAAGCCGCTGACGCGCGTCTCACGCGCGCGCCTGCTCACGCTCCGCCTTCCTGCCCGCGCGGTTTTCCACGCGCGTAAACAGCAACGGATGCGCCGCCACGGCGTATAAAACAGGCAGCATAGCGCCCAGAAGGCTGCCCCAGTTGCGTCCCAGCAGGGCGATCAGGCCTTTGCGCGCGCCAAAAAACAGGATCACCAGCACGGCGACGCCGCTTGCAAACCGCAGTAGCTTCGTACCCACGCTACCCGCTGTTTCAAAACGAACGTACCGCCGCTCCCAGAGCCATCCTATCAGCAGACCAATTACCGCGCCCGCAGCGCTATAGGTGTCCGGCTGCATCCGCACGGGGTCCACCAGCAGCACGCCGTCCACATAATCCAGGGGGTACGGCTTTAGCGATACGTATACGATAGCCGCCGCGCAAAGTGCGAGCCCGGCGCCCGCAACCCACAGGTCGCGTCCTCTGGCGCTCTCCGCCCACCTGAGAACGGCGCCCATTAGATAAAGCGCCGCAAGCCCGGCCGCCGCGCCCGCAAGCACGTCCTGCGGCGTATGAACGCCCAGATAGTTGCGCGAAAACATGATCAGCAATATCAGAACGATAAGCGCCGCGACCGCGCCCTTGCGGCCGCGGCTTTGAACCGCCAGCCCGCCGTAAGCCGTGACGGCCTTGGTGGAATGTCCGCTGGGGAACGAGTAGCCCGTAGCCCCTTCCAGCGCGCCCTCCACGGGCGTGATGCGGGCATCCCGAATCCACGGGCGGTATACGCAGCAAGAGAGTTTGAGCACGCCGTTAATCAAATCACCCACATTGCATGTGAAAAACAGGTAAAGACCCGCCCGCTTGTTCAGGCACCAATAGATACCGCAGGCGATCAGGAGGGGCAGCACAGCCTCGCCCAACTCGCTTACCACCAGAAAAAAGCCGTCCAGCGCCCCGCCAAGCGCCGCGCGGAGATCCTGTAACCACAGCAGATAACTCAGGTCCATCTCTTTCCCACCCTACCCCTACCTGGCGTACTTCTTCATAGACAGCGTTTGAGGAGCCAGCCCCGGCATGGTGGTAATGCTTCGGTTTTTAATAACGTTGAGCACCATGCCGATACCCGCCATGTTGGTAATCAGGTTGCTGCCGCCATAGCTCAAAAACGGCAGCGGTATACCCGTGACGGGCATCAGCCCCGTGGTCATGCCTATGTTTTCCAGCACGTGGAAAAGCATCATCGCCATTACGCCGATAATGACCATCTGGCCGAAGCGGTCCACCGTATACCGCGCCAGGTACAGCATCCGCACGATGATGAGCAGGTAGGTAAGAATGACAAGCGCGCAGCCCACAAATCCAAACGCCTCGCCAATGGTAGAAAAAATAAAGTCCGTCCAGTCCTCCGGCACGTAATCCAGCTGGCTGAAGCTGCCTTGCACAAAGGTGCCCACGCCGCTCAGGCCGCCAGAGCCGATGGCGATTTTGGAGTTGTTCACCTGATATACGGCGCTTTCATCCACCAGCGCCGGGTTGACAAAGCTCAAAATACGCTCCAGGCGGTAGCTGTCGGATCCGGACGCCACCATCAGGCCGTAAAGCAGCGCGATGCCGATAACGCCCGCCGCAATGATGCCGCCCATGATCCTGAGCCGGATGCCGCCGAAGTACAGCATTACACCGAACACGAAAATCATGACCAGTACGGAGCCCATCTCGCCCTGCGCCAGCGTCAGCGCCCAGGGAATGCCCATGAGCACAGCCAGGCGGACAGCGCTTTTGACCGAGCCCATCGGGTCGTCGTTTGTTTCAAGATATTTAGCCATAACAATGATACAGGCCAGCTTCACAAACTCCGAGGGCTGAAGGGTATAGCCCCAGATAATATCGATCCAGGCCTTTACACCCGCCGCCTGGCCGCCCAGCGCCACCAGCAGCAGACCGCACGCGAAGTAGTAAAACAGCGTGGACCGCCGGCGGATAAACTCGTAGGGGAAATAGGTGATCACGCCGATGATAACGGGCGAGATCAAAAAGAAGATCGCCTGCCGCATGCCATAGTAGGATGCGACAATGTAGTTTAGCAGCGTATCCTCCGCCTGCGACGAGGTGCTGAACGTGGCGACCGAAACGGACAAAACGCCAAAGGCCGCCAGCCCAAACACCAGCAAAACAAGCGGGATATCAAAATGCGCGCGCGAACGGCGCGACTCGTTAATCATCATTCCGGTAAAACCTCCATCCGGTACGCGCCTGGCGCGCCTCTACCGCGTTCTTTTCCTAAAAAGCGTTCGCTTTTTAGGAAAAGCGGGCATGGGCACATATTCGCCCAAAAAGCGCTGGCAGATGCGGTCCATCGCCTCCCTCGCGGGGCAGTTCATATCCATGAAGCTCTCATGGCGGTTAATCGCGCCGATCACCGCCCTGTCCTCCGGCACAAACCCCAGCAGCGGAATATCAAGCGTATTGGCGACGGTTTGCGGGCTGTACATCTCCCCGCTTAGCACCATTTCGGGAATCACACGGTTGACGATCAGCATGGGACGCGGCTTCTTCTTTTCCTCCAAAAGCGCGATCACGCGCTCCGCGTCCCGGATGGAGATGTCGTCCGCAGTGGTTACAAGCAACGTATGATCGGCCGCCGCCACCAGGTTATGCACCCCGCGCTCAATGCCGGCGGGCGCATCCAGCAGTACATAGGCGACGCGTTTTTTTAGCTTTCGCACAATGCGCTCCACCTCGTCGGGCCTGAGCTCGCACACGCTGCCCAGCTGTGCCGCCGGCAGCAGCGAGAGCGACTCGTACAGCGTGTGCCGGATAAGCGCATACTTTAGCTTGCAATCGCGCCGGGCAACATCCAGCACGTCATAAACCACCTTGTTTTGCATACCCAGCAGCATATCAAGGTTGCGCAGCCCGATATCGGCATCCACACAACAGCACTGGAGCTGCCGCTTTGCCAGCGCCACGCCAAGCGCCGCCGCCACCATCGACTTGCCCACGCCGCCCTTGCCTGACGCGATCATCCAGGATTGACTCATTGGACATTCCTCCTGTCTGTTACGGGGCCAGCATGTTGCCGCTGGGGAACAGGGCGTTATCCGTGCGAAGCGTCTTCTGGTCCATATACCAGCCGACGAACTCGCGCGCGGCCATGGTGGCCTCGCCGCCGCTAAAGCCGCTGGGGATAAAGACGACGACCGCGATCTCCGGCTTTTCCGTAACCGTAGGTACGCCGTTTACATTTTCCGAGGCAAAGGGCGCCAGCATAACGAACCATGCGTTGTTTTCCAGGTCGATGGTCGTAACCTCGGCCGTTCCCGTTTTCGCGCATACTTTGTCCCGGTAGCCCCACTTGCGGAAATACTTAGCGGCGGTACCGGACTCGTCAACAACGCCCTTCATGCCTTCCAGAATATATGCGATGTAGTTTTCCGTCTTTGCCCTCTGCTCCTCGCTATCGCCGCCAAAGTCGTTAAGCAGGGACGGCGTGCGCTGGCTGACGATATCGCCCTCAGGCGAGGTGATCGAATCCACGATCATCAGGTTATAAACCTTACCCCCGTTGCCCAGCGCGGCAACATAGCGGCTGACGGCCGCCGGCGTAACCGTTGTGATCGACTGTCCGATGGCGACCTGAATGGTCTGGCCGCCGCCCCACTTGATATCGTTCAGGTAGTTGTAGGTATCGCCGATGATGGCTTGCGTATATACCATCTCGCGGGTCATGTTGAGCTCCTCCATCAAAATGGGGCGCATTGCCGTCAACCATTGGTCATCGGCCTGCGAGGTATTGACGGCCATGTCCATCAGACGCTTAACGCAGCGGTTGAGGCGCTCATCGTCATAGGTGATGTTGCGGCTGGCGCCTTGATTGCGCAGGTGCTTTTTGATGGAGTTAAACACGATGATGGGAACAGCCGTATCCTGCGAGGCCTCGTCCATCGCCTTGTCCGGGTCGTACAGGCTGGTCTGGCAGCCCACGACGCTGCGCTGCTCGCCGGGCAGGTCCACGCCCGTCTTGCTGGTCAGCCCGAACTCGGACGCGTACTGGTACATGCGTGTTTCGCCCAGACGGCTGCCCAGCGTGTAAAAGAAATAGTTGCAGCTGTTGGAAAGCCCCTGTACGATGGTCTGGTACTGGTGCTTGTAGCGCTGGGACGCGGAAATCCAGCATTTAGGCGCGGTGGACAGGTCGGTGGTATATTCTGTAAAATAACCGCCGTCGCTGATGGTTTCATCGGGGTACAGCTCGCCCTCCATCAGGGCGCCCAACGCGGATACCATCTTGAAAATGGAGCCCGGCGTTCCGCGCGCGTGGATGTTATAATTCATCAGGACGTTTCGCGGGTCGGTCAAAATTTCGCGACTTTCCGGCCCTGCCGCAACCAGGGCGTTTAAGTCGAAGGTCGGGTAGTTCGCCATGGCCAGCACGCGCCCCTCCATGTCGATAACCATCATGGCGGCACGCTCGGCAAGCGAAAGCGGGTATTTCTCCCAGTTTCGTTTTTCAATATCCTCCTTGTTGGAGTCAAGCCAGTTGTTGTCCATCAGCTTGCCTTCCTGTGTGGTGCGGGTGGAGGCCACGTTCTCGGCAAGCGCGCGCTCGGCCTGCTGCTGGTAGCTGGCGATGATGGTAAGCTTGACGTTGTTGCCATCCTCGGGCGCGGTATAGCTTAACTCGCGGGTAATCTTGCCCACCCGGTCGCGCTCCACCTCGCGGTAGCCCTGCCGCAGGTCGCTGTTCTGGGTCAGCCAGTCCTCCATGGAGGCCTCGATGCCGTCCACGCCGATGGTATCGCTGTACTGGTAGCCTTTTTCCTTGAGCTCCGCCCACTTGGTGGCGGACGGAATCGCGCCCATATAGCCGATTACCTGCGCGCCAAGGGTACCGCGCGGATATACGCGCTTGGTGCCCACGGCAACTTCCATGCCGGAAAGCGTCATAGAGCGGGTTTCAATCTCGATAACCGTTTCATAGGGCACGTCCTTGGCAATAACGATGGGCTGTGAGTTGAAGAGATTCATCTGCATTTCCGAAAAAACCGCCATAACCTTGAGCATGGTTTCCTCGTCAAGGATGACGTCCGGCACATAGTCCAGCTTGCCGGCCGCCGTGGCCGCGGCGATGTTGGCGGCCTGCTCTTCCTCGCTGTTAACGATCTTATAGCGCTTCTTGAGCTGTTTAATCGCCTCCTCCGGCGTGGGAACAGAGGTGACGGAGAAGTAATTGTTGTTGCGCCACTGGGATTCGCGGGTTTGGAGCACGGCCTCGCTAACGCCGCTGCCGAAGTTGAACTCCCATTCGTTCGTCTCCTCGTTGCGCTGAATCACAAAGCTGACAGCCAGCTCGTTTCCGTTTTTTTCGATGATCTCTATGGTCTGCCGGATGGACTCGGTAAATCCCGCGTATTCGCTTGAGCTATTCTGGCTGGCGTCGCGGTAAAAGGTAACGTTATAAACCTGATCGTCGCGCGCGAGTATCACCGCGTCCGCGTCGGTGATCATGCCGCGGCTGCCGCGCAGCGTGATGGTGGTTGTTCTGCGGCTTTTAGCCTTATCCTCGTATTCCGCGCTGGAGCGCAACTGCAAGTTAAAAACACCCGAGAACAGATAGCCGAAAATACCCAGCACCGCCACCAGGAAAAACAAGTAGCGTCCGCCGAGGCTGTAGCCCTTGCGCTGCTCGGCGCGTTGTTCAGAACGTCGCTTTCTTCCCATACCTGCTCCTCTCCGCGCTTGTTACCGCGCCTTCTTCAGCTTGTAGGTACCCAGCCACAAACGGATGGGGAATTGCAATACGCCGGCCAGCAGCATCGTATACACGACATCGATGATCGCGCGCCACAAATGCCCGCCGTTCAGCGCAACGCCGTTCAAATAGATATACGTCAGATTTACGCCCTCAAACACCAGCGTGCTAAGTCCCGCGCACAGCGGCGTGCGGATATGAGGGTTCAGCTGGATGCTGCGCCTGCCCGTGGAGCGCTCCTCCTCCAGCTTGCGCTCGCTCTTGTCAGAAAACGCGAGCGCTCCCAGCATGGCGCATACGGGGTAAAGGATAAGGCTCATGTAATCCAGCATGGACAGCATGATTTCCAGCAGATAGCCGATAGCCAGCGCCATCATAAAGGTATATTTGCGCCCCAGGCAAACCGTGACCACCGCGATCAGCGCCAGCGCGACGTTGGGCGCGACGCCCCAGACGGACAGGTACTCCGCAGCCGTGGCTTGCAACAGATAGGCCAGCAGCGTCAGCAGCGTCACCTTAAAAAGCTTGCTAAACACGTCAGTCCTCCTCCACCGTCATATCCAGCGGAGGCGGTGTGGGCGTGGGCGTATCGGTAGGCGCAAGGGTAAAGCCATAGCTGTTATCCGTCTGGCTGCCCGAGGGCACCTGATACTCAAAGTTGCCGCCCGGCGTCTGCGTGGGCCGCGGGGTAATCGTAGTAAACCCGCCTTCCTCCCCTGCGGGAACCGTTGTGCTGGGCTCGGGCGTGGGCGACGCCGTGGGCGCAAGCTGGTAGAAGTCGCTGCCGATCTTGATCGTGGGCACGGGCAGCGCCGTGGCCATCGGCGTAAAGCTGATCGAATCGTTGCTGCTGGCACGCTCCTCCACAGCCTCCGCCGCGGGCTGGTAACGCAAAACAATCACGTATTCGACATGCTCAAAGTCCGCCTCCGGCTGTACAACGATGTACTGCTTGTTGCTCTCCATGCCGCGCGTGCTCTCGCGCACCGTACCAATCGGAATGCCCTTGGGAAACGACATGCCTACGCCGGAGGTGACGACCAGATCGCCGGGGCGCGGCAGCTGGTCCTCCGGCAAGTAGTACATGCGGCACATAGGCTGGCTATCAATGCCTAACGTCCCGCGCACGGTGCCCTGGTCGCGCGAGCTGGAAATAAGCCCCGCGATACTGGCCTCGCTGTCGATGATGGTGCGCACCAGGCTCTTCGTGGCGGTAACGTTATAGGTATAGCCAACAAGCGCGCCGTTCATCGTGACGGCCATATAATCCTCAACGCCGTCCTTGGAACCCTTATTGATGGTAAACACGGAAAAATAGTTGCCGCTCTCGCGCCCGATAACCGTCGCGACCAGCGGATTCATGCTTTCGTTAAGAGATATCTCGTCATACAGGGTTTCATACACCGCAAGTTTTTTTTGAAGCTCCTCCGCAAGCATCGCCTGATAGACGAGCTGCTCGTTTTCCTGCTTTAAGTTGTTGTACTCCAATTCCAGCCGGGAACGAAGCTTCAGCTTGTACAGATACTCCACCACCCAGTCCACCGCGGCGGAAAAGCCGGTTTGAATGGGAGTAAGCACGCTTGCCACGCCATTTTCGGGCGCGGCGAGCATTTTGTTGCCGGTGATCAGCGCCAGCAGATGCGTGCCCGCCAGTCCCAGCAGGACCACCGCAATACCGATCAGCACCACGCGCCGCCAAATTCGACGCGCTTTGCTGTCGGTGCTCTTGCGCCGCTCTGTTTTGGGTACCTTCAGCTTCATGCGTTATCCTCCGTCGCGTGTCAAAATTGCTTGAGGAAGCTCGTCCTGCCGAGGTGCTGCAGGAGGTCAAAATTCTCAATGATATTGCCCAGACCCAGCGCCGCGCAGTCCATCGGCTCCTTGGCCAGCAGCACGGGAATGCCCAGCTCGCTGGCGATCATCTGGTCCATGCCGTACAGAAGCGACCCGCCGCCCGTCAGGTAGATGCCATTGTGCATCACGTCCGCGGCCAGCTCGGGCGGCGTGCGCTCCAGCACCCACTTAATCGCGCTTAATATCGCCAAGCAGGGCTCGCGGATGGCCTGATAAATCTGCGTAGAGGTAATCTCCGTGGTTTGCGGAAGGTTGGTGACCATATCCCGGCCGCGGATGCGGGCGCGCCGCTCATCCCTGAGGGGAAGGGCCGCGCCCAGGTCCAGCTTGACCTCCTCGGCGGTACGGTCGCCGATCAGAATATTGAACTCCCGCTTGATAAAGTTGATAATCGCCTCATCCATCTTTACGCCGCCAACGCGGATGGAATGACTGATGACCGTGCCGCCCAGGGAAATAACCGCCACGTCGGTCGTGCCTCCGCCGATATCCACAACCATGCAGCCGTTGGGGTCAAACACCGGCAGGCCGCTGCCAAGGGCTGCCGCGAAAGGTTTTTCAACCAGGTAGACCTTTCGGCTGCCGGCATATTTGGCCGCCTCGCCCACAGCGCGGCGCTCAATGGCGGAAATGGAGCAGGGATAGCTTAAAAACAGGCGCGGCTTCATAATATAACTGGAACCGATGGCCTTGCGCATAAAATACTGAATCAAAATTTCCGTCATGTCAAAGTCAGTGATAACGCCCTCGCGCATCGGACGAACCGCCATCACGCCGTCCGTCGTGCGGCCCAGCATGATCTTGGCGTCGTCGCCCACGGCGCGCACCTTGCGCTCGTTGCTGGAGTCCACCACCACAATCGTCGGCTCGCTGATGACGATACCCTTATGCTTTACATAGACCAGCGTGTTGCTTGTGCCGAGATCCACGCCAAGATCGTGTGCAACAAAGCCCATATCCGTTCCACATCCGTTTCTGCGTTAATGCTGCTTGCGTTATTCGCGGGGCGACGGGGCGGCCGGCACCTCCACGCCCGCCTGCTGGAAAAACCGCGTAAGCAGCCCCAGCGGCAAGCCAATTACATTGGAGGGGCTGCCCTCGATACGGCTGACAAACACGCCCGCCCTGCCCTGGATCGCATAGGCTCCCGCCTTGTCCATGGGTTCGCCGGTTTCCACGTAGCGGCGGATCATCTCCCGTGTCAGCGGCAGAAAATGCACGCGCGTGGTTTCCGCCTCCAAAAGCATGCGTCCATCGGGGCAGTGAAGGCAAAGCCCGGTGTGCACCTCGTGCGCGCGTCCGCTCAAAAGTGAAAGCATGCGGGCGGCGTCCTCCCCGTCCCTAGGCTTTCCCATTATTTCCCCATCCACACATACCAGCGTATCCGCGCCCAGCACCATACGGCCTGGATAGCGCGAAAGCACCTCCTCGCACTTTAACCGCGCGAGCGCTTTCACCCGTTTAAGGCCGTTCCCTTCCGCCGTTTCATCGGCCAGCGAGGGCGCGACCTCGAAGGGAAGGCCGTAAAGCGACAGCAGCTCCTGCCTTCGCGGGGAAGCGGAGGCCAATATAATGGGCCGGGATTCCGTTTCCGCAGTCATACGCTTCCTCCTCCCTGTTCAATCGACAGTTGCATAGAATACAACAGCTTATTATAGCACAGTTTGCTTTATTGGGGAAGCGCCCAGAGGACTTTGAGCCGGTGATGTGTGTAAACTTTAGCGCTGTTAACGGCCCGCGCCGCCTCATTTTTCGTTGACATCCCGCGCAAAACAAACTATGATATTGCCAGAGCGTATCCCCTTCATTATTCAAACCGGGAGGCAGACCCCATGAAGTTAAACTACAGGCGCACCGTTTTGGTCGGCATGGCATTCCTTTCCATCTGCGCATTCTGGCAATTGTACGATAACGTCGTGCCGCTGATCCTCAAAAACACCTTTGGTATGCCTGACGATATCGCGGGCATTATCATGGCGTTGGATAACGTGCTGGCCCTGTTCCTGCTGCCGCTTTTCGGCAAGTTTTCGGACGGGATCAGCACACGTATCGGCAAGCGCACGCCGTTTATCATCGGCGGTACGCTGGCCGCGGTGGTGCTGATGAATCTGCTGCCCGTGGCGGACAAGGCCGAAAATCTTACGTTTTTCATCGTCACGCTGGGCCTTTTGCTGATCGCAATGGGCACGTACCGCTCGCCCGCCGTCGCGCTGATGCCGGATGTAACGCCCAAGCCGCTGCGCAGCAAGGGCAACGCCATCATCAACCTTATGGGCGCGTTGGGCGGCGTGTTTACGCTTGGCGTAACGGGCTTTCTGGTGGTACGCAACGAAGCGGCGAACCGCGACGACTACACAATGCTGTTCGTCGCGGTTGGCGCGCTGATGGTGATAGCGGTCGTCCTGCTGCTGCTGACCATCCGCGAAAACAAGCTGGCCAAAGAAATTACGGATATGGAAGCCACCGGGCGTGAAGCAAACGGCACGGAGGCCAATGAGGCCCCGGTGGCAGCGGCGCAAAGCGCTAAGGGGTTCCACTCCCTCGCACCCGAGCTGCGCAGGAGCCTGGTGCTGATTTTATGCTCGGTTTCGCTCTGGTTTATGGGCTACAACGCCGTTACCACCGCATTCACCAAGTATGTCGACGTGCAGTGGGGCTACGGCCTCTCCGCCGCGTCCCAGTGCCTGATGGTGGCGACGGTCGGCGCGGTGATAAGCTATCTGCCGGTGGGGATGCTTTCCTCCCGGTTTGGCCGCAAGCGGATGATTCAGGCGGGCGTGCTGCTGCTGGCCGCGTGCTTTGCCACGGCGGCGTTCTTCACCTCGTTCACCCCCGCCGTCTATGTGGTGTTCGCGCTGGTGGGCGCGGCCTGGGCGATGATCAACGTCAACTCCTACCCCATGGTGGTGGAGATCAGCAAAAGCGGAGACGTGGGTAAGTTTACGGGTTATTACTATACGTTTTCCATGGCTGCGCAGATTGCTACGCCCATCATCAGCGGCTGGCTGCTGGAGCATGTGGGTTACCATACGCTGCTGCCCTACGCGGCAATCATGGTGGCGCTGTCCTTTATCACCATCAGTATGACCAGGCACGGCGACAACCGCCCAGAGCCGCCCAAGAGCAAGCTGGAAGCCTTCGACGTGGGAGACGACTGAGTTCATATATTCCTTTGTTTGAAAGAATAGGATGGTAACGGTCATGAGCGCATTCTGGTGGATTCTGATTGTTCTGGCGGCAGTAGCCGCGCTGTACCTGTGGCTGATCGCCCCCTCTAAAAAGCACCCTGACAGCGGCGCGCTGGCGGGCTGGCTGTATGCGCACCGCGGGCTGCACGACGGCAACCACAAGGTGCCCGAAAACAGCCTGGAGGCTTTTCGCCGCGCGGTGGACGCCGGCTACGGCATGGAGCTGGACGTCCAGCATACCAGAGACGACAGGCTGGTGGTTTTTCACGACGCCAATTTAAAGCGCGTATGCGGCGTGGACAAAAATGTCCGCGACCTGACCTACGGGGAGCTAAAGCGATATCCGCTGCCCGATGGGTCCGTCATTCCGCTGTTCTCTGAAGTGCTTGAACTTGTGGGAGGCCGCGCGCCCATTATTGTGGAGGTCAAGCATTACGGCAGCGCCACCCACAACGCCGCGGCCACGCTGCGGACGCTGCGGGCCTATCGGGGGCCTTATTGCGTGGAGTCTTTCCATCCGCTGGCGGTGCGTTATTTTAAAAAGCACGCTCCGGATATCGTCCGCGGCCAGTTGGCCGCCGGAGGCCGCTGGAACCGCGGGGAGCTGGGCGGGGTGGAGCATTTCGCGATGAAGCACCTGCTGGTCAACGCCGTGGGCAGGCCGCATTTTGTGGCCTATTCCGTCCCCGAGGATCATACCCTTGCCATGTGGCTGATGAAGCGCGTATATAAGCCGCTTCTGGCAGCATGGACCATCCGCTCGCAGGAGGTGCTCAGCGTGGCGGAAAAAGCGTACGATTATCCCATCTTTGAGCTGTTCACACCCGCGCGGAAGGATCGGAACGCCCTATAGGTGGCGCAGCGCATCACAGCCTGACAAGCGGGACACGGTTTCGGATGTGATGGTTTTGGCCGTGAAAACCAGCGCGTCAAAAAAGGGTTTTTCTGGAAAAGCCGCGGGTACGGCTGGTGTGGATGCGCAAGCTTTTCATAACCCCTAGATAAGCCGCCGCGCACACTCTCTTTGAGCATTGACATCCCAACCACATCCGGCTATAATACTTCGGTACCTTTGAAGGCCCGCCGATACGTTGCATCGTTTGCTGTTTCTTCGGGAACAGTCTTGCGGTGCGCGTTGTGCTATTTCGCGGGCCTGCGTCTTAGCAACCATAATTGTGATGCGGCCCATGCGCCGCTTTGAAAGGAGCGACCGTTACCATGGCGGAACAGGAAAAAAAGGTCATTTTAACCCGTGAAGGGTATGCGAAGCTGGAGAAGGAGCTGGACTACTACATCAGCGTTCGCCGCAACGAAATTTCCGAGCAGATCGCGATCGCGCGCGGCTTTGGCGATTTAAGTGAAAACGCCGAATACGACGAGGCCAAGAACGAGCAGAGCCGGATCGAGGCCAAGATCGTCGAGATGGAAAACACGCTGCGCAATTGCGTCGTCGTGGAGGACGATGAGGTCAGTACCGAAATCATTGGCGTTGGCAACACGGTCAAGGTCAAAAACCTCACCATGAAGGTAGACCAGACCATTACCATCGTCGGCGCGAACGAAACCGACCCCAAGAACATGAAAATCAGCAGCGACAGCCCTATCGGCGCGGCGCTGCTGGGCAAGAAGGCCGGGCAGACCGTGGATGTGGACGTGCCCGTCGGCGTGATGAAGCTTAAGGTGCTGGAAATCACGCGCTGAGTTTACTCAAAAGACGAATGAAGGAGGCTGAACCATGTCCCCCGAGCAACGCACCGACGCGCCCGAAATGACCGCGCAGCAGCTAAGCGAACAGGAGACGATCCGCCGCGAAAAGCTTCAAAAGCTGATTGAGGCCGGCAGAAATCCCTATGCCATTACCCGTTTTGACCTGACCCACGAAAGCGCGGACATCCTCTCCCGCTTTGACGAGCTGGACGGTCAGGAGGTTCGCGTGGCCGGGCGCATGGTTTCAAAGCGTGTAATGGGCAAGGCGAGCTTTGCCCATATCCTGGACAGCGAGGGCAATCTGCAGATTTATGTGAAGCGCGACGATGTGGGCGCGGACGAGTACATGGCCTTCAAGGACATGGATCTCGGCGATGTGATCGGCGTCAGAGGCATGGTTTTCCGCACCCAGAAGGGCGAAATCAGCGTACACGCGCACGAGGTTACGCTGCTTTGCAAAAGCCTGAAGGTTCTGCCCGAAAAGTACCACGGCCTAAAGGACCCCGACCTGCGCTACCGCCAGCGCTATGTGGATATGATCGTCAACCCCGAGGTGCGCGATACCTTCCGCAAGCGCAGCCAGATCATTAACGCCGTTCGCGAATTTCTGGACGGCCGGGGTTTTCTGGAGGTGGACACGCCTGTTCTGCACACGCTTGAAATCGGCGCGTCCGCCCGCACGTTCAAGACCCACCACAACGCTTTGGACATCGATATGTTTCTGCGCATTGAGACGGAGCTTTATTTGAAGCGCCTGATCGTCGGCGGCTTTGACCGCGTATACGAGGTGGGCCGGCTGTTTCGCAACGAGGGGATGGACTCCACCCACAACCCCGAGTTTACCAGCGTTGAAACCTATCAGGCGTATGCCAACTACCTTGACGTAATGGAAATGGTGGAGGAGCTTTACGCCACGGTCGCGCAGAAGGTATGCGGCGGTACGCTCATCCCCTATCAGGGCCAGATGATTGAGCTTAAAGCCCCGTGGAGGCGCGTAACCATGGCTCAGGCCGTGAAGGACGCGTGTCAGGTGGATTACGCAGAATGGAAAACCGATGAGGCGGCTCGCGCATGTCTCCAAAAAATGAACGTGCATGTGGAAAAGGACGCCCGCCGCGGCGACTGCCTTGCCGCGCTGTTTGACGAGTATGTCGAGGCAAGCCTGATCCAGCCCACATTTGTGACGGACTATCCCGTGGATATCTCCCCGCTTGCCAAGCGCAAGCCCGACAACCCCGACCTGACCGAGCGCTTTGAGTTCTTCATCAACGGCCACGAGATGGGCAACGCTTTCAGCGAGCTTAACGACCCCATCGATCAGCGCCGCCGTTTTGAGGAGCAGGTACGCCTGCGCCATGCCCAGGGAATTACCACCGCCAAGGTGGACGAGGATTACGTCAACGCGCTGGAATACGGTCTGCCCCCCACGGGCGGGCTGGGTTTTGGCATCGACCGCATGGTGATGTTGTTTACCGATAACGACTCTATCCGCGACGTGCTTCTTTTCCCGACGATGAAACCTTTGAACGGAAATGACGGTGCAAAGAAGGCGGAAAGGACCGTTCAGGAAGCGAAAAAAGCAGAGGAAAAGCCGGTAGAAAAAATTGATTTTTCCAATGTGAAAACCGAGCCGTTATTTGAAGAAATGGTGGATTTTGACACCTTTGCCAAGGCTGATTACCGTGCTGTTAAGATTGAAGCCTGCGAAGCAGTTCCGAAAAGCAAGAAGCTTTTAAAATTCACTTTGAATGATGGGACAGGCCGTAAACGCACAATTTTAAGCGGCATTCGCGAATATTACGAGCCTGAGGATTTGGTAGGAAAAACAGCGATTGCCATTGTAAATCTGCCTCCGCGCAAGATGATGGACATTGATTCTGAGGGTATGCTGATTTCAGCAGTACACGAAGAAAACGGCAAGGAAGGCCTCAACCTCTTGATGGTGGATGACCGTATTCCGGCAGGTGCAAAGCTGTACTGATTCATCTTTTGGAATAAGATGTAACCACATCCCACAATAAAAAAACCGCGTAGCTCTAAGATTACGGCCTTGAGAGGACAGCGCCTCTCAAGGTCTTTTTTGTGTAACGAAAACCCCCGATTCGAGGGAGAGGGGGCAGGAAAGCTTATAGCTATGAGTCCAAACGTATAACCCGGTGCTAGAATGAAGCGGGTTTGCCAACCGCAACAAAAGCAAAGGAGAGATACGAATGGACAAGAATACTTTAGTATTACAGTTGTAAAACGAAAGAAAAAGCCTGCAAATAAAAAGTCAACCCCCTGAGGGATGAATGGATAATAGTCAATAAAGTGGACAAAGAAATCAGGAAAGACAGAACAAGCGTTCACGTTCATTGGGCGATAAGCCACCATTAGAGGAATGAGGGCGGAGAGAATTATAAAAGCCATTGATGTAGGC
>JAEYOW010000051.1 GCA_023411375.1 Bacillota bacterium | reverse complement strand
TTTTGCCTTGACCGAAGGACGTGGCCGGGGAGCCAAACTCCCGGGCCGCGCCCACGCCCATTTACCTGGGGTTGGCCTCGTTGTACAGACCGATGTTATCGTTGGTGGTCTGAACAATCTCGCTCACCGCGTCCTGGGGAAGGTAGGAGGGATCGCCCAGCATTCGCGCAAAAGCGTTTTGCACAGTGCTGCGGAATTCGTAGTACACGCCGAACACCGCTCCCACATAAGCGGGGTCGCAGTCCACGAGTTCCTGCCAGATGCTTTCCACATAGGGATTTTCCTGACGGTAGGCGGTATACACCTCGCTGTTGTAAGCGGCCTCGCTCACGGGAGTATAGCCGGTATACGCCGCGTAGTAGCCCATAACCTCAGGCTGCCACATATACTTCAGGAAGGCCCAGGCGCCTTCGGAAAGCTCCTCGTTGCCTTTGTCCACAATCCACATGGAGTTACCGCCGGGGGAGAAGGTACCCGTCACCTTGTCGTCGGTGCGTGGCGCAGCTACCTGACCCAGCGTAAAGCGGCCGCCAATGGCGTCCTTTTGCTTGATAATCCACTGGGAAGAACCGATGAGCATCGACAGATCTCCTTGCAGAAAGGCGGTGCATACGTCGTTGGTGCTTTGTCCGGTGGTGGGCGCCATGTTATACGGCTGGGTGAGGGTGCTGTGGAAGGCCTGGAAGATATTGAGAGCTGCGCCGTTATCATCCATCACGCATTTGGTGGCGCGTCCGGCTCGTCCGTTCTGGTTATCAATCAGATAATCGCCGGACATGGACATGTACTCTTCCACCTGCCAGGAATCGTTAAGGATGGAGAAGCCGTACTTTGCTTGCCCGCCTTCCGTAACCTTGCGGGCGGCTGCGTCCACATCCGCGATGGTTTTGAGCGACGCGGGATCCACACCCGCTGCTTCCAGCGCCTCGGTGTTATAGCTGAGGGCCAGCATGGTAACGCTCAATGGCATACAGTACAGCGTGTCGTTGACGGTGTAGAGCGCGCGCACGTTCTCCTGCATACCGGACACGTCGAAGCCGTCACGGTCGATGAACTTCTGTACGGGGATGATCATGTCGCTCTCGGAAAGCCAGCCCATGCATTCCACCACGATCTGGTACAGGTCGGGCAGATCCTCTTTGGGCGTCGCCTTGAATTTGGCGAAGTTGTCATACCAGTTCCCTTGGAATTCCGCCACGACCTGATACTTGTCTTGCGAAGCGTTGAAGTCCGCCACAATTTTGTCAAAAGCCTCCGCATTGATGCCATTTAACATGTGCCATACGGTTACCTTGGTGCGCTGACCTTCCGCCGTCGCGCCGCAGCATGCGACCAGCGCAAGCGTCATACACAGTACGAGAGAGACAACCTTTTTTAACATTCGGGATCCACTCCTTATGTATTTTATTACCGCGTTTTCCCGCGGCGGGTTTCAACCCTTGACAGCTCCAGCCACCATGCCCTTGACCAAATACTTTTGTCCTACGATGAAAAACAGTACGGCAGGCAGTATGACAATCATGGCGGCAGCTAGCACAAGCCCATAATTGGCCGCTTCTGAGTCCTTTAAGATACCCGTGCCGATTTGGAGTGTACGCATCTGGTCGCGGTTGGTTACCAGCAGCGGCCAGAAATACTGGTTATAGGCGTTGATAAAGGCATACAGCGCCAGCGAGCAAGCGGCCGGAAGCGAAAGAGGACCCGCGACGCTCAGCAGAAAGCGCATGTCGCCGCAGCCGTCGATCGTAGAAGCCTCCTTTAGTTCCTTGGGAATGGTCAGATAGAATTGCCGCATTAGAAAGATGCTCATGCCTGAGGCAAGGAAAGGGAGCGTCAGGCCGATATACGTATCGGTCAGGCGAAGATTGCAGATGGTCAGGTAGTTGGAAATCAGGGTGGATTCGTAGGGAATCATCAGCGTGGCGGTTACCAGAGCGAAAAGAAGTTTTCGGCCGCGAAATTCAAAGAAAGAAAACGCATACGCGGCAAAGCTTGCCGTGACGATCTGCGCCGCCACCTCCACAAGGCATACGATGAGCGTATTTTTGAAATAGGTAAGCATAGGTACCTGGCGTAGCGCGTACTCATAGTTGGCAAGGGACATACTGTTGGAAATCAATACTGGTGGATTTCGAAAGATATCCGACATACCCATGAAACTAAGACAAAAACCATAGATGAGGGGAAAGACTACGCACAGGCCCGCCAACAATTTCAGCAGAAGAAATATGTGATCGCGTGTCCGAATTTTCATTCTGGCGTTCATCAGTAGTGAACCCCCCTTTTTTCAAAGAAGAATTGTATGCGCGTAATGATAAAGATGATTAGGAACAAAACGACGGACATGGCACAAGCACTATAAAAACGTGAATTGTAAAATGCTTCCTTATAAATTTGAAAGATTAGAATATTCGTGCTGTAATAAGGGCCGCCATCTGTCAGCAGCCTTACCTGTGCGAAGGTTTGGAACGAGGTGACGATGTTATAGAAAACCACGAAGAAAATTTGCGGCGACGCCATGGGAATGATGATTTTCCAAACGCGCGTAAAATAACCGGCACCGTCGATCTTTGAGCTTTCCATCAACTCCTGGGGTACGTTACGAAAACCCGTAAGCAGGAAAATAACATTCATGCCCAGATTGGCCCACACCGTAACCGCTGCTACGCACCATATGGCGGTTTTGGAATCGCTCAGCCACATACTGCTGGTGCCCAGCAGATAGTTAAGCATACCGGCATTTGGGGCAAAGATCATGTACCAGATCACAGAGGCCGGTGCGGCGGCGATGACAAGGGGCATGGTATACATCGTTTCATAAATCCTGCTTCCGCGCCGCTGCTCCGCCGCCGCCAGCGCCAGCAGAAAGCCCAGCAAAAAGGCCGGCACCCCAACCATTAGCGCAAAGCGGAAGCTGATTTCTAGGGAGCTGAGGAACGTCCGGTCTGAAAACAAACGCGCGTAATTTTTGAAACCCACAAATTTTACAATGTTTCCGGAAACGTCCGTCATGGTCAGAGAGAGAGCGATGTTTCGCAGAAAGGGAAAAAATACGAACATGCCAAGGATGAGGAGGCTTGGCAGCAGGAGAAGGTAGGGCAGCGGCTTAAATTTTGAACCCCGGTGCACATTTTTCATCCAAATCACTCTCCATACGTATTACAATTTTAAGCGCTGCTATCTTTTGAAACACTTTTGCATGTCGCTCAAATAACGCTGCGCACCCTGTAACAGTAAATCCGTGTCCGCTGCCAGAGAGATCATGTCCACGCCCATATCCCGCCAGAATTCAATTTCCTCATACGTGCATGCGCCGAAGGAAACGCCGATGGGAATACCCGCAGCATGAGACGTTTTGATTGCAAAGCACATGGCTTGCACCACGTCGGGATGGTGTAGATCGTTGAAATGATTCATGGAAGCGGCCAGATCGCACGGGCCGATGATGAAGGCGTCAACGCCGTCAATAGTTACAATCAGATCCAGATCCTCTATGGCACGAATATTTTCTACCTGAAGAATCCGCAACAGGTTCTTATCTACCGTATCGTAATATTCTGCCAGAGGGATACGCCCAAACTGGATGGCACGGCGAGGACCGAAGCCGCGGTTTCCCTTCGGTGGATACATGCATGCTTCCACCGCCTGTTTTGCGAGTTGGTAGGAGTTGACCTGCGGAAACACGATGCCGTCCGGGCCCATTTCCAAAACTGGCTTGACGCGCACCTGGTCAACGCAGGGAACGCGCACGATGGCGGAAACGCCGGCAGCTCGCGCCGCGATTAGGTGATGCTGAAGACATGCAAGACCAATAGCGGTGTGCTCGGTATCAATCCACAGATAGTCAAAGCCCAGGTTGCCCGTCAGTTCCGTGATCAGAGGGTCATTTAGGGAAATATGAGTGCCAAAGCAGGGATGTCCACCGTGAAGCTTGTTTTTCAACTTATTCATTTTGTAAAACCTTCTCATGCAACAGTGTTGTCCGCCTGTAGTACAGCAGTATAATAGCATAATACTATTTGGATGTCAAGTGAAAAATATCATATTTGTCGAAAAACATCCCTCAAACGACACCTGAACAACCTTTATGAAAGCAAAAAACGGCTGTGGATGCCTACCTCCACAACCGTCCCTCAATTGCGTCACGGGGCGCGGAGCGCGTTCTCTCCAGCGGCGTTTTTCTGCCTTCTTTCGCAGGCGGCATCAAGCGCTCATCTCGCCGTCCGTCGTGTCCAGAATCATCAGAATCTCAACCTCTGCGCCGGTCGCCGCGTCGATATATACCCGGTATTCGTGATCCTGATAAGTGCCGGGAACTTCGTAGCAGAGCGTTTCGCCGTCCCGGTAGGGGATCAGGCACAGGCGCGCGTCCGTGGCGCCGAGCTTGGGACTGGTCTGCGCCAGCGCCTGAGTCTTTGAAAGTGCCGGTACAAGGCCGGAGCGTTTTTCGTGGTTCATGAGGTAGTTATTAGCCTCCAGGCCCACCACTTCGCCCGTATCCATGCGCGCCTGTACCTTCACCAGGTCGGGATAGAGCAGTACGCCGTCCTGTACGGCCACAAAGTTGATCACGGCCAGCCCATCGTATACCTGATAGTGGTTTGCCTCCATCTCGCCGTAGTCTCGCGAGCCAAGAAAAGCCTTCGCCTTTTCGGTGCATTCTTCCAGCGTCAAAGCCGCGGTGAATGACGCGTGCTCCGGCACGATCCAAAGCAGCTTGCCACCCTGCTTGGTTACGTCGGCGTTAAGCACGGTGCCGTCGTTTAGCGTCAGCGTTACGCCGAAGCTTTCCAGCGTGCCGCCTGTTTCCGTGCCCTGTACGGCCTCGCGCACGCGGTCCGCGCCCACAAAGTTTCGCGCGATTTCCACGGCCTTCGCCGCGTCGATCTGCGTGTTTCCCAGCGCCTTTGGGGCGCCGAAATGCCGTGCGTCCGAGAAGGCGCCGTCGTAAATCATGCTTGGGTAATCCATGCCGTTGTCGCCGTCGGCCACCTGCTCCAGAGGGCGGAGCGAAAGCTGGGCCTCCTGATAGAATGTATTTGCGTTGCCAGCCATACGAAGGCTTTCGCGAAGCATGGTGTCGCGCGCCGTCACAAATTGCCCCAGCAGCAGGGAGCACTGGCTTTCGAGGCTTTGCAGCTGCTTTGCGTCCGTGTCGGAAAGCGTCGCGCCGGACGCGACGGAAAGCGCCAGACCCATCGTATACTCCGAAAGCTGGTTGCAGAACTTAACTGTGTCGCTCATGGCCACATGAGAGAGCGGCAGGGCTGAAAGAGCGGTTACAACGCCATCCGCCTGCTTGCTGATGCCGGTGAGCAGCTCGACCTGCGTGCGGCTGTCGCCCGCGATGGGCGCCTTGCCCAGCTTGATGCCGATGGCCTGGAGGTGCTCCTGCGTTTCCAACACGCGCTGTATGTAGCCGTCCTCCAATATCTGAGAGGTTTCTTCTGCCCTGATGCCGTAATCAAACCCCAGAAAAATCGCCACGACCAGCGCGAGGCTTAAAAATGTGTACAGGATGATATGATGCTTGGTTTGCATCCCGACCTCCTAAATTGCAAAGTTATGCTTGCCGATGCTAAGCTGAACGGTGCGCGACCAGATCCAGCCGTTGGTGGCAGTCACGGGATTATAGTAGTAGATACAGCCGCCCGTAGGGTCCCAGCCGTTGAGCGCGTCGCGCGCCGCCCGCAGACTGTCGGCGTCCGGCGTAAGGTTGATCTGCCCGTCATACACGGCGTCAAATGCGCCGGACTGGTAGATAACGCCGCTGATGGTATTGGGAAACAGCGGACTTTTGACGCGGTTAAGCACGACGGCCGCGACGGCGACCTTACCCACGTACGGCTCGCCGCGCGCCTCGCCATGCACAAGCCGTCCCAGCAGGTAGCTTTCGTTTTCATTATAGCCGGAGGCGGCCACCGTGCCCGTGAGTGAAATCCCGAGCGCCGCGGCGGTCCTCGCGCCAACTACGCCGTCCACGGTCAGCCCGTTTTTGCGCTGAAACCACACCACGGCGTCATAGGTCTGTTTGCCGAACACACCGTCCACCGTGCCGCTGAAATACCCGTATTGCTGTAGCTTTTGCTGTACCAGACGCACCTGGTCGCCCTTGCTGCCCCAGGCGACGACCGCGTCCGCCTCCGTCATGGCGAAAAAAAGCGCGAACGTGAGCAGAGCCGCCAAAAGCTGTAGAAAAAATTCCTTTTTGGTAGGCTTCCCGTCTTCCATACAAAAACCCTCCCATGCGATCACTCACATGGAAGGATTGCCCAAACGGGGTGAAAGTATGCGGCTATTCTGCATTCGCTACATGAAGTGTGAAGCCATTTAAAACCACGCTGTCTAGGCTTCCGGTAAAGCTGGTTACGAAGGTATCGGCGGTAAGGGTCCAGATGCTGCCGCCGTCCAGGGTGACGTTTACGGTTCCACTCTGTCCGTCCGGGTTAATGGCGCCAGTATAGGCGGTTCCGTTTTGCATGATGAGATCCAGCGTGGAAATGCTGTCCACTGTTATGACGCCCTGCATGATTTGCGCGTCCGCGGTCATTTCACACCGGCCGCCGTTTTCGCCCGCCCTGCCCCAGCCCCGGCAATTTGGGTTGCCGGCGACCGTAAGCAGGTTATCATTCGCCAAGGTGAGAGAAACGCCCGAAAGCCCGATGGTACAGGACGTGTTGGTCACGTAGATGAGGTCGCCGGCGAGACCGGTGAGCGAGCCGCCCGTCATTCTGAAATGGCTCCGTCCCACGTCCGCGTCGCCGGACATGCTTTGGTAGATCATTACGGCGTGGATGTTCTCGCCACTGTCCCCGCCGTAGGTGCCGTCCATGCTGCCGGAGACGGCGCAGTTCTCCAGCTCGACGCTGTTTTTGCCCTCCACAACAATGGCCTCAGAGTGGTTAGCGGTCAATTCCGCGTTTTTCACCGTAATATTGGCGGTGCTGTAGACCGCGGGCGAACCTGTGACGTTGGTAACGTAGATGCCGCCGTCCGCCAAAAGGGTGCCGCCTCCCCGGTCGCTGCGGATGGCGGCGGCGGAATTGCCATACGTTTCTACATCCAGGTTTTCGGCGCTCAACGTGCCGCCGCCCGTAACGTGGATGCCGCCGGAGTTGTTCATCCGCGTGCGGATGGTGCTGCCGCTGATGGTGACGATGGTGCCGGGGCCATAGCTGAATACCGCGTTTCCGCCCGCCGCGTCCGTGTCGATGGAGGCGTTTTTGATCGTGACGTTCGCGCCGTCCTTTGCGAGCAGGCCCGCGTTTTGCCCATAAAAGTCGCTGTCCTCGGTATTGGAGGTGTCGCCGCCGGATTTGTCCACCACGACGCCCGAAAGAGATACGTCGATATCGCCCATCACGCGAAGCGCGTTCTCGTTTTCACCGGCGGAGGTAAATGTACCGCCGCTTACGGTGGTGCTTTCGGTAAGGGTGGTCGCGGCCGTGCCCTGCGTGACCGTGCCGCTGCCGCCAAAGCCTCCGGGTCCGCCCATGCCGCCCGGTTGGCTGTCTGGAGGCGCGCCCATATTTCCGGGCGCATCCGGTACGCCATCCGGCTTCTCCGGCGGCGTACCGCCATTTTGCGCGGGAGGATTTCCCCGGGAAGACGCGCCGTCCGGCTTGCCCTGCCCGGCCGCTCCGTCCTCCGCAAGCGCGCAGGCGCACAGCAGCACGGCGGAGCAAACAATGGCCATCAGGCGCTGGAATGGTCTGTTCACAATCGTTCCTTCCTTTCAAAGGTCGTTTGAGTGCATAAGGAAGGATACCAGCGGTATGTGAAAACTGTGTGGCGGCGGACTGACGGATGGGGGAAAGGCGGGGAGAGGCCGGGCGGTTCAAAGAGGCTATGTAAACGTATATGACATTTCTTTCTTATCCTTGCAGCGGCGCCTCTTGCGTGGCGCGCTGTTTGCGATTAGACAGCAGCTTGCCCTGAACAATTTCCAGATAGGCAGCCACTACGATTACCGCGCCGGTAACAATGAACTGGTAGAAGGTATCCACTCCCATCACAATCAGGCCAACCTTCAGGGCAGAAAATAGGATTGCGCCAAGTACTGTGCCTAAAACGTTACCTCGGCCACCCGCCATACTTGTCCCGCCGATAGCTGCTGCGGCAATGGCATCTAATTCATATCCCTGTCCGGTAGAGGGGTCGCCGGTTCCCAGCCGGCCAACCAGCACCATTGCGGCCAGCATGGTTCCCAGCATACCCAGCCCGTACACCAAAATTTTAGTCATGTCGATTCGAACGCCAGATAAGCGGGCCGCTTCCTCGTTACCGCCAATCGCGTAGGTATGCGCGCCAAGTTTTGTTTTTTTCCAAACGATTGTCATGATAATTGCAAAAGCAAAAAAGAGCAAAACAGCAACGGTCAGGCTGGAGCTTATGCGCGCATTAAATACATTTCGGTAATGGCGCGGTACGCCCAGGATGGGAAAACCACCTGTGATGACATATGCCAACCCGCGATAGATGGACATTGTGCCCATGGTTGCCACAAAAGGTTGCAGATGCAATTTGCTGATAAGCACGCCATTGAAGCAGCCCATCATAAATCCAAGCCCCGCGCACAGCAAAATCCATATGGGAACCGGTACGCCGGCTTTTGCCAGCTGGGCGGACAGGCACGCAAGCAGTGCAAGCGCCGAGCCTACGGACAGGTCGATTCCTCCTGTAATGATTACGGCGGTCATTCCAATCCCCATTAAACCATAGGTTACCGACTGCTGAATGATTGTGGAAATGTTACTGGCGGTAAAATACATTGGATTTAGCAAACCAAACAGAATGAAGGTGAGCACAATTGCGAAGAACACGCTACACTCGCGCCGATACTGCCGATAAAAATTCTTCATGATTCAATCCCCTTCCACTGCCAAATTCATGATTGCTTCTTCCGTAAAATCACACCGGGCGAGCTCTCCACTGACGCGCCCGTGGCGCATGACCAGAATGCGGTCGCACATCCCCATAATCTCAGTCAGTTCAGATGAAATCATAACGATGGATTTTCCGTCTCTCAGCATTTCTTCCATAAGCCGATAGATTTCCGCTTTGGCTCCAATATCAATACCTTTGGTCGGCTCGTCAAAAATCATGATTTCCGAATCAGTAGTAATCCAGCGTCCTAAAATAACCTTCTGGGCATTTCCTCCTGATAGCCCGCTTGTCATAAAATAAGGGTCGTTAGGCGTAAGACCTATCCGGGTCCCTATTCGCTTACAGTTGTTTTCTTTTTTATGACTGTCGATGAACATACGCCCCCTGAACCTGGCCAGGCAGGGAAGGGACATGTTGTCCATATTATTCATATTGGAAATAATGCCCTCCTCCTTCCGGTTTTCTGAAATAAGCGCAATGCTCCTTCTTACAGAATCATAAGGACTTCGATTGTGAATCTCCTTTTGATGAAAAATGATTTTTCCTGCCGTCAACGCATCGGCGCCATAAATGGCCCGCATAACCTCTGTCCGTCCAGCCCCCACCAAGCCGAAAAAACCTAGAAGCTCTCCCTGATAGAGGGTAAAGCCGATATCATGAAAGGCGGTTCCCCGAAGGCCTTTAACGGTTAAAACCGGTTTATGCCCGTCGCGGCATGAGGGAAGGGTTCTTTGCGCGAACATGGAGACATCTCTGCCCACCATCGCGTGAATCATCTGCTCCCGGTTTGTCTGCGCGAGTTGAAGCGTACAGACATACTTGCCATCCCGCAATACCGTGGCGCGATCGCATAATTCTAAAATTTCATCCATTTTATGGCTGATGTAAAGCAACGTAATTCCAGCACGCCGAAGATTTCTGATGATGTCAAACAGCACCCGTGCCTCGCCATCGCTAAGTGAAGCGGTGGGCTCGTCAAAGGCAATCATTCTCGCGTTCGCCTGAATTGCCTTCGCAATTGCAACCATCTGTTTTTGGCCAACGGAAAGCTCGCTCATTCTGTGATGACAGCCAAAATCACAATGCAGCCTGTTCAAAAGCTGAACAGCCTCGCGGCACATGGCTTTTTGGTCCAAAAAGCCATGCTTCGTAAGCTCCTTACCTAAAAAGAGGTTTTCCACAACCGTCATATCGGATACGCTGTTAATTTCCTGATGTACCTTGGCGATGCCGTATCGTATTGAATCGCCAATTCCACAAAACCGCACTTCCTGTCCATTGATGCGCACAACGCCACTGGTCGCCGGGTATACTCCGTGTAAAATATTGAGCAGCGTACTTTTTCCCGCGCCGTTTTCCCCGATAATAGCATGAATTTCTCCTCGAGCTATGGAAAAAGAAACGTCGCTAAGAGCCGTCTGCCCGGAAAAGCGTTTGGTAATATGCTCAAATTCTATGTACGTATCCATAGCATAATCCTTCCATCGCCAACCACTTGGGAGGGGGACGATTGCCCGTCCCCCTCCCAGGAGATTACTTGGCAAAGTTGGGGGCGTATTCGTAACCGAATACTTCGGCAAAAGATTTATTGATGTTCTCTGAGTCGCGTACACACTGCGGAGCATAGATTACCTTGGGAATCTCCTGACCCGCCAGCTTGCGGATTTGCATTTCCACACCGATAGCGCCCATAATGGTAGGGGAGAAATCAACTGTGGCATCCAATTCGCCGGACTTGATGGATTCCATGGCTTCGGAGGTGCCGTCCGTTCCAACGATAACGCAATCGCTGTTTGCGGCAATAATGGCTTCAAGACCGCCCATCGCCATCGTGTCATTGTTGCAATAGATACCGGCAAGATCCGTATGCTGTTGCAGCAGCGTCTCGGTAATGTTATACGCCTTCTGACGGTCCCAGTCGCCGTTTTGCACGGCCACGATCTCGATATCGGTCTTATCGGCAAAGAAATCGTTAAAGCCCTTTGTGCGCGCCTGTGCCGCGGTGGCCTGGCTAAGGCCGGTAATACAAGCGACCTTGCCCTTACCGCCGATCTTGTTAAAAATCCACTCCGCCCCCTGAACGCCCGCGTTATAATGCCAAGCGCCGACGGTCGTCGTCGAATAGGGCGTGAAGGCATCCATTACGGTGGTCATGTCGATGCCTTTTTCCATGGCGGCTTCAAAGCCGGGTACCAGATTGCTTTCCGATATACCGGATACCAGCAGGGCGTCATAGCCTTTATTGATCATATCAAGCATAAGCGTGAGCTGGCCTTCCTCGTCCGTTTCCGTTTGAGCGCCGCGAACGTCGATTGTCACATCATAGCCCGCGTCCTTGAACAACTGCGCTCCATACTCCGCACCCTCTTTTTCCATCCGCCAGAATTCGTTTTCAAAGGTTTTGGTGGCAAAGCCCAGAACGATCGGCCTGTCAAGTTTGGGAATCTCGCCTAACGATTCGCGGATATCATTGTACTGAACCGCTTTGTCATAGAAGTCATATCCCTGCGCGGCTACGTCGACGCCAGGCAGTTCTTCTGCATAGGAGGGAACGCAGAACAGCATAAGCATCAGCGCAACTACATAAATGGAAATCCGTTTCATAACTAAATACCTCCACTAGAGTGTTTTTTATTTTTTCATTCACCCTGCCCGTTGCTTAGCCAACGATCTTATATCGATTTCACCTCCTTGCATCACTGCTGCAACGTTGCAGGAAACGATCCTCATGGTTTTTTTGTCAAAGACGTGGCGAAGCCGTGGACGCCCGGACGACGAGGCGGTGCGAAATGGCGATATCCCGCGGAGGGCCGGTATAGGCATCGTCAATCCGCTGAAAAAGCATTGCCGTCGCCTTGCTTGCGAAATCTTCGCTGCTGTTGGTCACGGTTGTCAAACCGGGATTTGAAATAGACGCATAGGGAATATCATCCATCCCGGTGACGGATAGCCGCTCGGGCACCGCGATGCCGCAAGCGTGCATCGCCGCCAGAAGCCCCAGCGCAACCTGGTCGTTTGCGCAGCAAATCGCCGTGGGCCTGTCCGTGCACCGTGCAAAATACTGCCCGGCCTCGTAGCCGTCCTTTTGGGAAAAGCCGATCTCAATAACGTCGTGTCCGCTTGGAAAACAACCAACCTCAGTCATAGCTTGCAGATAGCCGTCCTTTCTGCTTTCGCCGATGGTGGATTGCGGCGTGCCGCCCGCAAAGCCAATTTTTTTATGGCCAAGCTCAAGCAGGTGCCGGGTTGCGATATAGCTGCCATCCGGCCGGTCTACATGCACCGAGTCAAACGGACAACGCTGGTAGGAATTCATGCCCACAATAGGAATGTGCGTCTGCAGCAACGAATGAATTACGTCCATTTTCATGTTGATGGATGCGATTAATATTCCGCTTGCATACATTCTTTGGGCAATTTCAATGCACTCACTTTCATGCTCGCTTTCGCTTGAATCAAATAACGCCATCACATACCCCCGCTTACGCGCGAGTTGCTGTACGGTTTGTGCAATTCCTGAGTAAAATGGATTGCATATATCGGGCACTACCAAAAGGACGACGTCGCTTTTTTGCATTCTTAAGGAACGGGCCACCATGCTGGGCGTATAATTCGTAGCCTCGACAGCTCGCGCAATCCTTTTGGCGGTATCCGTCTCAACATAGCCCGTATGATTGAGATAGCGCGAAACCGTGCTGATGGAAACGTTTGCTTTCTGCGCGACATCACGTATGGTAGCCCTTGCGGGCGCTTTTCTGATCACGCGGCGTGCACTCCTTTTTTGCCAAGCATACCGGAGGAGGTGCGGAATCGTTCCCTCCCGGTATATCCTTTAATTGCTCTGCCGCTATTCTAGACCCCATTCATCCCTGTTTTCAGTGATGATGGTCACGAAGATCATTTTAAAGCAAAACAATTTTTTTCCTTTCCTGCCTGATGACGCCTTCTGACTCAAACTGACGTAAAATTCGAGTGACTACCTCACGCGACGTTCCCAAATCGTTAGCGAGCAATTCGTGGGTAATTATGATATCGTTTTTACACTTAATGCGCATATAATCCTCAAGCAGTTGATATAAACGCTTTTTCAGGTTGGAAAACGCCAGGCGCTCGATCATGCAGAACATGAGGTCGTAGAATTTTTGCTCCTTTTGAATACAGAATTCATTGATCAAATGATTTTCCTTTCGCAGAAAGCTCAAGTAACCCTCGGGCAGCAAGCATATGGTCGAATCTTCTTCGGCGCTTGCTTCAATATAATAGCTGGTATTGGAAAAGCTGAGCATACAGCTTTCCTTTGCTGTCATGCGGTGAAGGGTGAGGTGATTGCCACTTTCGTTTTGCAGCCCAAAAGCTACCTGGCCTCTGATAATGTAAAGCAGCCCAACGGCGGTATCCTGACTGCTAAAAACCGTTTCTCCGCAGGAGTAATCGCGAATCGAAAGGCGAGAAACAAATTCAGTTCTCATCTCCGCGTTTAGTGAGGAGAAAAGTGGATGTTCAATATTGATGCCGGCATGAAGCGTGCTATTCCTATTTTTTACCGCATTAGCGCCGCGTGTCCAGCATGGGGCTAAAGTCGCAGGCTGCATTTGAACACCCCTTTGCTCAATATTTAAATCCATACAAAAACGTTCACATATCAGTTCGGTCAACAAGCTTGATATTATTATAATGTGGGCGCCTTTTGCTCACAGTGATAAATATCACCGACGCTTGCGCATATAAAAGCATAAAAAAGGACTACAATGTTTTCTGTTTAACATCAGTAACAGAAAACATTGTAGTCCTTTGGACGAATCCACCATACCATATCGCCGCTTTGGTGTCAATCTGGAAATAAAATATTTATCCGGTGAACGTAACATCTGTCACTGAAAAAAACGTTTCGACAAGGTATGCTTGGGCCAGCAACAACCAAAAAGGCAGGGGGGATGATTTTGTAGAACAAGCAAACGATTTTATCATTGACGTACCCCTATTTTTGAAAAAGGAGAATTGATTATGAAAAAGATTTTGGGCTTCCTGCTGGCCATTTCAATGCTCGTTGCTACGACGGCCGCCTTTGCGGACGTTAAGGACTTCAACATTACCACTACCGAAAAGGATAAGGTCATCTACGATACGGACATGCTCTATCTGGGCGACGATTCCTACTGCCTCTACGCGCTTCTTCAGGCGGATGCCCTTGGCTATTTGGAGCTGCTGGGATGTACTACGGTTGGCGGCAACTGCACCGTCGCGGAAGGTACCATGTCGATCCTGCGGCAGCTGGAAATCGTTGAGCGCCCTGATATTCCAGTTTACATCGGCACCGACGTTCCCATGATGGGCCTGCGCAGCGCGGAATACTTTGCGGATAACGGTTTAAGCTATCCTGGAACCATCGATACGTTAAATACTTTTGGTGCCAATTTGGATTATCAGAAATTGCCGGATGAAATCTTCAACCGCGTAAACTGGGGCGGCGGCAGCTATGCGGATTGGGGATATAGCGAGCTGAAAGCGCAGGATTTGAGCGCCGCCGAGTTTATGGTCGAGCAGGTGCGCAAACACCCGGGCGAAGTAACGATCCTGGCTGTTGGCGCCTGTACGAATGTAGCGCTTGCGTGTATGTTGGACCGTACCTTTGCTGAAAACACAAAGGGCATTATCTACATGGGCGGCGCCATCGACGTTCTTGGAAATGTGACAGGTTATGCAGAGTTGAACTGGTATCACGATGCGGAATCTGTTCAAATTTGCTTGAATTCTAAGTTTCCCAGCCAGACCGTCGTGCCGCATGACATTTCGTACAATGTGACGATCAACAAAGAGGCCGTCGATATGATCAGGGCGAAAAACAATACGCCCATCACCAAGCTTTTGTGTGAGCGCGCGGGCTACGAGCGTTACGATGAAAGCCCCGATATGAGCTGGTCGGTCTGGGATCTTTGCACCATCGCGCCCTTGATGGTACCCGAGCTGATCACCAGGCAGGATACGCGCAAAATCCTGATTGATACCAGCAGAGGGCCGACATATGGCCTTTCCGCTACTTGGAAAACTGCGGATAACGCGAACGACTGGGGTGCTTTTGAGGGGCCGTATTATGCACCGGTTGTGGATATTGTCTACGATTTGGACGCCACCGCTTTCTGGACGTTTATTAGCGACCTTTATGGGACCAGCTTGAAATAAGGCGGCAATTGTCGGCTATAGAACATGGAAAACTCCGGAACCGTATGGCTCCGGAGTTTTCCATGTTCTATAATCGGCCCAAGCCCTGCAAGGAACCCGCCTTTTACGCCTTTTCCCCGAGCCTGCCGGCAACCTCGTCGGCTACAACCATGCCGGTCACGCCCGCCTGCATCAGGCCGCGGGTGATGCCCGCGCCGTCGCCTATGGCGAACAGGCCCTCGATGGCGGTTTCAAAGCTGTTGTTGACCAGCACCTTGCTGGAATAGAACTTAACTTCCACGCCATAAAGCAGCGTGTTTTGGCTGTACAGGCCGGGCGCGAGGTGATCGAACGCGCGCAGAGCCTCCACAATGCTGGTCAGATGCCGCGCGGGAAGTACGAAGCTCAGATCGCCCGGCACGGCGGTTTGGAGCGTGGGGAGGGTGGTGGACTTTTTCAGGCGTGAAACGTCCGTGCGGCGGCCCTTGAGCAGGTCGCCCAGCCGCTGCACCATAATGGGCCCGCCGGTAAGCATGTTGCCAAGCTGTGCGATATAACGCCCGTATTCGATGGGCTGATTGAACGGCTCGGTAAACTTGGTGGATACCAGCAGCGCAAAGTTGGTGTTGCCGGTGCGCCGGCTTTTGTCCTCGTAGCTGTGGCCGTTGACGACGGCGATGCCGCCCTCATAATACTCCTGGCTTACTTCGCCGCCGGGATTCATACAGAAGGTTCGCACCTTGTTTTCATAGGTATCGCTGTAATAGACCAGCTTGGCCTCGTAGAGGTCCTTCGTGAGGTGGTCCATGATGGCGTTGGGCACCTCGACGCGCACGCCGATATCCACCTCGTTGTTCTGGGTGCGCAGGCCCAGCTTGCCTACGGCGCCGTTTAGCCACTGCGCGCCGCCGCGCCCGGGCGCGGCCACCACGTAAGGCGCATAAACTGTTTCCGGCTCGTGGCCGCGCTGATGGATTTTGACGCCGACCACCTTGCCATCCTCACAGAGAATATCCTCGGCGTTGGTCAGCTCCAGGAATGTGGTATTGGTCTGGTTAACCAGATAGTCGTGCATGGCGCCGAGCACGGGGCCGGCGTTTTCCGTGCCCAAATGCCGCACCGGACAGGGCACCAGATGGATGTTGTGGCGGCTGGCCTCATAGGCGATTTCGTCAACACGGCTGTTGTTGAGACCGTGGACGGTTTTGCTGGCGCCAAAGCGCAGATACTGCTCATCCGCGTGCCTGATGTATTCCATGGCGCGCTTGTGGCCGATGTAGTCGCTCACGTGGCCGCCGACCTCGTCGCTCAGCGATAGCTTGCCGTCGCTGAACGCGCCCGCGCCCGCCCAACCATGCACGATGGCGCAGGGGTCGCAATGCAGACACTGGCCGTTTTGGCGCGCGGGGCAGGTGCGGTGGGAGATAGCCCGGCCCGTATCCATGATGAGCACGCGGCTGTCGGGCCGCTTTTCCGTTATTTGGAGGGCGGCGAAGATGCCCGCGGGCCCCGCGCCGATGATGATGATATCAAATCGGTTGTTTTCCATTGCAATTCCTCACTTGTTTATTTGCCGTGCTCCGCGAAGCCGACCTTGCGCTTTACCTTGTTTAGGGTGCGGTTTGCCATTTTACCCGCGACCAGGGCGTTTTCATCCAGCACGCTGTGCAGATAGGCCTTGTCCGCCATCAGGCGCTTGTGCTCGGCCTGAAGCGGTTCTAGGGTTTCGATGACGCATTCGCCGGCCCGGTCTTTAAGCGCGCCATAGCCAAGGCCGCTCAGGCTCTCCGCCGTTTTGTCGATGCCTTCGCCTGTCAGCGCGGCGATGATGGCAAGCAAATTGCTGACGCCGGGCTTGTTTTCCGGGTCGTAACGGATTTCCGCGTCGCTGTCGGTCACGGCGCGTTTTAGCTTGCGGCGGATGACGTCCGGCGGGTCGAGCAGGCTGATAAAGGTATCTTCGGGGTCCGACTTGCTCATCTTGCGGGTAGGCTCCTGAAGGCTCATCACGCGGCTGCCGACCTTGCCGAAGTAGCCCTCCGGAACGGTGAACACGTCGCCATACACGCCGTTAAAGCGCTGGGCGATATCGCGCGTCAGCTCCAGGTGCTGCTTCTGGTCGGCGCCGATAGGCACCAGATCGGCCTGATAAAGCAGAATATCCGCCGCCATCAGCGTGGGGTAGGTGAACAGGCCCGCGTTGATGTTGTCGGCGTGCTTGGCACTCTTGTCCTTAAACTGGGTCATGCGGCTGAGCTCGCCCATATAGGTGAAGCAGTTTAAAATCCAGGCAAGCTCCGCGTGGCCGCTGACGTGGCTCTGGCAATAGATGACATTCTTTTTAGGGTCAAGGCCGGACGCGATGTAGATGGCGGCCAGCTCTAGGCAGCGGCGGCGCAGGGCGGCGGGATCCTGGCGGACGGTGATGGCGTGCATGTCCACCACGCAGTAGATGCACTGGTATTCGTCCTCCAGAAGCTTGAAGTTACGCAGCGCGCCGATGTAATTGCCAAGCGTAAGCGTTCCAGAAGGCTGAATGCCGGAAAAGATAATTTTCTTTGGGGTTTGGGCGTTGACCTCCATAAAGCGTCCCTCCTGTGCGGTATGAATGGGGCGGAAAATCCCGCCGGTTTACAGCGTGAGCGTGAGCACGATGCCCAGCACGATGACGAGGTTGCCGATAAGCTTGCGGCGCGTAATCTTTTCCTTGAGGAAGAAGTAGGAAAGCAGCATCACGTACAGGTACCCGGAAGCCTCCAGCACGCTAGCGACGGTGAGGTCCAGCGTGCGAAGCGCAAAGACGTTTAGCAACATACAGCCGAAAAACAGCGCGTAGGCCAGTATGACAGGCGGGTTGAGATAAAAACGCAGCCCAGTGTACCTGGGATTGTCGGCCGCCTTTTTAAGAATCAGCTGCGATACGGCCGATACCAGCGGGGTGACGAGGTAGATGATTACGCCGCTATTCATGATCCGTCACCACGAGCAGCACCCCGGCCAGCACCACAAGGAGCCCGGCCGCCTTTCCCCAGGTTAGGCTTTCGCCAAAGAAAATCAGCCCGAACAGATAGGTCCAGAGCGTGCAAACACCCTTGTTGCTGTAGGCGAAATTTAAGGGCATGCGCTTTAGCGTCTGCTGCCAGAGTACGGAATAAACCAGCAATGTTAAGACCTCAAGCCCCAAGAACAGGAAGGTCAGGCGCGTATCCTGCGCCTCCATATTCAGCCCCGCCAGCTTGGCGAAGATGCTGACCACCGCGTATAGAAACAGCGTGCCATGAAGCAGCGCGAGGTTGCGCCACCCTACGCGTCCCGGCTGCGCGGGCGAATGGTGCATAGCGGATCAATCCTTTCAGAGGGCGGCGGAGGCCCCGGAGGCTTTTGCCGCTGGCGTAGTTTGCCCCTCGTTACGCGCAGCGAGCAGGCGAAGCGCGCTGAGGATGAGGCTGTCGCCCAACGTACACCGTACCGGAGGCAAAACCGTATACGCAAACGGAGATTCGTTATAGGTGATCAAACCAAGCTGGCAAAAGGCATGCATGCCAGCGCGCGCCTGCGCGTCCGTCAGGGCAGCCGCCTGCGCCGCCTGCCGGAGCGTTCGCAGCGCACGACTCCGAAGCGCCTTATATAACGCGCGGTAGGCCTCGTCCCCTGCGTCGACGGCAGAGGCGGTTTGGCAAAGCGCCTCGCTCCCTTCCAACGTAAAGACGACGGCCCGCGGGAAATGCTCCTGCCACAGCGCGGCCTCCCCGGGACAAATTTCTCCGTCCAGCAGCCAGACCTGCCGCCAGTGTCCGTGCGCCTGGCCCAGACTTGGCGCGGTCAGCAGCGTATGAAAGCCGCGCGGATCATCCGGCAGATGCGCGGCCACGTCCATCTCCCCAAGAGCCAGAGCGCGCAAGGCCGATGCGCGCGTGCGGGCGACCAGCAACAGCCCACGCGCGTTATCGCCAAGGGCGGACGCCAGCGCATCCCAGGGTTGCGGTACCCGTATGCATTCTGTGTCGGGAACGGTTTTTCCTGCCTGTATATGAAATGCATCCACAAGCCCGTCAAGCAGTTCGTTTTGCTCGCGCGCGCCGTCCGGGCGGGCCAACTCGCTAAGCAACGCGTTTCGCATGGGACGAAGCGCCTTGACCTCCAGCTGCAACGAGGTAACGCCGCGAAAGGTGTTTCGCCCAAGGGTGAACACCGCGTCCACGCCGTCCGGCATGGCGGAGGCCAGCGCGCCCATCGAAAAGGCGATGCCGCCCATCACGCGGTCCTCCTGCCTGAGCGTTAGCTTCAGGTGCGCGCCGTCCGCGCCGACGGCCCGGCGCTCCTCCGGCGCGAGCCCCTGGGCCAGAAACAGCGGCGGAGGGTTTTCACAGCCAAAGGGCGCCATGAGCGAGAGCTCGTCAAACAACGCGTCGGTACAATCGCTTAACGTGATCTCCGCGTCGTATTCCTGCGCGGGCACAAAGCACGAGGGGTCGGCCGCGCCGACTGCAAGGTTCAGGCGGTCGCGGAACGCCTCGAAGTTTTCCGCGGCAAGGGTGACGCCCGCAGCCTGCTCGTGCCCGCCGTAGCGCAGCAGCAGATCGTCGCATTGCTGAAGGCATTTATGAATATTGATGCCTGGAATGCTTCGGAGGCTACCGTGAAGCAGACCCTCGCTCTGGCTGAGGACGCATACGGGGCAGTAGTATTTCTGGCATAGCCTGCCGGCCGCCAGCCCGATCACGCCGACATGCCACCCTTCGCCCTGAACGATCAGCGCCCGCTCGGCAATAAAGTCATGCTCCGCCGCGCGTGCGTCCGCCTCTTTGACAAGGCTCGCCTCCGCCGCGCGGCGTTCGGTATTCAACGCGTCCAGTTCCCCGGCCAGCCTGTCCGCCTCCCGCTCATCCTCCGTCATCATCAGCCGTACGCCCATTCCCGCGTCGCTCAGCCGGCCGGCTGCGTTTAAGCGCGGTCCCAGCCGGAAGCCGAGCGTCTCGCTGTCCACGGTTTCAGGATCGCCGCTGACGCGCAGCAGCGCCCGCATGCCTGCCCGTTTGCGGGAGGCGATGCATGGAAGGCCCAACGATACAAGCACGCGGTTTTCCCCAGTTAAGGGCACGATATCCGCCACGGTTGCCAACGCGGCTAAATCCAGAAAATCAAGGCAGTTTTCAAGCCCTAAAAGCGCCTGCGCAAGCTTGAAGGCGACGCCCGTGCCGCACAGGCGTCGGTAAGGATAATCGCCCAGCAGCGGGTTCATCACGGCGTCGGCGGGGCTGTCCTCCAGCGCCAGGCCATGATGGTCGGTTACGATCACGGTCATGCCCAGGCTTTGCGCCAGCCGGACTTCCTCGTGGTTGGTGATGCCGAGGTCAACCGTGACAAGCACCCGGTATGTTTGCGCAAGCTTTCGAACGGCTTCGACGTTAAGGCCGTAGCCTTCCTCACGCAAGGGAATATGAGGGGCTGCGTCCACGCCGAAGCGCCGAAGCGCCAGCGTGAGCAGCGAGCACGCGCAGATGCCGTCCACATCGTAATCGCCGTATACCACCGCGGGCAAGCGCTCATCCCGGGCACGCGAAAGAATGGCGGCAGCCTCCGGCATGCCGCTCATAAGCATCGGATCATGAAGTTGTTCAAGCGACGGATGCAAAAACCGTTCTGCCTGCGCCGCGTCGGTGACGCCGCGCGAATGAAGCAGCCGCGCCGTTACGCCCGCATAAGGGCGAAGCGCGGCTGCGGCGCGGCCGTCAAAGGTATCCGCGCCGCGTGGGATGAAACGGAGCAATGGATGGGCCTCCTCAGTCTTTTTTCTCCTCGTGATACTCCTGCTCGGTATTCACGTTCCAGATGTTTTGCTTGCTTTTGACGCCTCCGGCGAGGTTCTTGACGGCCTCAAAGGAGGTGGCCATGGAGTGGTCCATGTTATTGTAGCGGTGCTGGCCGTTGCGGCCCACGCAGTACAGGTTTTCAAAGGAGCTCAGGTAATCGATCACTTTATCCATTTCATCGTAGGTGTCGAAATAAGCGGGATAGGCCTTTTGCACACGCTCGCGGTGGCTGTCCTTCACATGCTCGCGGCTATCGATCACGCCCATGGAGATTAATTCTCCAACGGCCTGCTTGACGCAGTCCTCTTCGTTCATGCTCCAGAAGGCGTCGCCCTCGTCACAGAAGTATTCCAGCCCGATCCAGACCGTATGCTCGGGGTCCTCCACCATGTAGGGCGACCAGTTGTTAAAAATCTGGATGCGGCCCAGCTTGACGTTGGTATCCTGTACGTAAATCCAGCAGTCGGGCACGATGCCGCCCAACGTTTTAAGCTTGGTCTCGTTTTTGAGATTGAGGCGGTCCACCAGCAGGCCGACGGTCACAAAATCGCGGTAGGGAAGGCCCGCGGCGATACGCGCAACATCGGCGGGAACGCCATTCATACCCGCGACCAGATCCTTCACCGGCATAGAGGAAAAGACCGCGTCGGCCTCCATCTCGTGCGCGCCATTACAGTCGTGGTAGCGCACAACGCGCACGCGGCTACCCTCGGTCAGCAGACCGTCCACCTCGCAGCCAAACAGCAGCGTGCCGCCCAGCTTCTCGATGTCCTGGGCGACGGCTTCCCAAAGCTGGCCGGGGCCAAATTTGGGATAGCGAAATTCCTCGATCAGCGAGGTCTGCACTTTTTTTGCGCGCGCCTCCTTGCTCATGAACGCTTTGGAGAGCATATCCTTCAGAATGCCGAGAATGCTAAGCTCCTTGGTGCGCTGTTTGCCCCAGCTGGCGTCGATCTCGCGCGGATGGCGGCCCCACAGCTTTTCGGTATAGCCTTCAAAAAACATGCTGTAGAGCTTTTTACCGAAGCTGTTGATGTAGAAGTTTTCCAGATTATCGTTTGGCAACTTGTGAAAGACCGTGCCCAGGTAGCTAAAGCCAACCCGCATAGTGGTGCCAAAGCCCATGGTTTTGAGCGTATCCCATTTGAGGCTGATGGGATAATCAAAGAAGTGGTGATCGTAGTAAATGCGGCTGACGCGGTTACGGGTCAGCATGACCCGGTCCTCTTTTTCGGGGTCGGGTCCGCCCTCGTAAAGCGGAACCTCGCGCGAAAGCGCCCTGTCATCATAGGAGGGCGCGCCCTGCATGGGCATGATCTCCTCCCACCAGCGCATAACCTCCTGATCCTTGCTGAAAAATCGGTGGCCGCCGATATCCATCCGGTTGCCGCCGTACTGAACCGTTTTGGAAATGCCTCCAATTTGTTTGCTTTTTTCCAGAATGGTCACGTTGTAGCCGCGCTTGAGAAGCTCGTATGCGGCGGTCAGGCCGGCGGGACCCGCGCCGATAATCAGCACTTTATCCATTGTGTTCTCCTATCGTATCGTTTAATGCGTATACGTCGCTTACCAGTATACCTTTTTTTATGCGGAATGGCAAGTTTGAGATGGGATTCACGGGATGTATAAGCAAAGCCACCGCCAAGCCGATTTCCATGCGGCTTGGCGGTGGCTTTGCTTACTTGCATTTTTGCGGAGAAGTCCGCTGAATGGCTGTGATTAAACGGTTTTACGGCGTGACGGTCACAACGGGCGTAAAGGTGCGCAGGGGAAGCGGGGATGGCTTAACCGTTTTGGCTGGCGTCGGTGTGGCGGCTGGCGTTGGGATGGCGGTAGGCGTGGGAGAAGGTGTGATCGTGGGCGTAAGGGTGGGCGTGGCGGTTGTCGTAGGCCGGATGACCTCGGGCAGCGCGAATTCGCTGTCGGGATAGTCGCGCGCAAAGGCGTTAAGCGCTGTGGTCAGCGCGGCCTCCCCGGCCTTGCCGGCCTGTACCCGGCTCCACAGCCCAAGCAGGGCGCGAAATGCCGTGCCCTCCGCGTTCATGGACTTAATGAGCGCGGCGTTCTCCTGGGCGCGCGCGTTGCTTTCAAGCGCCGCGGCGCTTGCCTCCCCGGCTTTATCGGATAGCTGGGTTTCCAGGTCGGAAACCCGCGCCGCCAGGCCGTCCCGCTCCGCCGTCATTTCCTCCAGCTGCACCGCCAAAGCGTCGCTCAGCGTCTGCTGCTCGCTCAGGGAGGCGGCAAGCTCGACCTTCTCCTGTGTAAAGGAGGTTTGCGCGGTTTCCATATCGGTTACCTGCTGGGATATGGCGCCGTTGGCCTCCTCAACGGAGAGCAGCGCGTCCTTCAGCCGCAGGTTCAGCTCATCCCGCTCGGTTCGAACCGCCGTAAGGGAAGCGGATAGCGCGTCCACGTTCTGCTGAAGCTCCTCGTTGAGCGTCGTTTGCTCGCTGAGCCTGATTTTGATTTCGCCAAGCTGGCTGGCACGGGAGGCGAGCTGCTGCGCCTGCTGCATGCTGCCCGCTACGATGAAGCCCGATACCAGCAGCAACGCCACCATAAACACCGCCATGATTGTAATTGTCTGTTTCATGTTCCGTTCCCTCCGTTTGATGGTACAAAAACGCCCGACTTCTGCTTTAGCATACGTCGGGCGCGTGAAAACTATACGCAATCTTACGGAACAAGCGGTTCGCCGGATTTTTCTACGGGCTGGGGATCCGGCAGGGGCGGCAGCTCCCGTATGTCGGAAATGCCAAAGTGCTCCAGAAAGCGGTCGGTCGTGGCGTAAAGGATGGGGCGTCCCAGCGCCTCCTTGCGGCCAACCTCCTTAATCAGCCCCTTGTTGAGAAGGGATTGGATGGAGTAGTCGCACTTCACACCGCGCACATGCTCCACCTCGCCCTTGGTAGTGGGTTGGCGGTACGCGATGACGGCGAGCGTTTCCATGGCCGTCTGTGAAAGACTCTGTTTTTGCACCGGCTGCAGCAGCCTTTCCACATAGGGCGCGTATTCCGGACGGGTTTCCATGCGCAGGTGGTCGCCGTAACGGCGCACGGTGATGCCGCGCTGGGAAGCGTCAAAGTCGCGCTGCATCTCCTCTACGGCGTGCATGGTTTCCAGCTCGCTCAAGCCAAGCGCCGCGGCGATTTCTCCCACGGCAACGGGTTCGCCTGCCACGAACAGGATGGCCTCGATAATATGGGGTACCTCATTCATCTCCATCCGAAGCCCTCCTTCCGGGCATGAGAATCATCTCGTCAAAATTGCCCCGCTGCAATACATGCGCCTTGCCCAGCTTTAAAAGCTCCAGAAGCGCGATAAACAGCGTCACAACCTCCTCGCGGTCGGGCGCGTTGCTGAAAAGCTCCTCGAAGGTTGCGCGTCCAACGCTCAGACGGCTTTCAATAGCCTCCATACATCCTTCCACGGTATAACTGTCGCGCCGGATGTCCCTCAGGCGGAAATCCACCTCGCGAGGCTCCTTGGGCGCGCGGCTGTGCACGCGCAAAAGGGCCTCCCACAAAGCGCTCAGCGTCAGGCCGTCGATTTCAAGCGTGGGTGGCGGCACCGGGTATTCCTCTGGAAGCTTGCCGAAAACCTGCCGTGCGGCCAGCTCAAATTCCGTCATGCTCTGTGCGCTTTCTTTAAATTGCCGGTAAGCGATCAGGCGCTCAATCAGGGCCTGCTCCGGGTCCTCCTCGTCCTCCCTGGGCGGCTTGGGCAGAAGGTTGCGGCTTTTGATTTCCACCAAAAGCGCGGCCATGGAAATAAACTCGCTGGCCTCGTCCATATCAAAGTCCGAGGCGCTGCGCACGGCGTCGATATACTGCTCTGTGATTTCGCTGACAAAAATTTCCCTCAGGTCGATCTTTGCTTTACCGATGAGGTGCAAAAGCAAGTCTAACGGGCCGTCAAACTGCTTGAGATGGATGCTGACCGCCATGCTACGCCTGCCCCGCGATCAAAAGCAGCACGCTTAGCACGCCGTCCTCCACCGCGCCGACGATGGTGCTGAGCACGCCTGTGAGCGCGCCGGTAAAGCAAAGGACCAGCAAAACGACCTGGGTAATCTGGAACATGTTGCGGTTTAGGGAAAGCTTCCCCTTCAAAAGAACGTCGTTAAGAATATGAAAACCGTCCAGCGGAGGAATGGGCAGAAGGTTGAAAATGCCCACAGCCAGGTTCATGCTGGAGAACATCAGCAGGAAGCGCTGAATATACTGTATCCAGGGATGAAGCATGAGGTGCGTGTATTCCGTGGCGCCGCCGCTGAGCAAAACGGCATAGCCTATGCCGTCGGAGGAGAGGAAGGACCTCGCGCCGCCGTTTAGACGGATTGCGTCCGGCGTCCATAGAAGCCCGTTGAGACCTACCGCCAGCGACAGAGACACCAGAAACAGCGTCAAATTGACGGTGATGCCCGCAATGCTGACCAGAAAATCATCCCGGCGGTAGTTCTGAAAATTACGCGGGTTGACCGGCACGGGCTTTGCCCATCCAAACCCAAGAAAAACCAGGCATAGCGTGCCGATGGGATCCAGGTGCTTGCGGGGGTCCATCGACAGGCGGCCAAGCATTTTGGCGGTAGGGTCGCCGCAGCGCCAGGCCACGTAGCCGTGCGCGATTTCGTGTAAGATCAGCGTCAGCAGCACGGATACGGCGAAGTACAGCAGATAAAGCGCAAAGCCCCACGGATCGGATGTCAGCCAGCTTCCCCACGCCTGAAGCCTGTTTAAAATACCCAATGCGCAACCTCCTTGTGGCCGGCGGCCGCGATAGCGCGAAAACCGCCCCAAAAGCCTGTATGGCAGGAAAAAGGATAACGATTTATTATACATTGACGCGGTTGAAATGGCAAGCGCGCCTTTGCGAGTCCGATGCCTTTTCGCAGGGAAATCAACTTTACAAGAAGCAGATGTTCTAAGAGTTTAAAACGTGGTAAAATAGGCATATAGAAAAGAACATGGCGTCATACTTTGACGAGGTGGAAAGCGCGCTCGCGCTTTCGCTATGCGAGCTTTGGCTTCAACGCAGGGAAGACGCGCCAAGCGGACGCAGGTATTGGACTGCCTCAACCGCATCGGCGGCCTTTCGCTCACGGACGCGGATGTTCCGCCGGTGCTCGGCGCGGACAAGCCCTGGCGCTGCCGCAACAAGACGGCGCTGCCTGTGGGCGGCACCGCGGATAAACCCCTTCTTGGCTTTTACCGCAGGCGCAGCCATGATATCGTGCCGATATCCGATTGTGCGGTAGCCATGGGCGGGATTGACGGGGTAATCAGCGCCGTGTCGGACTGGATGCGCGCCGCGCGCGTGGAGCCGTATGACGAATCGACAGGGCGCGGAGTTTTGCGCCATGTTGTTTTGCGCGTTTCACGCGGAGGCGCTCTGATGGTGCTTCTTGTAGCCACGCAGGACCAGTTGCCCGACGTCTCGCTTCTGGTATCTCTGCTTGATCAAAAGGCGTCCGGCTTTTGCGCGCTGCACGTAAGCGTCAATGAAAGCCGCACCAACGTTATTCTGGGCAAAACCAGCCGGAAGCTCCACGGCGAGGACGTGA
>JAEYOW010000005.1 GCA_023411375.1 Bacillota bacterium | reverse complement strand
GGCAATGGCCTGGGGGTTCCACCTGTTCCCATTCCGAACACAGAAGTTAAGCCCCAGCACGTCGATGGTACTTGGCTGGTAACGGCCCGGAAGAGTAGATCGCTGCCGCATTCCATTTCTCCCCATTTGCACAAAGCGAATGGGGATTTTGCGTTATAAAAGCTCCTTTTTACCGCCGCGCACCCATGCGCGTTATTTTTTTCCGGCAGGTGTTACCTTTTGGGTGTCAAATTCCTCTATAGAGTGTTAGCACAAAGAGAGAAGGCGGCGCGCATGGATAAGGAAAACCTAGATATGCGAATATGGGAATTGCGCGCGCCGCTCTTGCGGGTGGCGGGCGGCATCCTCAGGCATACGCAAAATGCCGAGGACGCCGTATCCGCCGCGATTGTTACCGCGTACCAGAAGCTGGACACGCTGCGAAACGAGGAAAGTCTGCGGCCATGGCTGACCAGAATCACGGTGCGCTGCTGCTATGACCTGCTCAAAAAGAGCAGGCGCGAGCAGCCGTCCATGGAGCCGGCAGAGGCGGAAGCGCCCCTCTTTGTTTCCGATATCCGTGATACGTTATATTCGGCATTGGAGAGCATGCCGGCCGGTATGGCGCGGGTGCTGCTGCTTTACTACTATGAGGGCTTTTCCACCGTCGAAATTGCGGATGCATTAGGCATGTCGCGTCCGGCGGTATCCACGCGGCTGATGCGTGGAAGGAAAAAGCTCAAGGAATTGTTGCTTGAGGAGCAGATGAGGGCGGAAGGAGTGGAGGCACATGAACAACCGAACCTTTGACGAAGCGCTTCGACGCCGCTTGGAGAAGGAGGAATTTGAGGTGAACCCAGCGGTAGAGGAAAAAATCCGGCAAACCATGCGCAGTCCAGTTATGAGGCGGGGAACGCGGCGGGTTGCAAGGCGGAGCCTTCGGCTTGCCCCGGTCTTTGCGGCTCTGATGGTGACGGCGACCGTGGCGCTAACGCTGGCGCAGCCGCCTAAAGACGCGACGAACGGTCAAACGTCGCCCGTTGATCAACCGGTCATCGTAGCCACCACAGGCGTAGAAAATACAAACGCCGCTTTTGATTCGGCGCCGCGGGTGCACATCGGTGTGCGCTATGCGGGCAGGAAGGCGGAATTTACGGCGGAGATTGTTAATAATACGCAAAGCACATGGGTCCTCCAGTGGAGGACGAGTGTGGAGCACCATGAGCTAAACGGCTGGACGCAGGCGCGGGAGCCAGAGCAACTACTTTGGCTGGAGCCGGGCAGCAGCTGCACGGATAAGGCGGTTTGGCTGGCATTCGAGAGCGCCCCTCAAACATTGGCCTGCGGATGGCAGTATACAGGGTACCGGGTGGACGGCGGCATGCTGTTCTGGATTGACGGATACCGTCAACTCGGCGAAGAGGGATACGCTGAACAGCAGATGCTTTTAGAGGAAGCTTTTGATGCGGAGTCGCTTCTCATTAGCGCCGGAGAGTGGGAAAATGGCGAAGCGGGCGCTGTTGAGCTTGTGCTGCCTGAGCGGTATCAGCGGCAACATCCGGGTGAAACGGCGTTGCAGTATTACCGGGGTATGGGTGCGCTGAATGAAGACAGCGCAAAAGAATGCAATGGCAGCGGATTTGATGATTATGAACGCGCCGTCAGACCCGATATGGAGAGCGAACCGCTGGCCGAGGGCAAGGCAGAGTGTTATACACCGCGCCTGATGACGGCGGAGATCGGCAGCGATTATCTGTATTTTGTAATTGACAGCGTGTTTGAAAGCGAAGCTGCTTTTAGAAAAGCGAAGGAGGGATATCCGCGCGCGTTCTATACCGTTTATGTGAACGGCAAGCAGGATATGTTGAGCGCCGAAAAGGCGGAGAAACTTGGAGTAACGGTACAGATGGCTGCGGACGCATCTGGATATGAGTGGCAGGACGGCAGCGGCGCATGGCATGTGACGCGTTGCGTTGCAAGTTATCCCGTGGATGAAATTCACCGCGGCGACATGATTACGCTTAAGGCTGTTTATGGAGAAGCCGGCCAGACGAAGGCTGTTGAGGAAGAACCGGTTACATATATCGTGCCGTAGGAAAGCGGTGATGTGGGTGGAGTAGAGCCTCTGCCGCGCTAAAGGAGGAAAGCGGGATGAAAAGAAGCGCCCGTTACGCGCTGGCCTGCGTATTGACCGCGCTTTTGACGGCTGCGGCCATGCCGGTGCTGGCGCAGGCCGCCAAAGAGGTGAAGGCGGAGCCTGGCGTCATTATCCAAAACCAGCCGGACCGCCAAATCAGCCCGGCGGTTCCGCCGGCTCTGCACACGCCCATAGCCGGCGAAAGCTCCGTAACAGGCCTGCCCATCGCGCAAGGGCGCTATATGCCCGTGCTGGTGCAAATCAGCAACGCGGAGGGCACGGAGAAAGCAGGCAGAAAAACAGTCAAGGCGGCGGGGCTGGGCAAGGCCGCGCCGTGGGGCGGCCAATTTGCGGACGTCGTCTATGAGAGTCTCCTGTGGGAGCTGGGGCAAACGCGCCTGACCTTCCTTTTCAGCGACAGCCTTGCGCAAGGGCAGCCGGCGAGCGTGGGGCCCGTCCGCTCCATTCGTCACGGCACGGTGCTGATAAGGGAGGAATGGCAGGGAGCCGTCGTATATGGAGGCGGCTTGCAAAGAGGCAACGACGGGATCGAGCAACGGCTCTGGGCGCTGGAAACAGACGGAAGCGGGCGTGCCATCCGCATGCAGGGTGCAAATCTAATCCAGAGAACGTTTGGGGGACGGATTCAAGGGGTCAAGGCTCCCGATAATCTTGATGTAAACGCCGTAACCGTACAAAACGTGGTTTTGGAGAAATGTACGGCACAACCCCGCCCCTTCCTGTTTTTTGACAATAATCCCTACGGCCGTTATGAGAGGGCGGATACCGTTACCCTTGATTGGGGAGACAAGCGGAAATACTATGTTTCGCAGTTTCATTACGACGAGGCCAACGGCCTGTACACGCGGTATTGCGGCGGCGCGCCCTGGCGAAGCTTTGCTTCCGCCGAGGATAGAAGCGAGGAAAATAAGAGGGCGCTCACGTTTAGCAACGTTATCATACAGCGCGTTTCGTATGACTATCCGGTGAGCAGGCTGCTGCCCATCCCACTTTGTGTGGGCCATGGAAACGCCGAGCTTTTCATCGGTGGCAAATATATTCCCGGGTACTGGGTGCGTGAAAGCGAGGCCGCGCCCACGGTTTTTCTGGACGATAGAGGGGAGGAAATCCAGCTTGCGCGCGGCAAAACCTTTATCGCGCAATTTCCGCCGGAAAGCCTGCTGACGTTTTGCGTGCAGTCTGCGGCGGAGCATTGACGTTAGAGAGGACGGCAGGCGGCAAAGCAAAATGGCCTTTTCGCCATTTAGCTTTGCCGCTTGTCTTTTGGAAGCATTTATGGTAATAATGAAAAACCATGGATGCTTTTTCCTATATCCGGCGTCTAAGAGGTGCAAGTGGTTGGCCAACCATTGGAAAAGGAAGTGAGCGGATGGAGAGGGTACGGACGCGTCAGATGGAGAATGCTGACGCGGAAATCCGGCGGATGATGGAGGCATACGGCAGTTCCATGCTGCGAATGTGCTTCATGTACCTCAGGGACGCGGCTCTCGCGGAGGACGCGGTGCAGGAGAGCTTTTTAAAGGCATACCGCCATCTTGACGGCTTTCGCGGGGAAAGTGGCGAGAAAACATGGCTGATGCGCATTGCCATCAATACATGCAAGGATTTTCACAGATCGGCATGGGCCAGACTGGTGGACCGCCGTGTGGCGCTGGACGGCATCCAGCCCGCGGCGGGGGATGCGGAACCGTCGGATGATACCGTCATCCACGAGGTGATGCGCCTTTCGGACAAAGACAAGGAAGTAATCCTGCTCAGATATTATCAGAACATGAAAATCTGGGAGATCAGCGAAGCGCTAAATATCCCAAAGGGAACGGTAACCTCGCGCCTGAACCGCGCGAGGGAGAAGCTTCACCGGCGGCTGAAAGGGTGGTATTTTGATGAAGGAGAGCTTTGAGCGGATTGTGAACAGACGGCTTGACAGTTTGAATTGGGATGGAAAAACCGAAAGCGCGATGGCGCGTATCCAGGCGCGTTTGGAAAAGGAGGTTCCCGCGCCTCGCAAGCGCCTTAGGCGTAGCACGGTGCTCGCGCTTGGGTTTGCGGTGGTATTGCTGGCCGCGACGGCATTCGCGGTGGTGGAACTGGTATTTTCGCGCGACTATACCGTGGAGCGCACGGCCAGGGAGGCCGTAATGGAAAAATACGGGCTGACCGACCGGACCATGGGTATGTTTATTCCCTATATAAAGGAAACGGACGACGGATGGACCGTTACCTTCACCCCGTCCATCATCAGAAAATCCGGCACGTATACCGTGACCGTCCCCAAAAGCGGCGAAGCCGAGGCAGCGTGGACGCACGACGGCGTGAACAGGGCCGAATGGGAGGGCGGCGATCTGAGCGCCGAGATCTGGGGGCAGCGGCAAATTGAGGCCTATATGGACGCGCGCGCCGGGCTGGCCACGGGCAAGGATGCTCAGTGGAAGGACCAGTGGGAGCTGGATTTCGATGTCAACGCGGATAACCGCACGCTTGCCCAGCGCGCCGCCGATGACGAGGCGCTGGAAAAGGCCATGCCGGAAGGCCAGACGCTGTATAGGAAAAACGTATTGCCCGGCCCGGACGATTTGAGCGAGGCGGAGGCCGTGCGCGTCGCAGAGCAAAAGGTGAAGGAGATTTTCGCCATCTCGGCGGAGGCGCTTGAGACGCATGGCTATGTACGAAAGCTGTCCCTCTGGAAAGACGGCGATGAGAACGAGGCGAAATACGACATTGCATGGCGCAACCGGGAGGGCGAGTATGTGACGGTCAGCTTCACAGCATCCGGCAAAGATGTGAAATGCCATGCGAGCAGTTTTCCCGGCGGGAAGCTGCCGAATAGGCCGCTGGAAGAGAGCGATTGGAAAGCGGTTGCGGCTTATATTGATCTTGGCGGGCTGGACGCGCTTTCAGACGCGGAGCGCGCCGAGGTGGTAGGCCGCATTCGCGGGGCGGGCCTGGGCGAGCTGCTTAAGGTAGAGGACGCTGATGATACGCCGGGGAAGGAGGCGGCCATCGCCGCAGCGGCCACAGCCATTAAGCAGGCCTACGGACTGACCGAGGATATGCTCGCGCTGTTTAGACCGGCTGCCGAAAAGAAGACCGAGGCGGAGCGCACCGTGTGGGAGGTTGCCTACTCATCAATTATGGACTACGGAGACCCGTATCACTGGGGCGCTTCCTGCTCGAGACCGGATGATTCCCTTTTGGGCGTGTATACCGCGCTGGTCGACGAGCAAAGCGGGGATGTTTTAAAAACCGCGTGGTCGCTGGAGGGTATGGACGGCGGTGGCTGGACGCGCGAAAACTGGGGACAGGCAAAGGCCTACGGCACGGACGTACTGCCATGGTTTGAGGAGTTCGCGCGGGCGCGAAGCGAGATCGCGGCCAAGTATTGGGATGAAGTGAACCTGGGGTATGGCACCACTTCCGTGGAGGACAACGCCGCCGTCGATCAGCTGCTTAGGGACGCGGGCTTTGACGCGGCGCGCTATAACCATGTGCTGCCTGGCGAAAAAGACCTGACGCAGGAACAGGCGTGGGACCTCTTCGCAAGGGTGATGAACGAGGAATACGGCGTCACGCGCGAGCAGATGGACGCCAGCGGCGTCGCCTACGCGGACCTTACGCAGGAGGGAGACCACAGGGAGTGGTACTTCTGGATTCAGAACGAGGAGGCGCAGGAAAGCTGGACCATCGTGCTTGACGCGGGGACCGGCGAAGTGCTCAAGCTCATTGTGGATTCGTTCGCGTCGGGCAACGGCTGATCGTGCAGCAATGCCCCAGCGTGGGAAGGAACAAAAAAACCGCCCGGAATCAAGCGCGCGTTTGCGCCTGGTTCCGGGCGGTTTCTAATAACCCGGCGTTTCGCCTCAGCTCTCCCTGTAAATGCAACAGGTGAGCACGCCGTCGCTGATGTAGAGCTGATAGCGGATGGCGTAGGGCAACGTGTTTACCATCGTCAGGTTGATATTTCCGCCGCCGACGGCGGCGTCGAAGCCCTTCTTGGCATAGTAGATGCCAACGTCCGCGTGCACCCTGCGGTGCGTGACCAGCAGCGGAAGCTGAATGGTGGAGATGTAGAAGGTCGTGTTGACCTGGCAGGTGCCGCCGCCATACCCCCACAGCGCGGTCTGGCTCATAATGGGGGCTTTGTGGTAGCCGGTGGATTTGCGGTAGGGCCCGATGACCTCATTCTGATTATAGCTTTCGCCGGGCTGCAAAACCGTGCCGTTGATCATGGAGGAGGAAAGGCGGATATTCCAGTTGCGGCCCTGGTACTGTAGGGTGGAGATGCCGACCGCGTAATAGGTGGTCATCACGCTGATCAAATCGCCCGGCTGGGCTTCCTCGTAGGGGACGACGGGCGTCAGCCAGGCCACGTCGTCCTGCATGATATAGCCCGTGGTGCGCCAGTAGGGCAGCGGGTAGCGGCCCATCGCATCAAGCTCCTCCACGCATACGGCCGCGCCGGGGTTGATCGTGGTGAGGATGGAATTATCCTCCATGCTGTATACATTGGTGGTATGATTGACAAACGCCATCAGCGGATAGACCGTCAGCCCGGGAATATCGCCGGCGTAGGGATCGATGCGGTCCCATTTGAATAGGTTGTCGCAGCGGACGTAACCGTATATGTTTTTATAGCGCAGGAAGCACCAGTCTCCGCTGATCTTGCTGACGACGGCCTGCTTGTAGGTGGGCACGGAGCCAAGCCTGCGGCTGCGTTCGTCGGGTTCGGCATAGATGGCGGCGTTTTTAACGCCATGCGCATAGTACTTTTCCTGGAAGGCCTCCTGGCTGTCAAAACCCGCTGTTACCTCAACCGTGGCGGAGGGTGAATCCACCACCTCGCCCAGCGCGCCCGTCGAATCGACGTATTCGCGGATGTCGGCCAGGTACTTGGTCATAACGTAACCGTCCAGATAGGGAGTACGGACCTTGCACCATTCCTCGCCCAGCTCAAGAATATAGACATAGGCATCCATGGGGATGCTGTCGCCGCCGGTCGCGGACTTGTCCGGAGCACGGCGTACCTTGAGCGCAACGGTCGCGACGGCGACAAACTGCACCTCGCCGGCCTCGGAAGCTGCGTTTTCGACGGCGGAGGGGGTAGCCTCTGGAGCAGAAGACGCCTCCGTGCCTTCTGCAAAGGCCGCCAATGGCTGTACGGCAAGAAGGACCGTCAGCAAAAAAAGCGCAAGACGGCGAAACGGCTGATTCATATGCATTCAAGCTCCCATCATTCCAATTGGCGAAATCTGTTCAAAATGGGATTTCGCTAAACCATTATAAGGGTGTTCAGGCGCTTTCGTCAATAGACGTTTTGGGGTTTGGCACGGGCGCGAAAACGCCGGATTTCAGCAAAAATCCCACGAGGAACATGGACAAAAACCGCGGCGTGCTGTAATATTGATACTGTTTTGAACGGCGGTTCACATCAAAACCGCCGGAAAGGGGGAGGAAATGCAAAAGCGGCGAAACGCGGCGCTTTTTCTTACGCTGGCGCTGCTGCTTTTCCTTGCCTGTACAGGCGCGGCTGGCGAGACGGATGCGATTGAAACGGTGCGCGTGGGAGTATTTGTATGCGAGGGCTATTTTAGCATCGACGGCGATGGAAACTATAAGGGCTATATTGTGAAGCTTTTTGAGCGGCTGTGCGGATATGCGGGCTGGAAGCTGGAATGGACCGTGGGGACCTGGCCGCAATGCATGGAGCGGCTGGAAAATGGGCAGGTCGATATCCTGGGCACGCTGCGTTGGACCAGCGAGCGGGAAGAAGCGGTCGATTTTGCGGAGCGCAGTTGCGGAATCAACAATATCTTTCTCATAGCCCTCAGGTCCAATCAGCGGCTGAACGGATTAAACCTTTCGGGCCAGCCCGCCATTACGGTCGGCGTTATGGATGGCAGCGTACACGAGATCGAGTGGACGAAGTATGCGGCGGAAAAAGGTATTTCAGCGGAGCTGGTGCGCTTCACGGATGAAAAGGAAATGCATAACGCGCTATATACTGGCGCGCTGGATGCGATGCTCAGCGGCGCGGAACCATCGGTCCCCGGCCTGCGCGCGGTTGCCAGCTTTAGCCCCGCACCGTATTATCCGGCGGTTCGCAAGGGAAATACGGCGTTGCTTGACGAACTAAACGCCGCGATGGATGCGATGCTTGCCGACCGGCCCGGACTGTTTGACGAGCTGGCGGAGGAAAGCCTGCGGGAAATGCCGGACAGTATTTATACGCAGGAGGAGCTTGCCTATATAGAGCGCTGCGGGCCGGTTGGCGTCATGCTTTTTAACCTTGGTCCCACGCTTAGCCAATACCACGCGGATACGGGCATTACAGACGGGGTAGCCCGCGACCTGCTGGAGCTTGTTGGGCGCAAGAGCGGATTGCGGTTTGAATACATCCCTTTTCCGGAGGGGGAAACCATCGACGCAGCGCTTAAAACCGGGCAGGCGCGCATAGTGGCGCCCGTCATGCAATCCTATGCCACAAAAATGCCCGGCAGCTTTCGCCTGTCGGAGCCGCTGATGGGCAGCGCGCTGGTAGCCGTCGGCAGAAGCGGCAGGCAGCTGAAGGAGACGGACGGGCTTAGCTTCGCCAGACAGGAGAGCCTGGCGGCCATCGACGGCTATCTGCTTTCCTATTACCCAAATGCGTTGGTTAAGGTTTACTCCACCAGCCAGGAGGCTCTTTCAGCAGTGGCGGCCGGTAGGGCCGACCTGTGCTTTGAAAACGAGCTCGTGGCCATGGCGGGGCTGAAGAGCCCCTATTTCGAGAACCTTGAGCTTTTTCCTGCCTACCGTGTGGACGAACAGATGCGTCTCGCGGTAAGCGCCGGAGAGCAACCGGAATTTCTGACGATTCTCAACAAAGCCATCCACAGCCTGGACGATCGCGAGCTGAACGCGGCTCTGCTTCAAAACACGGCTGGAAATCCGTACGCCTATACGTTGGGGGAACGGCTGTATCAAAACCGTATGGTGCTGATTTTAATTTTGGGTATGGGTGCGTTTGTGGTGCTTGGCTCGCATTTTTATTTTGCGGCCGTGGCGCGCGGGCAGCGAAGGGCGCAGGCGGCGGAGCAGAGGAAACGGCAGAGCGAGGGCCTTCAGCGTGAGGCGGAGGAGCGCGTGATCGCAGAGCACCGCAGAAACCGACTGCTTCGAAAGCAGACGCATTTCAGCGAGGCGGCCGGCATTCTGAACCGGATGGGGTTTATGGAGGCAACGCGCCGCATGCTGGACGCCTGCCCGGATAAGCGCTTTGTGATTGTTTGCTGGGAAATGGACCGTTTTGGGGCGTATGGCGAGCTGTTTGGCAAGGCCGAGGGCGAGCGGCTGGTATTGTCGATGGCCGTATCGCTGCGGGCGGGGTTGGAAGATGAAACGGCAACCTATGGGCATTTGGGCGGAGACTGCTTTGTATGCTGCCGGCTTACCGACCGGCTAAAGCCTGCGGAAATGGTCAGGAACATGGACCGCTGGTTTGAAACCTATCCCAAGGATTATGAGTTTATCACCAGGTTTGGCATTTTCAATATTGAGGATAGGGACTATAGCGTCGGTATGATGATAGACCGGGCGCTGATTGCCCTGCGCTGCGCCGAGGGTGAACAGTTCAGGCGTTACGCGTATTATAACGATGATATGCAAAACCAGATGAAGCTGGAGCAACGCATCATCACCGATATGCCTCAGGCGCTGCGCGGGCAGCAGTTTAAGGTATATTACCAGCCGCAATACAGCTTGAAAACGGGATGCATTTCCGGCGTGGAGGCGCTTGCGCGGTGGGAACATCCGGAGTACGGCTTTATTCCCCCAGGGGTCTTTATACCTATTTTTGAACAGAACGGGCTGATTACCCGTCTGAGCGATTTTATCCGCAACGAGGCGTTGGCCCAGATGGCGCGCTGGCGCGAGGAACTGAACAAGGATGTCTCTGTGGCGGTTAATGTCTCGAGGGTGGACACGTTTGAAAGCGGCTTTGCGGACCGCCTTGCGCGGGAGGTAGACGGCTACGGACTCAGGCGCGACGCGCTTCGGCTGGAAATCACCGAAACCGCCTATATCCAAAATGAAACGCATATATGCCGCGTGGTTGCCGCTTTGCGCGAAAGGGGCTTCCGGGTGGAGATGGATGATTTCGGAAGCGGGTTTTCCTCGCTGAATACGCTCAAGGACCTGCCGGTGGATACGCTGAAGCTGGATATGAAATTCCTGCTTAACTCCGAAAGCGAGAGGGGAAGCATTATCCTGATTTCCGTGGTGGAGATGGCCAGGCGCATGAGGCTGCCGATGATCGCCGAGGGTGTGGAGACGCGCGAACAGGCGGAGTTTTTAAAGAGCATCGGTTGCGATTATATGCAAGGATACTATGGCCGCAGGCCTATGCCTGCCGAAGAAATGACGGAGCTGCTTAAGAAAAGCGAGATATGCAGCCGCCTGAGGCTGAACTTGTAAGTTAAAAAAGGATGGTTGTTACTATGAGAAAATCCGTTCGGGCGAATTTGCTTCTGCTGCTGACAGCGATGATTTGGGGCGTTGCCTTTGTAGCGCAGGATGTTGCGTCTGACAGCTTGGAGCCGTTTATCTTTAACGGCCTGCGCATGGGGCTTGCCGGGCTGGCGCTGCTGCCGTTGGTGTTATGGATGGAGAGGAAGGCGGCGCGGGAGGGAACGGCGGATGTGGAAAACACAGGCGGAGGCGTACCCTTCTTGAAAATGACACGGCGGCAGCGAAAGGACCTTCTGCTGGGCGGCCTTTGGTGCGGCGTGCTGCTGGGATTGGGAAGCGCGTTTCAGCAGATGGGTATCAACATGGGGACTGGCGCGGGCAAGGCAGGCTTTTTAACGGCGCTGTACATCGTGCTGGTGCCGGTGCTGGGACTGTTTTGGGGAAAGCGCGTGCGGAGGCTGGTATGGGCTGCGGTGGTTGTCAGCGCGGTGGGGCTATACCTGCTTTGTATCAAGGACGGCTTTGCGATCGACCCCGGCGACGGGCTGCTGATGCTGGGCGCGCTCAGCTTTACTGGGCATATACTTGTTATCGACCATTTCAGCCGCAGAACAGACTGTGTCAAAATGAGCTGTCTGCAATTTTTTGTGGTTTCTGTCCTTTGCCTGCTGGTATCGGCGTTCACGGAGCATCCCACATGGGAGGCCGTCCGGGCATGCGCAATCCCTATTCTTTACGCGGGGGTAATGAGCGGGGCAATCGGCTACACTTTGCAGATCATCGCCCAGAAGGACACCGACCCCACCGTTGCCTCGCTGATACTTTGCCTAGAGAGCGTATTTGCGGTTATCGCGGGCTGGCTGATTTTGGGCGACCAGCTGAGTACAAGGGAATACCTTGGCTGCGCGGCTATGATGTGCGGCATCGTAATGGCACAATGGCCGGACAGGCGGGCGGCGCCTGCGGAGGTTAAGGCGGAGGAAGGTCTGGAGGGAAGGTAGACGGGCTTCTGTTCATAAAAAACAGCCGCAACCGGCTCTCCCGGTCGCGGCTGTTTACTTGGAAGGCCGTCCAGCATGGACGCAACCGTCCGCGCAGACATTGAAGTGCTCCTTTGCGCAGGTCGAAAGCGGATTTCAATCCTCCCTGAAAATCTGAATGCAGAGGGTACCCTCGCCCGTGCTTTCGGCAACGATGCGGATAGGAAATTCATTATCGTTGCGGAAGATGAGGTTAAGGGTGTCGGTTCCGACCGCCGCATCCTGGTGCATGGGCAGGTAGCGGGCGCTGCCGGGGCCGTGCGGGCGGCGCGCAAGCACCGTAATGCCCGGCAGCTGGCGGATGGTGTTATACATCGTGCTGCTGCTTTGGCAGGTGCCGCCGCCCGAGCCGATCTGGCTGCCGCCGTTGACCAGCACAGGCGCGGGAAAGTAGCCGTTGGCGCGCGTGTAGGGGCCGATCTGCGCGTTAAAGTCGAGTGATTCGCCGGGAGCCATCACACGAGACATCAACTCGCAGGTGCGCACGATGTTTTTACAGCGGCCGTCGTTGCCTTCGGAGCCCGTGTTATAGGCAAAAAAACTGCAAAAAGCGGCGATGGGGGTATCATTGCTCAGCGGATTGTCCGTAGCGGATACAACCACCAGGTCGGTCAGCAGCCGCGCGTCAATATAGCCATAGCTGCGCCAGTAGAGCACCTTGGCAAACCCATCCACAAATTCAAGCACGGCCACCTTGCTGCCCTGCCCGACGACGATATCGTTAACCTCGGCGTCCAGCGACGGGCGGGTGTAAACGTTGGCGGGGGCGGTTGCGGTGGCGACATACTGGGATAGCGTCACGCCATAGGGCGGGGTGGTTGCGGGGTTAATGGTCGTAGCGTTTTCATCAATCCAGGTGCGGATGATATAGCCGACGTTCCCCTTATATTCCGCAAGCACATACGTGGGATGGACGGCATAAATCGTAATGATTTCGCCCTTGTCGATCACGCAGACCACGTCGCTATCGCCATCCTGACGCGCACGCATGCGGATGGAGGTACCGTTGGCGGCAAAGGGCTTGATTTTGGTGGTATACAGGGGCGTCAGGCCCTCTATGCTTGCCACCTCGTTCACAGCGTCAGCTTCAACGGCGGCAGGTTCTTCATCCGTGGCAAAGCCCTCAACCTCTATATTTTCTGGAAGAGCCTCTTCAGGCGGCGGTACGGCAGCCGCACCTTCCGAAAGGGCGGGAAGGGCAAACAGGAGAAGGCAAAGGCACAGGGCCAGCATGCGGTTGATGATAATCATCGGCATGGTTCCTTTCGAGGTGTTTTATCGATCCGCTTCTGATTATACCACACGTCGCCTGAATTGGGCAGGGGAGGAAGGCGTAATTTTACAATCATGGGCCCAGGACAGGGACAAACGCATCCGGGCCGGCTTAGAACAGGCAACAAAGAAAGATGGACTTTTTTTGAAAATGCACTTGACAAGCGTTGATGGAATGTGTAAAATAATCAACGTCGCCTGTGTGGGCACGTTAGGACGGGGTGTAGCGCAGTCTGGTAGCGCACGTGCTTTGGGAGCATGGGGCCGGGGGTTCGAATCCCTTCACCCCGACCAGAAAACGCGACGCCAAGCGTGGCTCCTTGGTCAAGTGGTTAAGACACCGCCCTTTCACGGCGGCTACAGGGGTTCGAATCCCCTAGGAGTCACCATTTTCTCTAAATGGCTATGGGCCTTTAGCTCAGTTGGTTAGAGCGGCCGGCTCATAACCGGTTGGTCCGGGGTTCAAGTCCCTGAAGGCCCACCAGCATCTGGCCCGGTAGTTCAGTTGGTTAGAATGCCAGCCTGTCACGCTGGAGGTCGAGGGTTCGAGCCCCTTCCGGGTCGCCATCATCTTTGCCGTGGGCTGTGCGCCGGCGTAGCCCAATTGGCAGAGCAGCTGATTTGTAATCAGCAGGTCGCGGGTTCAAGTCCCATCGCCGGCTCCACTTTCCTTGGTTGGTATCCCTAATACATGGGTGGGTTCCCGAGTGGCCAAAGGGAGCAGACTGTAAATCTGCCGTCGCAGACTTCGGTGGTTCGAATCCACCCCTGCCCACCAAAGTCCTTCTCTCCGCCAGGAGAAGGCATCATGCGGGAATGGCGGAATTGGCAGACGCGCTAGATTCAGGTTCTAGTGTTCGTTTAGGACATGCAGGTTCAAGTCCTGTTTCCCGCACCATTCTTAGTATCCATATGGGACGTGAAAGTCCTATATGGATACTTTGTTTTTTCGCCTATTCCATTATCAAGTTTCAAACCACCATCTCTGCGGCCTCGTAAGCCACCCTCACACCCTTGCGCGTCTGCATCAACACTTTGGGCATTTCAAGCGCAGGCAGTTCTTGGGGAATTTCCAGCGTTCCGACGCAGTTGTAGTGGATCGTCAATCGCTGTACATGCACACCGTTCACCTTTTCTGCCTGATGCACCTCAATGCGCTGAATCAACTCATTTAGCATCCTAGGGGTAAGTTTACGAGCACGGGTGTACTTTCTAACGGTAGAGATGAACATATCGCTTGTCATGCTTTGGCTGCTGCATTTATCAATCTCGGCTTTCACCTTCTTGATACGCTCGACAAGCTCCGCCTGTTCCTGCTCGTAGCTGCTGGTCATTCGCGCGTACCGCTCGTCCGTGATCTTCCCGACTATATTGTCCTCATATAGCCTTTCAAAGAGCTTGTCCAGCTCCGTATCGCGGCTCTGGAGCTTGTTCAGTTCCTTTTGACGGTATTGCAGTTCCTCGGCAGTCACTTGCCGCGAATGTCCCATCACAGCATTCACAAAGTCACCTTCATAGCGGCTGGCGAACTTGGTCAGGCGGCGAATCTCGCCCAACACCACCTGTTCCAAAAAGTCCACGCGGATGTAATGGGTTGAACCGCATGTCCCGCGTGCGCTGTTGTAATTGGAACAGTTGAAATAGCGGATATCATGATTCCCTTGATTGAAGTGGAAGTGAAGATTACTACCGCAGTCCGCGCAGACCAGCAGGCCGGAGAACATATTGACCTCGCCGTCCTGACACCTGCGTTTGCGGACTTTACCCCGTTTTTCCTGAATCCGCTCCCAACTGACACGGTCAATGATCGGCTCATGTACATCCCGAAAAACCGCCATATTCTCAGGGTCGTTCTCAATCCGCTTCTTATTCTTGTAGGATTTGCTGTAGGTCTTGAAATTAACCAGATCACCGCAGTATTCCTGCGTCGTTAAGATTTTGATGATCGTGGCGGTTCCCCAATGGGTGTCAGTGGGGTCTTTGGCTCTGCCTGCGCGATGGATGCCTAAACTTTCCCAATAGGCCAACGGGGATAAAATCCGCTCCTGTTCCAGTGCTGTTGCGATCTGATCGGTTCCTTGCCCATCCAGTGCCATTCTGTAGATGCGCTTGACCACCCGCGCCGCATCCTCGTCTACAATCCAGCGCTTGAAGTTATCGGGACTCTTGATATAGCCATAGGGCGGCTGTCCCATCGGCTCTCCCGAATTGCCCCTAATCTTGTTGCTGATGCGCCGTTTCTTACTGATATCCCTTGAGTACCACTCATTGAACAGGTTACGGATGGGAGCCAGCTCGTTTTCGCCCTCATCGGTGTCAATACCGTCCGAAACAGACACCAACCGAATATCATGATCGGGGAAGAACTCCTCGGTAAGCCGTCCGACCTCAATGTAGTTGCGCCCAAGCCGCGAGAGGTCTTTGACGAACACCGCCGCTGCGTGACCCGCTTCCAGTTCCGCTATCATTTCTTGAAAACCGGGGCGGTTCATGGTCACGCCGGAAATACCATCGTCGAAGAAATGCACCAGATTGGCATAACCCATTTCCTTGGCTACCTTGATGAGCAGTTTCTTTTGGTTGGTAACGCTGTAACTGTCGCCGTCCACATTATCGTCCCGCGAGATGCGCTCGTACAGAAACGCCGTGCTTTCCCGTGTTTTTTTGCTGACTGACCGTTTCATATTGCCTCCTTCCGGCGGTCAAACAAGCAGTATTTACACTTATGGTATAGCACGTTTGAACACCGTTGTCACGTTTGCGGAGCTAGTGATTGTATGCATTGTCTGCCTGCATCAGTTTGACCAGGACAGAGCCGAGGGTTTCACAACCTTCTTGACGGAAGACAGGGGTAACGATGAAGGATTTCCCATCTACTTTATAGGTTGAGGGACGTTCCAAAGATTTATTCTTATCGAATGGAGCGCTTTTTGAGCTAAATGATTGCTTTACGCTATCCATATACAAACTCCTAAATTATTGATAGCACTATGATCATACCTGCTTCGAGGAGTTCAGGTGGCTTTGATAACCCAAAGCCATCTGAGCAAAAACCTTTCATTGCCGTATTTGCCACGCACCCCGGCAGGGGGATGTCACAGGCTGCGAATGGCTTGTCCGCATCATAGCCCTGCCTGTACCGCCGCCTCCGTTGGCTAACGCATACCGCAGGAACTCCCCCTCAAGTCAGTGGGAGGCTGTATGAAGAAGTATCATTATGCCCGTGCGGAATCGTCGCGCCCTGCCTGCCACAGCAGGGTCAATAGGTGCGTGTATCGCTCGGCTTGTGCTATCATCGCGCCGCCCTATTTGCCGCTCCACCGCACGGGGGTTGTACCTGTAACATCGTATATTCGATTATCAAGGTTCAGGAGAGTCGTAAAAAGTTCCTCTCATAATGAAGGAGAATTCAGAGCCAAAAGTAAAGCTCTCATGCTCTTTTTGCAAAAATATTTTCCAAACTCCGAAGTCCGTGCGCGATGCTGGCACAAATAGCCGCCTTACTAACCCCCTCCGAACGTGCGATTTCCGCCTTGCTAAGTCCCAGAAAATAGTGAGTGTAAATGCGCTTTGCTTGCTTATCCGGCAAGTCTGCAAGCGCTGCGTGGAGCTGCTCACATTGTACAATTTTTTCAAAATGCACATCGGGAGAATCGGAGACAAATAGGATATACCGCTCTATGTCCTCTGCAAAATCCAGCGAATAATGAGCGTGATGCCAGCGTCGTTTGCGGGCATAGGCTTTTTCTTCCCGTCCCCATTTGTCCATCGTCGCAGCTAGTTCGTCCGGTACTTCCATATATGCATCGGCGTGATAAAAAGGATAGTAATCTCGAAGGTTAATCGTAACCATATGAAAAAATCCTCCGTTCCGATTTTCTTTGATGAGAATCGAACAATGGCGGAGGATCGCGACATTTAGTTTGCCGAACTACGCCTAGCCAAAATCAGGTTGCCTCAGCAGACGCAGTAGGCTTATTTTTCTATGTATTTTCAACAGCACAAAAATACGCACGGTATGCCTCGCTTAAAGCCGCCGTGCGCTTTTGAATCAGTTTTATGACAATCTAAATCGCGAATAAACGCATGAAGATGCTCCGTCGCACAACGTTTTTTCTTTTATACCGTCGTGCGGCGGAAAGTTTTTAAGCAGTTAATGTTATTGATGAAACAGTTGCGTTAAAACGTTCTTGAATTTGAATACCGCGTAATTTCATAACCGCTTGCGTTGAATACGGCACCGACGCGAAAGGTTCCGGTACCAATGCTGTACGATACAACCCTCGTATATGCTTGGGCATTGCTATTTGCCGTGTCAGGTGGCGTTAGGCTACGCACCGTCTCCCACTCGCCATTTACTTTTTGCTCCAACCAGCATGAGGTAACGGATAGTGAATCCTGAGAGAAGTATGTCGTGCATTTATAGGTTACCTTCTTGGTTGACGCAAGTGACACCGTTGCCGCAGCAAAAACTTCATCTGCATACGGTACAATGTCCGCTGCATATGAACTCACAGTCGCACCGATTAGAGCCATAAGCAGCACGCATATCAACATTGCTTTCCAGATAGTCTTATTCATTTTCACTTACTCCTTCTACTGATTGGACAAATAAATTTGCCTCGTCGCATGTTATTGTTCCAGATAAAGTATAAATATTTTGGACATCCACCCACTCGTATACAAGTCGTCCCATGTTTTCCGCCACATAGACTCGCTGATTATTGATTTGGATTAGTTCACCTTCAGCGTTCTGCTCAAACGTAATGTAGGCATCCTCAACACCGTGATACGAGTCCTGATTAAAGATTAGCGTGGCTTGAGTGTCTGTTGTCTTCCTATAAAAAACAGATACAGTGTTTACATCGGAGGACTTAAAAGCATAGTAATCCTTTATTTCCCAGTTTTCTGGTAGCCGTGCAGGCATCATCGGGGTATACCCTAAGAAGTCAACAATTTGTTCCCAACTGGTACTGGTTAGCTCTACGGGTTCAGTCATGTCATCGGCGATTCCTTGCTCTATTATCCCAGGATCATAGGCTTGCCCCTCAATAACATACTGCTGTTCATCTTCTGTGGAATACTGCTTGAACCATCCATAATTCAATATGCCATCCGTAAAGACTATCGCCACGAATACGGCAGCTGTCGTCGCTAGCAAGCGCGGTATGAACTTCAGCGTCGCTTTTTGTCTGTGCTCCCTGCTCAACCGCTTCAGGACTTTTGTCTTATTCGTTTCCAAATTGCTGACAAAAGGCAACTTGCCGTTGGTGTTGAGTTCCCACAGCAGATTCTCGCATGCATCTACCAATTGCATATCCATCGATGACTCTGGTTTTTCTAGCTCCTTATCAACAAGTTCTTCCAACCTCCTTATCGTTTCATCGGTCGTGAGCTTCCCATTTTCAATGGCGCTTAGAATTTTGGTTGCGCAGAGCCTTTGCTCGCCATTCATTGTCATATCCTCCTTCACCCTATACAGTGCGTGAAAACGCCAAAATACACTATCGCTGAAAAAATAGATATAAAAAAATCAAATTTTCTTCGCTTCTTTTTGATCCTGTCTACAGCAGCTCGTGCGGAAGTGGTTGTTATACCATTGTTTTGCGCCGTTGCTTGTAAAGACATATTTTCCTCGTGATAGCTCTTAAAAACGGCAAACTCAAGGGGTGTGAGTGTTTCCAGAAAGTCATGAAGCGTGTCCAACGCATCCATTGTTGCCAGCCAACGCAAAACGTTGTTCATCGTGTCTTCGACATCTTCACATTGCTCGAGACTGACGTGCGTTCCAGCAATTTCTTTTCGCCGGATATTCCGGCGAATCTTTGAGTTAAAATAGTGCTCGCAGCATCGAACAAGCCAGGCATAATGATTATTGCTGTCGGCTATACTTTCATAGTTATAAAAAGCTTTACAGTATGCCTCTTGAATGCAATCATCCACCATCGGTAAATATCGTGAATCATAATGAACGATTCTGGCGCATCGTTTTTGAAGCCTGTCGTGATACAGCGAAATCAATTCCTCGATGAACCCATTTGGAGCATTCATAGCCCAAAATCCTCCTTTGTACATTCAAAAGCAAAACGCCCGTTCTTTTCACGGCACAATGATGTGTCGCTATGGACGGGCATTTTGCAAAGTATCAAACAAAATCAGCATTTCCTCTCAAGGCAGTCATAAAGAGCTTGAGTTACAGTGCGTAGTATTTTCAATGTTTTATCCGAGCACTTGCTAATGAGAAGAAATAACGCTGTTTTGTCTGGGTTCTCCTGGGTATTTTCCGGCAGCGTTACAGCAATCAACTCGTCACAGCAATCGTTGAGCACATCACCCGGCATAATGCCATACAGAACGCACAGTTCTATCAGTCGTTGCAGGTTGATTTTTTGCTGTGAACGCTCCATATTGCCGAAGGATTCGACTTTAACGTCGAGCGCCTCGGCCACGTTCGCTTGTTTTAGCTTTCGCAGTTTTCTTATGTCGCGTAAATGACGGCCGATCCGGGCGTAATTGATAGAGACTGTCTTTGGATAACTCGCAATGTCCATAGATATTCCTCCTGTTTTCGCATGTATTATGCCCAGCGTTGCGTATTGTTATAGCATTGACATGCGGTCATGGGATTGACTCCTTGAACATTGTACTTTTGATATTCGTGGATATAAATGCACCTATCACATTGAGCAAATCCTATGAAATTGGATATTAGAAAGCAAATTTGTACTTTTAGTGTTTTATTTTGTCGAATGATGTAATTGGGCATATTCACGCACTGTATATAGTGAAGGATAAATTTTATAATTCCGAAAGGAGCATTACCATGACAGAACAGCAAATCATGACTATTCTACAGCGTAAACGGCGCTACGAAACAGAAATTGCAATTCTGCGGGATTGCTCGGATGAACTGAACGATTATAATCAATCGCATGAGGCTAACAACTATGCGATTTTGAAGCGTCGTCTTGCGTTGATCGATCATTGGTTGAATTATCTGTCGGCAGAGGAGCGGAGCATTGTTGAAATGCGTCTATATAAAAATAAAACGTGGCTGTTCATCTCTGAACAAGTCCAAGAAAACAGCAAAGGAAGACTGCCCTGCGATGAGCGCACGGTACAACGACAAATGGAGAGGGCGATTGCTAGCCTTTACCAGTTGATGAGCACACGATTCGGCAGTAACATGGATTTTTTAATTGATCATAGCAAATAATCCTACGGCAACAAATCATATAAGTCAATTTGAAAAAACCATCTTAGCAAATGGATGCATACAAAAAAGTCCTTGCGAAACGAGCTTGGCCGCTGCCATCCTCTAAAGGATGGATGTTCTGCAAGGACAATCGCATTATAGCACAGGAAATTCATATTGTAAATTGATTTCAGCATTATTGAGCCTGCATTTAATGTGTATTTGCTCCTGTGCAGTTGTGGTTGCGCCATATTGGTATTATTCTGGTGTACTTTCGCCGCCATATTGTCGCTTTTACGCCGTGTTCCAACAGAGCCGTTTCTGCTATGATATCACTGTACCAAGCGGCTCCTATTCAGTCACGGAAGGAAGGTAAGTCGAGTAGACAGGGCGGGGTCGCAAAACGGTGAGAAAGGCTCTGAAAATATGTATTCTTGCACAATGGGCTTGGCCGCCGTCATCCATCAGGATGGATGTTCTGCATGACATAATGCGCAGTACCTTTCTCCGATAATAATTGAAACGGGGGAAGAAAAATGGAACAATTAGTTAGAAGCGTCATATGCAAATACAATGATTATCAGGCCGAGGTTCAACTCTACGAAAAATGGCTTGCCCACGCCGAGGATATGGCTATGAAAAGTTGTCTGGCTCTGTTAGAGCTAAAAATTGCCACGATCAATGCATGGCTGAACCTGCTGAGCGCAGATGAAAAATTCGTCGTACAAAAGCACTTGATTGAGGAGATGGATTGGCCACGCGTTGCATTTGAGTATCGAGAGCGCTGGAAGTGCGAGTTTACGCGGACGGAACGTTCATTACAGATATACCAAGCCAGTGCGTTGGCAAAAATCGTTGCTTTTGCAGAAAAGCATAATGAAATTTCATTGAGACTGTTCGCTGATGTACCAATTATGATCAGCCAGGATATCTAGCTCAACAGCGCATTTCTTGAGAATTTCGGATGTGAACAGGGCGTTTCGTGAAATCTTCGCAGATTCTTCGTGAACTCTTCAATTTTCAAAAAAGCAAATGTATTGTACACTTTAATCAAGCCAGAGAGAACAAGAAACGCTGGCGAACACCATGAATGCAGAGAGAAAGAGGTGAGTCCCAAGGGCGAGTTTAGGGCGTGAGTGATCCCGGCAGACGGGCTTGGCCGCTGCCATCCTCTAAGGGATGGATGTTCTGCAAGGCTTCATTGTACGCAACGAGGCGCTGTGATGCGCTTCTGATGGTTTTTATCTCAATACACTGATCACAAAACAAAAAAACAGCGCGCATTTAGCTGTATTAAGTGCGCCCAAAATGAAAGGAAAAATCAAAATGAAAAATATCAAAAAAATTCTGGCTTTGGCCCTAGTGATCATGTCTGTTTTGGCTATCTCTATTCCGGCATTGGCGGCAAAAGATACGACCATTAGCGTCCACTGCACAACTTGCGCTGAAAGCGCTACTCAGACCCGATATTACACCCGACAACACGTCATTGATGAAGAATATCGAGATCGCCCGGATGGTGGTACGGATATTCGCTATTTGAACGCCGTACCCACTAAAACCGTTTGTAGCACTGGAATCGACCTCCATACTTCGCATGGTCAATACCGCTTTTGGAGTGCATGGGAACTCTTTGGCTACTAAGAAAAAATGCCAATGGTTGTTTGCAACAAGCGTCACTGTTTCACTTTTGCATAAAACCCGAGTGAAATAACAGCATGCCAAATCTAAGCAACCGAAGATGGGGTGGGTCATACATTATGACTCACCCCACACAACGCATATGAACTTAACTGTTAAATTCCTGCTCCAAAATGACTTTATGTCATGCAAATGATGGCGCTGGGCTACAGCCTATTCATTTACAATCGTTTCGAGCTGTGCTACACATTCATCGATTGTTACGTTGCCATTTATGTAGGTAATCATAGTTTGCAACAAGCGTTGATATACTCCTCCTTCTTGTTTTGCCGATATAGAAAGCAAAGGATTCAAACGTAAATCAAGGTATGGAAGAATGCGCTTTTTGTATTCGTCAAGGTTATTCTCAGTAATAGCCCAGGAATCAGGCGCAGCACGGATGGCATCCATCTGAGCTTCCAGCAGCACCTCATCAGTGGTAATCCCTGCCTCGTCGTCACTTTGGCGCTGGTCGTCAATAAAAAACTGAATCATTCTTTCCATAGCAGGATGAAGAACAGGCTTAGCATCATCAGGCTTTAGCAAGCCCTCATCGCCCGGGTCACGATGAGCCGCGATATACTCCAGATAGGCCATAGCGGCCTCCGGGTTTTGCGCGTTAGGGTTCAGCAGATATACTATCACTCTTACGGGGATAGAGGGTTTTGCTCCATTGGCGATTGTCGGCGGCAGCAGCCAGTGGGGTTCGTCGGGTTGTACCGTTTCCGAGTCATAAAAACGCTCGCCGCTTTCGGGAAGGCCGTCTGGATATGCGCCGCCCAAATCCACGATTTCTGCGGGATTGATGGGAGGCTGGGAAGATGCATCCGTGTCGGAGGGCAGCTTCATATTTCTCAGCGTCGCAAGCGCGTTTGCAAACGTTTCTTCATGAAAGTCCACTGTCCCGCCGTCCCGCGTGGATTGGGCGATAAAAGTTTCCAGCAGATAGTTAACATGGTTTTCCTTCGTCCACGGGCTTTCGGCATCATTCCATGAGATGGAAAAGCCTTTGTCCGCTGACACGTTGATTTTTGATAGTAGCTCCCCATACGTTTCAGGTATCGCACACTCTCCTTGCCAGACCATCGCATGCATGATAGAAGGAACGGCATAGAGCTGGCCATCATGGAACAATTCCTTTTGGATGATGGGAGTGATAGCCTGCGCGTCTGTCACCAGCACCTTTGAGGTTGTAAGAGGCGCGACGAGTCCATCGCGGATCATTTCAACCAAGTCGGCATCCAGACGCACATGGAATAAATCGGTGGTATCGCCCGCCTCAATAGCTTCCCGCACCGCCTTGGCGGTAAGGGCGGGGTCGCGTTCACGCACCACAGCCGTCCCATAGACTTCCTGAAAATCCGCGTCCGCGTTATCGCCGGAGATGTAACCGCGAATCTTCAGCGGCGACAAGCTGTTTTCCGGCGAAAAGGGCAAATACTGCATTTCATCAAAGCTGACGGAAACGTACCCACCTGTTATCACGGCGAAGGAATCAGCTAAAAACCCGGGTGCGGCACCATTAAGCACCGTCCAGTCCGTACCATTCCAGTGGGAGAGCGCACCGCCCACCAGAGCGTACAATCCGCCAAGCTCTTTATGATAAGCGAGCCCCTGCACCCGTTGAATGGGTGCGGTAAACAGGGTTTCGCCTACAGCACCTGTAGCCGTATCCAGCACCAGAATGCTTTCGCTGCGCTGCTCCGCGTTGCTGACGAGCACGAGCAGTTTCCCCGGCTCATAAGCGCACAGTTCGTTGATATTTGCCGTTGGAATGGACATCTGTTCCGCATCGCCCGTCAGGGGATTCACGCGATAGAAAAACGTTTCTCGTTCCGTATACCGCGCAGAGTACGCCAGCAAAAACAGGCCCCCATCCTGATACACTGCCTGCTTGTAGCGCAGCTGAGGCATATCCATCGTTGTTCCCGCGTAATCGAGCAGAAGCGCCAATTCATGATCGCGGTAATGCCATATCTTCTTGTTGTCTGTATCTAACAGTCCAATGGTATCACCGTCCAGATAGGGTAACGCCTCAAAGGAGAGCCCGCGCTCGTTCATTTCATCCAAGGAAATGAGCATCGTAGGTGTTTCTTCCCCCGGTGTCCATCTACAAAATCCGCTGCTACTCATCAGATAGAGCGCATCCCCCGTAGAAACGCAACCGCGCATTGATCCCACATCTGATTGTTTCAACCTGAAAAAACCAGTAAGCGCGCCTACAGCCAATGCAGTGACTGTTGCCAAAACCAACACGATTACCAGCACGAATCCAACGGATAACTTTTTTTTCACTTTGATTTCTCCTCTCGCCTGTTCAAGTACCTTGTTGCGCAAAGAGGGGCGTTCAGCAAGACCCGTAAGGCATTCGTCAAGAGCCAAACGAATTGGATTCATTGAATGGTCATTCATCTTCACACCCTCCTTCCAATGCAAGGTGTAGTTTACGACGCGCCTGCTTTAAGCGTTTTGATACAGCGGGGATGCTAACACCCAGTATTTGCGCGACCTCATGTAATTTCATTCTCTGATAATAATATAGCAACACAACCTCGCGGTATTTACCGGGTAGGTTTGCAACCTCTGTGGTTAATAAGGTGCTTTCTTCTGACGGCGGCGTTGATGGAACGGGAAGTTGCTCCAGAATCATGCGTCGATCTACCAAGCGAAACCATGCATTTCTGCGCATATCTTTGCAAGTGTTAATGGCAATTCGCATCAGCCACGTCTTTTCACTGCACTCGCCGCGAAATTCCGTTAAACCTTTATAGGCCTTCAGAAAAGTTTCTTGCGTCGCATCCTCTGCCAAAAGCAGATCATGTAAATATAAGCAGCACATTCCCAAAACATCTTTTTCATACTGTAGCATCAAACCTGTCAGTGCCTCTTCGCGGATGCTGTCAGGGCCCTTGACAACCTCCATTCCACTTCACCTCCTGCTATTTATTAGACGATGCGCGTTGGTAAAAATTAACCCGAACCAAAAATTTGAGCAAGAATTTTCTATCGAGCACTTATGAATGTTTCCTGTAACAGTTTGCGCCGCTTCTTCGGGCGTGTCAACAGTGTTGTATATCCGTAAAGATTATGAACTCAACTCGAGGAAGTATTGTCAAGGCCAGTGCAAGCCTCTTGCACAATAATCCAAGCTTTTACAGAGCTAATATATTGAGGGTATCGTTTGTTGATGATTCACATAATCCCGGCAACTCAATGCGGCTTGAACAGAGCATTTCGTAAAATCTTCGGGGATTCTTCGTGAACTCTTCAATTTTCAAAAGGGCAAATGTATTGTACACTTTAATCAAGCCAGAGGAAACAAAAAACGCTGGCGAACCATACGAGGGAGGTTCGGTGAACAGAAAGGCAGGGTGATCCCATTGGGTGATATCAAGGCGTAGATGATCCCGGCAGACGAGCTTGGCCGCTGCCATCCTCTAAGGGATGGATGTTCTGCAAGGCGTCATTGTACGTAACGAGGCGCGGAGATGCGCTTCTGATGGTTTTATCTCAACACACTAACAACACAACAAAAAAACAGCGCACATTTAGCTGTATTAAGTGCGCCCAATAATGAAAGGAGAAGCATTTTTATGAAACGAATTGTAAGCGTTATTCTTGTCGTTGCGGTTTTGACTGGACTTTTGATGGCAGTCGCAAGTGCTGGAAGTGTTCCATCTACATGTCCGAACTCTGATTGCAATGCGTCCATTAAAATAGTTAGATATGGCGATGAGGAAACTCTGAAGGTTGGGGAAGAAAACGATGGAATTGCCGTGTATTATCTCTATGAAACAAGGAAGAGCTATAGCGTTGTCTGTACTCGCAATCACGGCAATGATGGTTACTTGGTTGTTTCAACAGACCGGGTGTTAGCATACTATCTCTAAAAACCATATAAAACGTGACAGGCATCCGCAATTCATACAGCGGATGCCTGTTCTTGTGCAGGAATAAACCACTCAAAAATGTTTCTCTTAGCATTTACAGAACGACTATTCTTAGATGCCACATGCGCTGCTGGAAAAGAACGAAGATAGATATCCGCAACCAGCGTGACCCAGTTGGCTATGATATCGCACTTCGGGTATTATAAATTGTTGTCTTGCAAATTTTAGTTTGCCATATTATCGGCCTTTGCCGCAGCGTTTCTGTTCATAAATTTTGATGTGCGCCAAACTGATGAGCGGGTTTATACCTTGACTTCCTCTTTTATCGTTATACAATTCACCTCAACAGACGGCGCTGGAAACGCTCATCACTGCTTGGCAATTCTCAGAACTTTGTAGTCTACTGGATTTGTGATGCCTTTTTATTCAGAGAGGCAATATTAGACCATTAGGATGCTTATATATCAATGGTTTCTAAAGCTGTATAGGTGTGAACAGGGCGTTTCGTGAAATCTTCGCAGATTCTTCGTGAACTCTTCAATTTTCAAAGCAGCCAAAGTATTGTACACTGTAATCAAGCCAGGAAGGACAAGAAAAGCTGGTGAACAATACGAAAGACGATTGATGATCGGAAAGGTAAGGTGATCCCATTGGGCCAAATGATGGCGTAAATGATTCAGGCAGACGAGCTTGGCCGCTGCCATCCTCTAAGGGGTGGATGTTCTGCAAGGCTTCATTGTACGCAACGTGGCGCTGAGACGCGCTTCTGATGATTATATCTCAAAACACTAACAACACAACAAAAAACAGCGCGCATTTAGCTGTATTAAGTGCGCCCAAAATGAAAGGAAAAATCAAAATGAAAAACATGAAAAAGCTTCTGGCTTTGGCTTTGGTTATCGTATCTGTTCTGGCTGTTGCTGCCCCAGCGCTGGCCTATATGTGGGTATATGTAAATGTACCGGCAGGAGAAACTGTAAATGTCAGAGATTGGCCTAATGGAAATGTGGTATTCACGCTTCCCCGTGGAACAATGGTCGATATGCAGGCTTACGCTGATCCAACATGGAGCAAGGTAACCGTGCCTGGCAGAACGGGCGAATACTATATCATGACTAAATTCTTGAGTCCCAATCCCCCAACTGCCGCGTGGATAGAGCGGTATGGCAGTGAAACTCTGAGGTATGCTCCCAACTCCTATAATAATTACGTTGTGAATCTTCAAAGGGACTTACGTTCTGCAAATTACACTTCCATCACTAATGCTGATGGTTACTTCGGAACAATTACCGAAACAGCAGTTAAAAACTTTCAGCGCAATAACGGCCTGAAAGCAGATGGACTTGTGGGCGATAAGACCAAAATTGCTCTTTGGAACAAACTGCATCCGTAACACCCTCACGAAGGGCGTGCCCCAAAGAACGATTGGGGCACGCCCGGACTTCGTTGTTGAATTATTATCTAGTGTTGACGGCAGTTGTGCTTAAGCCTTGGGGCAAATAGCAAAACAGAATCAACCATTTTTTTCCAAACTAAAAACTTCAACAACGGTACCGTCAATGGCAGAAATATGTGCTAAAAACTTTTCTTGTCCATTTTCAAGAATCGTGACCATCCAAACATACTGTTCTGGTCTTCCATCAGTATAGGATAATAAATTGAATGTAGTCGAGAATTCTGGCAGTGTTATGGACAGGGGAATGGCGGACAACGCGATATCTATCGCCGTGTCTTTGCTTATATGATCTTCGTTCGGGATAAGATACTGATCTGATGATCCGAACAGCCAATTAAATAAAGCTTTATCTTCCAAAGACCATGTCCTCATAGCGCCTTTTTTCTTTGTCCATTGATCAATGAGAAAACTGGTTATTTCCGCATGACCAGCCTGATAGTCAATAATCGTCGCGTCCGCTAAAGATATCGTTACGAGCGCGTCTGTTCCGCAAGACAGTTCATCAAGCATAACAACCCACGCTTTTTCAGTATTTTCAAGCTGGACACAATTGGCCTTGATCTTATAATTTTGGAAGTCGTTAGACGGAATGCTTTGTCGCAGCACCATCTCTTTTTTTGCAATAGAAATAGCATCTGCCATAGAAATATCCGTTTCTGTTAGCGAAGCGGGTTCAATAGGAAAAACATATGTTTCAGCAAGTGATCCGCTTGACAAAACCAGCAATGCCGTTAGGAACCCACCCGCAATTGCATGCTTCAAAGCCATGATTACCATCCACCTCGTATTATAGAGTAGTAGTGATTAGAGTCCCTCTCCAAGGACTGTATGCCACAATGACAGGGATGCTGGAGAAACTGTGGCGCCTACGCTGCACATGGCTTCCGTCCATGCGTTGCTCAGCGATTGCCCGGGCGCTAAGCAAGTCACGTCAGTTCATCTGATCCCTTTGCCGAACCTCCTTATTCAATTAGACGTAGGTTATAGCCAAAAATTAACCTGCTCGAAAAATTTTTCTGTGTTTCTTCCGTATTTCTTCGCGGAATCTTCACCCCATAACCGCCATTCCCCGTGGGTTGTCCCACACAAAGTACGGCACAGTCCCATTTTGCGGCATAGTCAACCAATTGTCAATGTTGCGCCGTCAGAGTACTTTCCCCCGTCCAAATCTTCGCGGATTCTTCGTGAACTCTTCAATGTTCAAATGCCCCAATATGCTGTACACTTAAATCAAGCCAGAGGAGCAGAGCAAGCTGGCAGCCCCACCGATAATCAAAAAGGAGAGTGAAGCCCATGGGTTGATTTCAAGAGGTGAATGCGCCGCCCCATGCAGACGAGCTTGGCCGCTGCCATCCTCAAGGGATGGATGTTCTGCAAGGTGATGTTTTCACAGGTTTCCGAACAAAACGGATAACAATATAGCCACAGAAAATTTCTGGTGAAAGTATCAGTTTATTACCTATATCTAAAAACATAAAAAGGAGTCAATGAAGATGAAATATATCTTTTGTTTGCTGTGCGTTGTTCTGTGCCTTTTCGGTTCCATGCCCCTCTGCCTCGCGGACGATGATTCGGTTGAAGCGTATGACGAAGAAGTGTCCCTCCCGGAGTTTCAATACGAAGAAACCGAGGATGGGGACATCGAAGACGAACTCAGCATCATGTACGTCAGCGGCCAGCCCTATGTGCGGCTTCGACAAACCGATTCCATCGACAAACCCTATGTGGACAAAATGCCCTACGGTTCCATGGTCACGGTTGTCGCCACACAGTTCAACGAAGTGGGCGAGGAATGGAGCCTCGTGATTTACAACGAACAGTACGGCTACTGTATGACCAAGTATTTGGCCTCCGAGGTTGACCCAACGGCTGACGAGAGCTATCCCTTGACGATGGAAGATGCCTTTGGCACTACCATACTACAACGAGGCAACAGCTTTCCAAGCTATCGCGTCAAAAATTTGCAACTTTGCTTGGTGGAGGGCGGCTTTCTCAACGACGAAAAAGGCGCGGACGGTTATTTCGGCAAGAACACCTTTAAGGCGTTATGCGCCTTTCAAAAGTCGCAAGGGCTTGACCCCGCAGGCCGCGCGGGCAAAACCACCAAGACCCGTTTGTGGTATCTGTATTCTGATTATCTGATGGAAAATGGCATGATGCAATGACCAACATATCCGAGTGCTACGGATTATTACTAAGGGAGGCTGACTTTCTATGAAAGCGCTTGTGGAAAAGATCATTGAGGAATATCCCCGTTATCTCCGCGAGGAAGCCTTGTTTGAACGCCACCTGGAAATGCGGGAAAACGAGGACATGCGTGATGCACTGGTCATGCTGAAAATCAGGGTCAGCGTTGTGGAAAGCTGGTTTGTATTACTGGATGCGGATGAACGCTTCGCCTTTAGGCAAGCGATCCAAACCGAGCAAAACGGCACCGCTGCCCGTCGCGCCGCTGCCATGATGTGGATGTGGCGGCTCATCAAAGTGGGAGAAACACCGTGGGTGATTCGGGAACGAGCCGTGGAGAAGATTGCGTCTTTTGTTTCCGCGCACGCGGATATAATGCAAACTATATTCGATGATGTCTGACGAGCGGGCGTTACAGAAAGGACGGATTAATACAGATGAATGAAAATGAGCGAAATACCTATCGCCTGTTGCGCGGTTGGCGCAGGCTCGGCGTTAAAAAGCAATTTTTTGAGTCAAGATGCGATTTCTCTCCCGCCCAGAGGGAAGCGCGTCTGGCAATCATCAATCAGTTGCTGGAGCTACTGGATTCAAGTATGGCGTTGCTGAACGCTGATGAGCGATATGTCATCCAGCGTCACCTGATAGATGGAATCGGCTGGAAATGTATTGTTTACGAGTATAATACTAAACTTTGGCGGCCAGTGAAGAAAAGCCTCTCATCGTTGCGTAGGTTGCAGAGGTCAGGCGTTGGAAAAATAGCGATACACGCTGAGGCGCTGGGGATTCAATGGGACGATGCCATTCTTGCGGTTTTGGCTGGATTTGAGTTGTAGCAAATCCGAATGCCCGTCAGTTCGGTGGATTGACGGGTATTTTTATTTCCAAGTGTACTTACTTTTTCATTTTCGGGAATTGTTATTTGCGCCGTTTTGCGATACAATGAATAACGAGTTGGGATTCTTTACGGAACGACGATGTAAAGTAGGAATTAGAACATGGACGAAGGAACAAATCGAAAAATAGCGGTACTCATAGATGCGGAGAACATTTCATGTAAATATGTAAAGCTCGTGTTGGACGAAGCCTCGCGCTTTGGCACCGTTATCTGCAAACGAATCTATGCGGATTGGTCAAGCAACGCAACCGCCTCGTGGCGCAAGGTTGTGCAGGATTATTCCATCCATACGATTCAGCAGTTTTCAAACACTGCTGGAAAAAATTCTTCCGATTCAGCTATGATTATCGACGCGATGGATTTGTTGCATGAGGGCAGATTGCAGGGGTTTTGCCTCGTTTCATCGGATAGCGATTTCACGCGACTTGCCTCGCGACTGAGAGAATCCGAGATGCTTGTAGTCGGCATGGGCGAGCAAAAAACGCCGTCCTCTTTCATAAACGCTTGCGATAAGTTCTCTTACTTGGACATTCTGTTGAAGCAACAGGAAAAAGAAACAGGATCGGCAGAGATCGTTAAGACCAAGCCGAAGCTGTCCGGCAAGGCTCGACCCTCACCAAATGCCGTAGACAGCAAAAACTCTGAGTCAGATGACGCACACTTAAATCCCGGCATGAATAAGGATGCGATTATCAAAACCATCGCGGAACTGGTCGAGGAAAATTCTGACGAAGATGGATGGTATTTTTTAGGCGTGCTTGGCAATCAATTGCTCAGTCAATATCCTGATTTTGATGCCCGTAACTTCGGATTCTCAAAACTAAGCGCCTTTGTGAAATCAATAGGTACTTACGATTTTAGGAGCGACCCTCATCCCGCCAAACTAAATGTACAACTGGTGTACATTCGCAAGAAACAGGGGTAGGCCGTGGCTGATGGAATTTCATCTGATTGGCAATCAACAGGTGCTGATTATTCTGGTTGTCACCAATTCGGCGGCAGCGGGTATACCGAACTCGGTATAATGTTGGCAAGCAATGCAAAAGATCGGCCATCTTTGCAATTCTGCTTGTTTGGGAAGCATCCCAATCCCTCTGAACGCACCTAACGGTGCGGCTGCGCGTCCTGCGGACGCTTCAAAACGCGCTGCGCGCAAGTCACCGTTCGATCTGTTTCGTGCGTTCCCCATTGGGCGTTTTCACCTCCAGCAGCAATCCCAAATTCGCCTTAGCAGCCAGCAGTTCTCGCATATCTGCTCTTGTTTTTCGGTACTCGGCGTAATCGGTTTTCTTTTGCGAAAGCAGCGTGGCGTACTCGGCATTCAGCGCCTGCACCGTGGGTAGCTTATCCAGTTTTTGTGCGTCAAAGGCTTTCTTCGCGGCCTGGTGAAGCAGAATATCCGCCTCATGCGCTGCGCGGTATTTCGCGGAATACCCCGCCTTGCGATAATCTGTATAAACGTCACGGGTCTTGATGTAGTTGTGTATGTGAGTTCGTAAAACTGCGATTTCAGCTATGCGGGTTTCAGCGGTTTTGACTTGAACCGAAAGATCATTGAAACGCTGGCATACCTCATCAGCTTTCGCGGAAAGCTGGTCGTAACTTTTGAATCCGTGTTCCGTGACGAAATTGACCGTCTGTGCCATCTGCTTTAGGTTAAACTTTTTCGCCCAACGCTCATAACCTGCTCCTTTTCCCGCTTGGAGTTTGGCTTGAATATCCACTAAAAGGCTGACCGAGGGTTCTTCCCGATGGAAAGTCTGATGTTTTCGCGGTGTGGCTGCTTTCTCTCCTGAGCAAATCGCATCCAACTCATTTTGAGAATAACCCGCTCCCAGCGTGTCCAGACGGATGAATCGCTTCTGATTTTCCCCGCGCAAAGAAAGTTGCTTTCCTGTTTTGACCTCAATGCCACTTTCCTTCAATAGTCGCGTGAGAGCCTCCAAATTGGCGGGCTTCTGCTCCAACGCCGTATCAATCGCGGCGCGAAGCAGATCGCGTTGGGTGGGCTGTTTACGATCTCCCAGCCATTTCCCGTAATGCACGCCTTTGCCTTTCGGATTTTCCACAATGGATAAACCGTGCTCCAAGCAGATGGTGTCGCTCAATCGTTGGATTGCTTTTGTGCTGCCCCAAAAGTTGCGGAATTTACAGGTGCAATCCAAACTGGTAGAATTCCAAATGATGTGATTGTGAACATGCGCTTTGTCAACGTGAGTAGCTACGATGAAAGCATGATTTTCCTTCAAAAAGCGTGACGCAAATTCATAACCAACATGATTGGCTTCCTCAGGTGTAACCTCACCCGGACGGAAAGACTGCCGCACCTGATAAGCGATTACATCGCGTTCGTGACTGCGGCCTGTGATGCTTTTGTATTCCCGCTTGGCAAGCAAAAACTCCGCATCCACGGTTTTCGGGTCGCAGGCGAAGGAAGAAACCAGCTCGCCTGCCTGGGTCTTTTCCGGGTTTTTGGCGTACTCTGTGCGAGCGGTTAAGCATTGTAAAAGGGTTTTTCCCTTGTTGCGGTGCATGGGGATGATACGCGTTGTTGCCACTCTTTTCACCTCATTGATAATGGTTATTTGCCATTGCTATCCTGCAAAGCATTTCTTGACACAGCAATCATCGAAAACTATAATGAAAATACAAATAGGAAAGGGGATCGCAACAATGGTGCGATATACCGCGGAACAAAAGGCTCAGGCATTGGAAAGCATCAAGAGCATTGGTGTGACCAAAGCATCTGAAGAATTGAACATTTCCAAGCAGACACTGTACAAATGGAACACCGAAGCGAAGGCAGACCAGCCGCCTGCTGCTTCGAAAACGCGCAAGCCGCGCAAGAAGCTTGCCGCCAAAGCAGAAAAGTCCGAAGGAAAAATGAAACTCGTGGATCAGAGTGAACTACAGGCGCTTTTATCCAATGATGATCTGCTGGAAAAAATCAATCAACTGGAGAACGAGAATCGGTCTTTGCGCACAACCAACGTTAAGTTGAAACAGATGATTGCCAACTTCATTGCGTAAACAAACCGATGCAGCAAGGACGGCACTCCGCTATTCGGAATGCCGTCCTTTTTTTGAACCTTTTTAGCTTGTTGGCGTTGTTCTTAAAAGTCTTGCCGAGCCAGTTTCAGCTTGTCCAAGCTCTTTGCATCTACAAAATGCGTGCCATACCATTTTTCAATGTCTGGGTTGCCGCTTTTGCTAAAACGCAGAGGTATCACCGTCTTATGTCCCTGTCCATTGCTCTTTGGCGTACCCCATTGCTTATAATAGCAAAAGGACGGCTTCAAATCATTCTTTTGTGCATACACCCGCATTTGATGCATCACCAGAGAGAGCTTTCGGAGATTGAGGGTGCAAGCTGCTTCCAAATAAGGAATGCGCCCAAAACGCCAGTCCTCATATTTTTGCTTCGATAATGCACCAACGTCTATGAGAACGTCTACGGGAGCCGTATAACCTCGGCTCTGGCATTGATGATATATAGCAGAATGGACGCTGTTAATCAGCTGCTGATCGTTCATTTTGTGATTCCTTTCATCGTTTGGCACACTTATCATTATAATCGAGAGCCCGTTGGAAGCAAGTGTCATTCAATCGCAGTCAGCGCAATCAAAATTTTCTTCGCTTCCTCCCATAGCCCATCCATCTGCTCATGCAATCCCTCCAAATCAGCCTGATAAAACCGCCCTGTTTCATTAACCCGTTTGGCAAGCTGATTGATATTGTTGCTGCACCGCCGAAGCAAAGAAACCAGCTCCTTCAGCTCCGGCAAATCAAGTCGGATAATCATTCCGTCAATGGCCATCTTGCGCAAATAGGCATTGGTGTTGACAACGCCCGCCTGCGCCATGCGCTGCGCGATACGCTCCCGTTCCTCGCTTGTGACCCGAAATTCCACTCGAATATCCCTCTTGCGGTTGCTCATAGTTCCCAGCCCGTCTTTTGCTTGACCGCCGCTTTCGGTTTGACTTGTCGTGGCTTGTCGTTCTTTGGTTTCAGCAATTCAGCCACGGAAGGCTTGCGCTGACGCTCTGCTTCTCGCCGAAACAGAGACACGAATCCATCCAGAACCGCTGGATGGCTTTCCACACAGAAACAGGGGCGATGGTCGTAAGCAGGAGAGGTAGAAAAGGACGTATCAAGCTCAGCTGCCCACGCCTTATTGTCGCGAGAAAAGCGCCCATCATAATCTTTTCGTTGTAGGGTGGCTGACAACACGAAGCGGACGCGCTCAGATGAAAACTCGTCTAGCACATCGGATAGAGCTTGTTTGTCCAGATGCATTCCGTCAAAATGCTTGCAGATCGCCCCTTCAATTGCGTCCTTACAGGCGATATTCATCAGCAGCGATTCCCGGTATTGGGTCAACTCCCCATGCTCCCGTGCGTAGGTTCCATTGTGGTTGTAAATAGGTGTATGATTCATTATCTTTCCTCCGTCATATGCTTGATGGGGCTTTTTAGGGTGGAAAATTGGGATGTTTTTTCATCCGTGCCGTTTTCCCTCTCGGCTGCGGATTCCTTCTCCACATCCACATTCGCTTCCCGATCCTTCGGAGTGGTTTCCATGTTGAGAGCCGCGTTCAGTTCGACAAGGCGCGCGCTTTTCTCTTTGAATTCAGCTTCCTGTGAAAACGGCTTGCCCACTTCCTGCTTTGCCGCCTCTTGCTGCTTTTGCAGATTGTCAAGCTCCGTTTGCGCCTTGTCCCTCCGTTCTGCAATCGTTGCAAGGGCGTTGTCGATACGCAGGATGTTGCCTCGCGGGTCGGTTCCCAGCGTTACTGTGTGAGCCATCTGCCCCCGCAGTATCAAACTATAATCGTTGCCGAAATTGGATAGTGCAAGCGACATATGAAATCCACGATAAACGCCAAGCTCTACGCCCTGTAAATCCTTCACCAGCTTGCAAGCGTTCAGGATAGCGGTTCCTGCCGCTTCTTTTTCGGAAAGCTCACGCCCCAGCACGGTCATTCCCGCAAACTCACCGCGCGGGGCTTCGCTCGCCTTTGCGGTTAGAATGTCAGTATCAAAACCCACAATATGCTGCCGACCACGCTCAATCTGTTCGGGGAAGGTTTTCAGCAGCCGATCCTCTAATTTGTATTGTTGGCTCAGATGCGCCGCCTTGAGCAGCTTCAACTTGGAAACCTCTGTGTCCAGATTCATCTTCTCTTTAATCATGGGGTTGCCCGCGCACAGTGCCTTGATTTCCGCGTAGGAAAGTGCCGTTGCGTCTACATCCTCACAGGAGCGCACGGGGCTTTTGCTGGTCATGATTTGTGAGATAAACTTTTGCTTCGTTTCCACCGTCTGCCAGAGGTACGAATCGAAGGTTCCTTCGGTAACGTAGCGATAGATATGTACTTGCGAATTTTGGTTTCCCTGCCGCACAATACGTCCCTTACGCTGTTCTAAGTCACCTGGTCGCCACGGGCAATCGACATCGTGCAAGGCCACCAACCTGTCCTGCACGTTGGTGCCAGCGCCTAATTTTGCGGTACTTCCCATCAGCACGCGCACCTGTCCGCTGCGCACCTTAGCAAATAGCTCCTTCTTTTTCACCTCCGTATTCGCTTCATGAATGAATGCAATTTCGTTTTCAGGTACGCCATTCCTCATGAGTTTTTGACGAATGTCATCGTATACAGTGAAACTTCCATCTTCCTTGGGTGTGGAAATGTCGCAGAACACAAGCTGAGTGAGCTTGTCGGCAGCGCCGTCCCGCCAAATTCGTGTAATATTCTCCACGCATTGATTGATCTTGCTTCCGGGTTCATCGGGAAGCAGCGAGTTGATGATGCGCTGGTCAAGCCCTAATTTACGTCCGTCCGAGGTGATTTTGAGCATGTTATCAATGCTTGGGTCAACCGAGCCGCTGTGTACCTCCGCAGCGCGTTCGGAGAGCTTCTGCACCAATTCCTTCTGAATTTCCGTGGGCTGTGCCACCACGTTATGATAGACCGCCTCCGGGGTGGGCAAGTGTAGTACATCCGCAGTCTTGATGTCAGCTGCCTCTTTGAAGATCGTCATCAATTCGGGGAGGTTGAAGAACTTGGCAAAGCGCGTCCTGGCGCGGTAACCTGTCCCTTCGGGCGCAAGCTCAATGGCGGTCTGCGTTTCACCAAAGGTCGAAGCCCAGCAATCGAAATGAGATAAGCCCTTCTCACGCAACGTGTCGTGCTGGAGGTATCGCATCATGGTGTATAATTCCGTCATAGAATTGCTCACAGGCGTACCCGTGGCAAACACCACGCCGCGGCTGCCTGTGATTTCGTCCAGATAGCGGCACTTCATCAACATATCGGAGGACTTTTGCGCATCCGTAGCCGCCAATCCCGCCACATTGCGCATTTTCGTGTAAAGAAACAGGTTTTTGAAACTATGCGCCTCGTCTACATACAGCCTGTCTACGCCAAGTTGTTCAAACGTGACCACATCATCCTTGCGCTCGGTATCATTGAGTTTTTTCAAACGGGCTTCCAACATTTTTTTGGTGCGCTCTGCCTGTTTGATGGTAAATCGTTCCGCATTAGAGCTTTTCAGTTCCTCAATACCTTCTTCAATTTCATTAATCTGTTCTTCCAGCAGTCGTTCCTGCCGTTCCTGTGATACGGGGATTCTTTCAAACTGCGAGTGTCCCATAATCACCGCGTCATAATCCCCGGTAGCGATACGGGCGCAAAACTTCTTGCGATTTTTTGTTTCAAAATCCTTCTTCGTTGCCACAAGGATATTCGCCGAAGGATACAATCGCAGAAACTCACTTGCCCACTGTTCGGTCAGATGATTGGGAACGGCGAATAGCGCCTTGTTGCACAAGCCTAATCGCTTGGATTCCATCACGGCGGCAACCATCTCGAAGGTCTTGCCTGCGCCCACTTCGTGTGCCAGAAGCGTATTGCCGCCGTAGAGAATGTGCGCAATTGCGTCCCGTTGATGAGGGCGTAAGGCAATTTCGGGATTCATGCCGCTGAATGTGATATGACTGCCGTCATATTCTCGCGGGCGGGTGGAGTTGAATCGCTCGTTATAGCGAGTGACCAACCGCTCCCGGCGTTCGGGATTGCTCCATAACCAATCCTGAAAAGCGTCCTTGATCGCTTGCTGCTTTTGTTGGGCGAGGGTGGTTTCATTTTTATTCAATACCCGCTTTTCGTTGCCGTCTGCATCCCGCACCGTATCATATATCCGCATGTCGCGCAGATTGAGGGTATCTTCGAGGATACGATAGGCGCTTGCGCGTTCCGTGCCGTAGGTGTTGTAGGCTGCCACATCGTTGCTGGGAATGCTACTCTTATTTGCGATATGCCACTCGGCGGTGATGGGCGAAAAATTGACTTTGACCTTGTATCGGATGTAAAAAGGTGTTTCCAGTACCTCCTCCATAAATTTTTGAATATCTGCCTTGTCTATCCACGTTGCGCCCAGGCGCACATCGATTTCAGATGCGTCCAGCGCTTTGGGCATCGCTTGCTCCAATGCGACCACATTCGATTGAAAAGCCATGTCATCTTCAGCTGCCAATCGCGCCGCCGCGAGCTTTTCACGGATGTTGCCTGACAGGTATTCATCCGCCGTGACATAGCGAGTCTGTTCATTCGTGTTCACGAGATCAGGCAACTGGTAAATCGCGCTCTTTAGCTCCAAAACCAGTTGATCGGTAGATTTGCCTGTCAACTGTTCCATGTAGGGCATATCTACTTGCGCCCGTTCCGCAATAGATACGGCGAGTGCTTCGGCGGCGGTATCCACATGTTCCACCGATTGTGCCGGGCGAATGGTACGCCTGCTGAACATATCGGCTTTGCGTTCCAACGCACCGTTTTCATCAAGGATTTCCAGTGAACAAAGCAAATAGTATGCGCTGTCATCCGAAAAAGCGTTGGCGTTGCCTCGGCTGTTGATGAGCCCATATTTTCCAGTGAAAACGTCATATTGCGCATTCATTGCCGCCTGGGCTTCCATGATGGCTTCATGGGAGCTGGTTGCATCCATTTGCAGATCAATCAGCGCCCGCACGCTATCCCGTAATTCCACCAGACCTTTGATGCGCTCCTTGGCGGTTTGATTAATTTCGGGTTGTACCATCACACTGTTTTCCCGGTAGTAGACCTCGCCACCCACCAAGGTATAGGAATAGTTTTTCACATCCGGGTCAGCTGGGATACCGGCAGCAAGGGACTCTCCCTCGCCTAAGTCGGGCAGCTCTATCGCGGTAATCTGCCCTGTGACGTTCTCCATAGCTGTGGCAAGCTGCTGCCCAAGATTCATGCCCTCCACGGGCAGGCAGGCGGTTTCCTGACGGTTGCCATACATGCTGTCATTCCACGCCATTTTGCCCAGCAGCATTTCGGGATGCTCCACAAAATAGCTGTTAACGGGAACACCGTCCTCGGTTTCCCCCAAGTGTACCCAATCCGGTTCGACGGCGAGCGGACGGTCACGCTTTTGCAGGAACAGGATATCGGATGTGACCTCCGTTCCTGCGTTTGCTTTGAAGGCGTTGTTGGGCAGACGCACCGCGCCCAGCAGCTCGGCGCGCTGGGCGATATACTTACGCACATCGGGCGACTGCTTGTCGAGCGTGCCTTTGGAGGTGATGAAAGCCACCACGCCGCCCGGACGCACCTGGTCAAGTGATTTTGCGAAGAAGTAGTCGTGGATATTGAAGTTCAGCTTGTCATAAGGTTTATCCGCCACTTTATAGTTACCAAAGGGAACGTTGCCAATGGCAAGGTCGTAGAAGTCGCGCCTGTCGGTCTTTTCAAAGCCCGCAACGGTAATATCAGCTTGCGGATAAAGCTGTTTGGCGATTCTGCCTGTGATACTGTCCAGTTCCACGCCGTATAGATTGCTGCCGCTCATGCTGTCGGGCAAAAGGCCAAGGAAATTGCCCACACCGCAGGCGGGTTCCAAAACATTGCCCACAGTGAAGCCCATGCGTTCCACCGCGCCATAGATCGCCTTGATGACCGTGGGACTGGTGTAGTGCGCGTTGAGGGTGGAAGCACGAGCGGTGGCGTACTCAGCTTCGGGCAGAAGCGTCTTTAACTCGCTGTATTCCTTTGCCCATGCGGCGTTTTCTTCATCAAAAGCCTGTGGAATACCGCCCCAACCCACATAACGCGACAAAGTTTCTTGTTCTTCGGGGGTGGCGCTACGCCCTTCTGCTTCAATGGTTTGGAGGGTGCGGATGGCCTCGATGTTCCAGCTATATTTCGTCTTTGCGCCGCCCTCGCCCAAATGATCGTTCGTGATACGGAAATTTTCGGCGCGAGGTTGAATGGCAGAAGGAATCTCACGCTCTGGCTGCGGATACCGTTCCAGTAGCAGCACCATATTTTCTTTGCTTTCGGCACGGGAGATGGGATAGGCAAGCGCCGGATCGCGCAGGCGTACCTCCATCGAGCCGACTTCTTCCACTAGAAAAGGTTTGCCGTCCTCCAAGAAGAGCGTATCGCCAACAGTATAGGGCGCGGCCTCCTCGTTGGCATCCTCCCGCGCCAAACGCTCAACATCCGCTTCTGCTTCTTGAAGAAACGGGCTTTGTGCGAATTTTTCCGCATCGACCACCCGACTGCCCACCATGCCGCGCTCGGCTAGACCTTGCTTGACAGCCTCCACATCAATAGCGTCATCATCCGCTTGTTCTGGAACCTCAGTGACCCTTTCACTGTTTTGACTTACTTCCTCCAACTTCTCCTTGGACAGATACCGCCCGTAACCGATTAGGCCGTCGATGTGCTTGGCAACCGCAGTCCATGGCAGAAGCACATCCGTGCAGTCAGCCTTACGAAGGCGTATTCCCTTTGCATCATAGTCCATCCAACTTCCGGTTGCCCTCGACAGAGCATGGCTGCAACCACCTATCCCATACTCGGACTTTAAGAACTTCGCCTTTTCTGTTTGGGTATTCGATTGCCGAAAGAATGCGTGGATTCTCAAAGCACCGCCTGCATGACCGGATCGGTCTACCAGTGCTTTGTCAATTTCATCATGAGTGATGAAACACAGTTCTTGCGGGATTTCCGGAATGAAGGATTCGTATTCCTGCCGAGGCAACCCCAGCTCCGCCATACTGCGCAAGAGATTGAAGGGCTTGTGCATATGCCACCGCAACAAAGAACGATCCTGTTCATATGCCCGTGCAAAATCTTGCACTTCCGCGATAAGCGTCTGACGGCTTTCAGCTTGTTCCAAAAGCGCGGCGATTTTTGCCGTAGCATCATCAAAAGAGTTTTTTATGCAGCACTCGCCAACCGTGGGCAGATATTCTACGCCCCTATTGTCCATGTCGTGGCGCAAATTCCAAAGCCCGTGGGATAGTTCCTTTCGTTCAAAGACAGGAGCCATTGCCTGTTCCTCGTAGGTGGCGTATTGCCCTTGCGTCAATAGATCGCCGATGCGTTCTGCCGCCTGCTCCCATGGAACGACCTGTGCGGACACCACATACCGTGCGGCTGTTCCCCGCGTGAGATGGATGCCATCCTCAGCATACCAGGCGCACACCTTTCCTCGGTTTGTTTCAAAGCCCTTTCCACCCACAAATGCCTTGGGAAGGAATGCCGCGATTTCGGACGGTGTTCTCCCTTTTTGATATTCCATCAGGATATGATAGCGGCTGGTACGTTCGTTCGTGCCGTTAATCAGCACCTTGTCTATTTCAGATTGGGAGAAGCACGGGGCAGCAAAAACAAGAGCGGAGGGCATGTCGCTCTCCGCTTGGTCGATTTGTGCAATTTGTGCCGCTTCTGTGGGAAAGAAACTTAACTGGACTTCGCCTTGTGTTGGCGGCGCTTCCTGCGTTTGCAGGGTGTTTAACTGTAGATCAGCTCCGTCAAAATCGTTTCTTCCGCTTGGGCTTTCAGGTTGTTCATCAAGCCCACCCACCTCATCGGGTCGGAGGCTTTCAATTCCTCCGTCACGTCGCTTTGTGCCATCAACTCCGGCATCATCCGCTCCAAGCGGTTGTTCGCCGCGTCCTCGATCTCCAGCAGGTGCGGGTACAGTTTGCCCGTCGCGACGAGGGAATTGAACAATATTGGACGGTTCTCCTTCAGGAACGTCCTGCGCATCCTGCCGTACTTGCTGATGGGGCGCTCCGTTGTGTTGATCGTTAGGTTGGGAATCAGATAGTCCCCGTTTTGTTGATAGGTGATCTGGCTCATGTTCATAGCTCCTTTCATCATTACGGATGGCAATTTCCACGGTGCGCAGAACTTCTTCGCTCATTTCGCTGACGGCTGTTCCCAAGACCGAGACTGCTTCTGGCGTATTCCAATCGAAGATGGGCAGGAAGTCCTCGTGGATGATGCGCTGATCTGGATTTTGCCCACATCGGGACAGCAGCGCGTATTCGAGGCTGACGGAGGCGGCCTTTCTGAAAGCAGCACCTACGTTAAACTCATCGTACCCCTCCAGAAAGCTGCCGTCAACGATGTCGCATATCTCCCGCTGATGGTCAAGCCAATAATTTTGCGCAAGCTGGTTGGCAACAATATGGATTTGTCTCACCAACCCGCCGCTGGCGGGCGTATCATAGCCGTTTTCCAAGGCGCGTTCCGCTACCCGTGCGTTTTCATCAGTGACCGACCACTGTTTGAAGGGCTGGGATTTCTGCGTCGCGCCCGTATCCGCTATGTCAAACACATAGCGGATTTGGGATTGATTGCCCGTCACGTCCACCAGCGCAATGCCTTTAGCGCCACGCCGCACATATCGGCGCATCTTGCTGTTCCACAGGTCATATTCCGCGCAGGCTGTTGCATCCGGGTGCTGGGCATAGATCATAAGCTGCTCATGGTAAGGGTATTTGTATAGACGGGCAGCAGTTTGAAGAAAGCCTGTCCATTCTTGGTGGCTATAGGTCAAGCGGGACGCGGTATCCTCCGCGAGCTGCAAGCAGCTTGCAAGCGCGTTGCGCGGCATAGTTTCACCAGCCTTTCTTATCGTCGATGGTTAGGTCGAGCGTGGCAAATTCCTCATCGGTCATTGCCTCTAACTTGTGGATGGTGGATAAGGTCAAGTCGCGCAGATCCGTTTCGTCATACGCAAGATAAGTGAGCATATTGCCCAGCTCAGCCAACAGGCCGAGGCGGGAACCTGTGTTGTAGATCACCATGAGGTTGGTTTCGGCAAGGGTGCAAGCGATGTTGTTCATTGCATTATCTCTCCATATCCGCGCCATTGGTAGGCGCTTTCTTTAGTAGTTTGGACTGATAGTAGCTAGCCTCACGAATAGAGCGTAAACCCTTAATGAGGAAAGCCTCGCTTAGGTTTGGTTGGAAAAGTAGCTCGATCAAACATTGTTTTGTTTAATCTCAAACTTCCCAGTACTCAATGAGCAACTTGGCAAGTTGACAATCCGCGTTTTCAAACATAAAATGAAATGGACATCAATTTAACGTGAGGACTTGGCATCATAAGGTTCCCTTCTTCAAGTATACTCAGCTAAGAAAACCCTTGGTTTATTAGGTGCTGTTCTGTGCTTTCAATTGCGACAAGACGAAAAAAACAAATGCTAAGTTGAAAACTCGCGGAGGTGATAAGATGCATAAAGAAGAACGATGTTATTGGTGTGGTGATGTTGCGACCTCACGAGAACACATTCCTCCTCGTGGTTTGTTTCGTGCTATAAAAGGACATAAGAGGCTAATAACCGTTCCCTCATGTTCCTTGCACAATGAAAACAAAAGTGATCTGGATAACTATTTCGTTGCTACATTGGGCGGAATGATGGCTCCTTTTAACGAAGAACGCATGAAATTTGCCAACGAGCGATTAAGCCTCATGGCAAGTCATTACAGAGGAAGCCTAAACGATTTCTTCGGCGGGGAAGCCGCCTCTATATGGGTGCCTGGACTCAAATTCACAGGTGGTGTGATTCACCAAATCAACATGGGAAACATCAGCGTGTCGTTAGAGGGAATTGCAAGAGGCCTTTGGTATCACTCTTATAATGAAGTCTTCCGGGGAGAATTGGTTCTCTTTGAACCTAGCCTTCCAGACATGGCCTATGTAGAAACACCTCCTCAACAGTTCAACTTTACGCTCGACACACAAAAACAAGGGGATTGTCCTGCGGTATTCTGGTATCAGTTAGCTGAACATAAGGATTTATCAGGCTTTGCAAATACCATTCCATTTACTTCCGCATGGAGTGATGTCACAATGTTCAAGCTGTGTTTTTTTGACTGCATACAAGCGACTGTTATCTGCGATCAGGAGCGGCCGAATCAATTTGTTTTTATCCAGAGTGATCAGCACGGCAACCTAGTTGCACATATTTGTTAGCAGAGGGAATGATTTGATGAATATGCCTAGTATGACTTATGATATTCGCACCGCCGAAAATGCTCGATGGACACTGACCACTCTCACGGGTGTCCCCCTCTCGGTGTGGCAACAATATTCTCACTATGAAGACGAATACGAATATGCCAATGATTTTGTAGCAGATGTAATCACCTCTTATGGAAATCTTCCTAACAGCTATCAAGATTTCACGTTTTGCTACTTTCACGTTACGACAAGCGCTAACGAATGTGCATCTTTTCGCAAGAATGGAATATTGGATCTTAAACAATCTTATTTGTGTTGTGACTCCGAATTAAGAATTTTTTTGAAACATCATGATATTGACATTAGTTTGAGCAAACAAATATTGACGTATCGCGGTCAAGAATTTAATATAGCCTTTGGTGCATCTCCAATACAAGATGCGGAGGTTGACAAACGTTGGCTTGTAGCGCGCAAGTTTTTTTCCGATTATACTACATGTGGCTTTTTATCGATAGACGAGAGATTACCTTATGGTGGACAAGTTCATCGTAGACCAGAAATTTTGCTGGACATCGATGTTCTTCTCAACCTGGATTTATCCAAAGAGTGGCAGTCGACCCATCGTGCATATGAGATAGTGGCTAAGATAAGTGGCGAGAACATCATTTGTGATTTCGATGCCCATCTAAGTGATAAAGATAAGGTTCTGCATTATTTGACGTATGCCTATCACACAGCCTTTGGCAGACCAAGCGAACACGTTGTTTTAATGCAAAACAATGTCCAGATACCACCTTTGGATATTCTCGAAATAAATCCATTTGTGCATTGGCAAACGATTAATTTTGACACACAAAAGTCCAATGTTCCCGCGAAATTCAAATAGAACGGCCATTTCCAATTTGCTATGCAGGCAATGATTTATAGAGGTTGTGGACAGTAATAAGGAAGGACATATTCTTTTATCAAGGAAACTTGTCCTATTGTCTTTCAACAATGAGCAGACGACACAACTTCCGCACCGAACCAATAGGATAAGGTAGAATGCGTTGCACAAAAAGAAATGCTCAACACCTTTGAGATGGCTGGGTTCTATGGATACTATTTTTAGGGACATATCACAAATATGGCACGTCAAAAGGGCAGGAGTGATTTTATCTCCTGCCCTTTTAACCGCCGCTTATGACCGAACAAATTCTTTCAGGATGCTGTTGAGTACCGCGATTCTAATGATGCACCATTTCCCAATATGCGGCACGATGAACAGGATCAGGCACAGCGTCAGCCCGCAAACCATATTCCCTTCGGAGGTCAGCCCAAACATCCAGCTCCCCATCACGATCAGGGACACAATGCCCAACAGCATGTTCAGAAGGGTCGTTGAAATGCTGACCAACAAAATCCCCAGCCCTTGCAATAAAGAGATAGCCAGCACCAGGGGAAGGGCAATCAGTTTGAGCGGCAATTTCAGTAAGAACATGGCGCTACCTCCCGAATATTGATTCACTCCGCAGCTAAGGCGGAACGACTAGACGATAGAATGGGTACATCAATAGGATAGCCCTTCTTTCAAAAATGGTAAAGGATGCGGGGAACTCGCTTGATTTTTCGTGGTTTAACGATGTTGTTTACGGCGTTTTTTCTTTTTGTTTCTCGCGCCATAGGCAAAGAGGACAGCTACGCCACCCAGCATCAGCACAGCGCCTGCCCACATCACGGGGGTGATGACGATTTCCACGCCCGTCTGTATCCCCGGATAATTGACCAGCCGCACCAGCTCGTCGGGCATCCGATAGTTGTCATCCATCACCAGCTCAATCGTATCCTCGCTTCGTATGTACCCTTCCAGCGCCTCGGTTTCGCGGATGGTATAGCTCCCGCGCTCTAGGTCTGTCACATGCACAACTCCATCCTCCCCCGACATCAGCTCACGCAGAGTATTTCCGGCAGTGTCCTCCAGCGCGAACTTCACACCCGCCAGCGGGTTTCCCTCGTTGTCCACCTTGAGAAACGCATAGTGATTCGGAACATTCACAATGGTCACAGGTTGGTCAGGATTGACATACGCTCCATCTACCGTCAACTGAATCTGTGTGCCGCTTGGCAGATATCCCGCCAACGGCTGTGTTTCCACGATGGTGTAGTTGCCGTAGGGTATCTTTTCAAAGGTTACGAGTCCGTTTTCATCGGACAGGGCGGTCATTAGGGTTGAGCCGTCCTCTTTCAGCAGGGCAAATTCCACGCCCGCCAAAGGCTCACCCTTTTCGTCCTGCTTCCGCAGTGAAAATCGGGTGTACTCATCACGGATAACGGTATCGCCCGTGACATTACCAGCTTCGTCCACAGCGAAGATCAACGTCGCTTCGTTCAGTGCGTATCCGTCAGGGGCAAGTATCTCACGGAAAGAGTACCATCCTGGTGTGACGGGGATATTGGGAATTTGTCCGTTCGCGTCTGTGTAAGCGAGATAGATCACCTCATCCGCACTATTTCTGACCTCAATCAATGCGCCGGGGATGGTGTTTTCGCCCGTAATATCCGTCTTGGTGAGCGTAATCTCCGAATACACCAGCTCATTATGGATTGCCTCCGACAGACTGACGCGGATGATGTTGGCATCCTCCGCTTTTGCAACGGGGTCAAGGGTGATTGCAAAGCGGTTGGGATTGAGCTTCCAGCCCTTGGGTGTGGATAGCTCCTTGATGTAGTAGTCCCCATGCGGATAGTGACCTGCAAATGTCAGGTTGCCATCAGAAGCCGTAACGCCTGTTGCCACGAGGGTACCCGCCACAAGCGTCCCGCCGCTGCAATGAATATCCTTGTCGGTATACAGCCCGAATACAAAACCTTCGCCCGGTACGTTCACAATCACTTGCCGTACCGTACCATTGCCATCATCCGTTGTCTGAATGGCTTCCTTTTCCTTTTGTAGACTGATTTCTGCGGGGATGTATGTGTTGCCGATGGCAGCAATGATTTCAACAATAGCGGTCTGGTTGTCGGTAAAAACCAGCTCCACTTCATACCGTTCTTGCTCAGCTACATATCCCGCGGGCGTTTCGATTTCCCTCAGATAATACTTGCCCAGCGGCAGCGCAATGGAGGCATTCGCGCCGTCAGCCGTCGTAGTGATGGTATCTGCCAGCGCATCCTGCTCATACCAGACGATTCCATCTTTGCCAATAATCTGCTCAGCGGCGCGAAGCTCGAACACAGCGCCCGCCAGATACTTTTCTTCATAGATTGGCTGCTGATATTCGTTGCCGAAAGCATCCGTCTGAGCTTCAAAGCCCGCAAGCTGTAAGCCTTTTTTCTCAACGATGATATTGCCCTTGACAGGCTCGTTGGAAACTTCAACCGCCACTTCATATACTTGGTCAGCAGCGTCCCCTGCGTGTCCAACGAATACCTCCACAGGTTCAACGTTCAGCAAATATCCTTCGGGAGATTTGACTTCTTCAATGAAATACTGCCCCCAAGTGACGGTTTCCGGCAGCATCACTTCGCCGTTGTCATTGGTGAGAAAGGTATCAATCTCCATGGGCGTTGGGTAGCTGACGGTCTGTGTTACAAGATTGCCGTCTGCGTCCCTAAGCTGAAAAGCCGTCCCCGCAAGGGCGACAGGCTTGCCCGTTTCTGCGTCCAGCTTGATGATGCGAAGTCGATACTGAATGGCCTGATTGTTGAGAATCAAAGAAGGCGGGTCTTTCAAATCCTCGCTTCCATCAATCATGAAATCAATGGGAGCCATGAGCGCATGGCCTTCTTTTCCCACCGTTTGGCGCAGCACATATACCCCGTAGGGCAGCGCCTTGGTGCGGGCTTTGCCGTATCGGTTGGTTTTTAGGTGGTCACGCTCAATATCGCGGGCGTTTTCGTAGGAACCCGCACGTTTCAGGAACACCTCAAACTTCGCGCCCGCTTCGGGGGTTTCGATCACACCCGAACCCACATGCTCCTGATTATTTCCCAAGAACTTGACGATTTCCAACGCACCATAGAGGATGGTATTGGTTTTCACTCCCTCGTAGGTGATCACAGCCTCTTGGGACTGCAATGCCGCGCTTCGGGCATCCACCGAAATAGGTTTCTCGCTCGGCTGGTAGCCAACAGGCGGCGTAAGCTCCACGATTTTGTACAGCCCTGGCCACAATTCACTCGTGGTGACGGAGGCATCCTCGCCAGCCGTTTTGAGAGATGCGATCACCACATCATCCTCAGCATAAAGTACGTTGCCCTGGCGATCTTTGATGGCTTCTCCTGCCAGAACCTGAAACTCCGAGCCGATCAGAACACCGTCACCGCGCGTTGAGGTATTTCCGATCTCTCCGCCGTATTCCTCCGCGTCACGCTTGTATAGCTTGAGCTTGACCCGCACGGGCTGATTGGTCGCTGTCAGCTCCGTAGTGTCATCGGACTTTACCGTTGCGTTCAGTGTGATTTCCTCAAAAGCATAGCCTGCCGTTTCACCATGTTCCCTGACGATATATCGTCCCTTGCGGAGTGGTTCGGAAATCGCCACGCCGTCCTTGCCCGTGACCATCGTGGCAGCCAGACCGCTGCCGTACTCATCATTATGAAAGATGTCAAAACGCACGCCCTCGATGGGATTTCCGTTTAGACGGTCTGTTTTGACCAGCCGTATAAAGCCCTTTGTAGGTTCGTTTTTCACCTCAATGGCGTAGGTCTTGCCGTTTTCGTATGCTTCGATTTCGGTAGAAAAATGGTTGTCTACAAAATGCGGTGGCACCTTGGTTTCCGTCACCCGATAGCGTCCCCATTCAAGCCACCCCGTTTCCGCGCTGCCGTCGGCGTCGGTGGTAAGCACAGCTACCACGCTGCCAATCCCTGCACCGTTGCTCCCGCTAGGCGCGGACAGGCGCGTTATCGTAAACTCCGCGCCAGCCAACGCTTCGCCTGTGAGCTGGTCTTTTTTCATAATTTTGATTTTGGCAGTCATGGAATCATTGGCAAACAGCACATGAGATGTGTTCCCTGCTGTAACCGTTACGCCCTGCATGTTGGTCGTTGCAATCAGATAGCCCGAAGGTGCGCCTGCCTCTCGAACCGTGTAGCTGCCCGGTTGCAAGTTGACAAAGGACGCAATACCATTCGCGCCCGTTGTCTGGGTCTGAATCACCGCGCCGCCGCTGCTCAGCAGCTCAAAGGTCGCTCCTGCCAGCGCCGCCCCGGATGCCGACGCTTTTTTCGTGACGTTGATTGCTCCAAAGGGTATCTCAAATTGGATGGACACGGCTTGCATCTTGGTCGGCGCACCGTATTGCGGTATCAGCACCTTTTGGATTTCCACGCTGGGAACACCCACCAGAAAATTGGCCTCCTCGTCCGCAGTGGACACGGATTCAACGACAATCGTAAAGTTGTTGCGTGTGGAGGATACGGAAATGGTATCGCCGCTGTTGAGGTAATAGTAGGCGCTGTCCGCGCCTGCGGTGTTGCCTGTTAGGTTGCCTACGGCTCTGCTGACTCGCATTTGATCCGCATCGGTGGTGAGCGTTACCGTGCCAACATAGGAACTGCCCGATGCAGTGGTGGACTTACCCGACACGTTGATATTGCCCGTGATGTTGCCGCGGGCAATGCCATTGGAGGCCAACCAACGCGCATATTCCAGATAAACGGCGGGGGCTTGTCCGCTGGCGCGGTAAAAATTGTCCATGTTCCAGTAGGGGCGAACATACTGCGCACCCTCCAGCTCGCGGATTACTTGCCTAATGGCGAATTGCCCGGCTACCCGTGACCAAACTTCGTTATCCGAATCGCTGCGATCCAGCACCATGAAGGGATAGCTGTGACGGAGTATCCACGCAATGGCGTGCAGAGTGGAATCATGATAGATGATGCTGGAATAGCCTGGGTTATTGCGATAGGAGTCAATATCCACAATAAGATACGGGCCTTTGGGCTGTTGCCCGCCACCCGATATGTTTTCACCCGGCCCCGACAGGGTGTGCTCCAGACAGTAGACTGTATACCCGTCCAGATAGTGAGGCGTGGCATAGATTGTGCCGTGGTCAGCGGACTTGGCAATCTGCAAGTAATCGCTGTCCTTGCCGGAGCTACCATATACGCCGCTTTGCCCGACGTAAAGGGAGGGAACGGGGGCGTTAATGGATTTTAGGCTAAAGCCATTCATTGCGCTTGCAGAACGAAGCCGCCCGGAGGACGCGGGAACGGTTTCAAAGGCGTAGTCGGTGAGCGTGCATTCCTGTTCTGTGCTGATCGCTGTTTCGGCAGCGAGCACATAGACGCTATCATACTCCGTCCATTTGAGCGTACCATCCGCAAAATCATCACCGTACAGGTAGCGCACCTTGTACCAATGGCGTTCAAGGCTGTCCTGCTCTACGGCTTCGATTTGTACGGAAGCGTCCCGCACGAACACGCCCACGCACTGTTCGCCGTCATCCATGCCCATGAAAACGCGGGTTTGAGGGCTGACGGCGATAAAATCTCCGACTTGGGCAAACGGCTGCGCAGCTTCCTCAACGGTAGGCGTGGGTTGTTCCACAGTCGGCTCTGCTGACACTTCAGAATTCACCGCCTCGGTGGGCGGGGCGATAGCGGATTCGCCCTCTACGATGAAAGCGGGCATCTCTCCCACATCACACAAGATAATGCCCGCCGCAAGCGAGTCGGTCAACGCATAGGCTTCCGCGTCCGACAGCACGGCATCCGCAAGCGCCGCCGCGTCTACATAGCCGGACATTACCGCGTTTTCGCTTGTGATAAACCAGACCATCACGCTGTTGTGACCGTCCGGCGCGGCATACGCCGTTGCCAACAGCACCGCATTGGTTTGCGTGATGGTGTAGCTGCGTTCCGCGTCGGTCATCGTTGCGGAAGTATACACCATGACCTCTCCCGCCGTCATCACATAGGCATGACCGTAGGTGGCAATGATGTCCTCAAGGCTTGCGCTGACCGTTTCGGTGGGCGGAGTATTTTCCTCCTGATCGGGAAGTGGAGTTTCCTCCGGCAACTCCGTGGATGGCACATCCTCCATGGGAGGTTCCGATTCGGGAGGCAGTTCCGTGGGTGGCACATCCTCCATGGGAGGCTCCGTTGCGGGAGGCAGTTCCGTGGGTTCGGCGATTTCCTCCTCACCGTTGTCGGCAGAGGGAGTGGGCGTGTCCTGCGGGGGTTCGTCCTCTGCTTCGGGGAGTTGCGTTGCTTTGGGTGCTACGGGTTCTGCGGGTGCTTCCGTTGCTTCGACAACGGGTTCCGCAATGGTGGCTACGGGAACAATCGCTGTCAGCATGACCAACGCCAGCAGCAGCGCGAAGATTTTTCTATATTTGAGTTTCTTTTGCATCTTCCATTCTCCTTATTTTGCATCGTTTTTAACTGCCATGACCAGCAGCCGACCATTGCTGCCGCCGTAGCTGCGGTCACAGGTAATAAGCGTCAAAATGTAGTCGCTTGCGCTGACCTCCACGCCTGTTTCATACAGGGCTTGCGCTTTTGCGGCATGCACGAAACGGAGGAAATCCTCATCGCTGCCAAACGCGGCGGTAGAGGGTTCCCATTCACCGTTGCGCATGTTAATCACCGCGAAGATGGTGTAGGTATCCGAGCAGTACAGTGAATCCAGCGCAATGGTTTCATGTTCCTCATAGAAGCTCGCATCCTTGTAGGCGAGCAACGGCGAGAACATGACGCTATCATTGCTCCGTATGTGATGGCCATAAATGGAAATGTTTTTGCTCGGTGTGCAATAGTCCGTTTTGCAAAGCGAAAACAGCGTTCCCAGATAGCTTTTCTTGCCCGAAAACGTGTGGTTTAGGTAGTAATTTGTATCGTCCGTCCACACGACAGGGTAATCGACAGGTGTATCGGGAATTTGCAGCCACGCAATGAAATCCTCGTTTTGGGCTTTGCAGGCCGACAAATCCACGCTCGTTCCGTTTGTGACGGGCATGGGAACAGCGGCGGGCATAGATGACAATACCCGCGTCACGGAAGTCGGCGGCAAAGTCGTTTCTTCATTGATGGATATGGGTTGCACCAGCGTTCGCAGCTCATTGTACGCCTCGGCATCCTGATGGATTTCCATGTCCATCATCAGCACAGGCGCAAAGAGGATGATTGCGCCCATCAGCAGCAAGGCAACCGCGACAATCAGGAGTTTCCTGCTCATGAAGCCTCCTCCAATTCCATCACATAGGGCGGGAGTACAAACCTCCCGCCCCATATGCCCTTATTCATCTTCGTTGACGGTTTCTTCTTCCTCGTCATCGTCCTCAAACTCGTAGTCCTTTTCATAAGGCTGCTTGCCCTTGCCACCTTGCTTGCGGAGCTTGAAATACCAAATTGCGCCGCCCGCCGCCGCCAGCAAAATACCCACCATGCCCAATGCCGCGCCGTTTCCGCTGTCCTTTGGGGGCGCTTCCTGCGTTGCGGGCGCTTGGGTGGGCAGGGCGGTAGGCTGCGGCGTGACGTAGACGATCTCCGGCTCAATCACATCTTCATCCACGATATCCAGCAGATCGCGGCTGTCCACCAGATTCAGAAAATAAGTTTCATACCGCTCGCCTTTTTCATCCAGCGGCTTATCATAATCAATCACCATATAAAAAACATCGCCGTTGCGCGTCTCAATGGCGATGAATTGTTTATTGGTGTGTTTGTCATAAAGCAAATCGCGGGTGAAGGAATTCCCGCCATAGGAGAAGGGGGTGCCTGGTTGCACCTCGGTAAGAATGGGCGCAAACGTAGCAATGGGCGTCAGCATCGGCGCAATCGTCGGGATAACCGTAGGAGTGGGTGTTGCCTTATTGCCGGAGCCGCCGCCCGAGCTGCCGCCGCTGCCCGATCCGCTCCCGCCCCCGGAGGGCTGCTTTGTCGGTTTAGGGGGATTGGTGGGCTTGGGCGTGTTCGTGGGCTTAGCGGTCACAGTAGGGATGTTATGAAAAAAAGGATTGGCAACCGCAATCGCTTTGCTCGCATTGCCCACCTTATCCACAGCCTGCACCAAGAGCTGCTCATAGGCATCCGCATACCCCTTGAGGTGGATTTCCAGCTTGCCATCCTTCAGGCTGGTGTAATTCGTTCCGTTGACCTGCACGGACGCAATGCCGGAATGAGCGTCCGTGGCTTCAATATTTAGATATTCGCCCTTAACGCTGGTTTTGAGCGTGGGGCGCTCTTTATCAAAGCAGGAAATCGTCTCACTTTTCTTGTGTTCCTTGCCGTAGGGATCGGTCACAGTAACCTCTACGGTGCAGTTGTCCAGTAGATCTAGCCAGACATGCCCGGAGGGCAATGCGCCATTGATGAGCGTGGCGTTGCCCATGGTGATCTTGATATTCTTCCAGCCTGTGCCGCCTACATCCGTGACCGTCACCTCCATAGCCGCGCGGTTCAGGTACCAGCCCTTGGGGACAGCCATGGCGATATCAAAAGATGCGGCGGGCGGTTCCGTGGGTGGGGCTGTGGGAGCGGCTGTCGGCGCGTCCGTCGGCGCGGTGGTCGGTTCTGCCGTCGGCTCCTGCGTGGGTGCATCGGTAGGTTCGGTTGTGGGAGCCTGCGTAGGCGCGTCCGTCGCGGGCGTTGTGGTCGTGGTGGGATCTTGTCCCACATCCCCTAAATCGTCCTCCACATCACCCATCAGCGCGGGATCTTCCAAAATCACTTGCCCGTCATAGGTTTCGGGGTCGATGATGCCCGACTCCGCCATTGCCGCAACAGAAATTGTTGCGCATAGCAGAATGGGCAGACAGAGCAGCAGCGTCAGCAGACGCATCAGATTTTTTTCAGATTTCCTCATCTTCGGTGTCCTCCTCGTTTTCGTTGGTATCGGTCTGTTGATTTTGGGGATAAGGCGTGCGGTGCTGCTCTTGCATGCTGCGCACCAGCGCCATTAGGTCGGTAAGCGTCATCTTTTCCGTTTTCATCAGGGCGCGGATTTCAAGGGTTTCCGACTCTATGATTTTGCCGTCCAGCACCTTACGGCGTTCCTCCAGCACAGCGATCTTCGCGGTGATTTTATCGCGTTCTTCCGTATATTTCTCCAATTTGCTGTTCATCTGTGTTCCTTTCATTCGTTATCAATCGCGGGAAAGTCGCCCGTAGCCAAAATAGTGTTGCTGCCAGTACGATTCACTTAGATTCGCATAGCCGATGGGGCTTCCACAGTGCAACATATAGCCGTCCCCGACGTAGATGCCGCAGTGAGTAATTCCATCCTCGCCCGAAATGGTGCCTTGGAAGAAAATCAGATCGCCCGGTTTGGCTTCCTCAGGCGTAATCTTGCGGCACGCCCCGTACAGGCTGGTCGCGCCGAGCCTACCCACATTGCGAACGCCGCTGTTGGTAAAGACGTAGCTCACGAACCCGGAGCAGTCGAAGGAGGTTTCGGGGCTATCACCTCCCCAGACATAGGGATATCCGATATACTTTTCCGCTTCCTCAATGATGCGTCTAAAGGTTTCATCCTCTAGGTATTCTTCGGGAATATCGTGTTCGCCCGGTTCACGGAGGGTGGAAGCGTGGGGGTTTCCGCGGAACAAGTCCTCTCGATTGCCAAGCACCGAGATGTACATGGCGTATCGTCCCACCCCTTCACGGCTGAGAACGTAAAAGGGAAGGTGTGACAGGTTAAAGTTATCCAGCGTCACTGTACAGATGCGGTAGGTATACGGCACATCCTCCAACACCTGATACGGCCTCCAAGTAATTTCACCCGTTTCTGGATCGACAATTTTTTCGTGACGCGTTACCCATTCTTCACGGTATCGGGTTTCGGACACTACTTTTTCCGTCAAGGTGTACTGTCGCTTAAACAATAAGTCTATGAAGCCGCACACATTGTCGATTTTCCACTCGCCGTTCATCCGCGCAGACACCAGCGATATAAGCGCGTGCGGGTCATGCCAGATATCGTCCAACTCGTATTGGAATTCATCGTATTGGGGATGCTCGGCGGCATAGCGGTCTATGGTCTGTTGTAGCTCGTCTTCTAGCCCCTTGTAGTACCGCTCGGCCGCTAAAATATCCGCGTCCTCAGCGGGATAGGTGGCGATGACGATGGACTGCAACGCGCCCTGCACCAAGGGAGTGCAGGAGGACAGGCCGTTCAAGACCATTGCCATCAATAAAAACAACGCACCCCCCAAAGCATAGGTTTTTTTGTTGCGGACAAACATGCGCTTCACGCCCTGAACCGTCCGTTGCAGGAGGTTTGCGTTTGCGGTGGATTGTGCCGCCGTGCCGCCCGCCGCCTTTGCTGCCGCATAGCTTTTGCGAATGGCACGCTTCTGCTGCCAACGGGAAATGGGATTGCTCGAAAGCGCTTCTTTCTTGTACAGCAGCCGCATACTGGCTTTATCCAGTGCCTGCTCAGCTTTTTCTGCATGACGGTAGGCTTTGAGCTTCCCGGCGCGGTAGGAGTTCTTTGCAAAGCGAGCGCCCTTTTCCACGCTCTTTTCCGCGCTGTGAGCCGCCTCCGTGCCGCTGTTATCATCCTCGGCTCTATCAATCCGGCGATGGATTTCTGTGCCGATGGCAGAAACAGATTCATGCGCGAGCTTGGTAGGTGGCTTTGTTTTTTCATCAAAACGCAATCTGATAGCGGTTTTCCCCGTGGCTTCGTCCGTGGCGCGGGCGAGGTTGAGCCGCTTTTGCATGGGCAGCTTCCCCTTGGCCTTGTTGCGCTTTTGAGCGGCTTTCTCCGCTTTTAAGATAGGTTTTTCCAGCGCGGGATCGTTCAGCTCTTCATCGGACAAATGCAGCCGCGTTCGGGTGAGCGGTGCGTTCATGGATGCGGCAGGGCGTTGTGTGCGTTTGGGGGATATTGTGCTCGTATCCTGCTTTTCTTCATTCTCAAATTGCAGACGAGGCTTTGGTCTGCGCTCCATTCGCATCCTCCTTTTCACAGGAAACGCCGCCCGCGGTTTGCGAGCGACGCTCTATCATTTCTCGAAAGGCTTGATCCGCGCGAGCATCCGCTTCCGCGCCGAGCTTGCACGCCCCTTGGAACAGCAATGCCACGAATAGAAAGAGAAGCCCTAAGACAATCCATATGCAGTTCATGCTCCCGCCTCCGTTCGTGGCGCTTGCACCTCGGATGGCTTTGAGGTCATGATGCGGTACAGTTCCGTATTTTTCGGGAATTTGTCAGAGAAGGGCAGGATGACGTTGCCGTAGAACAACAGCCCTTCGCCTTCACCGGATTGGGTGACGTAGGACAGTTGATGAGGCGAGATATTGAGTTGTTTGGCGAGAATCTTTCGATCCCCACCAGCCTGATTAAGCATGTAGACAAAATCGCTGTTTTCGAAGATATTAGCGATTTCACGGGAAGCCAGCAAATCCTTCACGTTTTGCGTGACCCCTGTCGGAATGCCACCCCATTTGCGAAACCGTTTCCAGATTTCAACACTGTACGCTGCGGTCTGCTCCTCCTTCAAGAGCAAGTGGAATTCATCGACATAGTATCGCGTGGATTTTCCTTCGGCACGGTTGGCGGTCACACGTCCCCACACCTGATCTTGCACAATGAGCATTCCGATTTTCTTGAGTTGCTTGCCTAAATCCTTGATGTCATAGCAAACAAGGCGGTTGCCGATGTCCACATTGGTACGGTGGTTGAACACATTGAGCGAACCCGAAACGTAAATTTCCAATGCGGTTGCAATATGATGAGCCTCCTTCTCACCCTGCTGAAGCAGCGCGTTGTACAAATCGCCCAGAATGGGCATGTTCTCCGGCTTGGGGTCAGCCAGATACCGGCGGTACACCAGCCGCACGGCACGGTCAATGACCGTTTTCTCAACAGGCTGCAAGCCATCCCGCCCGCCGACAATCAGCTCGCACAGGGAAAGGATGAAGTCGGACTTGAGCGACAGCGGGTTTTCATCATCCGAATAGTTGAGATTGATGTCCATGGGGTTGATGTAGTCCCCGGAGATAGGCGAGATTTTAATGACCTGCCCATGGAAGCGCCGCACCAGCGGAAAATACTCGCTCTCAGGGTCGCAAATGACGATATCATCCGCAGTGGCAAGGAACACATTAGCAATCTCACGCTTGGCGGAGAAGGACTTACCGGAACCGGGCGTGCCAAGGATTAGGCCGTTGGGGTTTTTAAGCCGCTTTCTGTCTACCATAATCAGGTTGTTGGATAGCGCGTTCAGCCCGTAATACAGCGCCTCACTCCCCGTTTGAAACAGCTCCTGTGTGGTAAACGGAACAAAAATAGCCGTAGAGCTGGTGGTCAGCCCGCGCTGAATCATGATTTGGTTGAACCCCAGCGGCAGAGAAGACACCATCGCCTTCTCCTGCTGAAAGTCCAGCCGTTCCAACGCGCAGTTGTATTTTTGCGCGATGCTCTGCGCCTGAAAGACGTTGTTCTCCAGCTTCTGTTTGGTATCGGCGGTGTTCAAAATCAGAAACGTAAGAAGGAACATCCGCTCGTTATGGCTTTGCAGGTCTTGCAGAAGCTTCTTTGCTTCATTGCCGTAAGTCGCCAGATCGGAGGGCAGAATGTCCATATCGTACCCTGCCCGCACTGCCTTTTTCTGTTCGTCCATCTTGTTTTTATCAAGATCAGTAATCTTCCGTTTAATCTGCTTGATCGCCGCCCCTTGGTCGATGGACTGGATGTGCATGGTGACGATGAGGCTCGATTCAATGGACAGGAAATCTGCCAGCATACGGTCATTGAGTTCCGGCGCGAGGATTTGCAAAAAGCTGGCTGAACCGAGCTTGCCGCCCATGCGGAAGCGGCGGCTTTCCTTAAACTCAAAGGACGTTGGAGCAATGAAATCCTTGGTGGAAAGCCCGGACAGAGGCAGCCAACCCCAGTCGAAATCAAACCGTTGCTGATCGTCCATATGGAAGATGGCGTGCATCAGATGCAAGCGTTCCTTGCCGTCCAAGCTCTCCGCTGATACACCCAGCCGCTTGAAATTGTTCAGCAAATCGGTTTCAATGCGTTCCAATCGGGGCTTGGCGATTTTCAGGTTCTTTTCTTCGATACCAAAGGTCAGGTACTTGGTCTTAATGAGGCCGTTGTTGCCCTTGGAAAGCTGGTTCCGAAGCATTTCCGCGTACTCGGCGCGAACATCGTTAAAAGCGTCTGCTTTGGGAGGAATGAGGATGCTTTCCTCAAAGCTATCCTCGTTGGCGGCAAGGTTGAGGAAGGAAAACTGGAAGCGGATGGAGCTATCAAAGAAATTGAGGAAGTCACACCAGGAATCGAAGATCGCCGTCTTGTCCTCGTTTTGGGCGAGTTGATAATTTACGTCCTCAAATCGGATGGTTTTGGTGTAGAGCTTGCCATTTGCCAGACAGATACCATCCGGCCAAATGCGGTCATAGGGGATGGTGGCTTGCGCTGTGGCGGGTGGCTTGCCCTGCTTTTTGGCTTGCTGCATCACCTCCTTGATTCTTGCTTTTTCTTCACGGGTGAGCTTTCTGTTGGTTTTTGCGGACAATATTTTGAACCTCTCTTTCCATTTGTTCCTGCCGCATCAGCGCGGCGTACAGGTTGTTGGTTTGGTATGGGCGCTGCTTTGGACGTAAGAACAGGGTTTCCACGACGTTGCGCAATACCTGTTCCAGCGGTTGACCATTCCGCTCGTAGAGCGCAAACAGCAAGAACGGCATCATGACGAAGATCATCACCATGGCGGCTCCCGTGCTGCCAATGGGATCGCGGAGTAAAAAGAAAAGCGGAACACCGATGAGCGCGCCGCCGCCAAAACAGATGATTTGTCGTTTGGTCAGGTTGAAAATCACCTTGGATTTGACCTTGGTTAAGTCCTTGGGGACGGGGACGTAGGCCATATGAATGGGCAACTCCTTTCATTGATTTTGGACAAAGAAAAAGCACCTCGTATTGAGATGCTTCTGAGACGGGTGGAATATTTCATGGAGCGATCACATTTCTGCGCTGGTAGAGAATACGTCTGATTTCAACCGTTTGCTGCGTTTCATCCACTACATAGAACACATTATAATTTTTAACAGGGAAGAATCGCACTTCGTTTTTCAACGCATACAGCGAAGGATACAGGGCATGGCGATAGGGCATTTCCTTTAATGTCAGCACAGCATGGTCAATCTCATCAAGGAGAACAGCAGCAGCATCGGGCGCACAAAGTTCGCAGGCAATATACAAAACGGCTTCTTCCAGCTCGCGCCGCGCCGTGGGCAGATAAACGACCTTATACACGCGCGGAAGTCACCGCCTTGAGCTTTTGGCGCAGGTCAGCCATCACATCCTCATGATGAAACCGCTCACGGGTCGCTTCGGCTTCGATTTCCGCTTCCCGCAGCTTTGCGGAAATTACCATTTCATATTGCAGACTCTCATAGGCTTCATAGCTGAGAACCACCATATCGCCGTATCCGTTTTTTGTCAGAATGACAGGCTCATCACTTTGATGAACGCTGCGAGAGATTTCCGCAAAACTGTTGCGTAGATCAGACACAGGACGAATCTGAGGCATATTCATCACTCCTTTCAAGTTCACTTTAGCATAATTGCGCTAATTTTTCAAGCGGAATTATTTTACGGTCAATGCGCTCCAAAAATCCCTTTGGCAACAGAACCGCTTTTGAACAGCGTGAAGCACAGCAGAACCGTGTACCCGATGCAAGACCAGATTGCCGCATTGACATCGCCTGTCACATCCACTGAGATGGTTTTGACCAGCACTGCGTAGATCGCGACACAGACGATAATAAGAAACGCCTGAAAACCCAGCGCGAATAGCGAGCGCAGATAATTCTGCCCCATGGAACCCCATTCGCGGTTGAGCATGGTTGCCATGGGCAGCGGCGCAATCGAGGTGACGAGGTAAATTTCCACCATTCTGCCATAGATGACCACAAAAATGATGATCGTCAGCGCGGACATGGTCACGCCCACGAATAGCGTCTGAAACCACATTCCCAACAGCGGGCCGATCTCCATTTCCATCAATCGCGCCTCCAGATTGGCGATGACACTGGTAATTTCGATATTGGTGTCGGAGCTGATAAGCCCCGCCGCGCTGCTGACCACGCTTTGTGCCAGATCGAAGATTCCCATGACGATATCCCATGTATTGGTCACGATCATCACAGCGCAGAAGGTCTTGAATATCCATTTGAAAAAAACCCACGTTTCAAAATCGTGCATATTGTTTTTTTCCATCACCAGCTGCAAAAGCTCCATGGTCATGACGATGGCGAGGATCACACCCGCAATGGGTAGAATCACGTTATCCGACAGACCGCGGATCATGCTGTATACGCCGCCGTTCCATGCCTGCGGGGTGGTTCCGACCTGTCCTGCGATACTGCCCACCTGCTGATTTACGTTGTCAAACAAGCCTTGCAGATTGCCCATGATCCCGCCGACCATAATTTCCTTGAGCCATTCGGTGATTTTGTTCCAGATAAAATCCAATCAGTTCCCTCCTTTCCCTCGCGGCCTCCCGTCCGGCGGGAAGCCGCGAAGAATATTTCTCGGCTTTAGGCAAACATGCTTGAGAGCAGGGGAACCAGCGTCATGCCGATCAACGCCATGCCGCCGCCAGCCATGAGTTGTTTGATGCCCTGCGATTTAGCCGCGGGGTTGTCTGCGCCGTACCCCTCCAAGAGATTGATACCGCCCCATACGCCAAGCCCTGCGCCCAGCGCGATCACCAAGGTTTGCAATACATCAATTGCGGATGCAAAAAAGTCCATTTGAACCTCCAAATATCTTTATTTTGTTGATAACAAGGAATTAGTCATCTTCGCCGTCGAGATAATCCTCGTCGATATCGAATACAGGGATCATGCAGTCATCGCAGCAGCGGGGGCAATCGGGATCATCGCTGTCACGCTTTGCATCGTCATAAACCGTGTCCAACAGATACAGACTGGTGTTGATCGCGTCTGCCAAAGTGCTGAGAACCTTCATGGTGCTTTGGTGTGTGTTCATTGGATTCCTCCATTCGTTTTTTAAGGGCAAACAAAAAGACCGCTAGAACAGTTCGTCTAGGGTCTCGGTTTCCAATTCGTCTGAATCGTCTGTTTCAAAGACTTCAAACGCATCATCGGGTTTGATTTTTAGTTTTCGGGACAGGAATTTTTCGATGTTAAAAGCGTTTCGTGGGTCAGCGTCGGATAAATACCTGTAGTTTGGGTGTTTTGTGATGTCGTATTTATCCGATAGAAACGGGCGCACACCCCGAAGCTGGAGTATGCACTTCCCGCCATCCATGATCGCAAGCTCATCCGGGGTCATCAGGGGCTTTCCCAGCTTTTGATAATTGAGGCTATGAGATACCTCCTTTCCACGGTTTTCGCCGGAATTTACCGTGTCGATTGTCTCTTTTCCGAGCGCGTCCGACAGCTCCTTCAACGTTCCCTTCTCCTTGCCGCCGAGGAAAATGGAACAATCACAATTTCCTTGAATCGTATCGGCATTGTCCTTATACAGCGCTCTTAACTGGCTTTGCGTTTGCAGAATCAGGCAAGCGGAGATTTCGCGGCTGCGGATCGTTGCCATGAGCTTTTCCAGCTTGGGGATTTGGCCTATGTTTGCCGCTTCATCAATTAGGCAGCGCACATGGACGGGCAGTCGCCCGCCGTACACATCGTCGGCTTTTTCGCAGAGGGTATTAAAAAGCTGGGTGTAGCACATGGAAATCAGGAAATTGAAACTGTCATCCGTATCGCTCATAATCAGAAACAGGGCTGTCTTTTCATCCCCGATGGTGTCAAGCTCCATCTCATCATAGGCCGTCACCTCGCGCAGCTCCGCAATGTCAAACACCGCAAGCCTTGCGCCGCAGGAAACAAGGATGCTCTTAGCTGTCTTGCCCGCTGCTAATTTGTATTTCTTGTATTGGCGCAGCGCAAAATGATTGGGGTCACGCTTTTCAAGCACATCAAACAGGTTGTCCACCTGGTTTTTGAAGTCCGGGTCATCCTCGCGTACCTCCATAGCGTTAATGAAGGACAATAGCGTGGAGAAATTCTGCTCGCGCTCAACCACTTCGTAATGGATGTAGCCGATCAGTGCGGTATAGAGCAAAACTTCTGCTTTCTGCCAGAAATCATCACCTCCTTTGCCCTCACCCTTTGTATTCGCAATTAGGCAGTTGACCAGCTTAAGAACGTCCTTTTCCGAGTGGATATATGAGAACGGGTTGTAATGCAGTGATTTTCCGAAATTGATGGTATTGAGGATTTTAATTCGATACCCTTTTTTCTCAAGCAATCTTCCCGTTTCAATTACGAGGCTGCCCTTTGGATCAGTCACCACGAATGAGGTAGGATAGTCCTTTGACGTACACTGCATCAAATTTGGCTTCAAAACAAAGCGGGTCTTGCCGCTGCCCGAACCACCAATGACCAGGATGTTTTTATTTCTTGCCGTTTTTGGATTTTTGGGGCGGCTGTTCATGGTTAGGCTTTCCGTTTGGGTGAGCAGGACGTTGTTCTCAAACTTCGGATCAATGTACGGCGCGATGTCCTCACGCGTACCCCAGCGCGCGGAACCGTGTTCCGCGTTTTTGCGATACTTCTTGGCGTTTTTGCTTTTCGCATATACGATGCAGCGAAGAATACAGGCAACGAGCATCCCCACGCACAAATCGAACGGGTGGAGGCTTGGGGTAAGGGAGGAAAACGCAGCAGCAAGTGTATCCATTAGGCTCAACAGCTTCTCTGATGCATCCGCGCCCTCTGCCAATCTCCATGCCAACCCCAGCTTGGTGGCAAACAGCGCAATCAGCAGATACGGGAGATATGTGACGATGATTTTCTTAGCCTTTGGGTTCATCGTGCCTGCTCCTTGTTCTTTCCACGATCAAGGGGCTTGGTCTTGAGCTTGGCAAGCTGCTCAAGGACGGAGGGTTTTTCCTCCCTTTTCACGGCTTTCGCTGTGAACTCCTTAAGCGCGGCAGTCAGCGCGTCCGTGTCTTTGGCCTTGAAGAACACGAGGTATCTCGGTTTTTCCCCAGATATATCCTTCTTCAAGGCATAGTCCACGCCGTACTTCCGAGCCACACGCTCAAAGGATTTGATGTTCTGGTCGGTGATTTCGATGTTGGTCACGCCCTGACCCTGCCCTACAAGCCGCTTCACGCTTTGCTTGCCGCTGATACCGGGACTGGCGCGGCTCTGTTGTTTGCGATGAGCAAGGTATTTCAGAATCGCGTTTTTGAGAACACGAGCCGTCATTTTGGTGGTGTTGACCGCTAGTGTGACCGCCCGATGCTCTACATCTTCCTGCATGGTTTGCCTCCTTTCGCTGTTTAGCCCATCTATCCATCCCATCTATCCTTCTAGGGCGGCCTAATGGGATGCCGTGACCAATATCCCATCATGCCCTGCGCCCTCCCTCGCCATAGTAGTGGCGGTTAAACTCCGCTGTGTAGTAGCTGTCCATGCTGGTGGGCGCGTTGTACAGTGCTGTCAGCAGATAGCCGCGGATGTTCCGCACCGGGGTAACGTTCTTTTTCAGACAGGCCATGACGTACTCCACATGGTCGCTATTGAGCTTTGCAAGCCGTCCCTTGACCACCTCGGCGGGATAGTCCTCCCCGCCCACGCGGATGATCTTCTTCCCGGAGCAAAGCGTTTCCGTCACCAATTCCACGATTTCGTCAAGCTGGGCGGCGCTGGCGCTGTTATTCTCCAACAGCGCGTCATACTCGATCTGCAATTCTACCCGCGCTCTGCATCGTTCCATCTCTCGTTCCGTCGGATGGGATTGATGGATAGATTTTGTAGTTTGAGTCCTTTCTGGATTCGTCCTGGATTCTTTAGTACTTAATTGCGTGGGTTTTTCCGTATCCGACACATCCGTATACGCCTCATCCATATACGGGTTTTCCGTACATGGTGGCTCTGTATGCGGTAACGCCGTATCCTGTTTTTCGGTTTCGAGTACAGGGCAAGGCTTTTCATAGATGAGATACTCCGTATCCGTAATACGGCCTTTGCTATCCCGAATGCGGTTGCGCAGGATATATCCCGTGGCTTCCAATTCTTTGAGCGCTGCCCCGATGCTGTCCACACCCTCTTTACAGATGGACGCAAGTCCGCGCGTTGTGTAGTTCCAGTCATTCGGCAGTGATAAAATCACCGACAACAGCCCTTTGGCCTTCAAGGATAGGTTGCGGTTTTTCAGGTGATGGTTTGCCATGATGGTGTAATCTTTGGTCTTTTCGATACGGAAAACTGCCATTTTCACTTTCCTCCTCTTTTGAAAAGCGGTCATCCAGTTGTGCGACCGTCCAATTTTTCCTGAACTGTCCCAAAGGGGTCTGCCCAAATTGCGTAAGCGCCCGCTCATCCATAGCCAATAGCCGTCGCCACAATTCGGGGTGATGAATGCGTAGTTTGCGAAGCTCGTCAATCCGCTGAAATGGACAGCACCAGCAGGACGCACGATGATAAATTTCATACAGGCCGCCAAAGTCAAAGCCGTGAGCATAACAGTATTGCAGGGCATCGGCCTCAGTTACGCCCCAATCTACCAGTGGATATTGCTCCTTTTTACAGCGCTGTGCCTCATCTGCGGCAATGCCTACATAATGCAATGCGCTGTTATCTGCTTTCAAGCGATTCACTTCTTTGGAAATCAGATGCGTTTTCAGCTGTCCCGTACACCAACGTACACGGATTCCCGGCCAACCGTTGCCACATGGCGGCATGCCTTGGCGCAGACGGTGTTCGATAGAGGCAGTTTTCTGTTTTGGCTCATCAAACATATGCCATTCAAAGCCTTGCGGATGGTGAAGCGTGGTGATATGCATACCACGCTCTTGATATAAAAACCGATCTACATGAGCAATATGATCGTACATTTCGGGGAACTCCATGCCCGTATCAGCAAACAAGACCACGTTGATGGGCATATCGCGATTGATCATCATGAGTAGCATAGCCGTTGAATCCTTCCCACCCGACAGACTAACAGAGGCAAAAGTGCTTTGAGTATGAGAAAAGGCGCTCCTTTCGGAACGCCCTTTGACTATGTGTAAGCTCATCTCTCTTGCTCCTGCTGCCGCCGCCTTTGCCACTGTTCCAGCAATTTGAAAATGGTTTGCTCCATTTGCTGGGGCGTATAGCTCTTGGGAAAGAATTTGCGCAGCTTATCGCCTGTGAAGGTGAGCTTATCCTGTTCGGGTTTCTTTTCCTCGGACATGATAGCGCACATCACATCCGGGGTGAGCTTATCCTCTTGGCTGAATTTTTTGAGCCGCTGCGCTTGGGACAGTGAGGGTGTGGATTGCTCGCTTTCCATTGCGTCAAGGAGCTGATGTTGCTCGGACTGTTTGAGATAGGACAGCTCCACGGCGGGATTGAAGGCGATTTTCTTATCATCTACCATGTCCAGCAAGATGGGAGAGAGGGCGGTGAGTCGGATGAAGCGTTGTACTTGTCGACCACTTTCACCAGCAGCCTGTCCAACCAAATCGGCGTTTTCCAACTTCCCGACAACTTGTCGGGAAGTTAAATCGTTCCGCTCGCCTTGGTGTTTCACTGCCTCCAGTTTCATTTTATAGGCGTAAGCGCGTTCGCTGGGGAGCAACGTTTCCCGTTGAAGGTTGGAATCCACCATGATGATGGTGGCGGCATCATCGTCCAAATTTCGGACGATAACAGGCATTTCAGTTAGCCCTGCCAACTCACTGGCGTGGTGCCGCCGATGCCCCGCAACGAGTTCATACCCACCGCTCTCCATAGGCCGCGCAATCGCGGGAACCAGTACGCCGTATTGCTTTACACTGTCTACGGTATTCGCCATTGCCTCGTCATCCTTGACTTTGAATGGATGATTGTGGAACGGATGAAGTTCGTTCAGCGGAATCATTTGAACCTTTTCCCGATTGTCCGCTTCTTGGGGCGTCTGGTCTTGCAATGCAGGCGGCGCTTGCTGTGTCTGTTGGGTTAATTGCGCCTCCTGTCGGGTTTCCTCTGTGGAAAAGATGTCCTCATAGGCATTCAGACTGATATTTCTGCCGCTGTTTTTCAATGCCCAACACCTCCTTTGTCAAGGCTGTGTAAGCTTGCGCCACTTTTCCATTGGGGTCGTGAGCGTAAATACTCTTGCCCTCGGCGCTGATTTCTGCCGCGCGTACCGAATGAGGAATTTCCGCATCGAATATTTTGAGCTTGCCGCCGTAAGTGTCGCGGAGCAGCTTCACAATTTCCTTGGCGTAGTTCGTTCGGTTGTCCACCATAGCCAAAAGGATGCCGTCGATTTTCAGCTTGGGGTTAATCTGCCGCCGCACCTTATTGATGGTCTGCAAAAGCTGCTCCAGCCCTTTGGCGGGGAGGTATTGTGCCTGCACGGGTATAACCACGCTGTCAGCCGCGGCAAGGGCGTTGATGGTCAACATACCGAGGGATGGCATGCAATCCAGCAGGATGTAGTCATAATTTTGCTTGATACTGTCGAAATACTGCTTCAATACCTTTTCCCGACTCATGGCGTTGACCAAAGAAACCTCCATGCCTGAAAGCTCAATGTTGGCGGGCATGAGGTCAACACCCTCCTCGTGATGAAGAATTCCCTCCTTCGGGACAACAGCTTCATCCATAAGGAGCTTTTTCATGATGGTTGCCAATGTGATCGGCAATTCGTCAGGCCGAGGATAGCCGAGGCTGATGGTTAGGGAACCCTGCGGGTCAGCGTCCACCAGCAGCACACGTTTCCCTTGCTGCGCCAGACCGATGCCCAGATTGGCGGTACTTGTTGTTTTGGTTACGCCACCTTTTTGGTTGCAAATTGCGACGATTGTTGATGCCATTTTTACCTCCATTCGCAATGGAAAAAGCGCCCCATTTACATGGTACGCTTCTCAAATCACTACTTTTTTGTTTGAATTTTGAGTAAACACTGCTTTTGACCGTCTTGAAACCGTTGATTTAACTGGATTTTCTCACGAATCCTATAACACTACTCGCACCAAGGTAAAAGAGCTTCCAATTTGGAAGCTCTTTTACTCATGTCTTTAGGCAGATGAGCGAAGCGAAACAGAAAGCCACCCGCTATGCGGGTGGGAGACAAAAAGTTATACAAAAAACACCTTTCAGTTGCAATAAGGATGTTCAGGCCTATTGCAGAAAGAAAGGTGAGTGTATGGCAAACCAAAAAAATAGTCTGGCACATACTAAGTGGATGTGTAAATATCACATCGTGTTTACGTCTAAGTATAGAAGAAAAGCAATTTATGGGCAAAAGGGTATTATGTTTCGACCGTCGGACTCAATGAGGCGACAATGAAAAAATACATCGAGGATCAAGAGAAACAAGATAGCGCCATGGACAAGTTAAGCGTGAAGGAATACGAAGACCCTTTTAAGGGTGGCAAGTAATACGAAGGCCCCTTAAGGGGCAGCAAAAGAGGCAAAGGCAATAGGCTTAAACAAAGTGAAAGCCCGCGCCTTTAGACGCGAGCCGGTACCAATAGGCTTTTAGCCTTAGTGCAAACCACCCGTTTGACGGGTGGTTTTGATTATATAGCCCTTATCCACCTTGATTCCGCAAAAACAACGTAAATCAAGGGAATAACGCGATTATCCTCAACCAGCCGGCCTTTCCATATTCGCCGGGCACAAACTCAAACCCGGCATATAGGCCGAATAAAATAGAAGAATTATCGACGGTTTGCTGGGGTAATCCCGACTGTGCCGCGGTAGGATTTAGCTGAACCAATCGATGGCGGTTTAAAAAATCGCCGATTTTTTTGATATGGTATTGACAACTTCGCCTATCGGGATATAATAAAACCATAAAATACTAACGCGTAAATAAAATCATTGTTTTTGCGCTTGCGCATGGGATTGAAGCGCGGATGCGCTCGATTAATAGAATTGGGAGGTGCCTTTCCATGACCCGTAAACTGATCGCGCTGCTTTTATGCCTGATGATGGCGCTGGGCGTGGCGCCAGCGCTGGCCGAAGAAACCGTTACGCTGACGGTTTGGAACGAACCTAACGAAAACCCGGAGCTCAACATGTACTATCAATGCGAGCAGGCAACCGGCATCAAGGTCGATGTGACGGTGATCGCCGAGAGCGAGTATTCCTCCAAGCTCAACCAGATGGTCGCCGCCAAGAGCGATGCGGACATCATGATCGTATGGGAATGCGACCTTGCCAATTTCGTGGCCGCGGGCGGCGTGCTTCCGTTGGATGATTACCTTGCGAAGTCAACCGTCAACACCGGCGATTTTATCGGCGCTGTGGCGCAACTGTCCGAGGGCCTTGGCGCGACCTATGCGTTGCCCTGGTGCGCCGCAACGGAAATTTTGTACTATAACCGCGCGATGTTTGACGCAGCCGGCGTCGCCTACCCAAGCAACGACTGGTCCTATGCGGATTTCCAGGCGGCCGCAAGGGCGCTGACCAAGAAAAATGACGACGGCACAACCGCCATTTACGGCTGCGCGCTGCCCAATCTGCAAACATGGTGGGCAGGCGTCGGCGCGGCGGGCGATCAGGTTTATGATCCTGCCACAGGTGAAATGGCGATCGGCGACGGCGCCGTGAAGTTCGTGAGCGACTGCAAGGCGATGGTTGAGGAAGGCGTCATGCCGCAGCCCTCGTCCGACACGGCTGACCTGTTCTCCTCCGGTATGGCGGCGATGAGCTGGCAGGGAAGCTGGCAGATTGGCACCTACGCGGGCAAGCTGGACTTTGATTGGGATATCGCCGCCCTGCCTGTTGACGCGCGGCAGTACAATACCCTTCATACCGGTTTCTACACCATCTCCTCCACTTGTAAAAATCCCGATGCGGCCTGGAAGGTCATTGAGTGGCTGATGGGCGAGCAGGGGCAGAACATCAATAGCAAGGCAAGCGGCAATCCCTCCGCGTTGATGGCCATTGCTGGTCAGGGCGCGTGGAAGGTCGAGGCCGCGACAAATGTGACAAACTGGGATGCGATCACTAAATCGCTCGGCACCGGCGTGTTCGGCTATACATGCCTGCCGGCGGGCGTTACCGGCAACGCGGTAAGCCTGTTTAACAGCGCGCTGCTGGGGCAGGTAACGCCGCGGGAGGCTGTGGACCAGGCGACGCAGTACGCCGCTGAAACCATCGGCTATTAACGCAGGCAACCGCCGGAGCCATGGCTGCCGCGCCCATGCGGCGGCCATGGCTTTCTCCCGCTTACTCCGCGGACAAGACGCAAAGGAGGATGGCTCCATGGCTGCAGCCAGGCCCATGACCGCAAAGCAGCGCAGACGGCGAAACAATCTGGTGGCCTATGGCTTTATGAGCCCCTGGTTTATTGGCTTCCTGTGCTTTTCGGCTTTTCCGATTCTGTTTATGCTCTCCATCAGCCTCACCAACCGCAAGCTGACGGGTCTTTCCAAGTATATCGGGTTTAAGAACTACATCAATATGTTCAATAGTCCAACGTTCCTCAACTCGCTCAAGGTTACGCTGTTTTTTACCGTTGTAATGATGATTGTCACCGCTATCTGGGCGTTGTGCATGGCGCTTCTGCTCAACCGCGAGCAGAGGCTGAACGGCGTTTTTCAGTTTTTCTATTTTATTCCCGCCGTGGTGCCGACGGTCGCGCTTGCCTTCGCGTTTAAAATGATCTTTGGCAACGACGCGGGCGTGTTTAATTATATTTTGACACTACTTGCCGGCCAACGCGTCACCATCAACTGGCTCTACGATCAGACGACTGTGTATTACGCGGTGTTCTTCGTAACGCTGTTTACCTATAATACAGGGCAGATGATGTTGATTTTCCGTTCGGGCCTCAAGGACGTGCCGCGCGAGCTGTACGAGGCGTGCGATATCGACGGCGCAAGCCCGGTGCGCAAGTTTGCCAGCGTCACGCTTCCGATTATTTCGCCCGTTATTTTATTCAATACCGTGATGGGAAGCATCAGCGCGCTCAACGGTTCTTTTGCGCTGCTCTATCCCCTGACCGAGGGCGACCCCAACGGCATGACCAACGTGCTGAGCCTGATGATCTATAAGGAGGCGTTCCTCAACTATAAGGTCGGCTACGGCGCGGCGCTGTCGGTCGTGCTGTTCATGATCGCGTGCCTGTTCGCCGCCGTGCTTTTCCTGACGTCCAAAAGGTACGTCTATTACGAAGTATAAGGAGGGTGAACGCCATGACGACCGCCACGCTCAAACGGACCCATACCGGGCGGCAGGCGCGAAAACGCGTCGGCCACGCGTTGTTTACCCTGCTTAAAATTCTGGTTGCCGCCATCATGTTTTTCCCGATTATCTGGATCGCTTCCAGCTCGCTCAAAAGCCTGGTGGAGGTCAGCCAGTTTCCGCCCACCATTTTGCCCAAGGATGTGCAGTGGAGCAACTACACCCGTATTTTAAGCGAGGATGCCTTTTACCGCTATCTGCGCAATACAATGCTGCTGATTGTGGGCACCGGCGTGGGCACGTTGCTGTCCTCCTCGCTCGTGGCCTACCCGCTTGCCAGGATGGACTATCCGGGGAAAAACCTGTTCTTTGCGCTCATTATCGGCACGATGCTGGTGCCAAACGTATCCCTCATCATCCCTCAATACCTGATGTTTGGCTGGTTTGGCTGGCTGGATACGCTTCTGCCGATGATCGTGCCCGCGTTTTTCGCTTATCCCTATAACGTGTTTTTGTTTAGGCAGTTCTTCCGCTCCATACCCAAAGAGCTGGACGAGGCGGCTTCAATAGACGGATGCAGCCGCGTCGGTATTTTCTTCCGGGTGCTGGTGCCGTTGAGCAAGCCGACCTTCGCCACCATCGGCGTGCTGAGCTCGGTTTTCTGGTGGAACGAGCTGACGCAGCCCATCATTTACCTCAACCGCGATACCTGGCGCCCGCTGACGGTGGCGGTGATGTCGCATTACCGTAACTTTGGCGATAATCCCTTCACCGTTACGTGGCATACGCTGATGGCCGCTTCCATGCTTATGATTATCCCACCGATGCTGCTCTATCTCTTTGGCTCCAGGTTTTTGGTGCAAGGCATTAAAACCTCCGGTATGAAGGGATAAGAAAGGACCGAACATGAACAAGCTACGACCGATCGCTCTTCGGGATATCCATCTGAATGACCGGGTTTTCAACCACTACATCGACAAGCTGCATACCGCAATAATTCCTTACCAGTGGGAGGTCCTGAACGACCGCGCCGCCAGCGGCGCCAAGAGCGGATGCCTGCGCAACCTGCGTATCGCGGCGGGGCTGGAAACGGGCGAGTACTGTGGAATGATCTTTCAGGACAGCGATTTGGCGAAATGGTTGGAAGCCGTGGCCTACAGCCTTCAAACGCGCCCGGACGCGGACCTGGAGGCGCGTGCGGACGCGTGCGTTGCTCTGCTTGAAAAGGCGCAGCATGAGGACGGATACCTCAATAGCTATTTTACCATCGAGGAGCCGGATGGACGCTGGACAAACCTGATGGAAGGGCATGAGCTGTACTGCGCCGGGCATTTCATTGAGGCCGCCGTCGCCTACTACGAGGCGACGGGTAAGCGGGCCTTTATGGACGTGATGTGCCGCTATGCGGACCTTATCGACTCCGTCTTTGGGCCGGAGCCGGAAAAGCGCAAGGGTTATCCCGGACATGAGGAAATCGAGCTGGCGCTGGTAAAGCTCTACCGCGCGACAGGCAACGCGCGCTATCTACGGCTTGCCGCTTATTTTGTGGAGCAGCGCGGGCAAAGGCCGCTCTATTTTGAGCAGGAGCTTGCCGCGCGCGGCGGGAAAACCCATTTTGACGGCAACCTGATGAGCGACGGGTATTACGCTCAGACGCATCTGCCTCCGCGGGAACAGACCACGGCAGAGGGGCACGCGGTTCGCGCCATGTACCTGTATTGCGCCATGGCGGATTTGGCGGAGGAAAACGGCGACGCCGGCCTGAGAGACGCATGCCGCAGGCTGTTTAAAAACGTAGCGAGTGAAAAAATGTATATTACCGGTGGCATTGGCAGCGCGGAATATGGCGAGCGCTTTACCGCGGGCTTCGACCTGCCCAACGATACCTGCTACTGTGAAACCTGTGCCTCCATTGGCCTTGCGCTGTTCGCGCTGCGTATGTCCCGTCTGGAGCGCGACGCCTCCTATGCCGATGTGATGGAACGGGCGCTTTACAACACCGTGCTTGCGGGGGTTAACCGCGAAGGCAACCGTTTCTTCTACGTCAACCCGTTGGAAATTACCCCTGATTTCTGCGACCGAAGCACCAGCCTGGGGCATGTAAAAGCGGAGCGGCAGGAATGGTTCGACGTCGCCTGCTGCCCGACCAATATCGCGCGCACGCTCGGTTCGCTGGGGCAATATGTGCTGTCGCTCGCGCAAGGCGAGGTTTTTGTCAACCTCTATTTGCCCTTTGAGGCCGCTTTGCCGGAAGGCGGGACGCTCGCGCTGGAAACCCGCTACCCGAACGACGGCGGCGTGAAGCTTATGCTTACGTCCGAAAAATCGACGCGGCTTTACCTGCGCATCCCCGCGCCGTCGCCGCTACGGTCGCTTACGGTGAACGGGCGGCGAACGGTGCCGGAGATCGAAAAGGGATACGCGCTGGTGCCCTGTGAACCCGGAGAGACGGCAGTCGCCCTGACACTGGATGTGTCCCCCCGGTTTGTGTACGCCGATCCCCGCGTGTCCGCCGACGCGGGCAAGGCGGCGCTGACGCAGGGGCCGCTGGTCTACTGCTTTGAGCAGGCAGATAATGGGACCGGGCTTGCCGCGATGGGAATTGATGCGCGCGAGCTGCCCACGGCGGGGGAAAATCCCGTCGATCCGGCCGTCAGCGCGCTTTGTGTGCGGGGCTGGCGCGAGCGCCCGGGGGCAGAGGGGCTGTACACATGCAGCGCGCCCATTCGCGAGGCCTGCGTGCTCAAGGCCGTACCCTACTATTGCTGGAATAATCGCGGGCGCGGTGAAATGCGCGTTTGGATGCGCATTTGCTAAAAAACAAAAACGAAGCTCCCTCGCGGCCCGCCGCGAGGGAGCTTTGTCATTTAACCAATTCAGTCCGCGATAAAGAACTTAACCAGCACCCCGTGCTGGTACCGGCCAAAATCGCGCCCAAAAAGCATAAATCCGTTCATTTGCGAGGCGTCGGATTTGATGCCGATGCGCAACGTCAAAAACCGGTCCTGCTTTTTAAGCAGCTCGGCGGCAGTGACCCCGGAGGTTTTCTGCCGGTTGATGAAGCAACCGCCCTCGTTGAGCGAGAGCTTGACCAGCTCGCCGTGGTAGGGGAGCGTGCGCCACCACGCGGGCGTATAGACGGCGTCGTCCCTGCTGGCACCCACCTGTACGGTTTGGGTGCCGATTTCCTCGCCGTTAATCCAGAACGTAATATCGGTCACATCCTCGGTAATGCGTTCGGCATCGATTCCCGGGGGCAGACAGAGCGCCTTGTGCGCGCGCACCATATGGTGCGCGGCCAGCTCCATCACAATTTTAACCTTTGTAATCCGCTTTCCAATAAATAAGGGGTCCATCGGCACGCGAAACTCAAGGTATCCGAATGCTGTCCACACCAGCGAGGCGTTAACGCGCTCCACATCGCAAAAAGATGTGGGATCGTCCCATTTTTGAATGATATGGTTGTGGGAGGCCAACCCGCAGGGGGCCCACGCGTCAAAGCCGAAATAATTACCTACGGGAATTTCTGTCTCGTAATAGGTTTCATCCTCAGAGTCGTTTTTTTGAGGATCAAAGTCGAACAGCAACCGGTCATACACCTTATGGCAGACGCGCTGATTGCCCACCGAGCCCGCACGGTACTCGCTTGTGATAAAGCCGGCCTGCTCCAGCAGGTTGATATGCACCAGCGTCGCGGTCTTGGACAGGCCAAGCTGGGCGGCGATCGCCTGAACGTTTTGGTCGCCGTCGGACAGGAGGGATAATATCTTTAGCCTCGCGTCGCTGGATAGCGCCTTTACCACCGGCGCGACATGGCTGCCCTCGATGCGCATCTCCCTTGCCATAACGATCCCACCCGTCCTGCGTTGTAGCTTGCTTATAATCTAAATGATTATAGCATGCGTCCGCAGGCGTTTGCAACTCGCCCTGGCTTTCTGAGGCACGACGATTCCATACATTACCATACAAATGTTGCGCCGATGCCTGTATACTTAGCATCGAGGTGTTTTCGGTGCAGAGCTATTCCCTCTACAAATGGTCGCGCGACCCGGCGCGTCAGGTTCTGATTGATTTTCAAATCACGCGGCTGCCCGTACAGGTATCCGGGATTTGCATGCGGCAAGGTATCAGGCTGTATAGTATTGCGCAGGCCAGGTCGTTTCTCTGCCAGCAGGATTTATGGGTGGAAGCCGCCAAGCTTTCCGCGCTTTCGGTGTATGCCGGAGCGCAGTGGTACATCCTGTACGACCGTGCCGCCTTAAAGAGCGGACATGTCCGTTTTGCCGCCGCGCACGAGCTGGGACATATTTTTCTGGGACACCGCACCGAGCGTTTGAACGATTCGGCCATATTCCGCGCCAGGTCAAATACAGGCGATTTTAACCTGAACGCGCGGGAGGAGGAGGAGCGCGCGGCCGACCTGTTCGCTGCACGGCTGCTGGCGCCGCTGAGCATACTGGACGCCCTTGGCGCCGATACGCCGGAGATGATCGCGTACGCCTGCGGCCTCCCGGAAGCGGCGGCAAAGGAGCGTGCGGAGCGGCTTGCGCTGGCGCGGCGGGGCGGGCAGCCTTCGGACAACCCTCTGGAGCGGCAGCTACAGGTCCAATTTTCGGACTTTATCCGGGAATGCCGGCAATAGGGCGGAAGGCGGTTGAGCAAGCGCCTTGCCCTCCTTGAACGCGCGGTGCTATAATGTCCAAAACGGGCAAGGGAGGCGCACTGCGGTGGAGCGGGTTATCTATCACGCTGACTGCAACGGATTCTACGCCGCGGTCGAATGCCTGGACAGACCGGAGCTGCTAGCCGTGCCCCTGGCCGTCGCGGGCGATCCCAAGGACCGGGGCGGCATCATTCTCGCAAAGAACGAGCTTGCCAAGCGCTTTGGCATTAAGACGACGGAAACCATCTGGCAGGCCAGGCGTAAGTGTCCGGAGCTTGTGCTGGTTGCGCCGAGGCACAACCGTTACCGCGAGGTATCCGGGCGGGTCAAGGCGCTGTTTGGCGGGTATACCGATCAGGTGGAGTCGTTTGGCCTGGATGAGGCCTGGCTGGACGTGACGGGGTCTCTTCGTTATTTTGACTCCTCGCCGGTTGAATTGGCCGACCGGATCCGGGAGCATGTAAAGCGGGAGATCGGCATTACGGTTTCGGTCGGCGTAAGCTTTAACAAGGTGTTTGCAAAGCTCGGGTCCGATCTTAAAAAGCCGGACGCCACCACGCTTATTTCCCGCGAAAACTACAGGGAGCTGGTTTGGCCCCTTCCCGTGCGCGACCTGCTGTATGTGGGCAAAGCCGCCGCGGAAGAGCTGGAGCGGCACGTCATTCGAACCATCGGCGATCTGGCCCGTTTTGACAGGGACGGACTCGTCCGTATCCTCGGCAAGGGCGGCGGCACGCTTTGGCGCTATGCCAACGGGCTGGACGACGAGCCTGTGCGCCGCATCGGCGAGCAGGAGCCGGTTAAGTCGATCGGCAACGGTATGACGTTTCGGCGCGACCTGCGGGGCGAGGAGGAGATCAGGGCGGGGGTCATCGCGCTGTCCGACGAGGTAGCTACCCGCTTGAGGGAGGAGGGCGTCAGGTGCGGCACCGTACAGGTGCTCATCAAGGACCCGGCGTTTAAAAGCATATCCCGGCAAACGTCGCTGCGCAATCCCACCTGGCTGCAAAAGGAGCTGGTGGATACCGCCATGGCCCTGATTCGCGCCAACTGGCGCATGTCCGAGCCCGTGCGCGCGCTGACGGTAACGGCCACGCATCTCGTGCGGGAAAGCGAGGCGCAGGAGCAGCTCAGCTTTCTGGAGTTGGGCGCGCAGCGGCAAACAGAGATACGCGACCAGTATGACAGGCTGGAAAAGACCATGCAATCCATCCGAAAGAAGCATGGCGCGGCAAGCATCGCCATGGGGTACGTCCATAACGAGGAACTTGGCATCCGCCAGTTCGACAGGGACGAAGGCCCGGGAGAGGATTAGCCTTTCTCGCGGCTGGGGGAAGCGTCGCCCGCAGACCCCGGCTGCGCGAAAGGGCTGATGCGCGGCGAAAGGCCGCCGGGTGAAGAATAGAACCGTTCGGCTTTGGCCTTTGCCGGCTGCCGGGCGGCTTTTTTTATTCATACATGTACAGATAGCCGCTTTGATGAAACGGCTGTTCCGACGCACGTATTCCAGCCTGTTCCATATGCTGCTAGTGTGGGCGAGAGCCCGCGCATCAGCCACGGGCCTTGGGCTGGTGGCTATGAGGAGGTTATATTCATGGCGAAGATAGAGCTGAACCAGTTGACGGCGGTGCTCAACGAGGGCGCGGCCGTGCGCCTGAGCAGCAACGCGTCACAGACTGTGGAAGGCGAAACGCACGTATATTTTGAACCCTGCGAGGATGCCAAGGCCGTTACCCTGTCGGATTGCTTTACGGAAAGCACGGGCCGCATGCTCGATGTTTCGATGACGCTTCGCAACGTATGCCCGGGCAAGCGCACGGCCGTCGGCATTGCGATCAGCGAGATCGACAGCGCGGGAGGCGAGCATGCCCGCGGGTTTCGCGTCATCACCGTGCCCGCGCATTCAGGCAGCGGTTGCTGCGACATTACCATGCCGACCACGCGGTTCATCCTGCCGGAGGAGCTTCGTACCGACAGCGGCGCCGGCATGTGCAACGGGCGGAGGCACTTCGTCCTTCGCGCCAATAGCCACTATGTGGACACCACCGCCACCTTTTAATGGAGGAAGAAAAACATGTGCAATAGCAGTAAATGCTTTCAGGCAGTTTCCATCGGCGTGAGCATTCTGGTTGGCATCGCGATGCTCTTGCTCAGTCTGTTTGGGCTGCTGGTGACGGGATTAACGATCCCCCTGGTGGGAATTGTATTCAGCGTGCTGTGCCTGCTGCTGCTAACGATTGCGGCCAGCAGCCTGTTAAAACAGGACCGGCATTATAACGCCTGCCTGTGCCGGGAGGGGCTATATCTTTTAGCGGGCGCTTTGCTTCTGCTGATCGTATCCGGCTTCACGCTGGTTTTTCTGCCGGTTAACCTGGTAATCTCCCTGATCCTGATTTTCCTGATTTTCGCCCTGCTCACCTATACCCTGTTCGCGCTCTATGCCGTGCTGTGCTGCCTGGTCAGGGCTGGCTGCGGCGACTGTGACGCCTGAAACGATGTAAAACACTAAAAAACTGAGGATGACGGGGGTCCGCACGCCACGCGCGCGGGCCCCTCTGCGCGCGTCCCAAGCGTGAACGCTTTGCGTATTCGCGGCATATTCTATACCGTGCGCACCTGCGCACGAAAGGGATGAGTGCTATGATACCCGTGAACAAGCTCGTAGACGTATTCAATTCGATGATCGGCTGGCCATATGCCACGCCAGGCTATAACGATTCGCGCGGGGTGGATTGCTCCGGCGCGTTCGTCTATGCCTATAAGCAATTCGGCGAGAGCATCTACCATGGCTCCAACCGCATCATCCGGGTGTATTGTCATGATGTAAAGACCGTGACCAGCGCATCGCAACTGCGCGTAGGCATGGCGATTTTCAAATCCCGAACCGACCTGTCCAAAATGAAAGCGGAATATAAGCCCGGTGGCCGCTACTACGACCCCGCGCTTCCGTATGATTATTATCACGTGGGATTGGTGACAAGCGTGAATCCGCTTAAAATCGTCAATGCAACCCCTCCCGTTGTCCGGGTTGACACAAATTTGTCCGTCTGGTGCTGCGCCGGCTATCTCAACGCCGTGGATTACAAGGACGACCCGCCCGTCCCGCAGACGGCCGTTGTGGTCGCGCCTAGCGGCAGCACGGTCAACCTGCGCAAACAACCAACCAAGAGCTCAGTCGTGCTGGTTCGTGTGCCAATCGGCCAGACGGTGGAAATCATCTCCAAGACCAACGACGAATGGTGGCAGGTTTCCTATCAGAAAATTTTGGGCTATATGATGAGCGAATTTCTTCGCGAAACCTCCTGAATTTTAGGTAAGCTCCGAAAGGAAACGCTCGAAATTCAAATGCAGAACGGCCTCGCGCTCAGCGTCCGTTAGCGGAAGCGCCATAAAGCGCGCGACCTCCTCCTCCGGCTTCCACATGGGATAGTCCGTGCCGAAGAATACCTGTTCAACGCCGTAATGGCGGATGATGTCCGCGGCGGCGGCAGGTTCAAGCGCATACAGGCTGGAGGAGGTATCCACCCAGACGTTTGGACGGCCCGCAAGCGAACGCCAAGCCTTATCCCACACGGACCATCCGCCCAGATGCGCGCAGATGGCCTTGAGTTTTGGCACGCGTTCGAGCACACGCGCCATGCGGTCGGGTTCGCTGTAGGGATAGCGCGTATCCCCCGTATGCACCAGCGCGGGAAGCCCAAGCTCCGCCATCGCCTGAAACATGGCGATGGCGTTTTCGTCATCCAGCCGGAAACGTTGGATATCCGGGTGTAGCTTTACGCCATGGAGACCGCCGGCTTTCAGGCGTTCAAGCTCACCGGGCACGTCGCCATAACCAGGATGCATCGCGCCAAAGCCGATCAGCTTGTCCGGATAGGCTGCGGCGGTGCGCATCAGGTAATCGTTGATGGAATGCACGCGCTCCGGCGTTATGGCCACGCTATGCACCAGAAAGCGGGAGATTCCCGCCGCTTGGCCATGGGAGAGCAGTTGGGAAAGCGTTCCGTCCATGCACATGGGAATGTCGTAAAACGCTCCAGTGGAGGCCGCCGCGCGCAAAGCGATCTGATCAGGATAGATATGAGCGTGGGTATCGATAATGGTCATAGTGGGAAAAAGGCTCCTTTCGAAGGGGATATCGGTTGCGGCGGATGCGGAGGGCCGCCGCAGGCCCTTTACAATTGTAAAACGGGGAAGCCTGCATGTCAATGCGCATAGCTGCGTGCGGCACGGCGAACGCATTTGCTCATTTTTGTACAGCTTGGACTTCCAGCTTTGTGTTGTGAACGATTTCTGGCTTTTTTGTTTTGGTTTTGAATCAAAAACCGCTTAGAATAGCGCATGTGATGATAGAAAAAGTAAATGCGCTTGCCCTGCTGCGTGCGGTAGCCTGGAATTACCGCACGTATGACAGCAGGAAATGACGTGGATTCGTCCTCTAAACCGGCGGATAATTGCACAGCCCTAGCCAAGCACCTCCATCAACAGCGCGTGCAAGCGCTCAGGGTCGGCCTTGCCTTTCGTTTCAGCCATGGCCTTGCCCATCAGGGCTCTCTCCACGCCTGTTTTACCGGCGCGGAAGCTCGCGGCCATGTCCGGGTTGGCGGCGAGCGTTGTTTCTACGGCCCGGCGCAAAACGTCCTCGTCGCTTATGGTAAACAGGTCGTTCTGCTCGGCGTAGGCCTCCGGGTCGCAATCGCGGTCGAACATCGCGGCTAAAATCTTTTTGCCGGTGGAGCTGTTAACGCGCCCGGCGCTTATCAGGTCGCTCAGGCGGGCGAGGTGTGCGGGAGCGATAGGCAGACAGGCCTCGTCACGCTCGCCCGTGTGCTCGGCATCGCGCAGCGCGATTTGAGCGAAAACCTCCCCAAGCAAAAGGTTTGCGACGGCTACGGGGCATTGCGCCCCTTTCGCGGCGCCCTCGAAATATTCGGCCAGCCACCGCTCGGCGGTCAGCTGCTCGGCCGCGTAAGCAGTCAGCCCATAAGTTTGCATGTATTGCTCGCGGCGCTCGTCCGGCAGGCTGGGAATCGCCGCGCGAAGCTCCGCCATTTCGGCGTCGCTCAAGAATACCTCGGGCAAATCCGGGTCGGGAAAATAACGGTAATCCGCGCTGTTTTCCTTGCGGCGCATGCTGGATGTTTTGCCGGTTTTCTGGTCGTAGCGGCGGGTTTCCTGCACCACGCTTTCGCCTGCCTCCAGCGCCGCAACCTGCCGGGCGTACTCGGCGGCGATAGCGCGCTCCACGCTCTGGAAGGAGTTGAGGTTTTTCATCTCCGTGCGCACGCCGAAAGGCTCGCCGGGTTTTCGGATGCTCAGGTTAACGTCGCAGCGCATGCTGCCCTCGTTCATGCGGCAGTCGCTTACGCCCGTGTAAGTGAGGATGGCTCTCAGCTTGCGAAGGTAGCTAACGGCTTGCGCAGCGCTGCGGATGTCCGGCTCGGACACGATCTCGATCAACGGTACGCCGCAGCGGTTCATGTCAAGCGCTGTGCCGTCTTTTTCGTCATGCATAAGCTTGCCCGCGTCCTCCTCGATGTGGATGCGCGCGATGCCGATCTGTTTTTCTCCCGCCTCGGTCTGCACGGTAAGAGAGCCGCGCTCGCAAATGGGCCGGTAAAACTGGCTGATCTGGTATGCTTTGGGAAGATCGGGATAAAAGTAGTTCTTTCGGTCAAAGCGGCTGCGGTGGTGCACATGGCAGTTCAGCGCCATACCCGCCATGGCGGCGTAGCGCAAAACCTGCTTGTTGAATACCGGAAGCGCGCCGGGCAGGCCCATGCACACGGGGCAAACGTGCGTGTTCGGCTCCGCGCCGAAGGCGTTTGGACAGGAGCAAAAAACCTTGCTTCTGGTGCGCAGCTCCACGTGCGTTTCCAGGCCGATAACCATTTCGTAGACGGGTTGTTTGCTCATTTGGCCTCTCTCCCTTCCTGAGCCGGAGTTTGTACGGCCTGGGCGGTTTCATACGGGCGCTTGCCCGCGTTGATGTTTTCCGCGCGCTCATAGGCGGCGGAGGCGGCCAGCAAAGCGCCGAGGCTTTCCCGCGCGCCCATCAGGCTCATGCCGATTGGCAGTCCGGCGTCAGCCGGGGCACGGGTTCCGTCCTCCCGGGAACCCGTCAGCCCGCACGGCACGGACACGGCGGGCAGGCCGGTGATGTTGGCGGGTACGGTGTAGATATCGCCCAAATACATTTCCATGGGGTCGTCGGTTTTTTCCCCTAGCCTGTAGGCGGGCGTGGGCGCTACGGGGCTTAGCAGCGCGTCGCAGGTTTTCAGCGCCTCGCCGGTTTCGTGGCGCAAAAGCTCGCGTGCCTGCTGTGCTTTCAAATAGTATTGGTCCTGATAGCCGCTGCTTAGGGCGAAGGCGCCCAGCATGATACGCCGCTTGACCTCCATGCCGAAGGCCTCCTGCCGGCTTTTGCGGTACAGCTCATCCAGGTCGGCGTATTCCCTCGCGCGGTAGCCGTAGCGCACGCCGTCGAACCGGGCCAGATTGCTGGACGCCTCCGCGCTGGAAATCACATAATATGCGGGCAGGGCGTAGGGCAGCGAGGGAATGCTTACTTCCCTGATTTCCGCGCCAAGCCGGCGCAAGCTCTCCGCCGCGTTCTTGGCGGCCATGCGCACTTCGTCGCTCAGGCCCGTGCCAAAGCATTCCTTGGGCATGCCGATGGTAAAGCCGCGCATGTTAAAACCCGCAATGGCATCCGCATAGCGGTGGATAAGCGCCGGGTCGCTGGTTGCGTCGCGCGGGTCATGCCCGCAGATTATGTCCAGCACAAGGGCCGCGTCCACGGCGGTTTTGGCGAGCGGGCCAATCTGATCCAGCGAGCTTGCAAACGCCACCAGCCCATAGCGGCTGACCGCGCCGTAAGCGGGCTTTACGCCGACAACGCCGCAGAAGCTCGCGGGTTGGCGGATGCTGCCGCCCGTATCGCTGCCCAGCGCCACGGGAGCCATGCCCGCCGCGACCGCCGCCGCCGACCCGCCGGATGAGCCGCCCGGCACGCGCGACAGATCCCAAGGGTTGCGGGTTGGGCCAAAGGCGCTGTTTTCCGTGCTACCGCCCATGGCGAATTCGTCCATGTTGAGCCGCCCAAGAATGGGCATGCCTGCGGCGCGCAGGCGTACGATTACGGTCGCGTCGTAAGGGGAGCAAAAGCTTTCAAGCATTTTTCCGGCGCAGGAGCACACGCGCCCCCGCATCACGATGTTGTCCTTGACGGCGATCGGTACCCCATCCAACCTGCCAAGCGGCTTCCCCGCCTTGCGGCGCGCGTCCGACTGCGCGGCCTCGCGGCGCGCGTCGTCCGCGTATACCTCCAGATAGGCGTTGATCTCTTCGTTGCGAAGGGAAATGGCCTGTAAATAAGCCTCGACGATTTCTAAGGAGGTGACGCAGCCGTCCTCCAGCATGACGCATAGCTCGGCCACGGTCTTTTGGCACAGCACAGGCAGTTCCTTTAAAGACATATTTTTTTCCTCCTGTCGTATGGGTGACGGGAAAGGCGTTTGGTTTCGGAAAGCCGCGCGAGCGATAGAAGCTTTCGACGTCAGCCCTTGAAGGCTTTGGGTACGGTAATCAGACGGCCCGCGACCGTTTTGGCGTTCATGAGCACTTCGTCAATAGCGAGGCATCCGCCGGGCTCGTCGGGCCTTAGGTTGACATTTTCGTACGGGACGCGGGCCTTTCCGGGCGCTTCGCGCTGCAATCCGGCAAGCTCACCCGCAAAATCCACAATGGAGGCGAACTCCTGATCCATGCGCCGTTCCTCGTCCGGGCTCAGGGTAAGCATGGACAACAGCGCAGTATTTTTGACGGTCTCACGGCTCATTGCGCGCGCGTGCTCCGCCTTGCCCTCCTCGGCTGCGCTTACGCCCAGCCGAAGCGCTTCCAGCTGGGCGGCGTCCACATAATCCGGCGCGCCGGTCAGCGGACAGCGCGCGTCCTTGGTTTTGGGAAAGGCGATAACGTCGCGCAGCGAATTGGCGCCGCAAAGCAGCATGCACAGCCGGTCCACGCCAAAGGCAAAGCCCGCGTGCGGGGGTGTGCCGAAGCGGAACGCGTCCAGCAAAAAGCCGAATTTTTCCCGCGCGTCCTCCTTGCTGAAACCGAGGGCGTGGAAAACCTTGCTTTGAATATCGTTGCGGTGAATCCGCACACTGCCGCTGCCAAGCTCCACGCCGTTTAACACCACGTCGTAGGCCTGGGAGCGCACCCGCGGCTTGGTCGCGTCGTCAAACATCAGCTCGATATCCTCCAAAAACGGCATGGTAAAGGGATGATGCATGGCGGCAAAGCGATTTTCGTCCTTCTTGTATTCAAACATGGGAAAGTCGGTAACCAGCGCGAACTGATAATCAGCTTTATCGATCAGCCCCAGCAGCTCCGCACATTTTACGCGCAGCCCGCTTAACACACGGCGCGCCGTCTCCAGCCCGTCGGCGCAGAACAGCAGAAAATCTCCGTTTTCCGCTCCCATGCGCGTTTCAAGCGCCTTCCACGTTTCCTTCGTAAAATACTTGGGAAGAATGGAGTTGATCTCGCCGCTTTCCTTGTAGAGAATCCAGGCCATGCCCTTTGCGCCCAGCTTGACGGCGTGGCTGGTCAGCAGGTCGATGGTGGAACGGGTAAACGCCGCGCCCGCGCCTTTGACATTGATGCAGCGCACCACGCCGCCCGCCTGAAGCATCCCGCAGAATACGGAAAAACTGCTTTTGGCGGCGATGTCGCTTACGTCCACAATCGGCAGGGCGAAACGCAAATCGGGCTTGTCGTTGCCGTATATATCCATGGCCTCCTGCCAGGTGATGCGCTTGAAGGGATGAGGCAGAGGCCGCCCCATTACCCGTTGAAAAAGCGCGGTAAAAAGCCGGACAAGAAAACGGAGCATATCCTCCTGATCTACAAAGCTGCGTTCGATATCCACCTGCGTAAACTCCGGCTGGCGGTCGGCGCGCAGGTCCTCGTCGCGGAAGCAACGGGCTACCTGATAATACTTGTCCACGCCGGAAACCATCAGGATTTGCTTATAAATCTGCGGACTTTGCGGCAGCGCGTAAAACGTGCCGGGGTGAACCCGGCTGGGCACGAGATAATCCCGCGCTCCCTCCGGTGTGGAAATACATAACTGCGGCGTTTCCACCTGAAGAAAGCCGTCGTCGTCCAGAAGCCTTTGCGCCTCACGGATAAGCATGTGCCGGAAAAGAAGGTTGCGGTACATTTGCGGGCGGCGCAGATCGAGGTAGCGGTATTTAAGGCGCAGCTCCTCGCGCACGGGCTCGTCGTCGGCAAGCGAAAAGGGGAGGGTATCGGCGGTGGAGAGCACCTCCAAACGGCGGGCCGACAGCTCCACCTCGCCGGTGGGAAGGGCCGCGTTATAGGTGCTTTCATCGCGAAGGCGGATTTCACCGGTGATCTTTACCACGCTCTGGACGCGCAGACGCTCGGCGGCGGCAAAGCTTTCCGCGTCGGCCACGGCAAGGTCAAAAACCGTTTGCACCACGCCTTCGCGGTCGCGAACGTCCACAAAGATGATGCCGCCCATGTCCCGGCAGGCCAGCACCCAGCCGCAGACAGTTGCCGCCCGCCCGATATGCACCCGGCGCAGCGTGCCGCAATAATGGGTCCTTTCCATGATCAGATCCTCCCTCTTTTAACGGGCGAGAGAATGTAAAAAAGCCCTCGCCCCGGTTCGTCGGGGCGAAAGGCTATGAAAAAACTTCACCTTCCGCGGTACCACCCGCGTTGGACGCGATGCGTCCCACTCGTTTAAAGGAAACGGCGTACTGCGATTTCCCCACGCTGTATCGGGCGCGCCCGTCCGTGCCTACTTGGGCCTGGCGGCCCTTTGGGACGGATGCTCAGGGATGTTCTTTGCTGCCTCGGGTCTGCCGCCTTTTCAGCGCCGGCGGCTCTCTGAAAAACCCGGGTGAGGAAGCTACTCTTCCCTTCATTGCCTTGCGCGCATTATACCGGGGAAAAGGTGGCCTGTCAAGAGGAAGCATGCGGAGGTGCAGAAAAAGTACAGCTAACGGTCATTCCCCCGCGCGGCCTGTTTTTTCCGCCCGAAAGGCCGTGGGCGAAACGCCGAAATAGGTTCGAAACGCCTTGCTGAAATAGCTCTTTTCCTCAAAGCCCGTGCGCTGCGCGATATCCTTGACCTTCATATCGGGATTGAGCAGCAACTCCTTGGCGCGGCTCATGCGCACCTGCTGCAAATACTCGTAGATGTTGGCGCCATGCCGCTGCTTAAATAGCCTGGAGAGATATTCCTTAGAGAAGAAATAGCGGCTGGCAAAGTCGGCGACGCGAATGGTCTGCTGATAATTTTTATCAATGAAATCCCGGATGGTATCGACGATTTCCTCCGGCGTTGGGTCGGCGCATGCCGCCTTTGCGGACACGTCCAACGAGGGGTCTAGACGGAGCACGGCCTTTTCAATGGCCGCGTTCAGCTCATCCTCCACAACGGGCTTGAGCAGGTATTCGGTCGCGCCATGGTGAAGCGCCGCCTGCGCGTAGTGGAAGTCATCGTGTCCGCTGATCACGATATACTGGTGGCTGGGCGAGGGAAACTCCTTCTGCGCCTGTTCCAGAAACGCAATGCCGCCCATCACGGGCATTTGCATATCCACAAAAACCAGCGCGGCCCGCGTTTCACGCAAGGTTTGCATGCCCTCCAGCCCGTTGGCCGCGCGCAGGGGCGGTTCAAGGTGGTACTTTGCCCAGTTGCCCAGCTTGGCGATGGCGATCCAGGCCGGACGTTCGTCCTCGATGATCAGGGCCTTGAACATGAAGCCACCATCCTTTCTGAATCACAAATAGAATTATGGTTTTATCACAAAAACGGGCTTACAGAGGCATGGCGGGCAAAAGCAGCGTGACCTCCGTAAAGCTGCCCTCACCAGAGGCGACGGTCAGGCTGGCGCGCGCGCCGTACATGATGCGGATGCGATTGGACAGGTTGATCAAGCCCATGCTTTCGCCCTTGGTGGGTAGCGCGGGAGAGAGCAGGCGCTCGCGAAGCCGCGAGAGCTTGTCGGCTGGAATGCCGCAGCCGTCGTCGTGCACGCGGATCACCAGCGTTTCGTCCCGGCGCTCTGTCGACAGCTCTATATGAAGCGTTTCCCTGCCCCCGGCCGCGCCATGCTCGATGGCGTTTTCCACAAGCGTCTGTACGCTCAGCCTTGGCACGGCCAGCTCCCCTGTATCCTCCGCGACCCTCTTCTCTACCGCCAGCGCGTCGCCCATGCGAACGGCCTGCAACAGAATGTAGTTGCCCACATAATTCATTTCATCCAGCAGGCGCACCCGTTCGCCGCCCTTGACGGTATAGCGCAGATTGGAGGACAGCGCGGTGATCATGCGGTATATCGCAGGCTGATCCACCAGCAGCGCCTCTGTGGCGACGGCTTGCAATGCGTTATAAAGAAAGTGTGGATTGAGCTGCGCCTCCAGCGCCACCAACTGGGCGGTCTTTTCGTTGATTTCAGCCAGATAGTTCTTTTCGATCAACCGGTCGATGTGCCGGGTCATGTAATTGAAGCTCTCGGAGAGACCGGCCACCTCGCGGCTGCCCGCCATATCGACGGACTCCTTGAAGCTGCCCTTGCCCACCAGCTTAATTTTGCCCGCCAGCCGGTTCAAGGGCGCGGTCAACGCGCGGATAACCGCGTAGAAAATTCCCACACACAGCACCCAAAGCAGAAGCGCCTGCGCCAAACTTTGGCGCAGCGCGGCGCGCAGCTGTTCGGTGATCATCCGTTTGGGGGTTAGCGATACCATACGCAGCCCCGTATATTCCCCCGAGACAGACGAGGCGAGGTACTCCTCTCCACCCAGAGAAACGCTTTCCTGTTCGCCCAGCGCGCCGAGTACCGCCGAATACGCGCCGACGCCGGCTGAAACCAGGGTTTCGTCGCCGGAGTAGAGCAAAACACCGCCGGCATTGAAAAGGCACAGAAATTCATCGCGGCTCTGGTGGTTTAGAAGCACGCCGTCCAAAAGCCCCCGGTCAAGGACCACGCTTACCATCGCGACCGGCTTGCGCCCCTGGATGCGGATGATAAAATGATGGTAGGAGAGGAAACCGTCCTCGGCCGGCCCAATATATTCATGCCTTGGGCTTTTCAGGCAGCCGCGGTATGCCTCGCTTTCAAAAAGGCCGCCGTCTGTGGGCGTGGCGCGCACGTGCTGGCTCAGCAAGGTCCAGCGGTAATCCATGCCCTGGATAAACATCGAAAGGGAATAGGCCCTGAGATCGGACCGGGAAAGGTAATAGCCGATAATCTTGTTTTTGATGTAAAGGTCGGCGGCGCCGTCAAGCGGAACGTCGCCCTGAATATAGCTGAAAAGCTGCGCGTCGTTGCGCGGCTGGATGCAGAAATAGGCCAGCTCGCGGAGCGCCTGGTCGAACGTCCTCATTTCCAGCGTCAGGATGGTCTGGGTGGATTCCGCCTGCCGCGCGATGACAGCCTGCGCCTGCCTTCGATAATCGCTGGTGGTTAAGGCCACAATCAGGACAGCCGCGCACAACGCCACCACGGCGCTGAGTTGCGTGCCCAGCGTCATGCGGTTCCGAACGCGGCGAATAGACTCAATCACGCGGCGCACGCTATCCTCAGCCTCCCTTCGTGCCCGGTTTATCAAACGTTTTCGCTATGGCGCTATTATACATCTATCGGCGCCCGCGGGCAAGCGCGGGCGCTCATCCCTTCACCGCGCCCGTTACCATGCCCTTGATGATGTGCTTCTGGAAAACCAGATAGATCGCCAGCGCCGGAATAATAATGAGTATCGCGGCCGCCATGATGCTGTTCCACTCCAGCTTATACTGGCCCATAAACGAATACGCCGCAAGCTGAAGCGTTTTGTTCCGCCTGCCCGCCCCAAGCATCAATAGCGGCAGCAGGAAATCGTTCCACAGCCACATGGCGTTGACCACAACGACCGAAGCTGTGGTGGCCTTGAGCATGGGAAAGATGATGCGGGTAAATAGCTGGAATTGGCTTGCGCCGTCCAGCAGCGCGCATTCCTCCAACTCCGCGGGAATCCCTTTGGCAAAGCCCTGGTACAAAAAGATCGCCATGGGCGCGCCCAGCCCCCAGTAGATGACTGAAAGCCCCCAGACGCTGCTGTTGATATGAAGCGTCACCGCCACCTTGACCAGCGTGATCATGAAGGACTGGAAGGGAATCATCATCGGCATGATGCACAGGAAAAAGACCGCCTTGCTGTACCGGGTCTTGACCCGCGCCAGCTTGTAGCCCGCCATGGAACCAAACACCACGATGCCCAGCACGCCGGCCGCCGTGATGATCAGCGTATTGAGGAACGCGGCGGGATAATTCATATCCGTGAAAACGGTGCGGAAATTATCAAGCGTCCAGCTTTGGGGCATGGCTGTTACGTCGGTCATGATTTCGGAATAGGTTTTGAACGAGTTTAGCACCACCAGCGCAAGAGGCAGCAGGTATACCGCAACAACCGCGGCCAGCAGCGCGTGAAAAGCCACGCGAAAAACGGTCGCCCGCGCTTTTCGGCTCATGCCTCCACCTCCCTGTTTTTAAAGAAGGACACCTGGACGGCGGATATGACGGCCACAATTAAAAACAGAACGACGCTTTTGGCGCTGCCATAGCCGTATTGGTTGGCATTAAAGGCCGTATTGTAAATATCCAGCGCAATGGGCGTCGTGGCCGTGCCCGGGCCGCCGCCCGTGAGGGAGAAAATCAGTTCGAACATCTTCATGGAGCTGGCGACGGAATGGAACATGCAAAACGAAATCGAGGGCATGATCATGGGCAGCGTAATTTGAAAGAAGCGCCGTACCGCCCCCGCCCCGTCGATCATAGCCGCCTCCGGCAGGTCGCCGGGCACGGACTGTATGCCCGCGATATAGATGACCAGATAGAAGCCCAGGTTCTGCCATACCGACACCAGAATGGTCGTTGCCACCGCCAAAGCGGGATCGCCCAGCCAGCTCAGCCTGAACACGCCGAGGTTGGTCGCGGCGCTAAGCCCTTCGAACACCCGGATGCAGATGAACTTCCAGATAAAGCCGATGATAATCATGGAGATGATGTTGGGGATATAAAACGCCGCCCGGAAAAAGCCCTTGCCCCGGACGTTCCCCTCCAGCATGGCGGCCAGCAGGAGTGAAAGCACGTTGACCAGCGCCACCACGCCCGCCGCGTACACGAACGTATAGCCGAACGCTCTGGAAAAGCCCGTATCGGACGTAAACAGGCGGATATAGTTGTCAAGGCCGGTGAAGGTGGAAGCCTTGGCGATGCCGTTCCACTTCTGGAAGGAATAGAAGATACACATAAAAAAGGGGATGCCGACAAAGGCGATAATTAAAAGCATTGCGGGCGCCACGTAGGCGATGAACTGGCGCGCTTCCCGGCGGGCGGACAGGGCGCGCCTTTCCGTATGGTACTTGAGCATACCGGGCCTCCTTATTTGGAAAAGGGAGCCGGCGCGCCGCTTTGACAGCGTGCCGGGCTCCCTTGACACGTTTGCGGCGCCTTATTCGGCCGCGTAGGCATTTACGAACAGATCGGTCAGAGCCTGCCGGGTTTCCTCGCGGGTGGCGGTGCCTGCGGCGTAGTTCTGGAAGGCGACGCCAAAGGGCTGTTCGATGCCGTCAGGCCCCTTGAAAATCCACCAGGGGCAGGTTTCGCCGGCGTTTTGCGCTTCGGCGGTCGCCGCGGCCAGCTGGGAGGCGGGAGAGGACGCGCCCAGCAGCGGGGAAATCTGGGCGCACTGTTCGGGAATCCAAGCCTTGCCATACTCGGAGGTGCACATGAAGTTCAGGAAGTTCAGCACCTCGCCGCGGTTGGGAGAGTCCTTTGCCACGCGGAAGGTCAGGTTGGATTCCACGGCCAGCGCGGCCTTGCCGCCCAAGGTGGGATGGTACACATAGCCCATTCTGATATCCGGGTTGATGGCAAGAATAGAGGCTTCGGCCCAGTTGCCGTTATGAATCATCGCAACCTTGCCGTTGGCGAATTCAGAGCACTGTACGTCGTTGGTGGATTCCATGGGCTTCTCGCCGCCAAACTCGCATATCAGGTCAAGCACGTCCATTGCGAACTCCACCTGCGGCAGGTCTCCGAATTTGAGCGCGCCGCTTTTCACATCCTCAAAGAGCTTCTCATAATCGCCGTCGTAAGCGTCGGCCATGCAAGGGTAGGTGGTCTGCGGTAAAATCCACCATTCGCTAAAGCCGGTGCTGAAGGGCTGGATACCGGCTGTCCGGAGCTTCTCGCAGCAGGCGCGCAGCTGGTCCAGCGTGGCGGGCAGCTCGGTGACGCCGGCCTGCTCAAACAGGTCGATGTTATAGATGAAGGAGTGGGATTGGACCAGGAAGGGCAGGCCCGTCACATTGCCCTCGTAGGTTACGGCGGTCAGCACGCCGGGATCGACGGCCTTGATGAAGGCCTCTTCGTTCAGGTTATGGGCATATTCGCCAAACACCTTGTTGTCGTTATAGGCGCTGGTAAGAAACAGGTCGGGGGTTTCGCCCGCGTTCAGGCGGGATTTAAGAACCGTCTGATAATCGTTTTGCAAAACCTCCAGCTCTATCTTCACGTTGGGATTGGCTTCCTCGTAGGCCGCGACCAGCGCGTTGTACGCGTCGATCAACTCGGGGCTGTTGAACATGAAATTGAGCGTTACCTGCGCTTCCGCGCCCGCCGCCGCAAACAGGCCCAGCGACAGGGTAATCGCGAGCACAACCGCCAGCATTTTCTTCATGGATGATTGCCTCCTTTTATGTTTGGAATTGTTTGTTGCACCCATTATAAAAGGCGGCGAATGAAAAGAAAATGGAAAATGAAGAACAAAGAGATGTAAAAAACAGAAACATTTAAACCATAAAGGAAACACAAGGGCATAATCTATTTAGTGGAACGGCTGCGGGGGGATTTTAAGGTGGATGGGGTGGAGGCAATGGAATACAGGGCAACTGATGAAAACAATCGGCATGAGGCAAATCTATTTATTGCAGAACACTGATTAACGACCGAAATGGTCATGCGGGGGAAAGCGGTGAATATGACCCGGGTGGAGGGGATCGTGGTTTATGAAAATGCCGGAAACACCGCGCTGCTTACGTATACAATAGGAGGCATAAAAAGCCGGGCGGTCAAACGAAAAGACCGTCCGGCTTTTTACGTATCCAAAAATGACGCGCCGCGCTTACATCGCGGGGATAGGGTCCGTCTGAGGCTCGGGCTGCTCTTTGGGCATAGCGACGTTCTGGGGCTTGGGCACGTGATACTCGCAACCCTCGTTATAACGAACCTCCGCAGGCGGCGTTTCCAGCAGCTCGGGGTTGCGCAGGCATTTTTTCATGGTGGCGAAAAGCTGGGCGTATACCGCGCCGCCGCACACACGCTCGTCCGCGGTGATGCCGATGGGCAGCATGCACTTGCGGATTACCTTTCCGCCGGCGTCCACCGTATAGCTGCGCTGCGGATTGCCGATGGAGAAAAACAGACTGGTGTTACCAAAGTTGTAAATGTGATGGTATACGCGCGTCATGCCGATGGAGGCCATGTTGGTGACAAACATGCTGGTGTGAAAGGGCAGCGCGTCCAAAAACGACTTGGGAAGAAAACCGTAGCGGTCCAACAGCCTGACCAGATAAACCGCCAGGTTGGGAAGAAAGGGGATTTTCAGCAGCGTCGAGGCCAGCTTGATGGCAAAGCCCGGGTCCTGCGGGTCGCGGTTTTTTTCAATGGTTTCCTTCACGCGGGCGCTGACGTCAAAAATCGTATCGCTGGGGTCAAAGGAAATTTTAACCGAGTTTTCCTCAAGGCTTCCGTCCCGGGTGTCGAGCAGCAGGGTAAAGCTGGCGGTCAGCTCCTTGCGGTTATAAAACTGCTTGTTCATGATAAAGCGGTTGACTTCGGGCACCTGGGAAACCGCGCGCACGTAGCTGGCTATCAAAATTTCCATAAACGTGATTTTGACGCCTTCGCGGCTTTTTTGCGCGATATAGCGCATCAGCGGTTCGTACTCCACGTCGTGGTCCAGAAAAACCTGCGCGTCGCAGCGCATGGGCATGAGGTAGGGGGTAATCTGCACGATGGGGTCGATGTCGTGCACGCGCTTGCCCTCGGGGCGGTGTCCAAACATGGCGTTCCTTCCTTTCTCGGGGGCAGAAGGGACAAAGTCAGCCCATCTGCCGTCCCCTTGCAAACCTTGCACGCCGCTTTGGGAGAGAAAGGGAATCATTGCTGTATACATGAATCAAAATATGTCGCGGCATACACAAGGTACGCTCTATTGTATCGCGGCGGATGAATTTCGTCAAGCGGCGGAAAACCAAGGAAGGGATGGCGAAAGCAGGGACCGCGGGCGCTCCCGCGCGCGAAAGCGTCCGCCAAACTTCCCCGCCATGCGCGTCCGGCGCTTTAAGCTTGGCTGCGCGTCATGATTTGGAGGATCTTCCGGTCCGTTTCCCGCATGCCGTCGCGGCCCAGCTCCCCAACGTTGCGGATGGTGTTTTCAATCCCTTTGGAAACGATGCCGTCGCCGCCGTAGAATTGCCGGCCCCGGCGGTACATTTCAAAGCCCAGAATACCGGCGTCCACCGAAGATGCAATTTTGGCCGCGCAGGAGGGCTTTGCGCCGTCGCATACGATGCCGGACACCACGGCCAGCGCGTTGACGATCGTGTGCGCGACGGTTTCATAATCCCCGGTCAGCAGATAGGCGATGCCCGCGCCCGCGCCGCTGCCGGCGGTAACAGCCCCGCAGTACGCGGACAGCTTGCCGATGGAGGCCTTTTGATGGATGGAAGCAAGATTGGCCACCGCTAGCGCGCGGTACAGATCATCCTTTGTCTTGCCATATTCCCGGGCGTATTCAATCACCGGAAGGGAGACGGTCAACCCCTGGTTGCCGCTGCCTGAATTGATGACCACCGGAAGCTCGCAGCCGCTCATCCTTGCGTCGGAGCCGGCGGCTGCCATGGCTTTTGCGCGCACGCGCACATCGTCGCCGTATACGCTTTTCAGAACGCCGCCGATTTCCGCGCCCCAGCCGTTTTTTAAACCCTCATTTGCGATGGCTGTGTTGTAGTCAATCTGGCGGTCCAGCACTTCGGCGACGTCCTCGCAGCGCAGGCAATCGGCAAAGGCACAGATATCGCGGATGGTAAGCAGCCCGTAATCAACGTCGTTCTCTCCCTCATCCACGCCCTCATGGGAGCAATAGCAGGTCCTGCCATCCATGAGGATGGAGGCGATATGCGTATGGCTGTGGCGGATGCGAACGCTTGCCTCGTGACCGTCCGCGCGCACGGTAACGATCATGTCCAGCAGCGCGCCGCTTTCCAGCGGTTCCACGGCGATGGGAGTTGTCTCCATATACCGGCGGATTTCCACCCGCTTCGCGTCGCTGACGAAATGGATAACCTCCAGTTCGCGCCCGGCGTCGCCCGCGACAATGCCCGCCGCGACCGCGGCCTCGATGCCTTTTAGTCCGGATGTGTTTGGCACGGTGACGCTTTTCACGTTTTTAATGATATTGCCGCTGGCCTGTACGCGCACCTCGTGCGGCATTGCGCCTAGCGTCTGCCTGGCCTTGGCCGCGCAATAGGCCAGGGCGATCGGCTCGGTACAGCCGGTGGCGGGAATCAGCTCCTTGCGCAGAATGGCGCAATAGGCGTTATATTGATCGTCGTGGATCTTCATGGTTCGGGGAACCTCCTGTGTGTTGATGCGGGCAGCATACCACAAAATGCGTCCGATGTACAGATGGAAGTTCATATTTTTGAAATATATGCATCGAAGAAAATAATGAAGAACGCGAAATAATAAGGTTATATCAACAAAAACAAAATAATTTTTAGGAGTGTATTGACAAAACGTTGATATGATCTATAATAATATCACTGATATGATCAATCGAATGCAAAGGGAGCGTGCGCGATGAACAGCGGAAAACCGTTGACGAACCTGATCTATGAACAGATTTACCGGGATGTAATCGACGGAACGTTTGAGGTAAACGAGATTATCACCGAGGGGCAGCTGATCCAGCGTTACGGCGTCAGCAAATCTCCCGTCAGGGAGGCGCTCATTTCCCTGTGCGACGAGCAGGTGCTCCAAAGCATTCCGCGTACCGGCTACCGCGTGGTGCAGATTATGCCCGATGAAATGCGGGAGATTGCCGAAACACGCCAGGCCATGGAGCTGTTTATGTTTGAAAAGTCCTTTCCCGCGCTGGACAAGGAGGCAGTCGCGAAGCTCCGGGAATGCAACGAACGCATCCGCGAGGCGGACGAGCCCTCCCTGCCCGCGAACAAGCGCTGGGAAGGCAACGTGGAGTTCCACCTTCTGCTCGCCTCCTTTGCGGGCAACACTTATATGTATAAGCTCCTCAGGGACACCCTGCGCATCGACGCCAGGGCGACGACGCAGTACTTCAAAAATATTTACGCGCCGGAATTGCAGCAGAAGCGCTTTGCGCATGAGCATTTTATCGACGCCTGCGAGAACGGCGATTATCAAGCCGCGCGGAATATCCTGCTTGAGGATACCAACCAGCTTTTGTGGTGGGCGGAGCGCAGAGCGTAAGACGGATCTGGCAGTTAACGGTTAAGCGAAGGATCATAATGGCCGCAGCGCGCGCGGCCGTTTAGATAAACAAAAGGAGGTATTTTCATGAAACGTACTCTGTCCCTGATTGTTGCGCTGGCTATGACGCTTTCCATGCTGATGGCGCCGTCCGCCTTTGCCGAGGACAAAACCTACCCTGACGGAACCATCCTGTGGTGGGCGACGGGCCAGCCGCAATTCCGCAAGCAGTATTTTGATACCTGGCTAAACGCCCACAGGGATATCGCGCCCAACGTCACCCTTGAGGCCACGACCATTTCCACCACGAATGACGGCCAGCAGAAGATCGCCATGTACAACCTTGCCGGCGATTACGAAGCCATGCCTCACATTATGTTCCTGGATACGGTCGGCGTGGTAAACATGGCTACAAACGACCTGCTTGTGGACATGACCGACTTCTATACCCCCATCGCCGACCAGTTTGTGCCGGGCGCGGCCGGCGACGCGACCATCAACGGCCGCATTTACGCCCTGCCGGACGCGGTGCGCCCGCAGGTGCTGTTCTATAACGCGGCGGTTTTTGAAAAGTACGGAGTTGACCCATCCATCATGAGCACCTTCGACGGCTACCTGGAGGCTGGGCGGCAGCTAAAGGAAAAGTCGAATGGCGAAGTTTTCCTTTCTTATATTGATCCCTCCACGTTCACGTGGCGCTACTGGGGCCGCCGCGGCCTGATGCCGCAGGCGAACGCCCGCATCTGGGATGAAAACGGCAACGTCGTCATCGGCGAGGATGCCGGCGCCAAGCTGGCGCTGGGCTTCCTGGACAAGCTGCATAGCGAGGGCCTTTTGTACAAGACCAACATGATGCAGCAGCCGCTGTACGAAGCCACCGACGAGGGTAAGATCGCCACCTATTACATCGGCGCTTTCTGGGACGAGTTCCTGCGCGGCAACCTGACCGAAACCGCGGGCGACTGGCGCGTGATGCCCGCCCCCGTGTTCAGCGAGGTTGGTACAGGCGGCGCGCCCGTCAGCACCTACTACTGCCTGGTGGATAAGCATGACGATACCTATCTGGGCCTGCTCCAGCAGATGTGGTATGATTTTGCCACCGATGGCGAGGCGTATAAGGCCTGGGTCAACGAGATGATGAAGCAGAGCGGCCCCTACAACAACCCGATTTCTCTGGAAATGCTGACCGATCCCTTCTGGCAGGAGGGCTCGGACTTCTACGGCGGTCAGTCCTTCCGCAAGGCGGAGAGCGACGCGCTGAACAACCCCTCCGCGAACATGATCGTTACGCCCAACGACGCCGAGGCGGATGAAATCATCAGCGCGGAGCTGGAAAAATACGTTGCGGGCGAACAGACCATGGACGAGGCGATCGCCAACATGGACCGCGAGCTCAAAAGCCGCATCGGCCAGGCCGAAATGCCCTGACTAACTGGACGGCGTTAAAAAAATTGCCGTCCCCACCGGCGGGGGGGGGGGGGGGGGGCCCCACAACCCAACCCCCC
>JAEYOW010000001.1 GCA_023411375.1 Bacillota bacterium | reverse complement strand
GCCTACTGCTGCACCGACGGCAGAGCCTACTGCTGCACCGACGGCAGAGCCTACTGCTGCACCGACGGCAGAGCCTACTGCTGCACCGACGGCAGAGCCTACTGCTGCGCCGACGGCAGAGCCTACTGCTGCACCTCAGAATGAACCCGTCGATTATACATTCTCCTTGAGCCGTTCTTTGGTTCTCTTTGATGATGTTGTTGTCGGCAGCATATATCCCGATGCCTTGAAGTTGAGCATCACCAATACCTCAACGGTGACACAGACGCTTATTGCTCCCTCAGCAAAGGATTTTGCCATCGGCACGTTTTCCAAAGTCAAATTAGCTGCCGGAGAGACAGCTGCATTTACCGTTGCACCCAAAGATGGTTTGGTTGCTGGTGTACACGAGGAAGAAATTTTCTTAAAAAGCGAGGAAGGCGGACAAATACCCCTGATCCTTTCCGTCAAGGTAAATGCTCCTTTGGCGGCAATGTTTGAAGCCGAACGCGTCATATTGTCTGATGTGTCGAATTTTTCTGTTACAAGCTTCAGCTATAAAGAGTTGTGCATCACATGGTCTCCCATTTCCGGCGAAACCTCCGATACGAAGTATGAACTCTATCGATCCGAATCGTACAGCGGCCCTTTCACGCTGGTCAAAACCCTCAACAAGGGTACATATAGATACAAGGATGGAGGGTTGACCTGCGGCACGGCATATTATTATCGCATGCGTGCCTATGAAGGAAGCGATTTCAGTTCTTTTACTACCATCTCCTATGCGGTGGTTCGTCCTCGTGCGCCATTGAATCTGAAAGCTACGGCTGTGAACAGCACCTCCATCAAGTTGACATGGGGCAGCGTTCCGGGCGCAACGGGCTATGAAATATTTCGAGCCGCAAGCGCAACGGCTGCTACTGAAAGTATTGGCACAACGAGTTCTGTTACTTATACGGATACCGGGCTTATGACAGGCACGCCATACTTCTACTATATACGCGCTTATCGTACCGGGAACGGCACCAACATCTATAGCGACCTTTCCACTGCTGTGATTATTGCGCCATTGCCGGTTGCGCCTGCAACACTTGCAATTACCGTTGCATCCTACAATAGTCTAACTCTGACTTGGAGCCGTATATCTGACGCAACCGGCTATAAAGTATACCGTTCCAAGGAGAATGACAGCAGCTATTCAGAAATTGTCTCGCAGACCGACACCACCTATACGGATACCGCTCTTGACAGCGGTGTACAGTATTATTATTATGTAACCGCAATTGTCAACAGTGGGGAAAGTGTCCCTTCGGACATTAAAACAGGCATTCCTTTGCCGCTTGCACCAAAGGGGTTCACCGCGGTTTCCGTTCCCACGAAAACCGTGCGTCTATCTTGGACAACACCTTCAAGCACGGACGGCTTTGATGGCTTTTTTATCCAAAGATCACTTACTCCCTCTGGCGGATACAGAGACGTCCTAGAAGCAAATGCCGATATTACTTCCTATGTCGACCGTGCTGTTGAAAGCGGAAAAACTTATTACTATCGCATCTGCGGTTACCGCAAAACTGCAGGTAGCCAGAAGGTACGCGGCAAGTACACTGCGCAGGTAGTATGTACTGTCCTACCCGATATGCCGACCGACCTTGTTGTGCGCAACGTTGCGGTTGATAAATTGCAAATTTTATGGTCACCCGTCGATGGAGCAGATGGATATATGGTTTATCGCAGCCTTTCCAGAAGCAGTGGCTATGCAAGGATTGCCGATCTCTCCGCATCATCGGTTTCGATGGAAGGCGGAAAGTGCTACTACCGAAACATCGGTCTTACCGCTGGTACGGTTTACTACTATCGCGTGCTTGCATACGCCATTAACGGCTCGGAACGCGTGCTGGGCGATTTCTCCGCTATCGGCAACAACAGGCCCAAGCCCACAACGCCAACCGGGTTAAGCGTTGGTGCTATCGGCAGCGGTACCGTTACGCTGTCGTGGGATTCTGTTTACGGCGCACATGGCTATCTGGTCTACGGGAAACCCTACAACTCTACAGATGGTTACAGTGTCTATGCTAGAATTGAAAAGGGCCGCGATGCAACAACCCTCAGGGTGACCGGTTTAAACATCGGTGTACGGTATGCTTTCAAAGTAGCGGCTTACCGCGTTGTAAACAATCAACAGGTCATCGGCGGTACCAACACAACACCTGTGTCTGCCACTACTGTCCCCAGTATACCCACTCTCAGCAGTAATTCCGCCACACTAACAACCATCAAGCTGAGCTGGAAACTTGTCGATGGTGCAAGCGGATATGAGATTTCTCGTACAGTGACTGGCTCAAGCGGTCCCAAAACCGTATTAACCACAACCTCCGCCCTGACCGCAACAGTGAACGCAGAGGCGGGGCGTTCGTATGATTATTATGCGCGCAGCTATACCATTGTCAACAACACTAGGGTTTTCAGCGCTTACAGTCAGCCCAAAACACTCAGTACCGTGCCAACCAGACCCGCTATCAACTCCATTCGCAGTTTGTCGCAAACGTCACTCCGCATAACGTGGACCTGCTCCGATGAACTTTTAGCATGGACCAAAGGCGGCGGATTTATACTTGAGCGCAGCAATGACAATCAAAGTTTTCAGGAGGTTTATCGTACTAACTTTAACCTAAGCGTGCTCACGTGGGATGATCCTAACATCACGGAAAACGTTGTGTATTATTACCGCCTAAAAGCCTATGTCAACACTGATTACGGTGTGAAAACAAGCTATTACTCCGTTGTCAAGCTCGGCTACACCGAGCCCCCTGCGCCGAGTAACCTAACTGTCGAACCCGACGGGTATATAGGCGTCACCCTTAACTGGACTGCGGCATCGGACACAGACGGTTATGAACTATTCTACAAAGAGAGCAGCACTAAAAATTTCTCGTTGTTTGCGCGTGTAGGCAGTAACACAACCTCTTATGGCACACAGAATAGAATTTTGTTGAAAATCGGCAATACTTACAGCTTCAGAATCCGCTCCTATAAAGCAGTGGGTGATTTACGGTATTACAGCGACTACACCGCTACCGTACAAGGCGCGCCCGAGCTTGGCAAACCCTCGCCGGTATCGCCTAAGTTCTCCGCAAGCAATACCATCACCGTGCGCTGGGGCGCAGTTACGGGTGCGGACGAATATCATGTCTATTACTCCAATTCCCCCAATGGCACCTACACCTTTGCGGGTTCCGTCAAGAGTCCGGCGCGTGTGATGAACGTCAACGTCAGGAGTGGCAGCGTGTACTATTTCAGAGTATGCGCTGCGAAAATCTACAACGGTGTCAGTTATGAGGGTGGCTATAAGCAATCCTACATTTGCTCCATCACAGCTCCTACCGGTCTTAGCGCTACTGTTGCAAGCCTCACCAGTATCAAGTTTGGGTGGAAGGCTGCTTACGGCGTCAGTGGCTATGCGCTCTACCGCAGATCAGCCGGTTCAACAGGCCCCTACACGTTGATAGCCAATAACATCCCTGCAAGTGCTACAAGTTATACGCTCATCGGCGTACCTGCAGCTAACAAATATGAATACGTACTGCGTGGTTATCAGCTAAGTGGCAGTGCGCATAACGAAAGCAAGAATTCTAATACTGTTTCTATTGCAAGCACCACTGCTGCACCAAAGACTGTTCGCGCTTCTGCATCAAGCGCCAATTCAATCCGCATCACATGGACGCGTGTTTCTCAAGCAAGCGGCTATGTAGTCTATTATCGTAAAGCATCCTCTAAAACTTGGACACAACTTGTCGCCTTGCGTGGTGCGGACACATTGGCATTGTACACATCCAATGCAGAGATTGGCGTTAATAAGGGTGATCGGGTATACTTCCGTGTTGCCAGTTTCTATGAGAATCCCTCCACGGGCAAGCGTAGTATTGGTCCCACTACCGTCGCACCCGTCATTACCTGTAAATAAATATTAATATTATTACACTTGCGGTTGCCGTAAGGTTTCCGCAAGTGTGGTTTTGTATTTTTATGGAATGTATTCCAAAGATATACACGATAAGGAGGTGTTTTTCACCTAATATGCACACCACAGTGGTACCATACGGGATGATCTAAAGCATATAGGAGGGAAAACCATGAGGACAAAGCTTCTATCGCTCTTTCTTGCACTCACGTTTGCCTTTACCCTCGTGCCCACACAATTGGTTGGAAGCGTAGCCGAGGAAATTCCAGACGGCATTGAATTGTATGCGGAAGAACCAACCGAAGAACCCACAGCTGAGCCGACTGTCGATCCAACCGAAGAACCCACAGCCGAGCCGACTGTCGAATCCACGCCCGAGCCAACCGAAGATATTGGTTTCAACATCGATCCCAACAAAACGGTTGCAGAAAATCCAGATTTCACATCTGGCTATGTGATGATCATTCGTGAGTCCGAGATGTATATTGATGCTGAAGCAGCGAACGTTCTTCTCAAGGTCAAAAAGGCACAATATGCTTATGCCATCAGCCGTATTGATATTGGCGCTACGAGGGATCGTGTCCAAATTGCTATCAACACAAAAGATGGAATTCAGGAAGGCTACCTTGCCTCCGGGGATGTACGTCCCCTTTCGGAAGAGGAAATTGAAAAATACCTCCGTGCAGCAGAGCGGGACGAAAAATCAAAGGTGTACAGCACTGCCATTTTGCTCATGAGCGAAACCGTAGCTTTGGTAACTCCCGGTAATGGCGCACCCGTCCTAGTGGGGGAAGATGGCGTTCCCCTCGCAGATTTTGTTCCCGGCGACGGAACTGAAAAATCATATACCGGCGATACATATACCATGACCGTTATCCCGGGAGAAGCACGTTCAATCGATGATTCTCAAAGCAAAGCGGCTTTTAGAATCACATCTCTCTCCGTAAACGGAACCTCCGCATCCCCTTACATTGGCACATTGGATAAAAAACTGACCTTCAAAGTGTCGATGACAGGCGGAACACGTCCTTATATTCTCAGATATAAGCTCTACGTTAACGGCACTCTTGCTCAAACAACATCATGGGCTTACTCAACATACAACAGCTCGGACTATGTTAACTTGACAGTCAATACAGCTTGCTCCATTTATATTGTAGCTGAAGCATATGATTACACCGTTGCAAGGCTATCTACTGCCACGTCCCCTACCTGCTATATAGCAAAAGCGCTTAAGTTTACAAACTTCAAACCTACTCAAAGTGTCGGAGAAGTCGACAAGCCCATTACCTTCAACGCAAACACCACCGGCGGCGAAGCTCCGTTGACCTACATTTACCGCGTATTTCGCAATGGTGTTCAGATTACGCAAAACATGACGCAAAGCAATAAAACCTATACCTATACACCACTTACGGAAGGCACGTACTATGCACGCGTAACAGTTAAGGACTATCGTGGGCGTACAATTGCCGACAACAGTACCAACTGCGTCGTATCTCGCCCGTTGGTGATCAGTCGTGTATCCACAGGTATCACCACGTTCAAGGTCAATACCAGAGCAACCTACTCCATTGGTGCATCTGGCGGCAAAGCACCGCTAAAATATCGTTTCATCGTATACCGCGACGGTAAACCGGTTTCCGATACTGGTTATATCAGCGAACACATGAAGGGTATTACCTTTACGACGGTTGGAACATACTACGTAAAGGGTGTTGTTAAGGACGCCAATGGACTGGCAAAAAATATGAACAGTAAATGGGTCACTGTCGACGGTCCTCTGGCTGTTACTGTCGTTACAACAGGTTCATCTACGCCGGGTATAGGTGATACGGTAACCTTTTCCGCTAAAGCAGGCGGCGGCAAGCCCACCTATCAATACCGCTTCCGTCTGTACAGAGCATCCACCTGCCTCGTTGACAGTGGCTTTATCACTCAAAGCTCCTACAAATACACCTATCGAAATGAAGGCGAAAAATTCTATTTGCGCGTGGATGTTAAAGATCAAACCGGCAAGATCGTCAACAAACGAAGCGGCGTATATACCGTATCCGACGGCGTAATATATCGTGCGGTGGTCGTTGGACAGCGGTATAGAGGAACGTCCTCAGAACTGACCGGTACGGTCAATGACGCCCGTGGTATAGAATCCGTACTGAAGAACTTTACCAAGACATCATACTCTGTTACCCGCTACACCGATCTGACTGCTTCCGGCATTCTCAGTGCCATCAGCAGCAAGTTTGCCAACGCTGACAGCAACGATGTTTCGCTTTTCTACTATTCGGGTCATGGTCTGCTGTCCAACTATTACAGTTCGCTTGGCTCTTTATGCGGTACCAGCGGTTATGTGTCGCCTGCTCAATTGCGTAGTTCGCTGGATCAGATCAAGGGCAATAAAATCATCATTATCGATGCATGTCACAGCGGCAACATGATCGGTGCAGGCAATAACCGTGAAACGATACTTACCGCGAAGGAAGCCAAAGCGGCTACTAATGATTTTGTCAACACCTTCATTGCCGAATTTGCCGTCGCAGATAAGTCCGGAAGCAACCTTGCAGACAGTGGCTATTATGTCATTTGTGCTGCCCGCTATGATGAGTCCTCCTACGAGACGACGTTTAACGGCACGCGTGCGGGCATCTTTACCATGTATTTCACCAAAGCTAGTGGTTGGGATATGCTTAGCAACAGCAAAATCAGCATGCGTGGCGATCGTAACAGTGATAACTTCATCAGCATTGACGAAGCTTATCAATACGTTCGTAAAAACATTTCAACGGATACGCAAACCGCACAAAGCTACCCATTGGGAAGTTCGTTCAAAATTGGTGGAAGATAAAATATTCCTTCATGCTATCAGTACAGCAGAGGAAAAAAGGTTCTCCGCACAAGCTGCTTATCCTCCCTATGCAAAAGTTGAAGAGACCCATAATCTAGAAGCAGGAGCCGCATAACGATGTGGCTTCTGTTTTTTGTATATGAAAACCCCACGCAAGGCGTGGGATTCGGAAGAGCTTAAAGCGATGAGGAAGACAGGAAAACTCCTTTTGCGATAAAGTACAATAAAATGCGCAAAAAGAAAAGACACATTGAGGCCGAGATGGTAAAATGGGTTTAGCGAGAACTCATTAACCAAAGGAGGCCCCAATATGTCAAAGAGAATGATACAGCTCATCTTTGACGATGATACGCTTCCTGTGTTATTCTGTCCATGGAGAACCTCGCTGTGTGATGTGTTTTTAGCAGAACTATCTTACCACAGTTTGGTTCTCTTTTTTTCTCTCCCTGTTACCTATGCAGGGCAACGTCATTTAAAACCAATTTTTATGTAGAAGTCATTGAGAATCGTTTTTGATGCAAGGGAGAGAACCGATTGATCCGAAAATCGCTCTCAAAAACGCGTATCGCTAATTTGAAGTTAAATGACGCTGCCCTGGTTAGCTATGTATTGTACCACAACAGCGCCGCGCCCGGGTTTGTGAAAATGATACTTGACAAACGCGCCCGGCTCGGCTACAATCATTTGCAAACGCGATGAACGGGCATGGTTGTCCAAACCGCTTTTAAAGAGAGGCGCCGGTTGGTGAAAGGCGCTGGGCGGTGGAAAGCCTCTCTCCCGCGAGCGGCCGACGCGAAAAGGCAAGTAGCGCCGGACGGGTGAGCCCGTAACAGCAAACCAGAGCGGGGGCGTTTGCCCCAACCGGAGTGGTACCGCGGAAGCACGGCTTTCGTCTTCGTATTTGCGGAAGACGAAAGCCTTTTTATATCCGCGGGAAAACCGGTCAGATTTGACGAGGAGGGCGATCGTATGGCTTTTATACCGACAATGGAGCTCCATGAATACACTTTGCCAGGGCTGCTCAAGAGGAATGCGGAGCGACTGCCGGAAAACGACTGCATCGTCGCGCCCGAGTTTGACGTCTGCTGGAGCTGGAGGGAGTTTGACCGCAGGACGGACGAGGTGGCGCGCGGCCTGTACGCCATGGGCATCCGAAAGGGCGACCATGTGGCCATCTGGTCGACCAATACGCCCGAATGGGTGCTGATTCAGTTTGCCTCGGCCAAGCTTGGGGCGGTGCTGGTGACGGTTAACACCAACTATAAACAGTTTGAGCTTAACTATTTGCTCAGCCAGAGCGATGCGAAGATGCTTGTAATGACCGCGGGCGTTAAGAACAATAACTATATCAGCCACATTACCGGCCTGGTGCCCGCGCTTCTGACCGAGAGTCCGGACCGGATCAGCTGCAAGCAGCTGCCGTTTTTGAAGCGCGTGGTGCTGATCGGACAGGGCGGCGAAAAGCCTGTGGGCATGAACAGCTTTCAGGACATCTACGCCGCGGCCGCGTCCGTGCCCCAGAGCGTGGTGGACGAAAGCGTCGCGGGGCTTGGAACGCACGATACCATCAACATGCAGTATACCAGCGGTACGACGGGCTTTCCCAAGGGCGTAATGCTGACGCATTACAACATTGCCAATAACGGCCAGTTTATGGGCGACTGTATGAAACTGACCGAGAACGACCGGCTGCTGATCGTGGTGCCGCTGTTTCACTGCTTTGGCTGCGTGCTGGGCATGATGAGCTGCCTGACGCACGCAACGACGATCGTGCTGATGGACCACTATAATCCCCTGAGGGAGATGGAGATTCTTCAAAAGGCCCGCTGCACCGCCGTGCACGGCGTGCCCACAATGTTCATCGGTATGCTTGAGCACCCGGACTTTGACAAGTTTGATTTTTCGCGCCTGCGTACAGGAATCATGGCAGGAAGCCCCTGCCCGATCAAAACCATGCGGGATGTTACTGAAAAAATGAACCTAAAAGAGCTGACCATCACCTATGGGCAGACCGAATGCAGCCCCGGCATGACCATGAGCCGCACGGACGACCCGCTGGAGCTGCGTGTGAGCACGGTGGGCAAGCTGCTGCCCCATACAGAGGGTATGATTATCGACCCTGAAACGGGTAAGGAGGTTCCCCGGGGAACGCCCGGCGAAATTGTCACACGCGGCTATCATGTGATGAAGGGTTATTACAAGATGCCGGAGGCGACGCGTCAGGCGATAGACCAAAGCGGCTGGCTGCACACCGGCGATATCGGCACGATGGACGAGGACGGCAATTTCCGCATCACCGGACGGCTTAAGGATATGATCATCCGCGGCGGCGAGAATATTTATCCGCGTGAAATCGAAGAGTTCCTTTATACGCATGCCGCTGTGCGCGACGTACAGGTGGTGGGCGTGCCGGATGAGAAATACGGCGAGGAGGTCTGCGCCTGCGTAATTTTGAAAGACGGCTTCCATGCCACGGAGGAAGAACTGATCGAGTTTGTGCGTTCAGGGCTGAGCAAGTTTAAGGCGCCCCGCTATGTGCTGCTGATGGACGCGTTCCCGATGACGGCCAGCGGCAAGATTCAAAAATTCAAGCTGCGCGAAATGGGCGTGGAACTGTTAAACCTACAGGCTGCCGCAAATATCGAGACAGCGTAACGCCTGAAAAAACAGCCGAACCGAACCAAATACGCAAAACAGCGCGCCGTTTCTACTTCAAAGCGGCGCGCTGTTTTGCGCAGAAACGCAGGCTTTACAGCCCAGCTTTCCCGACGGCTTCGGGAGCGATGTCGCTTGTGCAATGCGGGCATTTGACGGCCTCGTCGGAGACGGACATTTTGCAGTAGGGGCAAAGACGGCCGGCCTTTTTAGGCTCTTCTTTTTTGGGGATAATTCTGGACATGCCCTTGACCACCATAAACACGCAAAACGCAATGATCAGGAAATTGATGACCGCCTGTAAAAATGCGCCATAGTTAAGCGTGCCCACGCCCGCGGCTTTTGCCGCGTCGATGCTGGGATAGCTTTGCAGATCGAGTGCGATAAACAGCCCGGAGAGGTTGATGCCGCCCGTGATCAGACCGATGAGGGGCATGAGCAGGTCGTTGACGAGCGAGGTGACGATGGCGCTGAACGCGCCGCCGATCATCACGCCTGTGGCAAGCTCCAGAATATTGCCCTTGGAGCAGAAGCGCTTAAAATCATTCAGGAGTTTTTTCATGGATTGATCTATCCTTTCATTTCATTCATTACAATTGCCCCGTTTGCCGCTATCCAGATAAAACCGGTAAGCGTAAAGCCCGATGGAAAGCTGCTCGCGCGCGCACTGGACGCGCGGATCCACCTCCTGGCGCAGGTAACGCAGAAGCGGCTCGTAGGGCTCCGGCGATACGGTGACGTGCCGCATGAAGGGCCTGAGCCAGTCCGCCGCGATGAAACGCTCTCCGTCAAGACCAAAGGCCGCAAGCCGCGACTGATACTCCGGCGAGCCACGTTCCCAGCCGCCCCAGAACATCACGTTGATAGGCATGCCCTCCGACAGGTCTGGGAAAAGACGCATATCGTTGACCATGTCGTTATTATAGATCAGCAGGAGGTCGGGGTGACGCAGGCCCTGGCTGTCTAGGTCCTCAAAGGCATTGTAGTCCCATTGGGGAGGGACGCGGCGGATGCTTTGCGCGACGGGGACGGCGCACCACAGCGTCAGGCCTGCCACCAGCGTGCCTGTGAGCAGAAGCGCCATGCCTTTTGGGGAGTTAAGCCGTTCAGCACGCGGAAGGCACTGTGGCAACAGGCAGAAAACCATCGCGGCGGCGGGTAGCACGGGCACAAGCGCGGCACGATAGGGCAGGCGGCCCTGCCAGGCAAGATAGCAGAACAGTCCGAAACAGAGCAGCCCCGTTAACGCGAGGGCGAGCATGAGCCACAGCCTTTTCGCGCAGTTAAAGCAGAGCAGGCCAAGAACGCACAGACCGCCGAAAGCGCACAGGATGATGAAAGAGCGCACCACGAGCGGCGAACGGGTTTGCAAATCCAGCAGGGCCGCGCCGGGACTGGTGCGTGTCGCGCTGTTAAACTGCTCCCGGCGCACGGTGCGGAAAGCCTCGGTTGAGATATCCGCATCCATGGTGTACCAGTTATCCAGCAGTTCGACCTCCGTTTCGCTCCAGCCGATACGGTCGTAAACTTCGCGCGAGCCATTCTCCAGGTTGATGTAGTCCAGCACGCTGATGCGGGCCTGTTGCCAGTCAAGGTAACCGCGCATACCCCTTGCGTCAATTTCGATTTCGCGCGCGATTGCGAGCCCGCCCATGATGGTAACAACGAGCGCAAGCGTCCAGGCCATAGGCCGCAGAGAGCGTTTCTTAGCCCGGCCAAGGCCGAAGGATTGCGCTGTGTGTAGACAAAACGCGACGCCGCAGAAGGCGAGCGCCGGCAGCGCGGTCAGCTGCCGGAGGCCGTAGGCCAAAACGACAAGCAGGAGAGCAAAGGACATGCGCGCGGTGATTTGGCTGTCCGAACCCGCCGTGCAATCCACAGAGAGCGTCTGCGCGACAGCCGCGGCGCTGAGCAGCGCGGCGGTAACGGTATAGGTTACGCGCGCGCCGTTAAACATGGAAAACAGACCGAGGAAGGACGAGCCGAGGAGAAGGCCCAGCCACAGGGGCTGACTGGCGCGCATGGCGCATTGTATAACGCTTTTGACGATCACCGTATTGGACAGCCACAAAAGGAGCAGTTGAAGGATTGAAAACCACGCCACGCCGGGAAAAGCGCCGCTGAGCCAATGGAGGGGATAGGCGTACATGGCGTGAATATACAGGTGAAAGGTCGCCGCTCCGCTGGGTTGGAAGTCCAAAAAAGTACGGAGAATGGATTTATCGTCGTTGGCCGCGAAGCGCATATCCGCAAAAAGAAACAGGCAGACCAGCAGCAGGGTGGACATCCCCGCGCCAGCCAGCCACGCCATTGGCGCATGACGATTCTTCTGCACGCGCACGCCTCCTTCCCCCACGTAAGCATTGTTGCGAAATATGTCTTATCATAATAGATTCATCCGGGTTCGTCAAGGCGGGAAGAAAGTGCGATTTATCGATTTATCACAATGCTTGACTAAAGTAAATCGCTATGCTATACTAACTGCCATGGCGCGGAGGGAGTTGACTGTGCTATAATAATACGAACGGTTGGACGGCCGCAACGGGGGAGGGTGCGAATGTTTAAGCAGGATGTTTTAAGCGCGCAGGAGCGGATGGTGCTTGGACTTCGGGAGCTTTATGAGGGATACGGGTATACGCGCTTTCCCATGCGGCGCTTTGAGGAGTATTCGCTGTACCTAGAGAACAAGAGCTTTTTGACCAGCGAGCGCGTGCTCAGCTTTACAAACGCAAACGGCAAGCTGATGGCGCTTAAGCCGGACGTGACGCTTTCCATCGTCAAGCGCGCGCACGCGGAGAGAAGCGGCGTGGAAAAGCTATATTATAATGAAAGCGTATACCGCGTATCGCCCACGGACCACGAGTTTACGGAGATTGAGCAGATCGGCGTGGAGTACCTGGGCGATGTGGATCTATACGGCACGTGCGAGGTGCTTAGACTTGCGATTGAAAGCCTGCGGCAAACCGGGGCGCCGTATGTGCTGGATGTAAGCCATATGGGCTTTGCGGGAGGACTAATGGCCGACGCGGGCCTGACGGCAGAGCAGCGCGGACAGGCGTTTGAGCTGATCAGCCAGAAAAACGCGCACGAGCTGGAGACGGCGCTGAAACGGTGGCAGATCGCGCCGATTTACGCGGAGCGGATTGCCGCGCTGCCGTCGCTTGCGGGTGATGTGAGCGGGACGCTTACCCGTGCGGCCAATATCGCCGTGGGCGCGGAGATGAAGCAGGCGGTGGGCGAGCTTTCCAGGCTGTACGGCGCGCTGGACAGCCTGGGACTGGCGGAATGTGTACGGTTGGATTTCTCCCTTTTGAACGACTTGGATTATTATAACGGGCTTGTTTTTCAGGGCTACGTGGAGGGAGCGCCGCGTATGGTGTTGGGCGGAGGGCGTTATGACCGCCTGATGCGAAAATTTGGCAAAGAGGGTGGAGGCCTGGGCTTCGCCCTGTACCTGAACGAGCTGGACCGCGTTTTGGCAAGCCCTGCCGAATACGACGCGGACGTGTTGGCGCTATACGGGCCGCAGGACGACGCGGCGGCGGTGCTGGCCGCTGTGGCAGGGCTTTGCGGCGAGGGCGTGCGCGTGCTGGCCGCGACGGAAAAACCTGCCGGCCTGCGGGTTGGCAGAAGGCTGCGCTTTACCGGCACGGGGTTTGAGGAGGTGACGGAGGAATGCTGAATATCGCTTTGCCAAAGGGCCGCCTGGGCGATAAGGTGTACCGCCTTTTCAAGTCGGTCGGTTACGACTGTGCCGCTATGGACAGCGACGACCGCAGGCTGGTACTGACGGATGAAAGGGGCGAAATCAGCTATCTGCTGGTGAAGCCCTCCGATGTGGCGATTTATGTGGAGCACGGCGCGGCCGACGTGGGTGTGGTGGGCAAGGATGTGCTTTTGGAAGGCGGCAACGATGTATATGAACTGCTTGACCTCCGGCTTGGAAAATGCCGGATGGCGGAGGCGGCCCCGGTGGGCTTCCGGGAGGACGCGCAGCGGCCGCTGCGCGTGGCGACCAAATACCCTAACATCGCCAAGCGGTTTTATGCGGGCCTGAGCCGGGAGATCGAGGTAATTAAGCTCAACGGCTCTATCGAGCTGGCGCCGCTTTTGCGCCTGTCGGATGTGATTGTGGATATTGTGGAAACCGGAACGACGCTCAGGCAGAACCAGTTGGAGGTCACGCGGGAGATTTTGCCTGTCAGCGCACGCTTCATCGCAAACAAGGCGTCGATGAAGTTTAAGGGCGGGCGGATTGAGGAGATCGCGCGAAAGCTTGCGGCGGAAATCGACCGGAGGGAGGAAAAGGCATGATTCGGATTGTAAGATACAACGGCGAGCGTGCGGACGCGCTGTTAAACCGGGCCGAGGAGGAAAAACGGGACGTAAGCGCCGCTGTGGCTGAGATTTTTTCGCAGGTTAAGACCCGCGGCGACGAGGCGCTGTTTAAATACTGTGAGAAATTTGACGGAGCGCGGCTGGAAAGCCTTCTGGTAACCGAACGGGAGATTGAAGCCGCGTTTGAGAGCGTCGAGCCGGAGCTTTTGCGAACCATGGAGCTGGCGGCGCGCAATATCGAGCGCTTTCATTTACAGCAAAAGCGTTCCGGCTTTGTGGACACGCCTTCCCAAGGCGTGGTGGTGGGGCAGCGGGTTCTGCCGCTCAAAAGCGTGGGACTGTATGTGCCGGGCGGTACGGCAAGGTATCCCAGCAGCGTTTTGATGGACGCGATTCCCGCGAGAATCGCCGGGGTTGAAAATATCGTTATGACCACGCCGCCCGACCGGACGGGCGGCGTACCGGCCGTGATTTTGGCCGCGGCGAAGCTGGCGGGGGTCAGGACCATTGTGAAGCTGGGCGGCGCGCAGGCCGTGGCGGCGCTGGCCTATGGCACCCGGAGCGTGCCCAAGGTGGACAAGATCGTCGGTCCGGGAAATATCTATGTTGCGACGGCCAAGCAGCTATGCTTCGGGCAAGGGCTGGCGGATATCGATATGATCGCCGGGCCGAGCGAGATCATGGTAATCGCGGATGAGAAGAGCAACCCCGCGCACGTGGCGGCGGATTTGCTCAGTCAGGCGGAGCACGACAGGCTTTCCTCGGCATGGCTGGCAACCACCAGCGCGGAGCTGGCTGAATGCGTGCGCGGCGAGCTGGAACGCCAGCTCCCGCTTCTGGAGCGCGAGGAGATCGCGCGCGCGTCCATCGAGCAAAACGGGCGCATTATTGTGGTGGACGACCTTGAAACCGCCGCGCGCGTGGCTGACGAAATCGCGCCCGAGCACCTCGAGGTGTGCGTGGACGATCCCTTTGGGCTTTTGCCGCTTTTGCACAACGCAGGCAGCGTGTTTCTGGGACGCAATTGCCCGGAGCCGCTGGGCGACTATCTGGCCGGACCCAACCATACGCTGCCCACAAGCGGCACGGCGCGATATTCCTCACCGTTGGGGGTGGATGATTTCTCCCGCCGCTCCAGCTACATTTACTATACGCGCGAGGCGCTTGAGGACGTGGCGGAGGACGTGATGCGCTTTGCGCAGAGCGAGGGCTTGGGCGCGCATGCAAACGCCGTGCGGGTCAGGGTAGGCGAAAAGCAATAAAGGCGGCGTGCCCGCGCTTTTGGCGGCGGCACGCCCGACGGGGAGGCGACCTCATGAGCGGTTTTCTGGCGGCGGGGCTTCAATGCCTCAAACCTTATGTGCCGGGCGAGCAGCCGCAGGACAGGAGCTATGTGAAGCTGAACACAAACGAAAGCCCGTATCCGCCCTCCACGCGCGTGCTGGATGCGCTGGACAGGGAGCAGGCGGCCCGCTTAAACCTCTATTCCGACCCGACGGCGCTGCCGCTTCGGCGCGCGATTGCGCGGGAATATGGGCTGAAGTCGGAGAACGTGTTTACCTCCAACGGCTCGGATGAAACGCTGGGCTTTGCGTTCCTTGCCTTTGCGGACGCGAACCGTCCGGTGACGATGCCGGACATTACGTACGGTTTTTACAGGGTATTTGCGCGGCTGTTTCAGGTTGGAACCAACGTCATAGCGCTCAACGGGGATTTTACGCTGCCTGTGGAAAAATTCTGCGGTGTGAATACGACGGTGGTGCTCGCCAACCCGAATGCACCCACAGGGATCGCGCTGCCGCTTTGCGACATTGAGCGCATCGTGGCGGGCAATCCCGAAAACGTCGTGCTGGTGGACGAGGCATACGTGGATTTTGGAGGGGAGAGCGCCCTTCCATTGCTGGCGGGATATCCCAACCTGTTGATCGTGCGGACATTTTCCAAATCCCGCTCGCTGGCGGGCGCGCGTCTCGGATACGCGCTGGGAAGCGCGGAGCTGATTTCGGACCTGGACCGGGTGCGCAACAGCTTCCATCCATACAGTATCAACCGCCTGAGCATGCTGGCCGGCTTGGAGGCGATCAATGACCGCCCGTATTTTGAGGAATGCACGCAAAAGATCATCCGGCAGCGGGAGGAAACGTCGAAAGAGCTTCGCGCGCTGGGCTTTATTCTGACGGATAGCGCGGCGAATTTTCTGTTTGCCGCCCATCCGCGCCTTGGCGGAAGGGAATACTATGAAAAGCTGAGGGCGCGCGGCGTTCTGGTGCGCCACTGGGACGAGCCGGGGCTGGAAAACCATGTGAGGATTACCATCGGCACCCGGGAGCAGATGCGCCGCCTGATATTGGAAACACGCGCAATTCTGGCGGAAATGAACGGCTGATGAGCGCCCCGCCAACGTAAGGGTTCAGAGAGGAGCATGAGGGATGAGAGAGGCGAGCGTCGCCCGCAAAACCGCCGAAACGGAAATTCGGCTGCGGCTCAATCTTGATGGCAGGGGCGAATACCAGGTGGATACAGGCTGCGGGTTTTTGAACCATATGCTGGAGCTGTTTGCAAGGCATGGCCGCTTTGACCTGAGCGTGAAATGCACGGGCGATACGGATGTGGATGATCACCACACTGTGGAGGATACCGGTATCTCGCTGGGGTGTGCGTTCGCCCGGGCGCTTGGCGACCGGCGGGGCGTGAACCGCTATGGACAGCGGCTTTTGCCCATGGACGAGGCGCTGGCGCTTGTGGCGGTGGATTTGAGCGGGCGAGCCTTTTTGGGGTTTGAGGCCGAAATGCCCACCCAGAAGGTGGGCACGTTCGATACCGAGCTGGTAAAGGAGTTTTTTCTGGCGTTCGCGAGGGAGGCCAATGTGACGCTTCATATCCGCGCGCTTGCGGGCGAAAATACGCACCACATCATTGAGGCGGTATTCAAGGGCTTTGGGCGAGCGATGCGGGAGGCCGTCCTGATCGACCCGGCATGCGCGGGTGAAATCCCCTCCACAAAGGGCACGCTTGGGGGAGAGAACCTATGATCGCTGTGGTGGATTACGGCGTGGGCAATCTATACTCGCTTACCTGCTCGCTGCGCCGCATCGGCGCGCAGTGCGTGGTAACGCGGGATGAGCGGGAGCTCAGGGAGGCGGAGCGGATCATTTTACCCGGCGTTGGAGCGTTTGGCGACGCGGCGGACAGGCTTCGGACCTATGGGCTGGATGGGCTGCTTGGCGAGCTTGCGGCGGCGGGCAAGCCGCTGTTGGGTATCTGCCTGGGCATGCAGCTTTTGTTTGATAAAAGTTTTGAATATGGCGAGCATGCCGGGCTGGGGCTGATACGCGGCGAAGTACGTCCCCTTGCGGCGGAGCTTCGCGCGGGAGCGAAAACGCCGCATATGGGCTGGAACAGCCTGGACGTTTGCCGGGAGGGCGATCCGCTGCTGTGCGGCGTGCGCGCAGGAGATTTTGTCTATTACGTGCATTCCTTCTATGCGGCGGAGTGTGACGCCGCGCTTGTCGCCACGTCGGCATACGGCGGCGCGGTGGTCGCGGGCGTTGTGCGAAACGGTAACGTCTGCGGCACGCAGTTTCATCCAGAAAAAAGCGGCGAGGTCGGCCTGCGAATGCTAAAGGCCTTCGCCATGGAGAAGGGGGCGGCGGCATGCTGATCTATCCCGCGATTGACCTGCGCGGCGGGCGCGTGGTGCGCTTGTCGCAGGGGGACTACGACCGCATGACCGTCTATTCGGACGACCCGGTATGCGTGGCCCGGGGCTTTGTGGAGGCGGGAGCATCCTGTTTACATGCCGTTGATCTGGACGGCGCGAAGGCCGGCGGCCCCATGAACCGCGAGGTTATCAAAAGGCTTTGCGGGCTGCCGCTGTTTACGGAAGCGGGCGGCGGCATGCGTACGGAGGCGGATGTGGAAAACACGCTTGCGCTGGGCGTTGATCGCGTGATATTGGGCACCGTGGCCGTGACGGACTTCGGGCTGGTGAAGCGGCTGGCCAAAAGATATGGGGACCGCCTGGCTGTGGGCGTGGATGCGCGGGACGGGCTTGTCGCCACGCATGGCTGGCGCGAAACAAGCGCGCTGAAAGGCGTGGATTTTTGCCGAAAGGTGCTGGAAGCGGGCATCAATACCGTGATTTACACGGATATCAGCCGGGATGGACAGCTGCGAGGAACGAACCTTGACGTTTACGGGGAGCTGAGCAAACTAAGCGGCCTTCGGGTGATTGCCAGCGGCGGAGTGAGCTTTGAAAGCGAAATCGCGGCGCTGCGGGAGATGGGCGTTTACGGCGCGATTCTGGGCAAGGCGCTCTACGCGGGCAAGCTGGACTTAAAGCGCGCCATTCGGATTGCGGGCGGCGAAGCGGCTGTATGAAAAGAGATTAAATGCTCCGTTCGCAACTGTAGAGGGGGATATACGTGCTGACCAAACGAATTATTCCGTGCCTTGACGTGCGTGAAGGACGCGTGGTGAAGGGCGTCAACTTTGATGGGCTGCGTGATGTGGACGACCCTGTCGCGCTGGCGCGGTTTTACAACGACTCCGGTGCGGATGAACTGGTGTTTTACGATATCACCGCCAGCGCGGAGGGCAGGCCGTTGTTTGCGGACGCGTTGCGCGCCGTGGCGGCGGAGGTTTTTATCCCGCTGACGGTCGGCGGAAGCATTAACACGCTGGATGATTTTGACCGCGTGCTCAAATGCGGCGCGGACAAGGTAAGCGTCAACAGCGGCGCGATCCGCAATCCCGGCCTGATCGCTCAGGCGGCCAAGCGTTACGGCAACCAGTGCGTGGTACTGAGCGTAGATGTCAAGCGGGTGAACGGCGGTTTTCACGTATTTGCGCGCGGCGGGCGCGACGATACGGGGCTTGACGCTATCGACTGGGTCAAAAGAGGACAGGATGGCGGCGCGGGCGAGGTGGTGGTCAACTCCATCGATACGGACGGCGTGCGCGGCGGTTTTGACCTGGAGATGTTAAGCGCTATTGGAAACGCGATATCGCTGCCGGTTATCGCCTCGGGCGGCGCGGGCGGCAAGGAAGATTTTCTTACGCTTTTTGGGCTTGACTGTGTGGATGCCGGGCTGGCCGCGTCCATCTTTCACTCCCGCGAGGTGGAAATATGCGGGCTGAAGCGTTATCTGAAGCAAAACGGCGTGCCGGTGCGCCTGATGGAGGGCTGAACGGAAAGGTCTTTTGATATTCCGTTCGTGATGAAGAGAGGATGGCTGTTGAGATGGACCATGTGGACGAATTGATCAGAAGGCTGAAGTTTGATGAAAACGGGTTGATTCCTGCTGTTGTTCAGGATTATGTGACGCACGAGGTGCTGACGCTTGCATATATGAATGAAGAAAGCCTGCGCGTTACGCTGGCGGAAAAACGCACCTGCTTTTACAGCAGGAGCCGAAAATGCCTGTGGCGTAAGGGCGAGACAAGCGGAAACACGCAGCGGGTCGTATCCGTCATGGCGGATTGCGACGGAGACGCGCTGGTGGTACAAGTAAAAAAAGCAGGTCCCGCCTGCCATACCGGCGCGGAAAGCTGCTTTTTTGACGAGCTGTTTGAAGATGACGACATCAGGCCGTTTTCGCTTTCCGGGCTGATGGAGCTGATCGCGGGGCGGAAAATCCATCCGCAGGAAGGCAGCTATACGACCTACCTGTTTGAAAAGGGCCGCGATAAAATTTTGAAAAAGATCGGCGAGGAATGCACCGAGGTGCTGATCGCCGGGGCCAAAAACGACAAAGAAGAAACCGTGTACGAGCTTGGCGACCTGATGTACCATTCGATGGTGCTGATGGTGGACATGGGCGTTTCACTGGAGGATGTGACGCGCGAGCTTGCCAAACGGCACGTGATCGACAAAAAGGTAAAGCAGGAGCGAATGCAATGAAAATCCTCTCCAACGCGCATACCCATACCACGTGGTGCGACGGCAGCGCGGGCGCCGGGGAGGTCGTTGAGGCGGCGCGCAAGCTTGGCTTTGTGAGCCTTGGCTTTTCGGGCCATGCCGCGCAGGGATTTGACGACCTTTATTCCATGATGGGCGGGCGGCAGGAAAAATACCTAAGTGAGCTGCGTGAGTTACAATTGGAAGCGTCGAAAGCCGCGAGGCTGCCCCGGTTATGGGTTGGGCTGGAACTTGACGCGATGAGCGACGCGGCTTACCGGCGCGACGCTTACGCGCGCTTTGACTACGTGATTGGTTCCGCGCATTACCTCAGCCGCGACTTTGCCGGCGCATGCGTGGCGGCGGATGGCGATCCGTCTCTGCTTGCGCGGTATGTGAAGGAAGCCTTTGACGGCGACGGGCTGGCAACGGCCCGCGCCTATTTTAATATAGAGGTAGATGCGCTTTTACGGGACCGGCCACATATCATCGGGCATTTTGACCTGATCAGAAAATACGGGAAACAGCTTGCGCTATTTGACGAAAGCGACAGGGCATACCGAAAGCTTGCCCTTGACGCCCTTGAACGGGCATATCCCTGCGGCGGCGTTTTGGAGATCAATACCGGCGGCATGGCGCGGGGGTATCTAGACACGCCCTATCCCACGGAAGAACTACTGGGCGCATGGCGCGAGATGGGCGGTCGGGTAACCGTCACATCCGACTGCCACGACGCGAAACGCCTGGAATATGCCTTTGACGACGCGGTTCGGCTTGCCGGACGCGCGGGGTTTACAAGCGTGCTGCGGCTTGGAACGGGAAGCGAGCTTTGGGAAGCGGTGGATATTTGTTAGAGGTGCGGACCGTTCCCTACGCCTGTTACAGCGCCTGCCCAAGCAAATATTCCGCGCTGATTCTCGCCGCCTCCAGTGCGGGACGCTCGGGGCTTTCATCCTGCTCCACCACCAGCCATTTCGCATGTGCGTCCCTGGCTGCGCAGACCAAACCGGGAATGTCCTGACAGCCGCAGCCGACAGGCTTGAACAGGAAAGGCGCGTCGCCTTCCGATTCGGCGGCGCTGGTTTCCAGACCGATCAGCGCGTAGGGCGGACGGTCGCCGCGCCCGCCCTCGTAATCCTTGATATGCACCACAGGGCAGCGGCGGGTATACTTGCGCACATATGCGGCCGGGTCCGCGCCCGCATACCTCACCCAACAGGTATCGATTTCTGTTTGCAACAGGTCGGCCGGAATGGCGTCGAACAGAAAATCAAGCCCCGTCCGGCCGCTAAGCTCGATAAACTCAAAATCATGATTGTGGTAAAGCAGGGTGAGATCGTGTTTTTTGCATAGCCTGCCGAAGGTGTACAGCGTTTGAAGCACGCCCGCAAAGCCCGGGGCGCCGGGACGGTCGTTTTCCGTTAGATACGGCACGGCAATGTATTTGCAGCCGATATCCTCGTGAAACTCGACCACACGGCGCATGTTTTCGCGAATCTGTTGCAGGGGCACATGGCTGGAAACGGGCGTGAGGCCTGTTTTTTTCATCAACTTATTGATATCTTTGGCGCTGCGCTCAAAAAAACCCGCGAACTCAACGCCGCGATAGCCCATGCCGGCAACCTGCGCCAGCGTCCCCTCCACATCGTTGGCCATATCCTCCCGTGCGGAATAAAGCTGGTAGGCGATAGACAGATGCCTGCTCATAAAAATCCTCCTATTTAATGGTTAAGGCGTTCCTCAATGGCGGCGATGACGCTGTTTAGTACCTTGAGGCGCGCGTATTGCTTGTTGTTGGCTTCCACCACAATCCAGGGCGCGCGGCGCGTATGGGTTCCAGCAAGCATATCGTTAACGGCCTGCTCATATTCGGGCCATTTTTCGCGGTTTCGCCAGTCCTCGTCCGTAATTTTCCACTGCTTTTCCGGGTTGTCGCGCCGGGCGATAAAGCGCCTGAGCTGCTCGTCCGGGTCGATTTGCAGCCAGAACTTTCGGATAATCGCGCCATTCCACGCAAGATCACGCTCAAAAAGGTTGATCTCTTCATAAGCCCGCCGCCACTGGGACTCTGTGCAGAAGCCCTCGATGCGCTCCACCATTACGCGGCCGTACCAGGTGCGGTCAAAAATGGCGATATGCCCCTTTTCGGGCAGGGCGCGCCAGAAACGCCAAAGATGGTGATGCGCTTTTTCCTCAGCCGTGGGCGCGGAAATGGGAATCACCGTAAAGCCGCGCGGGTCAAGCGCGCTGGTGAGGCGGCGGATGCTGCCGCCCTTGCCCGCCGCGTCCCACCCCTCAAAAGCGAGTACCATGGGGATTTTTTGGCGGTATAGCTCGTATTGCAGCCCGCGCAGCTTCTTTTGCGCCTCGTCCAGCGCCTGCTTATAGTCCGGTCCGGGCGTCTGATTGGGATTAAAAGCCGATAAACGCGAAATGGGCGTGACAGGCAGCGCCTCATGTCCCGGAAGCTCGGGAACATCCCACAGGCGTGTTCCTGCTCGCCTTTCGGCAATAGCACGCTGAAAGGCTTCGATCACGGATTCGTATAGCTGGCGCTTGCATTCGCGCCTGTCCTCTCCCCGCAGCACATGCCACACCGCGCCGTTATCGTTTGTGGCGGCCAGCATGAGGTTATATTGCGTCTGCCACTGGTCATAGCGCTCGTTTTGCGCCCAGTCGGACTTTTTGACCAGGGCGCGTGTGGCCTTTTTTTCACTTAAGGCACGCAGCCGGTGCTTTTGCTCCTTGCGTGAAATATTAATAAAGAATTTAAGCATCAGCACGCCGTCGCAAACGAGCATCTGCTCCATTTGATTTACATGCTCCAGCCGGGCGGTAAACGTCCGGCGTTCCTGCTTGTTTCTGACGCTTGCGGCGCAGATGGGGTGATACCAGCTGCCGATAAACAGCGAAACATCGCCCTGCTTGGGCATACGGACCCAATAGGGCCTAAGCTCGGGATATGACCGTTCCTCCTTGCCAAAGCGCTCCGAAACATAAACATGATAGCCGCGCGGGTCCAAGCCCTCCAGAAGCTCGCCGGCCATATCGCCCTTGCCCGCCGCCGACCAGCCCTCCAATAGAATGACCACCGGTATTTTGAGAGCGCGCAGCTCCTGCTGAAGAGACAGAAGATGGTTTTCGGCCCTGGAAAAGTCGTACTCCGATGCCTTGAGGATGGAGGCGCCGCCTGCTGTGTACATGGCCGAGGCAGGCGTTTCGCTCGCACGCTCCTGAGAAAGCGGCGTTCCGGAGCCGTCCTGCCCCGCGCCGCTATCGACCGGTCCGCCGGCTGAATCCGGGATGGAACCCTCGTCGAGATGATCTGCTGGCATCTTTACACCGTCGGGCGCATATGCATTGATTTCTGGAGATTGGTTTGGCTCGCTCAAGATTCTCTCCTCCGTTTCTAGCTGCCATAAAACCATATTCCCTTTTTACATACATTTTCCCTGCTTTTATATGGGATTTTATATGAATTTTACATAAAGCCGCCGGTTGATAAGAAAAGGCGCAAAGCGCTGAAACGCCTTGCGCCGGGAGAGGAGGATAAACGTCAGAAGGACAAGGTCAGGAACTCGCTGAACGTGCTGTCCCCATAGATATCCGTCAGGCAAAAGCCATAGCTGTATTCGGCCTCGGCCTCGACCGCGGCATAACCGAAGGAGATATCACCGTCGGCGCCCACGGCAATGGGATCGCCCTGGAAGGGTTCGGATTGCTGCTGCCCATCCTCATCCCAGTAGATCAATTCATACTGGGGCACAATCACATCATCGTGCTGAAGCTCGGTATAGCCCCGGGCAGGCAAGCCGGCCTCAGTATAGCCCTCCGTCCAACCGATGACGCGGCCGCCGGGAGACTGTTCATCGAAAACGACCAACAGATAGCACTCAACGCCGTTGACTGTAACGGGGATCAGCGAACGGATATAACGTTCGTTTGCAATCTGGTCGTACAGGCAGACCATCTGCCCGTCCAGCGACGCCCATGTGCCGTTAAACATGCCATAGATCTTGCCCCGGCTCCAGTCTACCACCACGTCCTGAACGTATCCAAGCTCCACATAGCACTCGAAGCCGGGATCGCTTACGTCCATCATCAGGTTGGCTTCCACTTTGCCCAGAATGTCGAGCTGGTTTTCGGTCAGGCTGACGGTGTAGGCATATTCGCTTTCCATGCCGGCAAAGGGATTGACAAGCGACACGTCGCCATCCTGCGTTTGGACGGTGACCTGCTGGCTCTCTGGCTTGGGCAGGCCGCTCCAAAAGCCTTCCGCTTCATTCTCGCCGTCCAGGCTGGACCAAAGATTGCCGGCCGTGCCGCTGCTATAGCCGCTGTTGGACGCGAAGCTCAAATCCGCGCCGCCTTCCAGACCTCCCCACAGGCTGCTTGAAGCATCGTCGTAGCCGTCATTGAACGAACAGTCGCCATCTTCCCCAAAAAGCATGCTCAGGAAGCTGTCCAGCGAAAAATCATTGCTGTTTTCTTCCTCGTAGCCTGAACCGTACAGGTGGTTCCAGAGGCTTCCGGCGGTTTCGTTGTAACTGGTTTCATCATCGGCATATTGAGAAAACCAATCGATCTGCGCGGATTGAACGCTCTGTTGGCCGATGGCGGCCGTGCCGATGGAGTTGGCGCCCCCACCCGAGCTGATGCCGCACAGCATAGCGGATACAAAGCCGGCATAGCCTGGCGAAAGGTCAAGCGTTTCGTAAAAGGGCATATATTCCTGGGCCGCGCCGCGTGTGGAAAAGGGCACAAGAATAGAAAGGCCGCTTACGTTGGTCAGATTGTTTGTATGGCGCGAATAGACCACGACCTCAGCCAGCGCGTCCCTGACCGCCAGCGCGCTGCGCTGGTCAAAGCGCCCGAAAGCGTCCGCAAAGACCGTCAGATCGATCATATCGGAAGCGGAATCAAAAATCTCACCGAAGGAACGCACGTTTTGGCGGATTCGCGAGATGGTAGGAAAGTTGCCGCCGTCGATTTCGGAACTCAGAGAGTTGCCCATAGCCTCCACTGCCGACTGAAGCGGCGCAAGCTTCGTAAGGTCAGAAACGGACAGAGTCGCGTAATCGCTGCTATCCTGGGCGAGCGTGGCGGAAAGAAAGCTGTCCACAATCTTTTGGCCCAACGCTTCGATGGATATGGAAGGATCGGCGGCCAAAGCGGGGAGCCAGCCGTCATAGGCCCAACCCGTGCCCGGTTCCAGTTCCTCGCTGGCGATCATATATTCTGCAAATGGGGCGATATGAACAGCCAGCTCATATGAGGCCATCAGGCAGGCATCGAAGCCGATGAAGGAAAACGGCCGGAAGGTTTTCAGAGCGGAGGCCGATTGAAGGCCGGCGTAGATGTCGGGATAAAATAGGGCGTTTCTGGACATTTCATCATAGCAGAGGCCGCCGGAGGCGCCGCTGCCGTGATCCCACATGATCAGCCCATAGCGGTCGGCGGGAAAATGATCAAAGCCATAGCGCAAAAAGTCCGAAAAGGTTTGCGCGTCGCCCATGTCTGCGCGGCCCACGCTATCCTCCAGCCGCATACCCTCGGCGCTGAGCGTCCAGCGCTCGACTTGGCCGTTTTCAAGCCCAGGCGTCTGCCATTCCTTCGTGCCGCCCGTCTGAATATAGACGGTTACGTTGCCATCCTTTTTCACACCGGAACGGACCATTTCCCGCAAATCGGCAGAAGCCGCTCCGCCGTGGCTTTCCAGATCGGTGCCGCAGAGGTAGATCATCAGGGTGAAGGTAGCGTCCGCCGCCAGTGCGCAGGGCGCTGAGACACAGAGCAAGCAGCAGCACAGCAGAACGCAAAGCGCCTTTTTCACTTGAAAATCCTCCCGCTTATGTACAAAAATCAGATATCAATGAATTCACGAAATTCCCGCATAATGCCGATACCGTCCGGATAATGGGCGGCGAATTGGGGTACCGCGTGGCTGGGAAAGCTGTTGCCCTCGATAAAGACGGGCCCCTTTTCGGTGATGGCAACGTCCCACGCGACAAAGCGCATTTGAGGCACCTTCTGTGCGGCGTTTATACACATGGCCTTGGCTTCCTCAAAAAAAGGCACCTCAAAGCCGAGGATGGGCGTATGCGTCATGGGATGCTCGGCAAAGGTGTTGCCTTGCTTGTCCGCGCCGACAGTGAGCAGCTTGCCGCTGTCCAGATCCACTCGCGCAGCCATACCGCCCTGATCCACGTTATCCATGACGTTGCCGTTGCCAATGCGAAGAAAGGCGTAAACGATGCCCTGCTTTTTATCGCCCAGCAAGGTGGCGATGCGGATGGTGTTTACGGAAGTCGGGCACATCTCCATCATTCGTGGATGCTGAATGACGCGCTCCTCAATGATGCCGGTTTGCTTATCAACCAACTCGCGCAAAAAATCCGTTTCGCGTCCCTGCCAGCAATCGGCGGTATAACGCTCGATGCCCACACCGCTGCTGCCCTCCAGGGGCTTTGCGATAATATCGGGGTTTTTCTGTAAAAAGGCTCGAAATGTTTCCGGGTCGGTATCGGCGGAAACCTTCATCCAATCCCGGCCCACCTCATCCTTAAAAAGCTCGTTAAAGGTGGCTTTGTCGTCAAAGAGGTACCAGTATGCCTTATCGTTCATGCGGCGGACAATGGTGTTGCTGAGGCCGCGCGTAATTTGGGTTTTTTTCTGCTCATCCGTCAGGCGGTACATCTGGGCAATTTTATAATCCACATAGCCCGCGTTGTACTTAACCGCACAGCGCAGCATGTCCCACAAGAGCCACAGGCGGCTTTTACCGCTGCGCTGCTTCAGGATTTTCGTAGTTTTCCACATGGCCTTCCAATCCATGCGGATCAGGCGCTTAAAGAAAAAAGCGAGTTTGCCCATCAATGGTTCCTCCTTGAAGTTGACTACGGAGACTTAAGGTTTAGACGTTAAAGCGGAAAAGAACGATGTCTCCATCCTTCATGACGTATTCCTTACCCTCGCTGCGCACAAGGCCGCGCTCGCGGCAGGCGCTCATGCTGCCAAGGGCCTTAAGATCATCGTAGGCGACGACCTCGGCGCGAATGAAGCCTCGCTCAAAATCGGTATGGATTTTGCCGGCGGCCTGTGGCGCCTTCGTACCGTTTTTGATGGTCCAGGCCCGGCATTCGTCCGCGCCTGAGGTAAGGAAGGAAATGAGGCCGAGAAGGGAGTAACAGGCGGCAATCAGACGGTCCAATCCGCTTTGCCCCAGACCGAGCTCGCTTAAAAATTCCTGCTTTTCCTCGGGGTCCATCATGGCGATTTCTTCTTCAATCTGAGCGCTGACGGTGAAAACCTGGGAACCCTCCGCGTCCGCGATTGCGCGTACGGCCTTTACATAGGGCAAGTCGTCCATGCCCTCGCCGATATCGCTGTCGGCAATATTCGCGGCATAAATGACGGGCTTGTCGGTCAGCAGAAACCAGCCGCTTACAATTTCGCGCTCGTCATCGCTCATGGAGAAGGTACGCACGGGCTTGCCGCTTTCCAGGTGCTGTTGGAGGCGACCGCCCAGTTCAGCCTCCACGGCAACCTTCTTGTCTCCGTTCTTAACCAGCTTCTGGGCCTTTTCAACGCGCCGTGCTACGGTTTCGAGATCCGCGAAAATCAACTCCAGCTGAATGACGTCGATATCCCGCGCGGGATCAATGGAGCCGTCTACGTGAATAATGTTTTCATCCTCAAAACAGCGGACCACATGGACGATGGCGTCCACCTCACGGATGTGGGACAGGAACTTGTTGCCAAGCCCCTCGCCCTTGCTTGCGCCCTTGACCAGGCCGGCGATATCCACGAACTCAACCGTTGCGGGCGTAACCTTTTTGGGCTGATACATTTGGGCAAGCACGTCCAGACGGCTATCGGGCACAGGTACTACGCCGGTGTTGGGTTCAATCGTGCAAAAGGGATAATTCGCGGCCTGAGCGCCCGCCTTGGTAATGGCGTTGAAAAGCGTGCTCTTGCCGACGTTGGGAAGACCTACGATGCCAAGCTTCATGTGTCCACTTCCTCGGTACAGACTTTTTCAAAAATATAGTATAGCCGGAATTGCTGGAAAAAGCAATTTTAGATTTTTACTGGTGAAGCGTTCTCTGTTTCAGGGTGAAAAGACGATCACAAAGAATATAATAATGAAGAAATACGAATGAAGTGCTATTTAATTTGTTGACAAACAAGCAGAACGGTTTCGGACTATTTATATCCGAGGGGAGCTGCCCGGAAAGTAGCGCGAAGTTATAGTAGGTAGAGACAGGGAGAACGGTAGAATAGTTCAAAATACTATGAGAGGGTACAAAATTTGAACAGCGTTATTATAAGAGTGCAAACAATAAGGGAATAGAACTAAAAGTGCAAACAGAAAATATTAACACATGGAATTAAGTTCGTAATAGAACGGACGATATGTTTAAATCATAATATAACGTTCGAAGAATCTAAAAACATCAAAAAGAAGTCAAAAAAATCGAAAAAAAGTGTTGACACGAAGTGAAAGACATGCTATTATGTACAAGCTCGCTAAAGAGCGCCGAACCTTGAAAACGATACAGAGAATAAAGAACGCAAAGAACGACAGTCAATAAACTTGAGTGAATCGTGCTTGGAGGGGAGGGTGAGAGCCCTTCTCGAAATCGAGAGCGATAACGGATTAAACATAAGAGTTTGATCCTGGCTCAGGACGAACGCTGGCGGCGTGCCTAACACATGCAAGTCGAGCGGGGACGCATTTTGGAAGTTTTCG
>JAEYOW010000054.1 GCA_023411375.1 Bacillota bacterium | reverse complement strand
TGGGGTTTTTACAACTGATTGCCGCGGGGGCGGTTTTTAACGGGGCGCCGGCCCTTGTATTAGACGAAATAATTCCGTTGAGCACCCGGCGGCCCCTACTCTCCAAACCCGCCGTTTACCCCGATGATCTGGCCCGTCACAAACCCAGCCTTTTCAGCGCACAGCCACAGCAGGCAATCCGCTACATCCCCGGGCGTTCCCAGCCTGCCCACAGGCGTTTCTTCCCTTAAAACCTCCAGCGTGTCCGAGTCAAAACAGCCAAGCATCTCCGTTTCAATCACGCCGGGACATACGCAGTTGACCGTTATCCCGCTTGGCGCGACTTCTTTGGCAAGGGCCTTCGTCATACCGATCAGTCCCGCCTTCGCCGCGGAATAATGCACCTCGCAGCTTGCGCCCACCTGTCCCCAAATGCTGGATATATTTACAATCCGTCCCGCTTTGCGCGAAATCATTCCGGGAAGCACCGCGCGCGTCACATAAAACGCGCCCGTCAGGTTCGTGTCCAGCATAAGCCGCCAGTCCCCGTCCGTCAGGTCGGTAAACAGCTTTTGCTGGGCGACGCCGGCATTGTTCACCAGCGCGTCGATATGGCCCAGCCGCGCAAGGGCCTGTGCGCACCCGGCATTGACCCGCACGCTATCCGTCACGTCGCATCGCACGGGCACCGCGCCCGTCTCGCAGGCAAGCGCCGCCGCCTCACCGCCGCTGCTGCGATAGAAAAACGCCGTTTGATATCCCGCGGCGGTAAAAGCGCGCACGGCGGCCGCGCCAATGCCGCGGCTGCCGCCCGTGATCAGCGCGGTACGCATAGCGCAGCCTCCTTTTTCACATGCCGGATCAGAACATCTTTTTGCGCCACAAAAGCACAAACGCGCATATGCTCGCGATCACCGATATACCCAGCACCACCCAGAAACCGACGGGAGAGTTCTGGAAAGGCACATCCACGTTCATGCCCCAAAGCGACGCGAAGATCGTCGGCACGGCAAGCACCACGGTCAGGCTTGTCAGCACCTTCATGACGATATTAAGGTTGTTGGAAATAATCGAGGCGAACGCGTCCATCGTGCCGGACATAATATCGCGGTAGATGGCGCACATCTCCATGGCCTGCTTGTTCTCGATAATGACATCCTCCAGCAGGTCGCTGTCCTCGGGATATTTGCGCAGCATATCCATGCGCATCATCTTCTCCAGCACCATCTCGTTGCCCTTTAAGCTGGTGGAGAAGAAAACCAGGCTTTTTTCCAGCTTCATCATCTGCAAAAGCTCCTGGTTGCGCATGCTGGCCTGAAGACGCTCCTGCACGAACATGCTTGCCTTGTCGATCTGCTTCAAATACGCCAGAAAGCGTGACGCGTTGCGGTGCAGCAGCTGCAGAATAAAGCGCGTGCGCTTGAACGTCCAAAAGCCGCGAATGCGCTCCTCGGTAAAATCGGTGATAATGGCGCTGTCGCGCGTGGACACGGTGATGATCACGTCGTCCACCATGATGATACCCATAGGGATGGTTGTATAGCTATACCCGTTGTCCTCGGCTTCCACATAGGGAATATCAACGATGATCAGGGTCTGATCGTCGTTGCGCTCAATACGGGCGCTCTCCTCCTCGTCCAGCGCGGCCTGCAGATAGGTGGGATCCAGCGCGAAGCGCGCGTTCAGCCCTTCGATCTCCTCCCGCGTGGGGTTTTGCAGATGCACCCAGCACCCCTTTTCCAGCGTGCTGATCTCCGTGAGGTGATCGTCCACCGTCAAATAAATCTTCTTCATAAATAAAAACCTGCCTTTCCGCAGCCGCGATGCGGCGTTGCTTCCGGGCAGATCAGAGCGCAAAACTACGCACGCGGCACTCGTGGCCGCGCCGCCCTGCGCCGAACTCCCGGAGCATGATGAAGCTGTATGCCAAACAGGGTCAAAACATCGTTTCGACTGTACGGGTCCGCGTCCACAGTGGCTCCTCCTTTCGGCGTAATCGCGCTTAAAGCCCACGATCATCATATCTGTTTTAAACGCTTGTGTCAATGACATTACGGCGATTTTTTTGCGACTTTTTGCTGATTGGCGCCGGCTGTCTCCTTTCCTGAAAGCAGGTGACGCACAACGCAAAGCATCTGCCGCCAGCCTAAAACGGCAGCCAGCAGATAAACCGGGGCGAAGGTATACAGATACCGGGCGCGCGCCTCAAACAGCAGTTCAAAAAGCGTCAGCCCGACGAGGGAGAGGAGCACGACGGCCATTTTTTCCGCGGCCTCTCGAGGCTGCCGGCGCAGCGCGCACCCTGCCAGCAGGCAACCCGCGAGTATCAGCAGCCAAACGCCCTGAAAGAATGTCGCCAGATAATGATGATTTGTTCCCTGGTGATAATAGATGGATTTAAGCAGCGGCGACGCCTTTGTGTTTACATCCTGACAGACCCAGTTGGAAAAATCCCCCTCACCGCCCCAGCCAAAGGTACCGTCGTTGTAGTTAAACAGCGTTTTCTTTACGAGAAACTCGGCGTAGCCCGCAGGTCCGAATGTCTTAAGGCGCTCCATGGCCCTTTGCAAATTGGCCCGTCCGCGTTCCTCATTTGTTTTAAACGATGCGGAAAACCGAACGTCCTCCTCGCTGTACCCTCCTGTGGTTTCTTCGTTCAACCCAATCATCAGGAAATGGGGAATCGTAAAGCTCGCCTCCGGGTCCAGCCGCAGGCCCATGGCCGGCGTCACCACACGCTGGTATAAACCGAAGGTGATAAGCGCCGCCGCAACCATGGGAACCGCCGTGCGCACGCATAGCCCGACCGCCTTGCGACAGTTTAGCCTCAACAGCGAAAGCCCTTTGACAATCATAACCGCGATCAGCACTATAACCGCCTGAGGCTTAATCAGATAGCCGACGCAGCCCGCAAAGCCGATCAGCAACCCCTTCACCAAGCGCGACCGGAACGGACGGATCAACAGATAGCAGATAAGAATGGGAAACAGCAACCCGACCGCGTCGGAATATGCAACCAGAAACCATGGCGACAGGCCAATCAGCGCACAGTAAACCGCCCATGCCAGCCGCGCGCAGCGTCCGCTTCCCGTCAACCGCTTCACGCTGCCAAACACAAGCGCCGAAGCGGCGCAGGAGATCAGGCAATTGATAAACACAAGGGACATCAGATAGCTGCTGGATTCCGAGCCGTTCCAGACGCCGACCGCCTGGTTGACCCTTAGCGCAAAGGAGTAAAACCAGGTCAAAAGCAAATTGTTGGGGCATCTTGAAAAATACGCGCTTTCCCACCCGCTTGGCGGTATACTCTGGGCCCGGCCGTGCGCGAACTGCAACACGGCCCCGGGATCCCACCCCGCCCTAAAAAGCACGTTGCGCGCGATATATACCTGCGTCAGCAGCAGGAGCAGAAGGCAAAGCAGATATAAACAGTTTTTATGCTGTGCGGCTAAGCGGTACGCGCGAAGCCGCAAGACCCGTCCGCTCCCCGTCAACCAGAGATACGCGCACATCAGCGCCAGCATCAGTCCCATACCGCCAAGCAGCAGCGGCAGGTTCGCAATATCAAAGACCTTTTTGCACTGGTAATCCAGATGGGGCAGAAAGAGAAGGCAGCCCAGGATCAGGCCCATCATCAGCGTGTAGAAAACAACCAGCGTGCCCATCCACCATGAATGTGTCCGAGCCGCAGCCTTTGTGCCCGCCATGCGCAAATCCGCCTCCTTATTTCCCGGTCCGTTTCGCCGAATAAGGCGAGTATAGTTCACGGGGCATTTTTTGTCAAACGGCGCGGATTTGTTTGCGGGTCATCGGGATTTTACCAATTTTCTCCGGCGCGCGTTTGGCGAATCGCCCGGCTCATGCTATAATGAGTAATGGCGGTTTGTATCGTCCGCATAAGGAGGAAACGGCATGGATGGCCTTCATATCGTACGCGTCCAGGACCGGACGACCGAGCTTAACAACCTTTCATTGATTCTTCGTCGCTCCAACCTTGAAATCATGCACCAGCTCGTTACGCCGGAAGACATCATCTGGGTCAGCCCGGCCGACAGTCCTTCCCTTACGGAAATATTTTTTGTACTCAAAGGCAGGCTCGATATTCTGGATGGGGACGGAGGCGCGCTTATGCCGGGCGACTGCTTCTACACTGCGGGCCTCAATCAGGACGTGCGCCTAAAGGCGGCCGTGGAGGCCGAGCTGCTGTATATTTCAGATGCTCCTCTTTATGATTATTTAAACAACTACCAGCAGGAATTGCGCGATACTACGCTCAGGATTGACCAAAAGGACCATCAGACGCTCAGCCACAGCCAGCGCGTGATGCGGCTGAGCGTTAAGCTCTTCCAGACGCTGGAGTCTGTGGACGGCCTATCCATGGATGACCTTGTGGCCGCGTCCCTTTTCCATGACGTGGGAAAATGCAACACGCCGGACGAAATTCTTAAAAAGGAGAGCGTGGTGACGGCTGAGGAGTATGAGCGTATTAAGCGCCACCCCGTGGACAGTGAGGAAATCCTCCTGCGGTTTTTCGGCAAGAAGGTAGCGCACCTTGCCCGTTGGCACCACGAAAGGCTGGATGGCAGCGGCTATCCGGACGGGCTGTTAGGCGGCGCCATTCCACTGGGCGCCAGGATTCTGGCCGTTGCCGACTCCTTTGAGGCCATGACGGCCGGTCGGCCTTACGCGCACAGAAAGAGCTACCGCGAAGCGGCCCGCGAACTAAAGAGCATGCCCGCGCAATACGACCGCAGCATCGTCGCGGCGCTGGAATCACTTGTGAACAGCGAAGGCTTTTCCTTCTGAAACGCCCGGGCTTCAAACCTTATTCTTGCTTTAGGGAGGGACTTTATATGCGCCAGACCCGTTCCTTTTTCATCAGGCAAACCCCGATTGGCGGAAACGCTCCTGTAACCGTGCAAAGCATGACCAACACCGACACCCGTGACGCCGGGGCGACGCTTGCGCAGGTGCGCGAGCTGGCTTATGCGGGCTGCGATATCGTCCGTCTGAGCGTTTATGATGAAAAATGCCTGGAAGCGTTGCCCACGGTTATCGATGGGTCGCCCGTGCCGCTGGTGGCGGATATCCATTACCGCGCAGACCTTGCCGTGGGCGCAATAGAGCGCGGAATCGCCAAGGTGCGCATCAATCCCGGCAACATCGGCAGCGCCGACGGCGTCCGCCGGGTGGCCGACTGCGCCAGGGCGCACCATGTGCCCATCCGGATTGGAGTCAACAGCGGTTCCATCGAAAAGGATATCCTTGCCCGCGACGGCGGCGTTACCGCCCGTGGGATGGTGGACAGCGCGCTTTCCCACGCAAGGCTGCTGGAGGCCGCCGGTTTTGATGAAATTGTGCTTTCCCTCAAAGCCAGCTCTGTGCCGCTGACCGTGGAGGCGTACGAGCTGGCCGCGAAGGAAACGGATTACCCTCTGCATGTGGGCGTAACGGAGGCAGGGCTGCCCGGCGCAGGCAACATCAAAAGCGCCGTCGGTATCGGCGCGCTGCTACTGCGGGGCATTGGCAACACCATCCGCGTATCGCTGACGGGAAGCCCCATCCCCGAGGCTCAGGCCGCCATCGATATCTTAAAGGCCGTGGGGCTTCGCACGGGTTTTGTCAACGTAATCAGCTGCCCCACATGCGGGCGCACGGGCATCGACGTCGCCGCCATCGCCGCGCGCGTGGAAAAGGAGCTGTCTGATATCCGCGTACCGCTGAACGTAGCCGTGATGGGCTGCGTGGTCAACGGCCCCGGCGAGGCGCGGGAAGCGGATATCGGCCTGGCAGGCGGCGGGTTGTCCGCGGCCGGCGGCGCGGCGGGCGGCGAAGGCGGCGCCTACGCCGTGGGCGCGTTGTTTGAAAAGGGCAGGCCGCCTGAAAGAGTGGAAGGGGACCTGGCCGGATTGTTAATTGCACGGGCAAGGGAAATCGCTAAAATCAAAAAGGAGCATTCATGAACAAAGCCGAGCTTCTTCGCACGCTCGAGGAAACCGTGCCGCCCCTTCGCGGCAAGCTGCATATCGAGCGCGTTCTGTATAAAAAAACCGCCAACAAGGCGTATATGAGCTTTTTATGCGACGAACTGGTTACCGAAAGGGATTACCTGCTGTTGGAGCGCAGGCTGCGCGAGCTGTTTCCCAAGCTCACGGTCGCGTTGCGCATCGCGAGTCCCGCGCTGGGCGGGGATTTTCTCTCCGATATCCACAAGTACAAAACCGTATTAACGGATTTTCTTCGCCGCCAGAGTCCGGCTCTGTCCGCGTGGATTGGGGATACGGGCTGGAGTCTGGAGGATGGCCGCATTCTGCTGACCTGCCCGGATCAAATCGCAATGAATTTCTTCAAAACCCACCGGTTGGACGAAAAGGTCAGCCAGGCTGTGTACGATATTTTTCGCGTGCGCGTGCCCGTCGCGCTCACCATCTGCGGCGAGCGCGAGGCATGGGTCAAAAAGATGCGGGAGGAGCGCGGCTTCACCTTTCCGGCCCGGATTCAATCCGCATCCGGCGCGCGCGCCATGGATGACGATCCGCCGCCATGGGACGACGCCGCCATCGAAGCGCAGGCCGCCGCGATGCTGGGCGCGGAGGCCGCGCCCAGCCCTGCCGCCGCTCAGCCGGCCGCCGCGCCCCGGAGGCAGGCCGCGCCGCGGACATCCAAAGCCGAGAGTAAGGGTCCTGTGCTCAAGGGCCGCGCCATTGCGGACAAGCCCGTGGATATTGCCGAGCTGGCCGAAGACAGCGGCATCGTGGTTATCGAGGGCATTGTGACGGGCGTCAACGACCCCAAGGAGTTAAAGGGCGGCGAAACTGTGCTTGCCACCTTCGCCGTATACGACGATACCTCAACCATATATTGCAAAGCCTTTTACCAGTACCGCATGCGGCGCGCGGGCATGGGAGAAACGCCGACCCCGCCTACGGACGAGGAACGCAAGCGCGTGGCTGATCAGGTGGGTCAGATCAAAAACGGTATGCGCGTCCGTCTTCGTGGCGACTGCCGCATGGACCCGTTCCTTGGCGAGCTGTCCATCGGCGTGCGCGATATGCAGCAGATGCCCAAGCGCGAGCGGCTGGACAGCGCGGAGGAAAAACGCATCGAGCTGCATATGCATACCACCATGTCCACCATGGACGCCACCGCCGAGGCGGGCTCGCTGATCGCCCAGGCCGCCAAGTGGGGACATCCCGCCGTGGCCATCACGGATCACGGCGGAGCGCAGGCGTTTCCTGCGGCGTTTGGCGCCGCCAAGAAAAACAACATCAAGCTTATTCCCGGTGTGGAGGGGTACCTGTGCGACCTCGTGCCCATCGTCAGGGACGCGGACGACCGGCCGCTTTCCGGCCCTATTGTGGTGCTGGATTTTGAGACTACCGGCCTTTCGCACGCGCTGGACCGCATCATCGAGGTCGGCGCGGTCAGGCTGGAAAACGGGCAGATCACGGACGAGCTAAGCCTGCTGTGCGACCCGGGCGTGCCGCTCAAACCCAAAATCAGCGAGATTACGGGCATTACGGACCTGATGCTGCGCGGCAAGGAGAGCCCTGCCGAGGGTGTCCGCAAACTTCTGGATTTTATTGGGGACTGTCCGGTCGCGGCGCATAACGCGCCCTTTGATATGGGCATGCTTCAGGCGGAGTGCGCGCGCATGGGGGTATCCTTCCACGCGCCCGTGCTGGACACGCTCACCTTTTCGCGCCGGCTGTATCCCAACCAGCGAAGCCACCGGCTGGGCGCGGTATGCCGTCTGCTTGGCGTATCCCTTAAAAACGCCCACCGAGCCGTGCATGACGCCGCGGCGACCGCCCAGTGCCTGTCCAAGATGTTTGACGCCGCCGCGGAAAAAGGAGCCGTGGCGCTCAAGGACATCGACGCCGCTATCGGCGGCGAGAGCATGAGCGATACTTATCACATTATCTTGCTGTGCAAAACGCAGAAGGGCATGCAAAACCTCAACCACCTGATCTCCGAGGGCAACCTGCGCTATTTCTACCGCCACCCCAACATGCCCAGGCATTTGATCGAGCAGTACCGCGAGGGGCTGATTTTGGGCAGCGCCTGCGAGGCCGGCGAGCTGTTCCATGCCATCGTCAACAACCGGCCAGAGGAGGAAATCGAGCGGATCGCTTCCTTTTACGACTATCTGGAGATTCAGCCTATCGGCAATAACCAGTTTATGATTCGCAACGGCACCGCGCGGGACGAGGAGCATCTGCGGGATTTCAACCGCCGTATCGTCGCTCTGGGTGAAAAGCTGGGCAAGCCCGTCGTGGCGACGGGAGACGTGCATTTTCAAAATCCCGAGGACGCTATTTACCGCACCATTCTGCAGGCGGGCTTGGGCTATGAGGACTGTGACGACCAGCCTCCCCTTTATTTTAAAACCACGGACGAGATGCTGGAGGAGTTCAGCTACCTGGGCGCTGAAAAGGCCCGTGAGGTGGTGATTGACGCTCCCCGCCGCATTGCGGAGCAGGTGGAGGAACTCCGGCTTTTCCCCAAGCACCCCAAGGGGGAGGATACCTTCCAGCCCTTCTGGGAGGACGCGGCGGGCGATATCGAAACCCGCTCCTGGACGCGCGCCAAAGCGCTGTACGGCGACCCGTTGCCCGAGCTGGTGGAAAAGCGGCTTCATAAGGAGCTGGGTTCCATCATCGGCTACGGCTTTGCGACACTGTACTCCATCGCGCAAAAGCTGGTGAGCAAATCCCTCTCCGACGGCTACCTGGTGGGCAGCCGCGGTTCGGTTGGGTCAAGCTTTGTGGCCACCATGTGCGGCATAACCGAGGTCAATCCCCTGCCGCCCCACTACAGGTGCGACCATTGCCACAAGATGTTTCTGACCCCGCCGGAGCTGGCCAGCGTGGGCGTGGATCTGCCCGACAAAAACTGCGATATTTGCGGTCATCCCCTTGCCAAGGACGGGTTTGACATTCCCTTTGAGGTGTTTCTTGGCTTCAAGGGCGATAAGGTGCCCGATATCGACCTCAACTTTTCCGGCGAGTATCAGCCCCGCGCGCACGCCTATATCGAGGAGCTGTTCGGTAAGGGCTACGTATTCCGCGCGGGCACCATATCGGGCCTTGCGGACAAAACGGCCTATGGTTTTGCCGCCAAATACTTGGAGGAGCGCGGCCTCAAGGCCGGGCGCGCCCACAAGGAACGCCTCGCCGCCGGGTGCGTGGGCGTAAAGCGCACCACGGGCCAGCATCCGGGCGGTATCGTGGTTCTGCCTAAGGAATACGACATCTGCCAGTTCACCGCCATCCAGCACCCCGCCGACGATGTGAACGGCGCCACCATCACCACCCACTACGACTTCAACTCCATGCACGATATCCTGGTTAAGCTGGACTGCCTCGGCCACGACGATCCAACCATGATGCACCGGTTGGAGGAGCTGACGGGCGTCAACTTTCTGGAAATCCCCCTGGACGATAAAAAGGTGATGAGCCTGTTTTCCAGCCCGGAGGCGCTGGGCGTTACCCAGGAACAGATTATGTGGGAAACGGGCACGCTGGGCATCCCGGAATTCGGCACCGGCTTTGTACGCGGCATGCTGATGGAAACCAGGCCCTCCACCATGGAGGAGCTGGTCCGTATCTCCGGCCTGTCCCACGGCACGGACGTATGGCTGGGCAACGCGCAGGACATCATCAACTCCGGCACCGCCAAGCTCAGGCAATGCTTCTGTACCCGCGATGATATCATGAACTTTTTGATTACCAAGGGCATGGCAGAAAAGATGAGCTTCGACATCATGGAAAGCGTCCGCAAGGGCCGCGGTCTGAAGCCCGAATGGGAGGACGCCATGCGCGAGCACGACGTACCCCAATGGGCCATCGACAGCTGCAAGAAGATCAAGTACATGTTTCCCCGGGGCCATGCCGTGGCGTATGTGACGATGGGCCTACGTGTGGCCTGGTACAAGGTGTACCGGCCGCAGGCCTACTATGCCGCGTATTTCAGCATCCGGGGCGACGGCTTTGACGCGGGCCGCATGCTGCTTAGCAACGAGACGCTGCGCGACCGCCTTACCGAGTTCGCCAGCCGTGAAGAAAAGCTCAGTGTGAAGGACAAGCAGGAGGAAAACGCCTACCATATGCTTTTGGAGATGCAGGAACGCGGCATCAAAATGCTGCCGGTCGATCTTTACAAAAGCGACGCAACGCGCTTTTTGCCAGAGGGAGACGATTTGCGCTGTCCCTTTACCGCCATCAACGGTTTTGGCGAAAGCGCGGTGACGGGCATCCTTGAATCCCGCGATCCTAAGCGTCCCTACATCAGCGTTGAGGATCTGCGCGCCCGCGCCCGCGTGGGCGTAAGCATTGTGGAAATGCTGCGCGGTCAGGGCGCGCTGGAGGGGCTTCCCGAAACCAGCCAGGTCGATCTGTTCTCGCTTATCGGCTAAGAAACGAATGGAAAAATTTTCTTCGGAACAAACCGCCGCGCACGCTCGTTTGTTCATAGTGAAAGCCCGCGGGAATATGGCCGCGGGCGGCACATGGACGGGCATAGCGCCGCCCATGGCAAAACATTGAGGAGGACAGACCATGAGGATGAAAAAATGGATGGCCTGGATGCTGAGCGCTATTTTGACCCTGGCGGCCGTGCTGCCGCTGAGCGCGCTTGCTGAGGAGGCGGTACCCGATACGGAGCTTGAGGGATTTGTAACCGAGCTCGTCGAGGGCGGCTTTATCATGGAGGATAAGGAAATCGGCCAGGTGCTGCTTAACGTGGACGATACGACCGTGCTGGACGGCGTGCTTGCCGAAAATGAGATCGCGGTCGGCCAGTACGTCATTGTACAGTACGATGGCCGCCTGACGCGCAGCATTCCCCCGCAGGCACACGCTGACAGGGTCGGCTGCTATGTGCTTAACGGCACGGTGGGCGAGTTCCTTGAGAACGGCTTTCTGTTGACTGGCGACGCGCTTTTTGGAGATGTGATCGTACATATGGAGGGAACGATTCCCCATGTGTACCTTAACGTGCCGGTCACAGTCTACTATGACGGTATTATGGCGCTGAGCATGCCCGGACAGATAGTGGCCCGTCAGGTTATCGTACCTGAGCTTACCGGCACGGTGAGCGGCAAGGACGAAAAGGGCTTTACCCTGACCGGCGAGGACGGCGTCAGCTACCTTGTGCATTTGACCGAAACCACGCTTGTTGGCGAGCTGCTGCCGGCCGAGCCGGAAGCCGACGATGCAGATGCGGCGCAGGATGAAGCCGCGGCTGAGCCCGCTGAAGGCGAGGATGAATCCGAGACGGACGCCGCCGCGGATGCCGAAGGTAAAACGCAAACCGAACCCGGGGCCGATGAAGTGGAAGAACCCGCCGACGCCGGCGAAGGCGTACCCGCCACCCCGAGTGATGAAGTTATTGACAATAACGCCGTGACGCCCGGGGCCGAGGCAGGGATTCAGGAGGAAACGCCGACCCAGCCCGCCGTGGAGCTTAAGGACGGCGACACCGTAACCGTTTACTTTAACGGCATCGTTTCGCGCAGCATCCCCGCGCAGCTTACCGCGCTGGAAGTGCTGGTGCTTCGATAAATCAAATTTTCATAGGAAAGAGGCCGCCCGAAATAGGCGGCCTCTTTCCTATCGCCGTCACCCGCGTTCCTTTTCCCACAGACCGTACTGCCTGTCGTTTTGCAGCGCGGAGAGCATCATTTCCTTTACGTTTGGGTAGCGCTTGCTAAGCTCCGCCAGCAATTCCTTCATCTCTTGGCGCTTTGTGTGCCCGTTGGCTGGGCACGGGTTTTCAAGCACGGGCAATTCAAGCGTTTTCCGCATATGAATAACATGCTTTTCGGGCAGGTAAACCATGGGACGGATCACCGTGATATCGCTCCGGCTCAGGTAGGTTTTGGGATGAAAGGTGTGAAGCCTGCCCTCAAAGATCAGGCTCATCATCAGCGTTTCCAGCGCGTCCTCCCGGTGATGCCCCAGCGCAAGCTTGTTCAGCCCGAGCTCGCGCGCCAGGTCGCACAGCATGCCGCGCCGCATCTTGGCGCACAGCGCGCAGGGGTTTTCCTCACGGCGTATCTCAAATAAAATTTCATACAGCTCCGTGTGACGGACGGTGATCGGCACACCGCAAGCGTCGCAAAGCGCCTCAATCGCGGAGGTATCGGGCTTGTGCTTACCGGTGGTAAGCATGATGGCATGAAGCGTGAAATCCTGATGCCGGACGTTGCGGTAAAGCGCCAGAGCTTTCATCAAAAGCAGGCTGTCCTTGCCGCCGCTCACACCCACGGCCACCCGGTCGCCTGGCGAAATCATTCCAAAGTCCTGATCCGCGCGGCGGATGCATCCAAGCGTTGTTTTCAATCGCGCCTCCCGTTACTCGAAGCGCTCGGCCGTGCCCACATAGTACACATCGGCGCGCGCCGGATAGGTATCGGTACTCACCTTCTCGCGGGAAACCTGTACGCCGTCCACGATGGTGCACAGGTAGGTTTCCACCACATGCCCCTCTCGCCCCTTGGATACCAGCTTTTTTTCATCCACAAAGGTGACGTAGGTCATGTCCTCGTCCTCCTTGAGGGTCGGCTCCTCGGGCTTGGGGATTGTCTCAATGGGTACGGTCTCCAGCTCGTAACGGGTGTTGTCCAGAGAAGGGCCATATATGCGCACCTCGCAGACCATGTTGCGCTTGCTGTTGCCGCTCTGCCGGACATGCGCCGCGATGTAAATATCCCCGCCACTGTTGTTGCGGAAGGTAAAATCGATCTCTCTGCCCCGCGTGTCGCTCACAGTCGCGTCCTTGCCAAGGTCGGTATAGCTGACGGGCGCGGAATGGGCCACCCGGTTGGTGATGTTCAAGCCCGCCTGAATGGCGGCCAGATACATCGTGGTGCTGGCCTGGCACACGCCGCCGCCGATGCCCCAAACCTCCGTGCCGTAGGCGTATTCAATCGCCTTATAAAAGCCGTTCTTCTCGGTGCGCCTTCCCACCACGCCGTTAAAGCTGAACTTGCCGCCGTCGGGGATGATCAGGCCGTTGATCTTTGAAAAGGCGACGCGGATATTGTTGGTGCGTTCTTCGGTGGACGAGGTCGAAATCGGCGTGGTCACACTCACACGCAGAGCCACCGTCTTTTGGAGATCCGCCACCGTCTTGTTGGGGGGAACGGTCTGCGGCTCCAGCATAATTTCGCCGCTTTCCAGATTCTGCACCATCCGCAAAATCTGCTCCTTTACGGCGCTGGTATCCAACCGCTGGCCGTACACCTCGGTCTGGTAGGTAAAGGGGTTGGTTATATCGTCCGGCACAAAGCTCAAGATATCCGCATCCTGCGGCTCCTTATAAGCCGCGCTTTCCAGCGTTTGCAGTATGGTATCGATGGGCGCGGTGTTCGCGCTTTGCTGCGCGCTGGAAAACTCGTAGGTGCTTTTTTTCGCCTGCTCTATTTCCTCTTTCAGGTCAAATATGCTCTTGCGGCGGTTTGGGTCCGTATCATGCCCGATGGCCCACGCCTGTTCAAGCGCGGCGGTTGGGTCGAACGAAATGCCCAGCGTGGCGGCGGTGATATCCTTGTATTCGCCCGCCGTGTTTTTAAGCCGCACATACCAGCCGTTTTGCTTGGCATTTACCTGATCCCACACCAGCTGGCTGCCCTCCGCCCAAGTTTTTCCGCTCAGACTGATGCCATCCACGCTGATGTTGTCTAAAAATACGCTTACATATGGCCGTACGTCGCTTTGCGTTTTCCAGAAGTATCCTCCTATGCCCGCGCCGGCAAGCAGGATCAGCACAATCAAAACTTTGATGAGCTGCCATTTTAGGCTGCGCTTTTTTTTAGGCTTTTTTCCACCGCCGGCTCCTCCACCGCCGGCGCCGCCGGCAGCGCGCCGTTTTGGCGCTGCGGCCGGCGCCTGCTGCGGAGGCGGCGCATACCAGGCCGGGTTGCTGCCCTGCGGATAGTAGGGATAGCCCTGCTGCGGCTGCTGCGGGGTATAGCCTTGATTGTACATCATCTTGCTCCTTTGCGGTAAATCGGCCGCGCGCTCCGAAAGGAGCCGCCCGCACCCGGCGGTGCCGGCCGTCTCTTTAAAAACTATTCGCAACGCATCGCGTCCAAAAGCCTTTCCACATCCTCATGCACGCCAGTCCATCCGGCGGGCAGCCTGCCCATCCGCACGCGCGTGTTCTGGTCGCCGTGATAGTCGCTTCCACCCGTCACCAAAAGGCCGCGGCGGCGGGCAAACAGCTCCAGCGCACGAACGTCGCTGCGGCTTGCCGAGGGGTGAAAAACCTCGATGCCCTGAAGGCCGAAGGCCGCCAGCTCCTCCACAAGGGCGTGAAAGAGCGGGTCATCCATACCAAGCCGCCCGGGATGCGCCAGCACCACGACTCCGCCCGCGTTTCTCAATATCTGCACCGTCTTTGTGGTTTCTAACCACTTGCGGGGCACATAGGCGCTCCTGCCCTCACCCAGGTATTGCTCAAACGCCTGTTGCATGGTTTTGACCGCGCCGATTTGCACCAGCGCGCGGGCGATATGGGCCCGGCCGACATGCGGGCTGATCAGGACGGTTCGCAGCTGTTCTGAGATTTCGATTCCCTGAGCGGCAAGGAGCTCCAGCATTTTTTCCGCACGCTGTCTGCGGTCCTCGTCCGCTTCGCGCAGGCATTGTTTGAGCGCGGGATCGTCCACATTCACACCATAGCCTAGCAGATGCGTCCTTCCGCCTCGGCCAGAGCTCAGCTCTACGCCCTTAAGCAGGGTAAAGGGCGTGCCGTCGCCGCGCGACAGGCGCTCTTTGCGCACGCGCTCGACGGCGGCGGCCATATCGGCAAGGCCGTCCACGGTATCGTGGTCGCACAGCGCCACATGCGTAAGTCCAAGCCCGTCGGCCTGCCCGCACAGCTCCGACGGGGTTTTCAGCCCGTCGGAAAAGGTGCTGTGCAGATGCAGATCCACCGCGTATTCCCCGGTTGCGCGCATGGGTCTCACCTTAAAATCCCCCGGCATCCAGTTGGCATAAGGGCAGATAAAGTCGCCCCGGGTATGCGTCTGAGAATGCACATCTCTCCCAGCTTTCGTTACGGCTCCATGAAGGGGTCTTGATCATCTTTGTCATCCTTCGGTTCAGAGGCGAACGACGCGGTCTCGGCGCCATCCTCCCCGGCGGCCGGCGTGGGATACTCCGTCGCGTCCGGGCTGGGCTTCATCTGCTCCACTACGCTCATGGGCGGCAGCGGCTCGCCGCGCATTACGGCCTCAAACTCCGTTCGGTTCAGCGTTTCACGCTCCAACAGCGCCTCCGCCACGGCCACAAGCTTATCGCGGTTTTCCTCAATCAGCCGGCAGGCGCGCGCATAGCACTTATCCAGCATGTGCTTGACCTCCGTGTCGATCGCGGCGGCGCTTTGCTCGCTGTATTCACGGCTCTGGCCGAACTCCATGCCCACGAATACCTCCTGGTCGCTACCCAGGTACATGGTGCCGATGGCGTCGCTCATGCCAAACTGCGTCACCATGCGGCGGCACAGCTCGGTCGCGCGCTTGATGTCGCTCGACGCGCCGGTATAGATATCATCCAGCGTCATGCGCTCGGCGGCATGGCCGCCCAACGCCATGGTTACCATACCCAGCATGGCGGTGCGGCTGTAATTATCGTTTTCCTCGCCGGGTAGGCTCAGAGTATAGCCGCCCGCCTGCCCGCGCGGCACGATGGTAATCAGGTGTACGTCGTCGCACTCGGGCAGGAGGTTGCCGATCAGGGCATGGCCCGCCTCATGGTAGGCGGTGGTTTTACGGTCGCGTGCCGTCACCTTGTGGCTGCGCTTTTCGGGACCCATCTGAACGCGGGCCACCGCGTCCACCAGGTCCTGCTGCGCGATTTTCTTCTTTTTACGGCGAACCGCCAGAATCGCCGCCTCGTTCATCACGTTTTCCAGGTCGGCGCCGGAGGAGAAGGGCATGCGCTTGGCAACGTTCTGCAAATCGATATCGCTGCCCAGCGGCTTGCCGCGGCTGTGCACCTTGAGAATATCGACGCGGCCCTCCAGGTCCGGATAGTTGACGGTTACCTGCCGGTCAAAACGGCCCGGGCGCAACAGCGCGGGATCCAGAATATCGCGGCGGTTGGTCGCCGCCATAACGATAACGCCCTCGTTGATGGAGAAACCGTCCATCTCCACCAGGAGCTGGTTGAGCGTCTGCTCACGCTCGTCATGCCCGCCGCCCAGGCCCGCGCCGCGGTGGCGGCCCACAGCGTCGATCTCATCGATAAAAACGATGGAGGGCGACGCCTTCTTGGCCTGGTCAAACAGGTCGCGTACGCGGCTGGCGCCGACGCCCACGAACATCTCCACAAAGTCCGAACCGCTGATGGAGAAGAACGGCGCGTTGGCCTCCCCGGCGACGGCCTTGGCCAGCAACGTTTTACCGGTACCCGGAGGGCCCACCAGCAACACGCCCTTGGGGATGCGCGCGCCCATCTCCGTATAGGCCTTGGGATTTTTCAGGAAATCCACCATCTCCTGAAGCTCTTCCTTTTCTTCTTTCGCGCCGGCCACATCCTTAAAGGTGACGCGGTTTTTGGAGGGATCGCTGACGCGGGCACGGCTCTTGCCAAAGTTCATGACCTTGCTGTTTCCGCCACCCTGGCGCGCCATGACAAAATACCACAGCGCCATGCTGATAACGATAATGACGATAAAGGGCAGGAATTCGACGTACCACGGCGTTACCACGGGCGCGCGGTATTCCACGGTAAAGGGCAGGTCGCTTACGCTCACCTCATCCAGCGCCTTGCCGGTTTTGGCGGCGGTCATCTGCCGGACGGTATCAATGAAATCCGAGCCGATGGTGGTTTCAAAATCATAGCCCCGCTCGGGAAAATCCACATCGGCCACGGCGCCGTTGCGGTAAAGGCCCACCAGCGACGAGCCCCGGATAGCCACCGATTTGACGTTGTCCTCACGGATGGCGGTAAGCAGTTCGGGGTACTCAATACGCCGGCTGGCCGTTGTGCCAAAGCCGCCGTTGAGTACCACCGCGATCAGGATAAAGGCCGCGACGAGCACCACATAGCCCATCATTCCTCGTTGGTTCTTCTTCAAGCTGAAAGTCCTCCTTGCGTTGCGGCCGCGTCTCGCGGCGCTTGCTTTTTGGGTACGCAAAGCGCGCGCCGGGCGCGACGAAACCATTATAGCATAGGATGGTTCGAAAGTACAAAGGAATTTCGTAAATTCTTAGCAATCGGCAGGCCGCCGTGCCGTATGAAGGTTATCATGTTGCGCCGGTCCGCACTGTCAAGCCTCCAAGCCGTTTGCGGCGGGCACTTTATCCGCGTCCGGCGCAAACTCCGGCCCGCTTTGTTTCACGCTTTTCCCGTATTCCCTCAGCGCGAGCTCCTGCGTGAGGATTCGAACCTTATGATCCAGCCGTGATACGCGAACCGACACGCGGAAAAGCTGCGCCAACGTCAAAAAGAGGAACGCCAGAAAGACGAAGTTGGCAGGGGACTGAATCGAAAGTACGCCCGCCGCCCAGATGGCGATACCCGGAAAAACGCTCAAAATCAGCGTTACCAGAGAGAGCAGCACCCAAAAGACCGTGTCCTCGATCAGCATTTTGGAATGCCGGATCTGCCGCACCACAAACACCACGGCGATCAGTGAGAACAGGAAAAGCAGCGCGCGAAAGGCGATACTCACAAAGATTCCTCCCTTTTGCGAAAGTTTTGAAACAGCAGGATGGAGATAACCATACGAAGCATATAGCGCATGGAGGAGACAATGTTCAAGTAGCTGTCGCCCGCCGTGCGCTCGTGCATTTCTACCTGAACCTCGCAGACCTTTACATGATTGTGCAGCAGATAGGCCAGCGTATCCGGTTCGGGCCCGTAGTTCATGCTGGTCGCAAACTCGCGGATCATCGCACGGTTTAACAGGCGCATGCCGGAAGTGGGATCCTTAATTCGGACGCCCGTGGTCAGCCGGATGGCCCATTCCAGCAGGCGGTTGCCCAGCATCCGCGGCCGGAAGGATTTCTTGCCCGACACAAACCGGGAGCCAATCACGATATCCGCGTTTCTTGCGAGCATTTCATCCAGCAGGCCCTGGATGCAGGCGGCTTCATGCTGCCCGTCGCCGTCAAACTGGATGGCGTAATCGTAGCCTTCCTCATAGGCGAGCCGCAAGCCCGTCTGAAAAGCGCACGCGAGCCCGGTGTTGGTCTTGAGCGAAAGCGCGCGGTAGCCGCTGCGCGCGCAAATTTCAGCCGTGCGGTCGGTCGAGCCGTCGTTGACCACCACATAGTCGTATTGCGAATGGTTCTGAATGAGGTTGTCCACCACGCGCTCAATAGAGCCCTCCTCGTTATACGCCGGGATGATGACCAGCAGCCTCATAGCGTCCGCCTCCCTAGAACTTGAAGTCAACATGAAAGAGCCTCGTCAAAAGGCGGTTCGCGCCCACTGCCAGCCGGAAGCAGCCCGCCCGGTACATCCATAGGCTCAGCCAGACCACCAGGCCCTTCAGCCCATGGCGGCGCAGAGACGAAAGGCGCATGCACCGCATGCCGCGGTAAAAATGATACGTGTCGCGCATATAGGCGCGGGCGCTCTTTAAATAGCGTCCCAGGCTGACGGACGGGTTATCCGCCGCGCGCAGCGCCATGGACAGCCCAATATGCAGGAACGAAAGCAGCGCGATGGTTTCACGCCAGCCGTCCCGGGCGGCGGCGTACTGCGCCGCAAGCTCTCCGGCAAAGGCGCGCATGGTGGCTTCCTGCGTATTGGCGATGACTGAATCCGCCCGAACCTGGTAATGCGCCAATTCTCTGGGCACGCAGGCGATCCGCCCGCAGCGCTGAAAAACCTTCAGCGCGAACGCGGTATCCTCCCCCACCTGAAAATCCGGAATCCGCAAAGTCCCGATACGGTCCATCCTAATCAGCTTGTTCCAAAGCGCGCCGTTGAGAAACGCCACCTCGTCGCCCGCGGGCGGCAGCCCGATCGCCCCGCTCAACCATTTGAGCTCATGGCAGAGCACACGCCCGGTTTCCACCTCAACCCGGTCGTACGCGCAAACCGCGACTTCAGCGCCTTCCTTCCGGCAGGCACTGTACAGGCATTCCAGCAGATCGGGCTCCACATGGTCGTCCCCATCCAGAAACAAAACGTATTTCCCATCAATGAGGTTGCTGTCCAGCGCGGCGTTGCGCGTTTTGGCAGGGCTTCCAAGATTTTCGGACAGGTAAACGGCGCGTATGCGGTCCGGATATCCGGCGGCATAGCCGCGTATTACCCCGGCCGTTCCGTCCGGGGAGCAGTCGTCCACGACAAGGACATTAAAATCCTGAAACGTTTGACCGAGCAGCTCGTCCAGGCAGCCGCCAATCTGCTTTTCCAGCCTGTAAGCTGTAATGACCACGGTGATTTCAGGCATTGAGCTTCTCCTTCCATGCGCGGGCCAGCGCCCACAGGTACATTCCAAGCAGCAGCGCGTGCGCCGCCACGAAGGCTGCCGCCGCGCCCATCACCGCCTGCCCGCTAACCAGCGGCACGCTCAGGAGCACCGCCACCGCGCCCACGGCGAGATGGCAGCGCAAAATCAGCCGCTGCCGCCGGAGGATAACCAGCACATAGTACAGCAATTGGCAATAAGCCAGCGCGCCGCCCCCCAGAATGACAAGCACAAGCGGCAGGCGATACGCGGTCAAGCCGGTTCCATACAAAAGGCCCAGCGCCTCCGGGCCGACAGCCCACGCGCCCAGCGCGCAAATCGCGGTCAGGCCCGTCACCGCCAGCGCCTGCCGTCCCATAAGGCCGCGCAGGCCGCCTGTGTCCCGCGCCTCCACCACGCGCGATATGCGGCTAAGCAACGGCATAAACAGGAATCCCCCCATCAGATTGATGACGGGCGCAGGCATAAAAATCATGCTGAAAACGCCCTGAACATCATCCGTCCAGAAATATTCGATAGCATATTTGGGAGCGTTTAAAATCAGGTTTGCTAAAAAGACGCTGAGAAAGATCGGCGCACATTCCCGCGCCAACCGGCTTACCTCCAGCCGCTCTGCGGACAGGCCGCTGACAAACGCCCGTGCGGGCCGCGCCGCCCAGAGCCAAAGTCCCGCCACGCTTGAAACAAGCAGAGCGGCGCAGGCCGCATAAACACTGCGCGTAAGCGCCAAAACTGTCGTGAAGCAAACAAAAGAAGCCAGCGTGCGAAAGAAGGTGGACTTTCCGGACAGGTCCAGCCGACCCTTCTGAAACATCTGGCTTTGATACAGCTCGCCAAGGGAATGGGCGAGCATGTATAGCGTCAAAAGCGCTGTCAGGGCCGCCTTCTCCCACGTAAAGCCTAGCAGCCACACCGTCAGCGCGCAGCAGGCGGCCGCGAGCGCGGACGACAGCCGTTTTAAACGGGCATACGCAGAAAAGCTGTATTTTCCGGCATAGTCCGTCATCTGATAATGATTTGCGCCAAACAGCCCAACAAAAAACAGAAGCTGCGCCGTCGTAAAGGAAATGCCGAAAACGCCGGCTGTTTCCACGCCGCAGGCGCGGCTGACAAGCACAAGCAACAGCAGGCTGTTAACGCCGTACATCGTGCTGCCAAGCGCGTTCCAAAGCGGGCCGTTAGTCCAGAGCTTTTTTGCGGCTGTAAGCACCGCCGTTGCTTCCTTCTTCAAAGCGTTTTCTCCCGTGCCTTGCCGCGCTTCGCGGCTATCAGTGCTGCAGAATCCACATCAGGATTTCCAGTAGCGACGCCGCGTTACAGGTGATGACGAGGGTGGTCAGCCAGCGCTGCGCATCCCCGTTAATGGTGATATGCTTACTGCCCAAAAAGACGAACAGCAGCGGAAGCACCGGCAGGAAATACCGCCCCTGAACCCCCTCGATAACGCCGTAGCCAAACGGCGTAAAGCCCACCAGCATGATTATCAGCGTGCCAATAAAGGTCAGCAAAAAGGCGCCGAGGCATACCAGCCTGTGCCTGAAAGGAATTTCAAGGCTGTCCTCCGGGGTCTTCATGGCGGCCATAACCAAAGTTACAAGCAGTATCAACAGCCAATTTACTGCCGGGTTAAATACGCTTAGCCGGCCGCCGAGCATATTCATCCAGAAAAAGTCGAAATCCTGCCGGACCGTCTGCAATAGGATCTTTGCCGTTTCCCCGGGGTGGCTCACCAGCCAGCCAAGCGTGTACAGCTCCATATTCCGCGAGTTTTCCGCGCTCGTCATCACATTCAGATCGTTGAGGTACTTGGCGATCTCCGGCAGGTTGGAAACCACGAGGCTGCCAAGCCCGCTCAGCGCTACACAGCTCACAAAAAGCGTCTTTTTCCACCTGCCGCCAAACTTTTGCGGGGCGATCAGCAGCGTCAGCAACAGCAGCGTGCAGTATACGAACTTACACGGAAACAGCAAAAACGCCATCACGCAGCAACTGATCCATTCGCGCCATCCAATTTTCTCCGTTACATAAATCAGGCGGAATAGATACGCGGTAAATAAAAAGCCCAGTCCGATCATCGGCACGTCGTAGGACAGCGAGCCCGCCAGCTGCATGCCCATTGGCGTGAGCCCGAGCAACAGGAACATAAATTTTTTGATAGGCGTTACCCTGACCGCCCAGTACAGAAGCAACGCGTAAGCAAGCAGATTGCACATGCGCGCAAGGTAGATCATCGGCCAGGTGCCCAGATGCAGAATACGCCCCAGCGCGATGCCCACCGCGCCCGGAACATAGGAGACAAAACCTGTTTTTACATCTCTGCCGGGCTCCGCGACCAGCTCCGTCCCCTCTGCGGAACAGAAAAAACGCCACTCCGCAGCCATCTCAGACCATGCGCTGGCCTTGACCGGCGTATAATCGGAAAAGTGACTGAGCGGCGCGTCTTCCCGGCGCACCAGAATATCTCCATTTTCGGTCGCGTATGGCTGAAAGAGCAGCAGGTTCGAATAGCGGTAGGCCGTCTGGATATGCGCCGTTTCATCAGGAATAATGCCGGGCACCATCACGAGATTGGACAGGAAACCAAAAATCACCACAGCCGCCAAAACGACGTGCTCCAGCGGCTTTTTTCGCCTTATGACAATCCACCAGCTTAGCGTGAACGCAATGCACACGCCAAGCGCGACGACGGCCGTACGCACCTTGCCCACCCCCCATGTTATCGTCTGCATCGCCCGCACACAAGCCGTCAATGCACAAGTTTCCTATTGTTAACTACGTGTTAATTATACTATTGAAACGCCCGGCTTGTCAAACCGTTCCCCCTTGACCCATCCCGCGCGATACGCTACAATACAATCAGGCAAACCGCATTCATTCCTATCTTCAAAAGGAGGCTCATCCCATGAGCATTGCTAGCAGGCCCTTCGGCGTGGCGCCGTCGGGCGCGGAGGTAACCGAATATACCCTAACAAACCATGGCGGCGCAAGCGTTTCCATTATTGATTTCGGCGGCGTGGTCACAAAAATCATTGTGCCGGACCGCGAGGGAACGCTTGGCGACGTAAACCTGGGCTTTGACGACGTCGCCGTCTACGCGGGCGACAGCGGCAGCATGGGCGCGTTGATCGGGCGCTTTGGCAACCGCATCGGCGGCGCGGCGTTCAATCTGGAGGGAAAGGCTTATACCCTTGGCAAAAACAATGGGGAAAACAATTTGCACGGCGGCCCTGAGGGCTTTAACGTGCGCATGTGGCGGGCAGAGCCCGCTGAGGGCGACGAAGCTGATATATTGACGCTTCGGCTGGTAAGCCCGGACGGCGACCAGGGTTTCCCCGGCGAGCTTGAGGTTCGGGTGGATTATTCCTTTAACGACGCGTGCGAGCTGGGCATTCACTATCAGGCCAAAACCAGCAAGCCCACGCTGGTCAATCTGACAAACCACTGCTATTTTAACCTTGACGGCCATGACGCGGGCACGGTGGAGGATCTTCAACTGCAAATCAACGCCGATTGCGTTACCGAGGTGGGGCCCGACCTGATCCCCACAGGAAAATTGATTCCCGTCTGCGCCGTTCCCTATGGCTTTTCTTCGATGACCCGTGTGGGAGACGTGCTGGCAAAGCGCGGGGAATGCCCGCTGATGAGCGCTGCGGGAGGCGTGGATTTCAACTACTGCGCTGGCCGCGACCGCGAAACCAAGCTGATCGCGACGCTGTATTCGCCCAAAACGGGCCGTGTGATGGAGGTTGTTACCGATCAGCCCGGCGTGCAGTGCTATACCGGGCAGGGACTGCACCATACCGGCAAGGACGGCGTTCCCTATGGCAGGTTCGGCGGCCTCTGTCTGGAGACGCAGCACTACCCGGATGGCATTCATCATCCCCATTTTCCCAGCGTTGTGTTGCGCCCGCAGGATACGTACGACACGTTAACCGTCTATCGTTTCGGCGTGCGCTGAAACAGGGAAGGAGGCTCCCATGCCCTACGACAGCCAGAAGCAGCTTTCCGGCGGCGAGCTGCTTAACGACCAGGGAATCCTTTGTGAGGCCGGGCACGCAACCAGCCTCGTCAAACGCTACGACCGGACGAAAATCAAGGCGGGCCGCTTCCGCATCAAGGAATGGGACTATTACTGCATCGCGAGCGCCGATACCGTGCTGGCCCTCACCATCGCCGACAACAGCTATATGGGGCTGGACAGCGTGACGCTGATTGATATTCCCATGCGCTGGCAGCATACCAAAAGCTTTATGCGCGCCTTTCCCATGGGCAAAACCGGCTTGCCCGCCACCAGTAAAACCGGCAGCGTGGCCGTCGCCCGCAAGGGCTATTCCCTGAGCTTTGAAAACAACGGGGCTTCGCGCGTGCTCACCGTTAGCGTAGACCGCTTTTTCGATAACAAGCCCCTGGCGGCGCGCATTGTCTTGACCGGCGAGCCGGAGCACAGCATGGTGATTGCCACGCCCTTTCCGGGCAAGCCGACCGCGTTTTACTACAACCAGAAGATCAACTGCCTGCGCGCCGGGGGAGAGGTAACCTTTGACGGCGTGACGCACCCGTTTGAACCGGAGGATTCCATGGCAGTGCTGGACTGGGGGCGCGGCGTGTGGACGTACAAAAACACCTGGTACTGGGGCAGCGCCAGCGGCCTCGTCGGCGGCGCGCCCTTTGGTATGAACCTGGGCTATGGGTTTGGCGACACCTCCGCCGCCACGGAAAATATGCTGTTTTACAATGGCATGGCGCATAAGCTGGAGCACGTGGCATTCGACATTCCCCGCCGCGCGGATGGCGGCGACGATTTCCTGAAGCCCTGGCGCGTCACGGACCGCGACGGGCGGCTTGACCTTACCTTTACGCCGTTTCTGGACCGCGCCGCGCTCACCAGCGCCCTGGTGATTGAGAGCGACCAGCATCAGGTGTTTGGCTATTTTGACGGCAAGGCCGTGCTGGACGACGGTACGGAACTTTGCGTGGAAAATCTGTTCGGGTTTGCGGAGAAGGTTAAAAACCGGTGGTAGGCGCACGCGCAGGAATCTTCGGCTAAATGGTTTAAGCGGGGAAAGCACAGCTGCTTTCCCCGCTTACATTTCAGTCAAATCCCCGCCGCGATGCCTTCCAGTATCCTGTCCTCCTGCTCCTTGAGGCTAGTCTCCGGATCATACTGGACGGGCATACCGACGATAAATTTCCTCTTTTTATAATCGATATGCACCGGATAAAATTTCAGCCGAAGCTGAAGCGTCCGGTACGCCATGGGCGCGATTTGCAAAAAGCCACGGTTCAGCTCCATATGGTGGGACTGGTAGCCGGACGGCTGCTGGGGAAAAATAATCAAGTGCTCGCCCTGGCGCAGGTACTCGATGCTTTTGCGGAAGGTTTTGATTACTTGCATGTCGTGGTAAACAGGCACGCCCGGCACGCTGCGCAGAATCGGCGGCAGTACGGCGGCGGCCATATAAGGAAGCGTGACGTTTAGCAGCGGCTCAAAAAAGCAGCCTGGCTCCCACCAGTAGTCCTGCCGCACATAGGCCGGCACCTGCTTGGGATCCATAACCGCAGCGTTCAGCCACGGATGGCAATGGTCGCTCAGAGGGAAATGGGCGCACATATCGATGGGGCCGAACGCACCCGCATGGTTGGGGCAAAACACGCTGGGCTCGCCGTCAAAATCAACCGCCCATTCGGTCTGCATTTTTGGCCCGAGGGTGCGAACCGCGTCCCGTAAAACAGTATAAAGCTTTCCCATGGGTTCCTCCATTCATTGGTGTGAACCTTCTTTTTATATCACGGATCAGCGTCGAATGCAAGCGTAGTGTAGCGTTTTTGCGCGAATCGTGCTATACTCATCCATACGGCGACTCAGTCTCCGATGCATCTTCCAAAGGGAGGCTTCCCTATTGCAAAAGAGCTACGCGCTTTTTGATTTTGACGGCACGCTTATCAAGGGTGACTCCATCGTCCGTTTCTGCCTTTTTGCCAAAAGGCGCGGACTTTGCGGCGCGGCAGAGCTCGTGCGGGGCGCGCTGATGGCGGTCGCGTATTATTGCCGTTTAACCACAGCCGAGCGCGCCAAGCAGGCGGGCATCCGCTTTATCGCGGGACGCGACGCCGGGGAAATGAGGGCGCTGGCAGAGGCTTTCTGCCGCGAGGTGCTCACGCCCGCGATTTATTCCGATGGGCTAGCCGAGATAGCGCGCAGGCGCGAGGCGGGCGCGGAGGTGCTGTTGATCACAGCCTCGCCCTCGTTCTATCTGGAGCCGCTCCGCGAGCAGCTTGGCGCGGCGGACATCATCGGCACGCGAATGGACGTGGACCCGGACGGAAAGTACACCGGGCTTATTTGCGGTGAAAATTGCCGTGGATTACAAAAGCCGCTTCGTTTGGCCGAATACCTGGCGGCGCGGGGCGACCGTCTGCTTTATGCCGATTCCTGGGCCTATGGCGACAGCGGCAGCGATCATCCCATGCTGATGTTGTGCGCGCATAAGGTGGCCGTCAATCCCAAGCGAAAGCTTTTGCGCCGTCTGCGCGGCGCGGACGGGGTGACGGTAGCGCGCTGGGGACGGAACCGTTAGGCTTTTTCATATGGCTTTGGGTAAAAAGCCGACGAATAAAACAAATGAAGGGAGGCCGGCCCATGCGGGGCGCGCCCAATTTTTCACAGGCTGATCACATTGTTTCACAGGCCATCGAGCAGGGCGCGTTTACGTCGGCTTGCCTGCTGGTGGGCCGGCGTGAGCGCGTGCTTTTCCGCCGAGCATACGGGCGGCTTTCCATGGAGGACGATGCGCCCCTGACCAGCGAGCATACGCGCTACGACCTCGCCTCCATCACCAAGCCGCTTGTGATCGGCATGCTTTGCCTGCGCGCCATGGAAAGCGGCAGGCTTTGCCTGTGGGACAAGCTTGGCACGTTTATCGACGCGCCGGCGGACAAGCGGGATATTACCGTCGCGCAGATTTTAACGCACACAGCGGGCTTTCCCACCGGTCTGCACCTGTGGAAGATGGCGCAGACCCCCGAGCACAGCACCGAGCTGCTGCTGGGTTCGCCGCTGATCGCCCCGCCCGGCGCGCAGGTCATGTACTGCTGCGCGGGCTATATCCTGCTGGGGCAGCTGCTGGAATGCCTATATGGGCTGGAGCTGAGCGAGCTGGCCCTTCAGGAGGTTTTTTGGCCGCTGAAAATGCAAAAGACCGGCTTCCTGCCCACGGACGCAAACGTCGCGGCTACTGAAATGCAGGACGACGGACGTTGCCTTCAGGGCGTGGTGCACGATGAAAACGCCCGTTTTTTAAACGGTGTAGCGGGTAATGCGGGCGTGTTCTCCACCATGGACGACCTGGCGCTTTTTGCGCAAATGCTGGCCGCAGACGGCGTGCTGCCGGACGGAGCCCGCTACCTGTGCCCGGCGACGGTGCGGCTTTCCATGCAAAACCATACTCCCGGCATGGCGCAGGGACGCGGACTCTCGTTTTACCTGCCGGGCTATGATAACGGATATACGGGCGATCTTTTCCCCAAGGAGACGGTCGGGCATACGGGTTTTACCGGAACCAGCCTCACCTACGACCCCGCGTCCGGCCTGTACCTGGTTTTACTGACAAACCGCATCTGTCCCTCGCGGGACAGCCTGGCGATTTACCGTGTGCGGCGGCTTTTGCACAACGTGGTGTACGCCGCCGCCTGCCGATAACCGTGTAAGGGGAGGTTTTGCATGGCCCGCATCGAGCTTTTGGATACCACCCTAAGGGACGGCGCGCAGGGCGAGGGCGTGGAGCACTCCATTGATGACAAGCGTAAAATCGCGCTCGCGCTTGACAGGTTGGGCGTCCCGCTCATCGAGGGAGGCAACCCATCCGGCAACCCAAAGGACGAAGCCTTTTTTGAACTGGCCCGCAAGTCCCCGTTTTTAAAAACGGCGGTGCTTACGCCGTTTGGCAGCACCTGCCGCGCCGGCGCGGACCCGGCGGGCGATCCGGGCCTTGCCGCCTTGCTTAAAACCGGGCAGCCGGTGATTTCGATTTTTGGCAAGGCGGATATCCGGCAGGTTACGGACGTGCTGCGCGTAACGCCGCAGGAAAACCTCCGCATGATTGAAAAAAGCGTCGCTTATCTGGCTTCGCAGGGACGGCGCGTGCTGTTTGACGCCGAGCATTTTTTCGACGGCGCGGCATACGACCATGCCTATGCCTTTGAGGCGCTTCGCGCGGCCATGCGCGGCGGCGCGGACGTGCTGGTTTTGTGCGATACCAAGGGCGGCACTTTACCCGACGGCCTGCGGGCCCTGACCTGTGAGGCGCTTGCCGCTTTCCACGGCGCGCGCGTGGGCATCCACTGCCACGACGACCTGGGCCTTGCCGTGGCCGGCAGCCTCGCATGCGTCAGCGCGGGAGCCACCATGGCGCAGGCCACCATGGCGGGCGTGGGCGAGCGGTGCGGCAACACCAACCTGAGCACGCTCCTGCCCACCCTTCAGCTCAAGCTCGGCCACAGCGTCATCCCGGAAGAAAACATGAGTCTGCTGACGGAAACGGCGCGGGAGGTACTGGAAATCATGAACCTGACGCCCAACCGCCGCGCGCCCTACGTGGGCTATAGCGCTTTCGCGCACAAGGGCGGCATGCATATCGACGGCGTTGTCAAAAGCGCGGAGAGCTTTGAGCATATCCCGCCGGAGCTGGTGGGTAACCGCCGCCGCTTTTTGCTAAGCGAGCAGGTTGGCCGCACCGGCGTATACGCGCGCCTGAAGCGCCTGCTTCCTGAAATCGAGCGTGACGACCCGCGTGTGAAGCGCGTGACCGACCGCCTGAAGCGTCGCGAATCGCGCGGCTATGCCTACGAAAACGCCGACGGCAGCTTCGACCTGATGGCGCTGGACACGCTTGGCTTGCGCAAAACCTTTTTTGAGGTCAAGGATTTTCACGTGCTCTCCGGCAACCCGCACGACGATCGCAGCGCGCAGGCGTATATTAAAATTTGCGTGGATGGCAAGGAGGAAATTAACGCCGCCGAGGGCGACGGCCCGGTTAACGCGCTGGACCTCGCCCTGCGAAAGGCGCTGCTGGTATTTTACCCAAGAGTGCAAAGCATGCGGCTTCGCGACTTCAAGGTGCGCGTGATCGACTCCGGCGGCACGGCCAGCGTGGTCCGCGTGCTGATTGAGAGCACGGACGGCCGCCATGTGTGGACCACCATGGGCGTAAGCTCCAACATCATTCAGGCCTGTTTCGCGGCCCTTCAGGATTCGGTGGAATATTTCCTCGCGTTTGTCGGCTGAGCGGTCATCCTGATTTCTGGTATCGGCCAAGCGGTATCCCATGTTGATTTTTTAGAAGACGTACCTTGCGCGTTCGCGAAGGCGCGTCTCCTTTTTGTTCTTGGGTTGTTTGACGCTATGGGAATATGCCAAAACGAAATAGTATGTTGTTTTGCGCGTCTTGTTGATCGTTGTGGTTAAGCATAGCCGTTTCTTCCCTGGCCAATTAAATTTTTCCCTTCAACGAAGCAAATCACATCCGGTTGGAGAATCACTCCGCCTAAAAACAAGATCGAAAAAAGCGTATGAGCGGATATTAATCCCCTCATACGCTTTTTACACGCCCTTACGGCAGCGTATTCCCCGCCGAGCGGTACAGGGCATACCAGTCCTCCCGCGAAAGCACGGTATCCGCCCCTGAAATGATCTCCTTGACGCGGGATGGGTTGGTGGTTCCGGCGATCACCTGGATCATCATGGGGATGCGCAATAGCCACGCCACGGCCATCGCCGTCTTGGTTACGCCGTATTTTTCCGACAGCTCGTCCAGCTTGCGGTTGACGTCCGGAAAATCCGGATGATCCAGAAACACGCCTTCGATAAATCCATGCTGGAACGGCGACCATACCTGCAGCACCATTTGATGTAGCTTGCAATATTCCAAAACGCCGCCGTCGCGGTCCACCGCGCCGGGAAAATCCGTGTTGACGTTGATGCCCTGGTCCAGCATGCCCGTATGCACAAGGCTCATCTGCATCTGGTTAAAAAGCAGCTTTTGACCGACGGCCTGCTTTAGCACCTCGATTTGCATTGGGTTGTGGTTGCTTACGCCAAAGTAACGCACCTTGCCCGCCTTCTCCAAATCCCCAAACGCGCGCGCTACCTCCTCAGGCTCGACCAGCGCGTCCGGGCGGTGGATCAGCAGCGCATCCAGATACTCCACGTTGAGCTTTCGCAGGCTGTTTTCCGCGCTGGCGACAATGTGCTCGTAGGAGGAATCATAAAACCCGTTGCGGATGCCGCACTTGCTCTGTATCAGCATTTTAGCGCGCAGGGACGGGTTGTGCTTAAGCACCTCGCCAAAGCGGGTTTCCGAAAGGTGATTGCCGTAAAAGTCGGCATGGTCGAAGAAGTTCATGCCGCCCTCGATGGCGGTTTCGATCAGGGCTTCCAACGCCCCAAGCTCCATATCCGCAATGCGCATGCAGCCCATGGCAGCGCAGGGGATAGAAAAGCCCAAAGCCGGTTCGTAACGTTTCATTTCGCTATTCTCCTCATCTTTTTTGTCCGCGCCGGATTATCCTTTAACCGCGCCCGCTGTCGCGCCGGATTTCTGAAAGGTCTGCATGCACAGGTAGATGATGATGCTGGGCACGATCACCAGCGTTGTGCCCGCCAGAATTACCTGCCAGGGCGTGGCCAGGCCGTCGCTTAAGGGCAGCATCGACACGGATACCATCAGCGTGAACTTCGGCGTTTTGTTAAGGAACAGAAGCGGCCAGAAGAAATCATTCCAGCGGGCGATCAGCGTAAGCGACGCCCACGAGGCCAGCGCGGGCTTCACAATGGGGCACACCACGCGCAGAAATATGCCGAAGTTGCGGCAGCCGTCGATGCGGGCCGCCTCAATGATCTCATCCGGCACCTCCATAATATACTGCCTGAGGTAAAACACCCCGACCGCCGTGGCCAGCCTGGGCAAAATCAGCGACCACAGGCTGTTGATCAGCTCCATGTTCTTCATGATCAAAAACAGCGGTACCGCGCCTACCTCGGCAGGAATGGTCATGGTTGCCACAACGAAGTAAAACAGCGCGTTACGCCCCGGAAACTTGAATTTCGCAAAGGCGAAGCCCGCAAGCGCGCAGAAGAACAGCGTCGTCAGCGTGCCGACCACCGAGGTGAACACGCTGTTGCCCAAATGCTGCCAGATGGGCAGCAGCTCAAACAGGCGCTCGTAATTGGCCATGGTAGGCGTGCCCACGCTCAGGGCGTTAAAGCCGGATACCTTTTCCCCAACGCTCTTGATGGAAATAATGCAGGACCATAGAACGGGGAACAGGCATACGGCCACAATGACGGCCATCAGCAGATAAATAAACAGCTTCCACAGGATTTTTCGGGTTTTGTTGCTCATGCCCATGCCTCCCTTCCGCTAAACTTCGCCCTGCGCGCGCCTGACCCTGAACTGAATCAGCGAAATCACCAGCAGGATCATTATCAGCACGACGCCCAGCGCGGACGCATAGCCCATTTTGAAAATCTTAAAGCCGTTTTCATACATCAACTGAAACAGAGACGCATTGGACGATCCCGGCCCGGCCAGGGTATAGGGCTCGTTAAAGATTTTCCACGCGTCCACGGTAATGGTCACAAAGCAGAAGAAGGAGATATTGCTGAGCTGTGGCAACGTAATTTTAAAGAACTTCTGCACGCCGGACGCCCCGTCCACCGTGGCCGCCTCGTAATATTCATTGGGAATGTTGAGCAGCCCGGAAAGAAAGATCAGCGTATACCATGGGATGGTGCGCCAGACAAACAGGATATGCACCGGAATGCGCGCAAATCTGCTGCTGGTGAGCCACGGAATGGCTTTGCCGCCCATCGCCTCAATGACGGCGTTAATCAGGCCGGCGTTTTCGTCAAACAGCATGCCAAAGATCAGGCCCATGGCCATGGACGCGCACACGTATGGCAAAAAGGTAACGGTTTTGAAAAAGCTCTTGAACCGGAGCGCCTGGCTGTTTAGCAAGCTGGCCACCATCAGCGAAAAGAACAGCACGCCCAGCACGCCCACGACCCAGTACAGGGCCGTATTGCGAAGCACGTCCAGAAACTGATAGTCCGTAAGCATCATCCGGTAGTTTTGAAGCCCGATCCACTGGGGGCTTTTCATACCGTTCCACTTGGTAAAACTGATATAGAAGGTGGCGAGCGTTGGAATCAACTGAAAAATCAAAAACTGGAGAAAAAACGGGCTGATGGCGAGATACGCAAATCCATAGCGCTTGAGCGCCTTGCCTTTCATCCTGAACCCCCCTCTAAAGTCCCGCGCGTCCGGAAGGTCCTGCGCGCGGGACCAATAGCTGCGCCGGTCATGTCCGTTCCTTCACGGCCTCCATAACCCACCGGATATGATCGAGCTCGATGGTGTTGGGCACGGTGCAATCCGCTCCGAGAATAAACGGCCTGTCCCCCATCTCATCCAGCACGGCGCGCACGGCGGACTGTACCTGTTCCTTGGTGCCGGCATAGAGCGGATGGTCGCGGCGGTTGTCCATGCCGCCCAGCAGCACGGTATCCTCTCCAAAGAAGGACACGCCCCCGGAAAGGGAAAGCCCCTCAATGCCCACGCCCCAGTTTTTTACGCGGCAGGGATAGTCCTTCCAGTAGGAAAGATGGTTGGGGTACCCGGCCCACGAGCACATATGCAGAATGTTGTACGGGCTTGCGGCGTTGAAAGCGTTGATGACGATCATGTCCGACGGCCTGACGACGCTTTCATACTCCCCGGCGCTCATACGGTCCTTTTCAGCGCCCTGAACGCTCTGGTAAATACCCAGGCAACCGCCCTCGCTGATCACGCGCCTGGCCAGCACGGCCAGGTCCTGCGCGATTACGTTCAGCGCGTGCCTGAGCGCGTCCGGGTTTTCGCGAAGATGCGCCATAACGGTCTCGTCCCACGTGCGGCCCTGAAGGGCGTTTTCGGTCAGCACGTCGCACGCGCGAACGATATTAAAGGGCGAAAAAAAGTTGTAAAACGTATAGCATTCATCCCCGATGGCCCGGTTGATATCCACGCAACGCTTGACCGTGTCCGTAAAGAAGGGGTCGCCGGGATCAAGTGGACGGACGTTCATCCAATCCGCCGCACAATCGATGCGCGCCCTGAGCGGATACCCAAGCCCGTCGGACATAATTTTCATAAAATCGATATCCGTTTCGCGGTAAAAGCGAAGGTGCGCCTGTACGCAGGCGTCGCCGCGCTCGTTCTCGCCCTCGAAATGGAACCAGAAGCCCACGGGAACCCGGTCGGGCGTTTGACCGTTGAGTACCGCCATCAGTCGTTCTTTATTGTTCATGTTCAATAATCACTTTCTGCTTGTTTACAGCGGCGGGGCGGGCCGGGTGGGTTTTGGCCCCCCCCCCCCCCCCCGGG
>JAEYOW010000033.1 GCA_023411375.1 Bacillota bacterium | reverse complement strand
ATTGATTTCGCTCAGCCGGGCGAAGGCGACGTCGCCGTGGACGCCTATGCGGGCGCGGGTACCATCGCGCTTTGTATGGCTCGGCGCGTTTCGCGCGTAATCGGGATTGAAATTGTGCCGCAGGCTGTTGAAAGCGCACGGCGCAACGCCGTGCGCAACGGCATCGCAAACGCGGAGTTTCACGTTGCCGCCGTGGAGGATCTTTTGCCCCAACTGGTTGCGGAGGGCCTGCGTCCGGACGTTATCATCCTTGACCCGCCCCGCAAGGGCGTCGAGCCGCAGGTGGTGGAGGCTGTTTTGGCCTCGCGGCCCAGGCGCGTTGTTTATGTAAGTTGCCACGTGCCCACCCAGGCGCGCGACCTTGCGCTGTTATGCGCGGGCGGCTACCGCTTTGAACGTTGCCAGCCCGTGGATATGTTCTGTTATGCCGGCGGCGTGGAGAACGTGGTTTCCCTTTTAAGGGAGGACTAGTAAAAAAGGCGCGGAAATGTCCGCGCCTTTTAAACGTTGAAGCCTCTCAGTTGTTAATTGTCACCTTGAACATGTACTGTGGCAGAACATGCTTGTATTCCTCATACAAACCAGCCTCCACATACAACTGTTCATAATATTTTTGCAGCCAAAATTTTACGCGTAGGGAGTGCGCCGGATGAATTAGGCACGCGCGGGCCGTGCTCAGCGCGAGCCCGTTGTGGTTGCGGACATAGTCGTATACAGGCTTGGAAAGCACCGCCACGCTCCCCACATGGCGGTAATACAGGGTATTGAACGCAAAATCCTCGCCCCATGGCAACCGCGCGTCGCAGCGGATGCTGTGTAATACAATCAAATCGCGCCGGTACAGCTTGTTCCACAGCACGGCGTAATAAAAGCTGTTGGGGTGGGCGCTGAGGCGGTCCAGCAGGGCATGCTGGCTCAGCACCATGTCGTTTTTAAGGTAGCCGCGCTGCTGTCGCAAAGCGCCGACCACCTCCGTATAGGCGGCTATCGCCATATCGCAGCCCTGCGACTCAACCGCGGTTACCAAACTTGCGGTCGAATCCGCCGGGAGCACGTCGTCGCTGTCCACAAACTGGAGATAAACCCCTGTCGCCTGGTTAATCGCCAGGTTGCGCGCCGACGATACTCCGCTGTTCGCCTCCGTCAGTACGCGCAGGCGGCCGTCCCGCTTCTCAAACTCGCGCAGGATGGCAAGACTCTCATCGGTGCTGCCGTCATCCACAGCCAACACCTCAAGCGCCGGATAGGTCTGGCTCAAAACGCTTTCCAGGCACCGCGCCACCGTCTCCCGCGCATTGTACACGGGGATGATCACGCTCACGACGGATAGGCTCTTTTGCATGCCGTTTCCCCCTCGGGCATTACGCGCTAACGCTCTGCTCGTCGCCAGCCGCAGCGACCGACTTTCCATCCCTTTGCTTAAAATTCTTTTCTGGCGTATCCTCGTCATTAACCACATCGCGCAAGCACACGGTCATATCCTCCAGGCGGGTAATGCTGTGCTCGGTCTTGACCCAGTTGGTCTGTTGGCGGTGCTTCAAAAGTCCCACCACCTGCGCCCAGCCCGCCAGCATGGTGTTGAGCAAAACGCTCAGAAGCATGGGGAAAAAGATTTTGAGGTTGACGCGGTTATGGTTATCCAGATAGTCGCCCATATAGAACAGGAAAATAAACGAATAGAAAAACAACGCGATGCTGGGCCAATTCAGCAAGAACCAACTGCCTATGGAGGCGTGCACGGGCGCGGCCTCGATCAGCCCCGTTAACTTGAATGTCTCCATGATAATTCCCAGCAGGAGCTGAATGACCAAAATCACGTAAGGCGTAAGGCTGTACATATAAAGGAATGTGGAAAAGAACTCCTTAAACTTGATGCGCCGGTGAAACAGCGCCCGAAAAAGCCTGCCCGTATTTTTGAAAGCGACGAACCAGTGGCCCTGCGCCCAGCGTGTGCGTTGGCGAAAGCTGGCGCGGAAGCGGGTGGGTTTCTCGTCGTAAATACGCACGTTGTTATTCCACAAAATACGCTTGCCGTCGCACGTGGATTCGATTTGCAGTTCAAAATCCTCCGTCAGGGACATGGCCGTCCATCCGCCGCGCCTGTGCAGATACGGGGCCGAAACGGCAAAGCCCGTGCCGCCGATAACGCTGTTTAAGCCCAAACGGCTTTTGGCGTACTGAAAAAACCGGTTGGTAATCGTATAAGTCATATAATAAAACAGGGCGACGATTCCCTTTTTGTTCTTGCTGCCAAGGTAGCACTGGATGATGTCCGCCTCTCCGTTGGAGGAAAGGTACTGGCTGTTAACCTCAAGGAACATGTTGGGATCGACGAGGTTATCAGCGTCAAAGAACATGACCAGATCATACTTATCCTGATAGCCCTCCAGCGCGTTCAGCGCCTTTTGGAGGACAATGGGCTTACCCGTTGGCGCGTCCTCGCTCTCCTTATGGCTTTCCAGAACGTTAGCTCCCATGGAGCGGGCGACCTCGGCCGTTTGGTCGGTACAGTTGTCCGCGAGAATGTAAAAATCATACAGCTCGCGTGGATATTCCATATGGTTGAGGTTGTCGATGATGTCTCCGATCACGGCCTCCTCGTTGTGCGCGGGCACCAACACCAAAAAGCGCATTTCAGGATCGTGATCCTCATAGTCCTTGGTATTTCGCTTAAAGCCAAAGAAGCTGATGAAAAGCTGGTAGATGAGCATCAGCACCAGCCAAACGCTCATAACCGCCATCAAGCCCTCAATAACCGCCGTTATAATCTCCACGAACCTAACATCCTTCCGTCCCTTGCGTCGTCCAAAACAGGTCAACGCTTATTTATACTATATCCCCCGCCCAATGTCAATGCATGTCGTAAAACGAGCACTCGCCGATAAACTCGCGAAGAATGGAAAGCGGCGGAATTTCCTCCATAACGCCGCCGTCCACCGGCAGAAAATAGTGCAGCACCTTCAGCAGCCTGTGAGCAACCAGGTATTCGGGCTCATTCTTGGGAATGGCCAGAAGCAGCTCATACGCCATGGTTTTAAGCACAGGCAGCTCATAGTGCAGCGAGGTATTGAACAGGACGTCCGCCTTCTCCTGATTTGGGAAAATCCACTTTTCCTCGCCTGCCCGCACCTTGGGCCACATGTCGATGGTATCTTTGGGCGAGGTGTTGCGAAACCGCATATCGCGCACTATACGCCTAAGAAGCCGCACATCCGTTGTGCGGATACGGTTGTGATCGTCCAGGTTAATGCAGGAAAGCGCGCTGACATAAATACCAAACATCAGCTGCTCCGGTATTTCGCAGGTGATGCGGTCGTTCATGCCATGGATGCCCTCCAAAAGCAGGGGACCGCTTTTGTCAAGCGTCAGCTCGTACCCGCTTACCGCCCGCTTGGCGGTTTTAAAGTCAAAGCGGGGCATGCTGACCGTCCTGCCGCTGAGCAGTCCTTCCAGGCATTCGGTCAGAAGCGGCACATCCAGCGCCTCCACATGCTCCAGGTCCGGCTTGCCGTCCGCCTCCAGCGGTATGTCCCTGCGGTCACGGTAAAAGTCGTCCAGCGACACCAGCCTGGGCTGTTTTCCCAATACGCGCAGGTGAACGGCAAGGCGGTTTGCGAAGGTCGTCTTTCCGCTGGAGGATGGACCGAAGATCATGACAATCCTCGCGTCCCGCGCCACAATTTCATCCGCGATGCCCGCGATGGATTTGTCGTGCAGCGCTTCGTTGATACGGATGAACTCCCGCATCCGTCCTTCCTTAATCATACGGTTGACGTCGGCCGCGTTTCGCGTGCCAAGGATCCCGCACCACCGTTGCGAAATCGCAAATTCCCGCAGGAACTGTGGCCGCGGCACATAGGGTGCGGGTTCCTCGGGTTTTTCCGGCGACGGGGACATCAGCACCACGCCCGGAAAGTGCGGCTTGACCGCGAAGGCCCGGATATAGCCTGTTGAGGGCAGCATCGCGCCATAGAAATACTCGCGCACAGACCCGATGCAATACATCGTGATCTTCTCCTGAGGACGATAGCGCAGCAGCTCCGCCTTGTCGTGCCAGCCCTCCTCCTCAAAGGTTGCGATTGCATCCTCCCTCGTCCAGACTTCCTTTTCGAAGGAAATATTCTGTGAAACCAGCTCCCGCATATCGCTTTCAAGCGCCCGGGCCATGTCGTGGCCCATGTCCTCGCCGGGGATGCGCATGTACAGGCCGTAACCGACGGAGTTGAGCATACGGATGTGCCTGCCCGGGTACAGGCGCTTCATGCTCAGCAGAAACAGAAAGCGCAACGAACGCTCGTACACGCGCCGCCCTTCCTCGTCGCGGTAGGTGAGCGGGATCAGCTCGCAATCCGTGACAACCGGCTCGTTCAGCTCCAGGCACACGCCGCCCTGCAGGGCGCACAGCACGGAAGCGGCGCGGTTTTGCGCAAGTAACCGCCGCATGATCTCACTGACCGACGTTCCCTTGGGAAAGGCGTCCGTACGCCCTTCGACCGTTACGCGGATCACGCTGTTCACACCGGCGTAGCCGTTCTCCCGCATTCTTCAAACATCCTCTCTCAGGTCACCAACCGTTAAGCGTCTTCAAATGGCATATTGCTGGAAAAAGCACCGGACAGGTCTTCCACATCCACATTCCCGTAATCGCCGCGTTTACGTTTGAACTGATATTGCAGCTCCTTGGTGTGAACGTACGCGCGGGTCTGCTTGTTAGCCGGCAGCACGCTCAAATGCATGCCCTTCTGCCCATCCGGCAGCAGCGAAAAGCGCACCTTGACAAACATCAGGCCGTGATGCTGGCAACGGCTGAGCGCAACGTACTTGCCGACCGCCTGCGGCACCAGCTCCGTCTGCAGCTTTGTCGCCTGCCCGCATGTGGGGCAGCGCGGCGCGCGCAGAGCTTCGCTTTCCAGCGCCGCGCCGACGGAGGGAACCATGTCCGTCACCCGGAAGCGGCTGCGGCGTTCGTTGTGGCAGAGCTTGCGCGGCTGCTCCTCATAGTTAAGGACGTCCTCGGGATTGGGCAGCTTCTGAAAAACCTGCGCGGTATAGTATGCGTCGTGCATGGCGTTATGAAAACTCCGCTCGTCGTCCGGCTCAATGCCCAAAGCCTCCATCGCCGTTTTCAGCGCGGTCTGCCCGCTGCGCTTCGTGGCGTCGGCATAAAGGCGCTGCAGGTCATACATCTTGGGCAAAGGCTCCTCAAAGCGGAAAAAGTCTACATTTTGCTGCAAAACGCTTACGTCGTCGCAGCCCCAGGTGATATAAACGCAGTCCTTTCCGCACCACTCAGTAAACTGGGCCATGCCCTCCGGAAAAGCGGGCGCGTCGCACAAAACCTCCTGGTTGAGGCCGGTCATGCGCTTGACGCGGGGATGAATGGTCAAATAGTGCGTGGGGTGGATGGGGATGCTCAGGCAGTCCACAATTTCCAGCCGCTCGTTGAGCTTTGCCGCGCCAATCTGGATCACCTCAAACAGGAGGCTGTCCCCCACGCGGCGGTAAACCGCACTCTGATAGCTGGTAGGCTGGTTCCACTCCAAATCCAAAACGATGTACTGCATGCCTTTCAAAACTCCAAACCGTCTTCAATTACCCTTCGTTTTTCCGCGCTGCCGACCGGCCCGCCAAAAGACCCGTCGCAAAGGCGATATGCAAGTTGAATCCCCCGGTCAGCGCGTCCACGTCCAAAAGCTCGCCGGCCGCGTATAGTCCGGCCACTTTCCTGCTCTCCATGGTGGCGGGGTTTATCTCCTTGACGCTGACGCCGCCACGCGTGACGATGGCCTCGCCAAGCGGGCGCATGCCCGTAATGGGCAGCCTGAGCGCCTTGGCCCCGGAAACCAGCCGGGCACGTTCCTCCCGGGTCAGCTCGTTTACCTCTTTATCCGCGTCCACGCCGCACAGGGCGGGCATCGTCTCGGCAAGGCTTGCCGGGTACAGCCCGCAGAGCAGCGTGCGCAGCTTTCTTTTACCGGACGCGTCAATATCGCGCAGCAGCCGCGCATCCAGCTGCTGCTCGCTTAGCCCCGGCTTCAAATCCAGCGTGAGGCTAACTTCCGCCGGCACAAGCTCCGCCATATAGGCCGAAGCGCTCAGCACCAACGGGCCCGATATGCCAAAATGCGTAAACAGCATCTCTCCCACGTCGGAAAAGAGCGTTTTTTTGCCGTTTTTAAGCGTCAGGCGCACATTTTTAAGGGACAGGCCCTGTAGCTGCCGCACCCAGCCTTCGCCGCATTCCAACCCGACCAGCGACGGCAGCGGCGGAAAAACCGCATGTCCCGTTTTGCGAAACCACGCAAAACCGTCGCCTGTGGAACCGGTGGAAGGATAGCTCTGCCCTCCCGTGCAAACGATCACCGAGTCCGCCGGCAACCGCCTGCCGTCCTCCAACGCCGCGCCCGCGCAGCGCCCATCGTCCATTAGCAGCTCCCTCACACGGGCGTTAAGCTCCACCCCAACGCCAAGGCGGTTAAGCTCGCGCTCAAAGGCGCGGGTCACGTCGCTCGCCTTTTCGCTTTGCGGAAACACACGATCGCCGCGCTCCACCATCACAGGGCAGCCCAGGCTTTTCAGCAATTCCATCAGCCCGCTTGGCGGAAGCGCGCTAAGCGCGCTGAACAAAAAGCGCGGGTTCTTAACCACGTTTCTCTGAAACGCATCCGCTTCGCAGGCGTTGGTCACGTTGCAGCGGCCCTTGCCCGTAATATACACCTTCTTGCCGAGCTTTTCGTTTCGCTCAAGCAGCGTAACCCGCGCGCCCGCGCGCGCCGCGCCGATGGCGGCGAGCATACCGGCCGCGCCGCCTCCAATTACCAGTACGTTACTCATCCTGTTTGCTGATATAGACGCTATGCGCGTTCCATATCCCCTCCAGCCGTTTGAAATGGTCGCTTAGCTCCTCGCGCCGGTGCAAGCCCAGGCTCACAATCAGCGCGTTGATGACCGAAAGCGGCGCGGCCAAGCTGTCCACAAAGCTGGCCATGTCCGTAGAAGCGCACAGGCAAACGTCCGAAGCCGCACATAACGGGGACATCTCCCCGTCCGTAAAGCCGACCACCTGCGCGCCGTTTTGCCGGGCGAAGCTCATGCATTCCAGCGTACGCGTGGAATACCGCGGATAGCTGATGCCTACCAGCACGTCCTCCCTCCCAATGCGGGCAATTTCCTCAAACACGTCGCCGGTGGTATTTTGCACCAGCGTCACCCCGTCGAAAATCTGGTGCAGATAATGATACATGAACTGTGCCAGCGGCGCGGCGGACCGAAGGCCCATCACATAGATATGCCGCGCCTCCAGCAGCCGGCGCACCACATCCTCAAAATCCCGCTGGGAGAGCGCCTCCACGGTCTTTCGAATGTTTTGCATATCGTTTTTAAGCACGGTAGACAGCACGTCGCGCGGGTCGATTTCCGAGGCGATGGCAAAGCGCTGCTCCGCCGTCAGCCGCTGCCTGACCAGGCTGCGCAGCGCCTCCCGCAGCTCGGGGTAGCCCGCGTAGCCAAGCGCCGAGGCAAACCGCACCACCGTGCTCTCGCTGACGCCGCACTGCTTGCCCAGCGTCACGGCAGTCATGAACACGGCCTTCTCATAATGGTTTGCGATATATTCCGCAATCAGACGGTGCCCCTTGCTCAGCGGCCTGCCAAGCAGGTTCAGCCTGTCGATCAGTTTCTGGGTGTCCCGCAAGACGGCTCCCTCTTTCTTCTATCAAAACAGCCCGAGGCCATCCCAGGCGTCGCATCCCATGCATACGGGGTTGCCCATCAGGGTGAATACCACGTGCCCCTGATCCAGATAGTATACGTCGCTGCCTTCCTCCGGCTCCTCCGTGGCGGAGCCGCTCATCAGCCAGAAATACGTCCCTGCCCGGGGCGACTGGCGGCGTTCGTAGCCGTCGATGAAGTTGCCAATGGAAAGCGGCGCGTAAACCGGCGCCTTCAGCTCCGCCGGGCTTACCGCGGGCGCGTTGATGTTTAATACCGTGCAGGACGGCATGGGCTTTTCCACATATTTCTCCGCAACCTCAATGGTGAGGTTGGCCAGGTGGTCGATCATCTCCTGATCCGCCTCGTGATGAATGGAGGTGGCAATCGCGGGCAAATGATTGAGCGCGCCTTCCATGGCCGCGCCCACGGTCCCGCTGTAGTGCACGGCCATTCCCGCGTTATAGCCGTTGTTGATGCCGGAAATGACAATATCCACAGGCTCGTTCATCAGCTTTTGAAGCCCTACGCGCACGCAGTCCACAGGCGAGCCGGCAATGGAATACGCCTTGGCGTTCGCTTCCTCAACCGGATAGTCGTCCACATAGATCGGCTCGGTCAGGGTAAACCGGTGGCTTGCCGCGCTTTGCTGGTAGCGCGGAGCGCACATGCTGACCCTGTGGCCCCGCGCCGCCGCGGCCCGAAGCAGCGCCATAATTCCCTTGGCGCCAATGCCGTCGTCATTGACCAAAAAAATATGCATTCCGTTCCTCCGTTCCATTTTCAGTGCCTGATATCGCCTGTCGCGGCGTCCACCAGCGTGCGCGCCGCGTTGATTGCCACGGCTACCGCGAGCGCCCACCAGAAATTTTCAAACGTGACGCTGTTTTCCACCAGCCCGGCCGCCGTCCACACCAGCCACGCATCCACAGCCACATACAAAAGGCCCAGCGTGCAGAAGTTGAGCACAGAGAGGATCAACCTCATCACGGGCCTGAGCACCGTAAAGATGACCGCCAGAATCAGTCCGACGACCGCAGCGTTCGCGTATTCCGTCACATTCACGCCGTCCATCAGGTAACCGCAGAGCGGAACCGCCGCCACCGTTATGATAAAGCGCATAATTGCTCCGCCCATGCATTTCCTTCCTTTCACCCTCCGGGGCACCGTAAATCATTATAACACATTTCGCCGCGCTGTGCATTACCCGCCGTTTACCGGGGAAACCTAGTCGAACCCGGCGCGGCGGTACCGCATAGGATGATAGGGAGCGGGCGCAGCGGACCAGACTGCGCGTGCGATGGCTATCGCCCGCGCTTGTTGCGGTTAGGGGCGGCCGGCCACGGCACGTTCCCTTCCCTCTGCCCGCAGCCAAATTGCTAAGCCTTGCGCCCTCCGGCGGCGCGGGGTCAAATGAGGTATCTCATGAAAAGCAAGTTTTTCAAGGACACCCAGGGGCTGGAATCGGCCTTTGAGGTTTGTACGCCTGATAAGGTAAGCGTTTGCGTGCGCTTTAGCAAATGTGCGTACGATTATGCGCTTCGCCAGTCGGCGCGCCTTGGCATCACCAGCGGCGAATACATCGAGCAGCTTTTGCTGCGCGAGCGTGAAAGGGACCCTGAACGCCTGATGTAACCTAGCGCCTGCGGTATATCAGCGCCGTCGCGCACAGGTAACCCATAACCGTGCTTTCCACCAGCACAACCTGCCCGTTAATGGAAATCAAATTGAGCAAAAGGGCCGAATGCAGCACGCCGGACGTTTCCAGGTACTGGTAGGCAAGCAGGATCAAAAGAAGCCCAGCGCCCGCGAAAAGCCACGGCACAAGGCCGTTGGTGCGCGCGCTTACGCCCGCAAGCGGCAGCACCAGCGCCAGACAGAGGCCCAGCAGCAGTCCCTTTAGCAAAAACGCGAAAAAGTTTGCCGCGCCCAGCAATCCATCCACCCATCGGAACGCCGCGCAAACCACCAGGCACAGCAGCAGCGGCCCAAGCGCCGCCGCCAGCTTTCTCAGCAGCATGGGGATTCCTCCTCCCGCGCCGCCAAAAGTGTGGCGGCGCGCTCCTTTGGCGTCATCGGCGCGCTTTCAAACAGGTCGGGGCGCGCGCGGAGGGTCGCAAGCAGGGCCTGTTCCCTGCGCCAAGCACGAATCTTCGCATGGTCGCCGTTTACCAGCACCTCCGGCACCTCGCGCCCTTCATAGACGCGCGGGCGCGTATAGTGCGGATATTCCAGCAGGCCGCCGGTAAAGCTCTCCTCCTCCGCGCTTTCACCGCTTCCCAGCACGCCGGGCACGTAACGCGCCACAGCGTCGCAAAGCGCCATAGCGGCCAGCTCGCCGCCCGTCAGCACAAAGTCGCCCAGCGATATTTCCTCGTCCACCGCGAGATCAATGGCGCGCTGGTCCACCCCTTCGTAATGCCCGCAAAGCAGCACCAGGCCATCCTGCTCGGAAAGCTCGCGCACCTTTTGCTGCGTTAAAGGTTTCCCTCGCGGACTCATGTAGATGCACGGCCCGTTAAAACCTTTTTCGCGGGCGTTTTTCACCGCGTCGCAGATGGGCTGGGCCATCATAACCATGCCGGCGCCCCCGCCAAAGGGATAGTCATCCGTGTTTTTATGTTTTTTTTCGCTGAATGGGCGAATATTAATGGGCTCGATCTCCAAAAGGCCCTCTCCGCGCGCCCGGCCGATGATGGAACAGCTTAGAAAGCTGTCAAACATCTCGGGAAACAGCGTTAGTACCGCGATCTTCATACAGGGCTACCTCTTCCAACCGGTTTTCGTCCAGCACGATTCTACCGTTATCCGCGTCCAACGTGAGCAGCACGGTTTTAAGGGCGGGCACCATCAGCCTGCCGCGCGGCGTATCAAACACAAACACGTCCACCCCGCCCGGCGTAAGCACCTCGCGGAGCGTACCTATGGTCTCCTCCCTGGTGTTGTACGCCGTCGCGCCCAGAATATCCGCGATGAAAACCTCGTCCGGCGAGAGCTCGCGCGCGTGGGCCCGGTCGATATATATTTTTACGCCGCGCAGCTTTTCCGCGGCGTTGCGGTCTTCCACACCATCGACGGTCAGAAACACGTCGTCCTTCTGGACGCGCGCGCCGGTGATGCGTACCGGCACGTAGGCGCTTCCTTGCCCGCGATAGACGGTTTCCAGCTCCAAAAAGCGGGCCGGGTCGTCGGTATAATGCCTGAGCTTGACCTCGCCGCGAATGCCCTGCGGGCGCACGATTTCGCCAAGCAACAAATACTCTTGTTTCACATTACGCTCCTTCCCCGTTGATCAGCCGCCGCGTTTAGCAGCGGCAAAACAAGCGGGCGCAACAGGGCTCTGCCGCGCAAAGCCCCGATGCGCCCCGAAACGATGCGGTTGTTACTGAATTTCAACAAATACGGGCTTTTGATTCTTGGCGGTGGCCGCACGCACCACGGCGCGAATCGCCTTGGCGATGCGGCCCTGCTTGCCGATTACCTTGCCCATGTCCTCGGGCGCGACGTGCAATTCCAGAATCGTTGCCTCCGGCCCGGCAGTCTCCTGCACGGTCACGGCGTCCTTGTTGTCCACCAGCGACCGGGCGATGTACTCAACGAGCTCTCTCATTCTTTTCAGCCCTCGATAATGCCGCTCTTCTTCAGCAGCACGCGCGCGGTGTCGGTCGGCTGCGCGCCGTTTTGCAGCCATTTCTTGGCGCTCTCGGCGTCAATTTTGATGGTGGCGGGCTCGGTCATGGGGTCGTAAAAGCCGATCTCCTCAATGAAGCGGCCATCGCGGGGGCTGCGGATATCCGCGACGACGACGCGGTAAAACGGCTTCTTTTTCATACCCATTCTCTTCAGGCGAATCTTGACCATGATTGGTTCCTCCTAAGCTAAAGTAAGTAGTTTGTATCTGAAATCACAAAGGTGATTGCAGTCCGTAGAAAAAGGGGTGCGCCGTTTAGAACGGCATGCGCATGCGGCCCTTTTTACCGCCCCGCCGGCCGCCCATCATTTGCTTCATCATGGACTTGGCCTGCTCAAACTGCCGCATCAGGGCGTTGACGTCCTGCACGGTGGTGCCGCTGCCCGCGGCGATGCGCTTGCGGCGGCTGGCGTTTAATATGCCGGGGTTGCGCCGTTCGCGCTTGGTCATGCTGCGAATAATGGCCTCGGGCTTTTTCATGGCGTCGTCGTCGATTTCCACATCCGCCAGCTTGTTGCCAACGCCCGGCAGCATGCTCAGCATGCTCTGGAGGCCGCCCATCTTCTTCATCTGCTGCATTTGGCTCAAAAAGTCGTCCAGCGTCAGCTCCTGCGCGCCCTTTTTGGCGATCTTTTCAACTTCTTCGCCGTCGAAGGCCTCCTGCGCCTTTTCGATAAGCGTCATCACGTCGCCCATGCCCAAAATGCGGCCCGCCATGCGGTCGGGATGAAATGGCTCAATATCGGAAAGCTTCTCGCCAGTACCGCTGAACTTAATGGGCTTGCCGACCACGGCTTTGATGGAAAGCGCCGCGCCGCCGCGTGTGTCGCCGTCCAGCTTGGTCAAAATCACGCCGTCGATGCCCAGCTCCTGATCGAAGGTCTTGGCGACGTTGACAGCGTCCTGGCCGGTCATCGCGTCCACCACGAACAGGATTTCCTGCGGCTTGACGGTCGCCTTCACGCGCCGCAGCTCCTCCATCAGCTCCGCGTCGATATGAAGGCGGCCGGCGGTATCGATGATCAGCACGTCGCGGCCGTAGCTGCGCGCATGCTCAATGGCCTCCAGCGCGGTTTTAACGGGGTCCTGCGTGCCGTGCTCATACACCGGCACCTTAACCTGCTCGCCAACCACCTGCAGCTGCTTGATGGCGGCGGGGCGGTAAATATCGCACGCCGCCAAAAGAGGCTTTTTGCCTGTCTTTTGCAGATAGTTGGCCAGCTTGCCCGCCATGGTGGTCTTACCCGCGCCCTGAAGGCCGCAAAGCATATAAATGGTAGGAACGCTGGACGACCACGTGAGCCGCGCGTTTTCCGTACCCATCAGGGCGGTCATTTCTTCATTAACAATCTTGATCACCTGCTGAGCCGGGGACAGGCTTTCCAATACCTGCTGCCCTACGCACCGCTCGGTGACCCTTTTGCAAAAATCTTTGACGACCAGATAGTTAACGTCGGCTTCCAGCAGGGCGACGCGCACCTCGCGCATGCCCTCCTTCACGGCGGCCTCCGTCAGCTTGCCGCGCCCCGTCAGCTTGGAGAGCGCGCCGGAAAGCTTCTGGCTGAGTCCTTCAAAGGCCATGGTCGTTCTCCTCCCCTTCCTGCTGGCTGATGGTCTGGGCGACCAGCGAGGCCGCCGCCTCCACCTTTCGCCGCGCCTCGGGCGGCATGGCGGTATCCAGCGCATTTTTCAAAAGCTCGTTTACCCGCGTCAGGCGGCGGAGCAGTTCACTGGTTTTGCGCGCCCCGCCCAGCGCGTTTTCGTAGCGCTTGAGCTTCTGCGTCGAGCGCGTAATCAGCTCGTGCACATTCTGGCGGCTTACGCCCAACTGTCCGGCGATCTCCCCTAAAGAGAGGTCCTCGTCATAATGCAGGCGGAGCGCCTCAAGCTGCTTATCCGTCAGCAAACCGCCATAGTAGGCGCATAGCGTGCCAATTTCCACGCTTTTCTCAAGCCTTTCCGGGGCCCCTGCTTCGGTCGCTCTCACCATGCGCGCTCCTTTGCCGCATATCAAGTATTTTTTCTTGACAGCTTGATTAGCATACACGTTTTCTTTTTTCTTGTCAAGGGGTTTGTTTTGACACTTTCCAGGTTTGCGTTTATAATGGATAGAAAGCGTTCCGCTCCGTTTTTCAAATGCGGCCGCGGGCTTTTACCAAAGATGCGGAGGACCTGTCATGCGCATTGTGCTTTTGGCGATTTATCTGTTGCTGGTGATCAGCGTTATTTTTCTGGAGCATAAAAAGCCTGTGGAGGCGGTTATGTGGGTGGTTATCCTGATCTGTCTGCCCTATGCCGGCGCCGTTCTTTATCTGGTATTCGGCAACACCGTCTCCATCAGGCTGACCGGCTGGTTGCGCCGCACAAGGTGCGGTAGGCGCTTCCGGCAAAAGGCGCTCAGGCTGATCGAGAGCCCGGAGCCCGAACTTCCCGCCGGGCTTTCCATGAACGACGAAGCCGTCGTGCGCTTCAATACAACCTATAACGCAAGCCCGCTGACCAGCTATGAAACCTCCGAATTTCTGACCTCCGGCGCTTCGCACTACGTCCGGCTTTTCGAGGATATCGCGGCGGCGAAGCAAAGCGTCTATTTGGAATTTTACACCATCCACCACGACGAGGTAGGGCTTCGGCTTGTGGACGCGCTTGCCCAAAAGGCCCGCGAGGGTGTTTGCGTATGGGTAATGTGCGATTATATCGCTAATTTATCCACGCCGTCCGCCATGTTTCGCCCGCTTGTAGAGGCGGGCGGCATGGTCAAGCGCCTCAAGCCATTTTTGACGCATTTCCGCAGCCACCGCAAGATTGTGGTAATCGATCAGCAAATCGCCTACATCGGGGGCATGAACATAGGGCGGCAGTATGCCAACGGCGCGCGTAAAAAGAATCCCTGGCGGGATACACAGCTACGCCTGACCGGCGCGTGCGTCTCAGCGTTGACCCGTTACTTTTTAACCGATTGGGTGTGCGCGCTTTCGGCGCGGGAGCTCGGGCGCTGCCGCGATACGCTGCTGGCGACTCCGCCGCCGGCGGCGTGCCCAGCCGGGCGGCCCTGCCAGATGATCGTCGGCGGCGTGGAGGACAGCAGTGATTCCATTAAAATGTGTTACCTGAGCATGATCCGCGCCGCCCGCAAGCGCATCCGCATCCAGTCGCCCTACTTTGTGCCGGACTCCTCTATCCTGGACGCGCTTAAAACAGCGGCCGCCTCCGGCGTCGCCATTGAGCTGATGATTCCGGGGATTCAGGCCAGTTTTTTTCTGGACCCCGTTACGCGCTACTACTGCGCGCAGCTGATGGAATATGGCGCGGCAGTATACAAATACAGGGGATATATCCATGCAAAAACCATGATTATCGACAGCGAAATTCTCTGCGTCGGCTCCGTTAATATGGATATCCGAAGCCTTGAGGTCTCCGACGAAATCTGCGGCCTGTTCTACGACGACGCCATCGTCCGGGAGTACAGCGAGATTTTCGACCTGGATATTGAGAGCTGCAACCGCTACAGCCTTCGCGCATTCCATGCGCGCCCGTGGTTTGAAAAGGTAAAGGAGAGGTTTTTCCTGCTGTTTGCGCCGTTGATGTAATGCATAAAACAGAAGCGTTACTTTAAAAGAACAGCCGGCTGGGTCTCGGCTGTTCTCTTTGAGGCGCTTTTTCCTATCGCGCCGCGCTTCGCGCAAAAGCCTCCAGCTCGACGGATTGCCCGCCGTTCAGCCTGGAATGCTCGGCCGCGAGCGCCATTACGTGGCTTTCAACGGACGCGTCGATAGAGCTGAGCGCCGCGGTTTCATTCCGTTTCACAAGCTCGCAAAGCGACGCCATGATGCCCTCGTCGCCGCCGCCGTGGCCGGACATGCCCTGCGCCGCCGCCAGATCGATCACCTGATCCGCCTGTCCAAAGCGCCGCACGGTGATGCGGTTCAAATCCATATCGCCCTCCAGCTCGCCCATGGAGCCCATCACGCGCACCGTGCGGTAGCATTTTTGCGTAAAAGCGCTCATGGTGAAGGTTGCCGTTGCTCCGCTTTCAAACTCCATGCTCACCACCTGATGATCCACTACGTCGTTATCACAGCGGTATACGCAGCGGCCATACGGGCCTTCGCGCAGCGCCTGGCGTACCTTCCCCTCAGTCGGATCATGCGCCAGCACGGAGACGGGCCATTTGACATTTCCATTAAGCAGGCCGGTCTGCGGGTTGGTCAGGTAAATCTTTTCCGCGTCGTAGGGGCAGGCGTCCCTGACGCCGCAATCCAGGCAGCGCCCGGCGCTTCCCGCGGGCGCGTTTTCGCGGCGGAAATGCCCCAGACGGCCAAACGAGGATACCCGGACGCAGGGCTCGCCCATCAGGTAGCGGATCATATCCATGTCATGGCAGCTTTTCGCCAAAATCATCGGACAGCTCTCGGCGCTGTTCCTCCAGTTTCCGCGCACAAAGCTGTGCGCATGGTGATAATAGGCCACGTTTTCCACGGCGTCCAGCGTTTGTACCGTTCCCACCGCGCCCTGCTCAATCAGCTCCTTCAGCGTTGAAAAAAACGCGGTATAGCGCAGCACGTGGCACACCACCACAAGCCGCCCGGTTTCATGCGCTTTATCCAAAAGCGCTACGCACTCCTTAAGTTCCGGGGAGATCGGTTTTTCCAGCAGCAGGTGATAGCCCAGTTCCAGCGCCGGCAGCGCGTGGCCGATATGCTGCCTGTCCTGCGTGGCGATAATCATCACATCCGCCAGCTTCGGCTGTTTTAACAGGGTTTCCGCGTTTTCAAAGCACATTGCTTCTTCCACGCCGTATTCCGTCCGTGCGGCCATCAGCCGCTCCGGGACCGGCTCTGCGACGGCCACGATCTTCATCTGGTCGGGATGCTGTTTCTGGTAAGCGGCATAGGCGTCCCGGCCGCGGTTGCCAAATCCGCAAATGGCAAAGGTAATGGGTTGCTTCATCTTTAATCACCGCTCCTTTGGAAGGTCCGCGGACCTTCTTGATAATCCTTTATTTATTTTCAATAACGGACACGGATGTTACGACCGCCAGTATCATACCGTTAGGCAAAGCGATTTGTCAACCGGTCGCCCGGCGGACGGCGCGCGCCCAAAACCGCCATTGCAAAAGCAATCCGCGTGTTTGGCCCCTTTCGAGCGCGCCGGGTGTCAAAAATATTCAGGGGAAATGATAAAAATATCCGCGTTGTGCCCGCCCGGGCCAAATGCTACAATACGAATGGATGGTACGTACCGAAATCGTCAAACAATCAAACAATTTCGCAACGCCTGTTCTCGCGCCCGGGGCATGTTGTGGAAGATACGCTAAGGAGGAACCGAAAATGAAACGGATTTGGAGCCTGTTGCTGGCCGCCGTGCTGCTGTGCGGGCTGTGGACCCCCGCGCTTGCGCAAGAGAAGATCACCCTCGAGTTCTGGGAAATGTCCTATGGCAGCGACGACCGCTATACCGAGACCTGCGAAAAGCTGATCGCCCAGTACGAAGCGGAAAACCCCAATGTCACCATCAACATGACCTACCAGCCCTGGGACAACTATTACCAGCTGTTCCTGACCGCCGTTTCCTCCGGCGCGGCCCCGGACGTGGCCTCCTGCGCGCTGGACCAGCCCGACCTGTTCGCCCAGATGAACGAAATCCAGTACCTGGACGGCGTAATCGACGCCTGGAAGGAAGAAGGCGTTTACAGCGATTATACCGAGGACATGCTCAACTTCTTCAAATATGAAGGCAACCAGATCGCCATTCCCTACATGGTAGGGTACCGCGGATTTTTCTACCGCGCTGATTACCTGAAGGAAGCGGGCGTGGAGAAGGTCCCCGAAACCTGGGACGAGCTTCTGGACGCGTGCGCGAAGCTCAAAGCCTGGAATCCCGACATCGTGCCCCTGGCCCTGACCGGCGCGACCAACGGCATCTGGCACTGCTTTATGAGCTTTGCCATGAGCAACGGCGTGGGTATCCTGGACGAGAATATGGCTCCCACCTCCGAGACCCCCGCTTTTAAGGAAACCATCGACCTGTTCCAAAAGCTGCGCGAAAACGGCTATGTGGCCGAAGGCGTGCTGGGCCATGACGGCGCCGCCGCCGAAACCCTGTACTACAGCGGCAAGGCCGCGTTCTTCTTCGGTAGCTTCGGCAGCAAGATTTTCGACTATCCAGAGGTAGCCGAGAACAGCGACGTGCTGGCCTGCTTCAAGGGCCCCTCCGGCGACGCCGTCGGCACCGTCAGCTTCCCGGACGCGCTGGTTGTTTTCTCCCAGACCAAGCATCCCGAGGAGTCGCTCAAGTTCATCAAATGGTGGGCGGAAAACACTCAGCCCCTGTTTACAGAAGGCGGCTGCTGGGCTTATCCCGCAAAGGCTTCCTTCTTCTCCGGAGAGGTGTTTGCCGATAAGGTTTCCCAGGGCGTGCTTAACAAGGTGCTGCCCACCGCCAAGACCGCGACCTGGCCCATTCAGGGCATGTTCCCCGGCTTCTCGCAGATCAACGGCGAGTATATCATGAACTACGCGCCTCAGGCGGCCCTCAACGGCGGTATGAGTACCGGCGACATCGCCAAGAAGCAAGCGGAAATGATTCAGGAAGCCCTGGACAACGCCGCCGAATAACGGAGATGAGAGCGACGGGAGGCGGCAATTTTTACGAAAAGTCCCTCCCACGCCCTCCCGAAAAGTGAAGGAATATCATCCTTCATTATTAAACATATGCAACAATCCAGATTTATAAATCCACACTCAACGCCTTCCCCTTGGGCCGCGCAATGCGCGGCCCATCATGGGTCAAGGGCTTAGCCCTTGTCAGGGTGCAGGAGTGCCCCCCGCCCGTCCCCGCTCCCCCGTACTTTATGCCCACGGGCCTGTTTCGCCGGCCCGTGGGCGGCAAGGAGGCCCCCATGAACAAGCAAATCCGCCGCTGTGCCCTGTGGATGCTGCTGCCCGCGCTGTTGATGATTTTATTTGTCAGCCTTTACCCGCTGCTTGACAGCATCCAGATGAGCTTTACCAACAAGAATATTTTGAAACCCGGCAACGTCAAGTTTGTCGGCCTTAGCAACTTTCAGAAAATCCTGTCGGACCCCGAATTTTACGGCACCATCCGGGTTTCACTAATCTACGCGTTCTGCTGCGCCTTTGCCAGCTATTTGATCGGTCTTGGTATAGCGACGCTGCTGAATAAGGATATCAAGTGCCGCGGGCTGTTTCGCGCCGTGCTGCTGATTCCGTGGGCCATTCCAACTGTGGTGGCCGCCTCCAACTGGTCCTACCTGTTAAACGACCAATATGGGCTGATCAACACCTGGCTAATGCAATGGAAGATTATCGATTCGCCCATTCTCTTTCTGGCCGATACAAATCTGGCGCTTTTTACCGTCATCCTTGTCGGCACATGGAAATCCTACCCCTTTATGTCGCTCTCTCTGCTTGCGGGCATGCAAAACATCGACCGCAGCATTTATGAATCCGCGCAGATCGACGGCGCGTCCGGCAGGCAATCCTTCTGGTATATCACGCTGCCGGGCCTCAAGCAGGTCAGCCTTGTGGTGACCACCCTCATGTTTATCTGGGGCTTTAACAACTTTGATATCATTTTCCTGCTCACCTCCGGCGGACCGCTCAACGCCACGCGCTCGCTGTCCATCTATACCTATAACCTCGCCTTCTACCGCGGGCGTATGGGGTATTCCGCAGCCATTTCACTAATTACCTTCGCGCTGATGATCGGCTTTTACTGGTTCTACCAGCGTGCGCTGAAAACGGACGAAAGGCAGGCGAAGCTTCGTGTCTAAGGCGACGAAACATTTGCGCCGGATTTTGCTGTACACGCTCATTATCGCGGTGTGTCTGGCAACCAACCTACCGCTTCTGTCCATGCTGGGCACGGCCTTCAAACCCTCGGGCGAGGTGATGGCAAACACCAGTCTGTTCACCGGCAATCCCTCGCTGGAGAATTTTACAAAGGTCGCGCAGAAAACCTCCTTTCCCCGCGCCATCGCCAACACCTGTATCATCGCGCTGTTCGTGGTGGGCTTTTGCGTGGTATTCGCCTCCATGGCCGGGTTTGCCGTCTCCCGCGCGAGGGGCAAAATCTTTAGCGGCTTTACGATGCTGCTCTTGATTCTGCAGATGATACCGGGTATTCTGGTCATGATTCCGCTCTTCAGCACCCTTCGCGCGCTGAAACTTGTGGATACGCATATCAGCCTGGTGCTCATCTACATCTCCACCAACCTGCCCTTTGGCATATTAACCATGAAGGGCTTCTTTGACAGCATCCCCACCGATTTGGACGAGGCCGCGATGATCGACGGTGCTTCCCCCTATCAAACCTACTGGAAAATCATTTTCCCCACCGCGCTGCCGGGCATGATTTCCGTAGCGGTATATACGTTGATGAGCGTATGGAACGAGTTCGCCATCGCCAACATCTTCATCCAGTCGTCCGAACTTCAAACCCTATCCGTCGGCCTGCGCCAGTTCCAGCTCCAGACCACGACGGATTGGGGGGCGATGAGCGCCGCCGCGACCCTGGCGTGCATTCCCGCGTTCCTGTTTTTGATTATCGCGCAAAAATACCTGATCAGCGGCATGACCTCGGGCGCCGTAAAGGGCTGATCAACAAGGAGGTTTCCTGATGATTCGCTGTATTCCCACCTCGGACCATCCCGCCGTAACCTACGCCTGCGAGGAGCTTGCCCGCCACTGGGCGCTGCTGGACGGCGCGTGGCCCGGCCCGGAGCCCGTACTGCGGGTCGGGCCCGGCCTTGCTCCAAGCGGATTTTCACAGGTTGACAATCCCGAGCTTGACGACGCGATTCTGATTGATGTTCAGGGCGCGGAGGGCGTCGTGACCGGAAGCAATCCCCGCAGCGTGCTGATCGCGGCGTACCGTTTTCTTCATGAGCTTGGGTTCTGGTTTGTCAAGCCAGGCCCTCAGGGCACGCTTGTGCGCTACAACGGCAAAACCGGCGTTCGCGTGTGCGAGGCGGCGTCCTACCGGCACCGGGGCTTTTGTATCGAGGGTGCCGTCAGCTATGAAAACGTGCTGGAGCTGATCGACTGGCTGCCCAAGAACGGCTTCAACACCTACTTTACGCAGTTTCTCGTGCCTTACGAGTTTTTTAAAACCTGGTATGCGCACGACAACAACCCGCTGCTTCGCGGTTCCCAGCCCGTCCCCCCGGCGGATGAGGTTGAGCGCTTCACATACGGAGAGCTGAGCGATGCCCTCAAGCGCCGCGGCATGCTGTTCCATGCCACGGGACATGGGTGGACGACCAACGCAGTCGGCATCACCGGGCTTGGCTGGGACGAATCGCAAGAACCCGAAGAAAGGTATACGCACTGGCTGGCGCAGATCGACGGGAAAAGGGCGCTGTTCCACTCCCGTCCCCTTAATACCAACCTGTGCTACTCCAACCCCAAGGTACGAGAGGCGCTGACCGATGAGATTCTCCACTTCCTGCGCCGCCATCCGCAGGTGGACGTTGTTCACTTCTGGCTTGCGGACGACAGCAACAACAGCTGCGAGTGCGAAGCATGCCGCAAGGATGTGCCCGCCGCGTTTTATCTGGAGACGCTTAACCTTCTGGACGAAAAGCTAACCCGGGAGGGTCTTTCGACTAAAATTGTGTTTCTGGCCTATCTGGATTTGCTATGGCCTCCGAAAGCAGCCGTGCTGCGAAATCCGGACCGTTTCCTGTTTATGTTCGCCCCCATCACCCGTTCCTACAGCGCGCCTCTGCCGGTCGAGGCCGCCGCGTCGCCGCTGCCGCCCTTTGAGCGCAACCGGCTTGTAATGCCTGAAAACGTGGCGGAAAACATCGCGTTTTTACGTGCCTGGCAGGGGCTGGTTCAATGCGACAGCTTTATCTACGAGTATCATTACATGTGGGACCAGTTTAAGGACATTAGCGATTACCGCAACGCGCGCATCCTATGGCAGGATGTGCGCAACCTAAAACAGCTGGGCTTAAACGGCTATATATCCTGCCAGCAGACGCGCGTATTTCTGCCCTGCGGCTTTGGTATGCATGTGCTGGGGCGAACCCTGTGGAACCGCGATACCGGTTTTGACGAAATGGCCGACGCGTATTTTGGCGCGCTGTTTGGCGCGCATGCAGAGCGCGTGAGGGGCATGCTAGACGGCGCGGCCGAGCTGCTGCGTCCCGCCTGCCTGCGCGGGGAGGAGAGCATTCTTGGCGGCGAAAGTGCGGAAGGCTACCGCCGCCTACGGTTGCAATGCCTGCTGGACAGCCGCTGGTGCATGGACATCGCGGCCGCCCGGCAGGGTGCGCAAGCCCGGCTTTGGCAGGGGCTTTGCTACTGGTGCGGCCTGTGCGCGGGCTATGCGCATTATCTGGAGGCCTGCGCCCTGGCGGACGAGGAGGGCAAGGCGCACCGGCTTGCGGAATTCAAGCAATTCCTCCGCCTCAACGAGCCTGCCTACCAGGAGGATTTGGATGTGTACTGGTTTATCAAGACCCTGGACCGCATGATCGTTCCCGCGCTATGAACAGCCTCCGGCGCGTGGCGCGCGACCTGACAAACCGCCTGCTTGTAGGGCTTCGCAGACGTGGGCTTGGGCCCAGGCTGCTCTCCGGTTTTCTGCTTGTGGCGTTGCTTCCCACCATCGCCCTGTGCAGCATCGCCTACTTCGGCGCGCGGAAACAAATTTTAATGGGCGAGGAACGGTCGTCGCTGCGCATGGCTCAATACCTGCGCAGCGAGCTTTCCTCGCTTCTGCGCGTCTATCCAGCCAAGCTCAACACCATCGCATCCGATATGGCTGTTATCCGGCTTATCCGCAACTTCCGCAAGGCGGATGCGCTGGAGGCAAAGAGTCTGCAATACGAGCTGATGGGCAGGCTGATCAGCGAGGCGTCGGGGCTACAGGGCTTTATGAGCATGGAGATCGTGACCGATATGGGCACGCCCATCAGCAAGCTTCCCTTTTCCATCATGAACGACGCGCTGTTTGAGCGCATCCGTCAGGCGGATGAGAAATTCGCCTTTTGGGTCGGGCAGTACCGCTGGGGCGACCTCTACCCCGAGGCGTCGCTGAGCCAGCGGGACAAAACCGTCGCGCTGGCCGCCCGGCGCATTCTGGACTACGCCAACGTCAAGCTGATGGGTTACATCGTCATCACATTCGATTGCAGCGAGCTGGAACGCATTTTGCCTGCCGACGCGGGAGCGCAGCTCATCGTCAGCGACGCGGCGGGCGACGTGCTGGCGACTGTGGGGGGCGACGACGGCGTATCCGCCCATCTGGCCGGCGATCTGGGCGCGCGGGAGATGCCCGAGGGGCTGGAAAGCAGCACGCTGAACCACCTGGGCGACAGCTACCTGACGATCACCGGGCGCATTGCCGACAGCCCTTACAGGCTGACGCTTTCCATCCCGTACTCGCGCATCCTTTTCGGCCTTAGCCGCATGTTCACGATGATCATCTCCGTCGCCTTGTGTATCGCGCTTGTGATGTTGGGCATCGCCTGGTGCCTGACGCAGAGCGTTACAATCCCCGTTACGCGGCTGTCGCACGCGATACGCCGTTTTGGGTCGGGCGATTTTGAAACGCACGTCGGAGATTCTTCCGGCGATGAAATCGGCCTGCTCTGCGGTGAGTTTGACGATATGGCCGACCGTGTCCGCCTTCTTACACGGCAGCTATGCGAGGCCCAGGCCAAAGAAAAGGAGGCGGTATATACCGCCTTGCAGGCCCAGATCAACCCGCATTTTCTGTATAACACGCTGGATATGATCAGCTGGATGGGCTATGGAGCCTCCAATCCGGACATCTGCAAGGTGGTCGGCTCGCTGTCTGATTTTTTCCGCCTGAGCCTTAACAAGGGGGAGGAAAGCTTTACGCTTGCCGACGAGCTCAACCATGTGAAAAGCTATATCGCCATTCAGCAATACCGCATGCGCAACATCCGTTTCTCGGTGAAATCGCCGGAGGCGCTTTTGCCGCTGCCCGTTCCAAAGCTGATGGTGCAGCCGCTTGTGGAGAACGCGATTCAGCACGGCCTCAAGCCGCGCAACTATCAAGGCTCCATCTCCGTGCGTTGCGTGTTGGAGGACGGACTATTGCTGATTCGCGTCCGCGACGACGGCGTGGGGTTTAACGAAACGCTGCTGAACGAACGCGCGGAAAAAAGCACCGGCTATGGCATTCGCAACATCCGCCAGCGGCTTACGCTGCTGTACGGCGAAAGCGGTCGCCTGCTGATTCAAAACCATCCCGAGGGTGGCACGGCCGCGATTTTACAGTTGCCTGCCGCGGCTGCCGCCAAAGATTTGAAAGGGGAGGCGAAAGCAGATGAAAATCCTGATTGCTGACGATGAAAGCTTTGTGGTCGCGGGACTTACGCGCCTGATCTGCGAAAACATCCCCCATGTGGAGGTCGTAGCCGCCGACAACGGCCAAAGCGCGCTCGCACTGTGCGAAGATAGCGCGCCGGCGCCCGACCTCCTGATTACCGACGTCAGCATGCCCCTGATGGACGGCATTGAGCTAAGCCAGAAAATCCGCGCCCGTTATCCGCATTGCCGTATTATGATCATCAGCGGCTACGCGGATTTTCAGGCCGCCCGTTCCGCGATCGAGCTGGGCGCGCTCCGCTACATGTTAAAACCCATCAACCACGAGGAAATGGCGGCTTACGTGCGCTCTGTGGTGGAGGATCTGGGCAGGGAGCAGGCTGAACGCGTCCGGCGCTCCAACGAACGGTTGGAAAACCTGTTGGTTGAGCTGCATAACCACATGCTTTTGGATATCGCCTATCGCGGCGCGGAGCGTATCGCGCAGGAAAGCGGCGAATATTGCGCCGTACGGCTCGTGGCCGTCGGCACGGCCGGCGGCGGAATTGCGGCGCTGAGCGCCGCGCTCGCTTCCGCCATGGAAAGCCGCCCCGCGCCGACCTACCTGATCGAAACGGCCGGCGCGCAGGCCACGCTATTGCTCTGTGATTTCCGCGCGCCCGACGCCGCATGGCTGGAGCGTCTCCCGCTGGAGCTGGAATCCTCTCTAATGGTTCCCGTTGCCGTGGGCGTTGGTCAACGCTGTAAAACGCTTGAAAGCATTCACCTATCCTACCGCACAGCCGGCATGGCCGTTTGGCGCTCGTATCTGGCGGGCGGTCACGCAGCCTGCTTTGACGACGCGGTACCCGTGGGCGAGGCGGAGGCAAACCGGCTGGACGCGGTGTTCAGCCTGCGTCAGGAGGTTCGCCGCATGCTGGACTTTTACACGCTGGTGCCTGACGAACAGCAGCTTTTATACTGCATCAACACCTTCATGGCGCGGCTGGAACGGATTAACTGTCCGCTATCTATGAAACAGCTGATGTGTGCCGAGCTGGTCGCGGACCTGCTGGGCGGCAACTACGTGCCTGGGCTGGAGTTGGATCTGAACCTGGAGCGCTATCTTTGTCTGGACTTCTATACCGGCTGTAACGATTATGCGCAGCTTCGCGTCATGATGACCCGGTTCATCCAGCTATACAACGGCCTTCTGGAGCAGATCAGCCGCAGCGGCAGCAACCGCCTGATTTTAAGCATTCGTTCCGCCATCCATGCCGACCTGCGAAACGCCTCGCTCTCGCACGTGGCCGATACGCTCAACATGAGCCCGTCCTACATCAGCATGATCTTTAAAGAAAAGACTGGACAAAACTTCAAGGACTATTTACTTTCCACCCGCATGAACCGCGCCAAGCGGCTGCTGAGGCAGGGCGAGCCGATTTACGAGATTGCCCGCCAGCTCGGCTATGAGGACGCGGAGCATTTCAGCCGCCGTTTTCGCGCGCGCTTTGGGCTTTCGCCCGCGGCGTACCGCAGAGAAGGCGAGGACGCGGGCGACCCTGTGGACGATACGCCCGGACACGAATAGCGTCGCAACCATTTTTACGCCGCGCCGAAAATATTCTTTCTCCCGTTTGGGCACCATGCAACTGGCAGGCCGTTTGCATGGCGAAAGCCCATGCGGGGGATTTTTTGTGCCGTTTATCATTTTAACAGAGGGGCATATGCGTGACCGGATATTTTGAGGGATGGTATCTGAAGCAGCAAAGCAAAGACGGCGCGCTCGCCCTGATTCCGGCCGTCCACACGGCCCGGGACGGTAAAAGGAGCGCGTCGCTTCAAATTGTGCATCCGTCAGGGAGCTATTCCATCCCCTGCGAGCGCTTTGCCTACAGCCGCGCGCGCCGGACCTTTCAGCTGGACGGGAGCGTTTTTACGCCGGAGGGCTGTGTGCTTCGCGTCCATACAAGGGAAGTGGTTCTGACAGGCCGGGTCGATTATTCCGCCCCGGCGGTTCCGCGGTACGATATTATGGGGCCCTTCCGTTTCGCGCCGATGATGCAGTGCCGGCATTCGGTTTTCAGCATGGCGCACAGGGTGGACGGCGTGTTGACGCTTAATGGGCGGCGCTACCGGTTTCTGGGCGGCCAGGGTTATATAGAAGGCGACAGGGGCGCTTCCTTTCCTGAACGCTACGTATGGACGCAGTGCGGCTGGGATGGAAACTGCGTCATGATTTCGGCAGCCAGCATTCCCTGGATGGGCCTGTCCTTTACCGGCTGTATCGCGTTTGTCTACACAGGCGGCAGGGAATACCGGCTGGCTACCTACCTGGGCGCGAAGGTAGAGCGTGCGGATAACCATTCCGTTGCGTTAAGGCAGGGACGGTATACGTTGTCCGCCCGCCTTCTGGAGTCGAGGAACACGCCGCTGCGCGCGCCCGTGCTGGGCGAAATGCGCCGCATCATCCACGAAAGCGTCGCATGCAAGGTAGCTTACCAATTCCGCGACGGCGAAAAGGAGATTTTTAGCATTGTCCGCGATCACGCGGGCTTCGAGGGCGTGTGGGAGGACGGAAAAACGCTGTGAATTGCCGTTCAGTACATATTTGAGCGCGCTTCGCTTTCATTGCAATAGATGGATTGCATATGCAATCTCAATGTATAGCCCATATTGAGCGTATGAGCCGCCGCCGATTATCCCTTCTCCCATCGTGCACATGTTTTAGCTTTTTCGTTAAGCCCTTCTTCGGTAAGCAGGAATCGCTTAAAGCATGTGATAAGCACAACCGGCCTTCTGTCAGATATAGGCGGGGGTTTGTGAAGTAAATGCTGCCCGAAACCTATAACAAGCAAAAAGAGGCGCACGCATCTCAAATAACTGGTCTTTTGCAATACATACTTTTTTAAAGGACGACAAAAAACCGAGAACCGTTTCAAATCAACAGTTCCCGGTTTTGCAAGTGTCTTATCCGACAGTAGGTACGCCATGTCGGGGTTGCACCATTACACAGGAAAATTCAAACAAAAAATGCCCGCAGGCTCAGAAAATGAGCTTACGGGTACATTCATTTTAGCAGTCAACCATTGATCCATCTTTGAAAATGAAGTGCAGTTTTCCGTCCTTTAGTACGCGCACCTGCTCCACTGTACCATACCACAACGTTTCATTAAAGCTGGAAATGAGCCCTTGATTCTTCAGCATTTCCAGATATTCTGCCAGTTTGCCGCGTTTTCCAACGCGCTGCTTCTGTTCGGATTCCACATCGGCAATGCGCTGGCGAATTTCGTTGTAATGGGCCTCGTATTCCGCAAACTGCCGGTTGTACTCATCCTGATCCATTACCGTTGTCGCATTGAGCGTAATCAGGCGTTCCATCAGGCCGCGCGCGACCTCTAATTCGGCTTGGAGCTTTTGCAGTTCTTCCTTGAGAGGCTGAATATCGCACCGTTTTTCCATGGTCGCCTCGCAAATCCGGATGATTTCGTCCTTCTTGCGCAGCGTCTGGTTAATCGCCATGACGAATGCATCCTGCAGCGTTTCGTCGCGCAGAGCGGGCGTTTGACAGGTAGTTTTTCCTTTGTGGCGGGCGTTGCATTGCCACACGGTCTTAGAATGCCACACCTTGCTGCCATACAGCGCGCCACATTCGTCGCAGAAAATACGGCCAGAGAAGCAATGTGGGGTGTAATTCCGATGATTGGAGCGTTTACGCTTGGCAAGCTCTGCCTGCACGGCTTCGAACATTTCCGTAGAAATGATGGCGGGATGACTGTTTTCAACGTAATACTGAGGAACCTCGCCCTCGTTCACCTTCATTTTCTTGGTCAGGAAATCCGTGCAGAAGGTCTTTTGAAGGATGGCGTCGCCCTTGTATTTCTCGTTGGCCAGAATGCTTTTTACCGTTTCGGGTCGCCATTGCGGCCTCCCGGCAGGCGAAGGAATATTGCAAGAGGAAAGAAAGCGGGCGATGTACGCAGGTGATTTTCCCTCCATGAACAGGCGATAGATCAGCTTGATTGTTGCTGCTTCCTCGGGCACGATTTCCGGAATACCGTCTGCGCCCTTTTTATAGCCGAGAAACTGTTTGTAAGGCAGCGCCACCTTGCCGTCGGCAAAGCGCTTTCTCATGCCCCATGTCACGTTTTCGGAAATATTCCGGCTTTCCTCCTGGGCCAGCGAGGACATGATCGTGAGCAGCAGCTCGCCCTTGGAATCCAACGAGTAGATATTCTGTTCCTCGAAATACACCTCCACGCCGTGCTCTTTGAGCAGGCGGATAGTGGTCAATGTATCGACCGTATTGCGGGCGAAGCGGCTGACCGATTTCGTGATAATCAGGTCGATCTTTCCGGCCAGCGCGTCCTGCACCATGTCGTTGAATTGCTCGCGTTTTTTCGTGCTGGTTCCGGTGATGCCCTTGTCGGCGTATACGGAAACGAATTCCCACTCCGGATTTTCCTGAATGTGGCGGGTGTAGTGGCTGACCTGCGCCTCGTAGCTGTTGGCCTGTTCCTCGTCATTGGTGGACACGCGGGCATAGGCCGCCACGCGACGCTTACGGGTACTGTGGATCGGCGCGGCGGTAAAGCGGTTCAGTGTTGCGGGCACCACCGTGACCTTGGGCATATAGGCTCTTGCTTCGCTCATTTTGCATACCTCCTGCGCATTTGCTCGGCGGCGCGCGCTTTCATTTCCGGCGTCCAGCTATCTCGCCTTGAAGGATCTTTCCAATATGCTTCCTTTGTATGTCCGTCATAGAATTCATAAACCAGCCGGTTTTCCGGATATACATGGATGCAGCGTATTTCTTTTTGAAAGACCGCATTGTCAAACTTGAGCTGACCAAGTACTTGCGCACTGACGCTTTCCAGAATGCTTTCATGAATCTGCTTGGCCGGACAGTATTTTTTGCCGCGTACCATATAGGTGTAGCACTGCCACGCCAGCTTTCCATTGTTCAAGCGCCGCTGATAGTTCCTGCCGCAATGGGCGCAGACCAGCTTCCGGGTAAAAGGAAACTCGTTGTGAACGCCATAGCCTTCTGGAAATTCGGCAGCCTTCTTTTGAATGATCCGCTGTACAGCCGCAAATTCCTCGCGGGGAATAATGGCCTCGTGATTGTCGCGAACCACATACTTGGGCAGTTCCCCTCTGTTCCTGCAGTCGATTTTTCTCAGATGATCCGTTCGAAAGTATTTCTGCAGCACAAGGTCACCCTGATACTTTTCGTTTCGTAAGATCGTATCAATCACGCTTTCATGCCAGATGCCACCGTTTTTCGCCGGAATCCCTAACTCGTTCAGTTCTCGGCTGATCGCGTTTTTGCCCATGCCCGCCAGCCGAAAATGAAAGATCATTTTTATAATGGCTGCCTCCTGAGGAATGACCTCAACTTTCCCATGATCGAATTTCAGACCGTTCATTTGCGAAGTGGTGGGAATTCCTTGTTCGAATTTCTTGCGAATCCGCCAGGTGCAGTTTTCCGAAACCGAGCGGCTTTCCTCCTGCGCATAGGAAGCGAGGATGGTCAGCATCAGCTCGCCATCCCCGCTCATAGAATGAATATTCTGTTCTTCAAAGAAAACGTCGATCCCCAGCGCTTTCAGTTCGCGCACGGTTTCCAGCAGCGTGACCGTATTGCGGGCAAAACGGCTGATGCTTTTCGTCAGTACCAGATCGATCTTCCCGGCCCGGCAGTCAGCCAAAAGGCGCTGGAATTCCGGCCTTTCGGATTTCGTGCCGGTCAAAGCTCGGTCTGCGTATACGCCCGCATAACTCCAGCCGGGATGCTTCTGAATTTTCTCACTGTAATAGCTGACCTGTGCTGAGAAGGAGTGCAGCATGGTTTTATTCTCTACGGAAACGCGGGCATAGGCCGCCACATTCATCAGCTTCGGCGCTTTTGGTAGTGCCGGGGTGATTTTATGAATGATTCGGTTCATTGAATGACCCTCCCTTCTTTTCGCCCGTCAAAACGCTGAGCGCTTCGCCGGGTACACGCCTGCGAAGCCTGTCGGCTGTCCTCGGCGTTAGTCGCGGCAAAGCCGCTCCCTTCACCTGTCTGTCTTATAAGAAGGGTCGATGAAAAGCAAGGCTTTTCGTAACGAAAAAGAGGCAGAAATTTTGCCGCGTATTCTGTTTCAAGCGCCGAGTAGTCAGCTTCGTTAATCAGACCTTTGTCCAGCATTTCCGCAAGCATGGCCACACTTGTCAGATAATTGCGGTTCCGTTCAGCCTGCTTTTTATCCATGGCGCTCCGCCTCCCTTCCATAGCGGTCGGCGATATAGCAGCCGTGGGAACAGTATTTCCGATGGCTGGACGGATAACTGAAAAAGGGCTTTTTGCAGGCGGCGCACTGTTTTTGAATCGCATTCTGTGGTCCGAGTATCCGGTGCGAATAAGCCCAGGCATACCGGCACGCATCCGAGCAGAAGCGGCGGCGACCATGTTTTTCAGGAAGCAGGATTTTTCCGCATTGCGGGCAGATCGTCCGCGCAACGAACGTTTGCAGTCCCGCGCGGCGGCAGTAGGATTTTACGGTATTCTCTGAAAGGCCGAGAGCCGCGGCAATCTGACCGTAGCTCTTACCGTTTTCGCGCATACGCCGAAGCGCGTCTTTTTGAGAAGAGAGCATATATTCCTCCAAGAATCGGCCGTGGGCCGGAATGCTGTGCAGCATGGAATTCTTGAAGTTTTGTTTTCTTGAAATCGTGTACTTTTGCAGCGTGAGAAAAAGCGCCGCAGACATTTCTGCCTGCGGCAATGTTCAAATAACATGGGAATACTTGCCGGATACCCAGCCCACCTTGGAGCCGATCACCACGGCATTCCAGCCGTTGGCTGCGGTGGCGACGTATTCATAGGTCGTGCCGGGCGCGACCGCCGCGATGCGGCCAAAGCTCGTGCCGTTGCCCGTGCGCACGTTGACCTTGCCGCCATCGGAGACAATGACCACGGTGGTATTCACCGGGCGCGATTCCTCCGGCTGCTCGTCGGATGGTGCAACGACGCCCGTGCCGTAGTCAATGAAGGGCAGCTTGTACCAGTGCGTCCAAGGACGATCCTTCACGCGGGTACGCACGCAGCCATAATTGAAGCCGCGCCATTCCACGGCGTAGCCGTTGCCGATGTAATAGCCCACATGACCGTCAAAGCGCAGTGCAATGCCCGGAATTTCCGGAAGCGTGGCAATATCGCCCCACGCGCAACCCTTGCTCTTGGCATAGCTGAACATCCCGTTGGCGCTTTTGTCCGGGCAGCCATGCGCGCCGTACTTGCTGGAAAAGGTCTTGTTTGTGCCAATGGATTCCAGCACGCCCTGTCCGCCGTTCGTCCAAGCGTAGCCCTTGCAGCCGCCCACGCAGTCGGCGCAGACCTTCTTCTTCGCAATGTCGTCCTTGTAGCGTTTTATACGCCCGGACGTGTAATGCGCCGGGTACTGTTTCGCCTTGCGGTCGAGCAGGCTCTGGCTGCACTTGTAGACGCAGCTTCCATACCAGTAAGGCTGGCCCACCATCTTTTCGCACCACGCGGCGAAATGCTCGCCGGTGAAAGGCGTATCTTTTCTTTCTGCCATAAAATCCTCCTAAATTCAAAAGGCGGCGGTCATTCTCCATCGCCCGCGTCGGTATTGTTCTTGTCCTCGCGTCCATGCAGCTGCGCCAGCACATCTTTCATCTTGTCGGGAATGGGCAGGCCGATATGGGCCGCGTTTTCCAGCAGGGACAGACCCTCGTTGGAGAGATAAAAGCAGATCACGGCGCTGCGCAGCGCGGAGCCGGTGCCCACAATGTGAATGTCCACCACGTTGGCCACGCCTACCAGCATCAGAATCAGCACCTTTTTGCAGATGCCCTTGAATCCCACGGCGCTGGACAACTTCTTATCGATCGCCGCGCACATCAGGCCCGTGATGTAGTCCAGCACCATAAAAATGATCAGTGCAATCATCAGTCCGTCCATGCCTCCCAGAAAGTACCCCAGCCAGCCGCCAATCGCCGCGACGGCCATCTGAATCTTCGCCCAGATGATGTCAATGGAAAAGTTTCTCATTTCATTTTCCTCCATTTTTTGTATTTCAAAAGCCGCCCTTGCGAGCGGCCCATGAGTCAGTTCAGCGCAATCTGCGGCGCTTCGGTTGAAGTTTTCTTTTGCCAGAGCGCGGGTACATTCGGCGGCTCCCATCCGGTTTGAGAAGTGTGCGCCGTAATGCAGACGTACTCCGTACCGTTTTCATCGGGATAGAAAACGCTGTCGTCCAAAGCATAGTCCACGCCCGCCTGCCAAATGCGCTTGGTATCCTCGTGAATGATCTCGACCTTTCGCCAGAGCGCAGGCACCTTGTCCGGCTCCCAGCCTGTTTGCGTGGTGTGCACCTGAAGGCAGCGCCAAAGGAAGCCTCCACAACTGTATACGTCGCCAATTTGTACGGAAAGACCCGGCTGCCAGACGCGCCCCTCCAAGGCGGGCTGCACCGAAAGCAGTTCTTCGTCCGTGAGCTTGCCGTCCGCCACGGCAGACCGCAGCAGCAGGCCCAGCACATTGGGCAGTGCATCCTCCGCGCTGACGGCAATGAAGCCCTCGAAGGGCAGCGCCTGCATCTTCATTCCATCCGTGACCTCATCGTTTTCATGAACCGTTACGCTATCCGACAGAATTAGCACCTGCTCCGTAGTCACACCCGTCATCTGAAAATTGTCGCCGGACAAAGTATATTGGCTCTCCGTGAGCCGTTTGGACGCAACAAAAGAGGAGCGGATGACCGTTCGCACCCGCCCCTCCAAGGGAATCACGATTTGCACTTTTCTTCCTCCTTCTTAGCCGACAGCGTCGCCGCCGTTGTAAACTACCTGCAGATAGGGCTGCTGGCTGGTGTCTGAGCCACTCATGCGCATATAGCACTTGGAATAGGTGGACGAGCCGAAATTGTAGGGACTCTCATACAGGCACAGCCCGCCATACGCGCCACTGGCCAATCCCTGCACCGCCGCCACGGGAATGGCGAAGGTCGCCGTTTCGCCTCGGCCAATGCTGCCGATTGCCCCGTAGTTCACCGCAATGCTGGGCGCGCCGCTGGCGGACGTGTTGGTGATGGCGCACAGGTACAGCGTTTTCGCACTGCCTGAGCCGCTGCCCGTCTTACGATTCAGCGTGAGCGTCGCTGACTTGATCGTCGTTCCGGATAGAATGGTTCTGAGCGTACTGAACCACATGCAGCCATAGTTCCAGCTGAGCGAAGATTTATATCCGCTGGCCGAGTACACGCCCTGCACCACGTCCTGCGTATCGCTGCGCCAGCCGCCGCGATAGGATTTAGTCGTCGTTGCGTACATCAGCGCTGTATTGTCCGGCGTGACCACAGGAATGGCTGTGCCGTAATCGGTCGTTACGCCCGTATCGAAAATCTGGCCGTTATTTCCTTTGCTCCGGGAGCCGGAAGGCACCGTGCCGCTGCAGATGATATATCCTGCATAGGACACCATGGCCCAGGAGCACGCTCCCTTACAGCTTTGCACATAGGCCCAGCCCATGTAGACCTCCAAGCCCTGCAAGGCGTTGTACAGGCCGCAGTTATAGAGGTACACATGTGTGGTTCGGCAGTAGATCGAGTCGTAGGTCACGTTGTTCGCGTCCAAGGTGCAGTTATTCAGTTCCACATGATGATTCATCTGCAGGTCGATGAGATACGGGTTTCGGTTGGACCCATTCAGCGTTCGGATTTCCCGCAGGGACAGATTCTGAAAGCAGATATGCGCCGAGCAGCCCTTGACCGATATATAGCTGTTCAGACGGCTGTTGGCATACCCATAGATGGTCAGCTTACCCGGCCCAGTAATGCCCTGAATCTGCGTTCCGGCAGGCTCGTAGACTTCGCTGGTTCCGCTGGGCAGATAAATAACCACATTCGAGCGGAGAAAGCGGTTATTGACTGCCTTCACCGCGTCGCCCAGGGAGCGGAAGTAGGTATCGCTGGTACCGGAATAGGACGTGTTCACATACAGATACAGCGGCCCGCCATAAGCCGCCGCCACGGAATCAGAAATCACCTCATCGGCGTACAGCTGCTTGAAGCCAACGTTGCCGTTGGCACTCATTTCCATGAGCACGTTTTCATTGTTGGCAGGATCGAGCAGCTGGAGCAGGAAGTTTTCGGTCGTGATCGCCACGTTGTTGGGGCCGATATAGATACCGGAGCTTTTCACTTCTTCCGCGCCTGCGGCAACCCATTCGCTGCCTGTATAACGTTTGAGCAAATTCGGCGTGGAGCTGGTGTCCAGCCACAGCATATTTGTGTACAGCGTCGTAGGCGCTGTACTGCTGCGGTAAACCTTTTCGGCGTTGTAGGTTACCGTGCTGACCTTGAGGGCGATATTGTTCGCGTTCTGCGTAATGCGGGATTCGGCGTTCGCCATCCGCGTGCTCATGCCATACAGATCCTCCGGCGCAGCACTCCAGTCCGTCCAGCTGTCCAGCACCTCCACCTTCAGATTGCGGAATTGCACCGTTCCTGTGGTGCCGTTGGCTCCGCCTGTTCCGATGGAAACATAGGCGATGCCCGTGGGATTGAAGCTGGACAGGTTCAGCGGGCCGAAGCGCATTCGCACCCAATCCTCATCCGTAGCAACGAAACTCGCGTCCGTCGAGCGTAAATACCAGCCTCGCCCGGTGATAACGGTATTACCGTTTGCATCCACATAGCGGTAATAGACCCAGATGCCGGTGTACACATTGGCCACACTGGCGGCACTGGTGTCCACATCCGTTCGTTTCAGGTCAAAGGAAAGGCGGATGTTTCTGGCACTGCCGCTGTGCTCGAACAGATCGTCCGACACATTCAGGTTCCACCCGGTATAGGTAGAAGTCGCACCGCTGGCATAGCGATACTTGTTGTCCAAGAAGGTGTGCGTATTGCCGGAATTCAGGCAGTAGTTGCGCCCGGCGTACTTCTCATAGGCGTACAGCGCCGAGGACGTTACCGCTGAGGTGATCGCTTCGGGCGTAACTTTCTGCTCCGCCGATTCCACCCGCTGTTCCAGATTGCTGACTGTGGTCGCATCCGCTTTCAGGGCAATGGCTGCGTTGGTCTGCTCAAAGCGGGTATCCATTTCGGTTTTCGTGTAGAATGCAGAAAGATCAACATCTGCACCGCACGATTCCCATACCGTTCCGTTCCAGCGTTTGAGTTCGTTCGGCTGTACGGAGGTATCCAGCCAGAGGGCGTTTTCGGCGGGATTCTCCGGTGTGGCGTTCGCCACGGTGATCTGACCGTTTTCGCTGATCCGGGCCAGCAGGTCAGCCTGATCCTGCTGATATTGTACACTGCCGCGCACGGTGGAAACAATGGAATCTTCAGTGAGCTTCAATTCAGCAGCATCCAACCGTTCGCCAAGCGCGTCCATATCGTCCTTGTCCGCCTTGCTTGCCACCATGAGGCGCAGGTAGGTATTGGACGTGATGTCCATGGCATTCAGGGCATTGATGGTGGCTTCTCTGGCAAAGAGCGTGTCCACGTCCAGATTGGCAGCGATCAGGGAGCGGATGACGGCGTTATCGCCGAAGATGTTCTGCACATTCAGCGTTTTGGCCGTTATGCTGCCCTCGATGATTTTCTCACCGCCGTTGATGCTCAGATCGGCCACATCATCATTGGATACCTGCTTGAGGGTGGACACCACATTGCCGCTCTCATCGACCGATACTGAATAGAAATGCCCGTCCTTGCCCTTGACCACCAGCTCGCCCACCGTCAGGGACACCATATTTGCCTCGGTAACAGCGAGTTTGGCAATATACAGTTCGCCCGCCGTACCTTGCGTGATGATGGCCGCGTCTGTGGCCAAGTCCTTGATATGTGCCCAATCGATGTCAGCGGTTCCAATATCTGCCTTCACCATGCTGGCCACTGCAGCAGAAAGAGTTGTAATGGCCGCCCAATCAATATTGGCCTCGTTGATGTTGGCGGTCGTGATCTGGGCTTTGGAAATCTCCGCGATGTCCGCAGCCAGCCGCTCAATCTGCGCCCATTCAATGTTGGCGTTGACGATATTCGCCGTGGTAATCTGCGCCGTGGCGATCATGGCAATAGCGGTGTACAACTCGTCCGCTGTAATCGTTCCAGCCGCCAGTTCCTTGATTTTGGCCGTGACGGCAGTCAGGGCATTGACGTTCAGAACATCGATCAGGGCTTCGGCAATGTGCGCCCGCGTAATGCTGGCATCCTGAATGTGGGCGGAGCCAATGGCAGCGTTCTTGATCTGTAGGCTGCCCACCGAGCCGGATTGCAGCTGCCCACTGCCCACCGAATTCAGCGCCAGTTTTGCGCCGGTAATGGAGCCGCTGGCCAGCTGCCGGGCGGAGATCATGCTGCCCTCCAGCGCGTCGGCCACGGTGCCCAGCGTAACCGATGTGTACTTGCGCGTCAGGCAATCGTAGGTGTACTGCGTCATGCGCATGGATACTTCCACGCCGATGCGCCGAGCTACGACGCGCACGCTGTCGCCGAGGAAAATGTCCGTAAGCGCTGCGTACTGCTTGTATTCCTCCGCATCCGAGCAGTTCACGAAATCCACCTTCAGTGTGACCGTAGGCAGATCGCAGCCCGCATCAAACTCCGCCTGCGCCGCTTTGCGCATCTCGGCATAGCACTGGGTTTTGCTTTTCGGCTCGTCGCCGTCCGTGACTTCCTTGGCTTCCGATACCGGAAGGTGAATCCATTTCGGATGGGTGTAGGCGTTGAGGTTGGGGCTGTCGATGTAGAGCTCCGGCAGATACAGAATGTTCCCGTCCGCGTCCTCGCCGGTGGGCATGATGCGGGTAACAACGTCCGTTTCATCCACGTCGTAGGAAATGCCGGTCAGGTTCTTCTTTTCCCGGATGGACACTTCCGTGTTGTTGCCCACGCGCTTCACCAGAAACACATCGTACCAGTCGCGGGCCAGCTCCGCGCCGTACTTGCTGACCAGCCCGTTTTCACCCAGCATGGCTTCCACAGGATTGACGTTTTCCCACTCCACGTCCTCCGCAGTTGAAGTCAGATCGGAATAAAACGAAAAATCATGGCTCGACAGGCAAGCCCCCGACAAGCTCTGAACGACGGAAGCCCCCACCGCAGAGGGCGAGGGCTTCAGGGACTTGATCATGTTGTCGAGCAGGTCGTAGAAAACGTGGCGGGCATAGACCGTGACCTTATCCAGCTCCGGCACCACGCGGTAGATGCGGAACGGCTGATCCCGCAGCTGGCGGGCCTCAATGACCTGATTGCGGAAGCCCACATTCGTCTGCACCGTCTGCGTTTCCGTGCGCTGGAAGGTCAGGTACTGCGAAGCCATATAGCCGTGCTTGCCGTCCGGGGCCGTAACTTCATACCAGTTGGACGTGGTTTTGTTCAGAACAATGACCTCGCGACCCTTTTTGTACTTGCCCAAGATGCGGTAATTCGTGCCCGTACCGGAGCGCAGGTGCAGCGGCCCACTCTTGGTCGTGATCTTATAGATCTGCACGTCGTAGGCGCTGGTCTGGTACTGCTGGGTGACCAAACCCACGCTGGGCGTCATGGCGGCAGGCACAGGAGATCGCAGGATGCAGCCCTCCGAAAGCCGCGTCCATTTGCCGCGCTCGTCAATGTCATGCACAAGCGTAAGCTCCCACTCGCCGTTCAGCGTCTCGGTTACGGTGCAGGACATAGGCGCGACCGCACCGAGTCCGTTATTGGAAAAGTCAGTGCAGTCGGCAGGATATACACAGATCAAGCGAGATACCTCCAATTCGGCTGAATGACAACCTTCGTCACATTGCCCGTCCAGCTAAGGGCATTCTGCCCCGGCAGCAGCGTCGGAAAATCCCCGCTCATGCAGCCGTTCATGCCGGTCAGATCCTTATAGGCTTCCATGAGCGGAGTGTCCAGTGTAATGCTGTCCGTAATGCCGTCCAGTTCCACAATGGTCATGCCGACCATCAGCGTGATTTCGCCGGAACCATGCACCGTAATGACCGGCTCAGAATAGACGCTGCCGGGATTATTGATAAATGTGCCAGAGGTCGTTATAGTGATCTCCGGCACATTCTCCTGATACCAGAAGGGCTGGCAGCGGAAATTGACGGTGAAGGCCCGGTTTTCATGATTGCGCAGGATTTTGGAAAACTCGATCTGGTTCGCCACGCGGGCATGATAAAAGCCGCCCGGACGAGCGGCCAGATGGAGCTTCCCGGCTCCGCGGAGCCATGCGCAGATTTCGGGCAGGCGCGACAAATCCGCCACAGTGCATTCCACAGGGAGAATGAAGTCGTCGTATACGTCGTCGGCCTCCAAGGCCGTGAGGCTTCCGGGCCTGCCCGGCACGTTTGTAAACGTTACGCGCTCGGACGGGCGGATGATGGGCGGCTGCGCGGTCACATGAATGCCGTACTCTGTACAGCGCATACCGTTCCATGAAAACCAGTCTTTCATGCGAATCTCATTCCTTTCCCGCGCTGCTGCCGCTTGGTCAGCCCGGCGATCTCAATGGCCAGCGAGCGCACATCCTGCTCGTCGCGCACCACCAGCTTGTCCACCTGAATGGTAGTGCTGGCGTTCTGGTTGTAGGTTTTGCGGTTGTCATAGGAATTCGTGCCGCCAATGCCGTCCTGAGCTGCGCCCGTCAGATACCGAGCCGCGTTCTGAATGACCTTCGCCTGGTTCTTGCTTTCCAGCAGCGCGCCCTGCCCAAAGCCGCGCATCGCCATGCGGCCCACCTCGTCGCGGAATACGCCCGAGGGCGACTTGATTTTCAGTTCCCGCTTGGCTGCGTTTACCGCGTCCCGCGCCGCGGAGCGCATAGCGGAAATCACGCTGGAGCGACCTGCCAGAATGCCCGCTTTCAGGCCCGCCATGGCGTTCACGCCCACGGGGCGAAGCGTCGAAGCGTTCAGGCTGCCAGACACGGCGCTCTTGACATTGGTGGCAACGCTGCTACCCGTTGCTGTCATGGAATAACCGGTCAGCGCGCCGGACAGGCCTTCAGCGGCACTATTACCGAAAGCCGTCAGCGCATCCGCGGGCAGCGCCGTTTCAATCGCTGCTTTAACCTTTTCAGCCAGCGCTTCCGCATCAACAGACAGATCGTAATCTGCCATGCCTTCGCCGACGCCCGCGGCCACGTTTTCGCCAATAGGCCGGACGCGCTGCGAGGGCGAATGAATGACGAAAGCGGCGTTGAGCGCCGCTTCCAGATTGCCCGCCACGCTTTCTGCGTCCGCGTCCCAGCCCGCCGCCGTCATGGCGTCGCCGATGCCTGCGGTGATGTTTTCGCCGACGCCCGCCAGTTCCAGCGCGGACAGGAAGTCCACGATGGTCTGCAGTTTCTGCAGATCCTCTTCACTGACCTCCGCGCCGTTCTGAATGGCCGTGACCATTTCGGAAACAAAGGTCTGCAGGCCCGCGATGTTGTCGGCAGAAAACTGCTCGTTGAGCCGTTTGTCAATGCCGTTCAGGGTTCTGTTGTCCAATAAGCCCCACAGCGTGGCCCAGCTGCCCTTGTAGTTGTCGAAGGCCTTCAGTTCCGCGGTAAACGAATGCATCCAGTCGATCAGCGAGCCGCCCAACAGACTATTGAGTGCGCCCCAGTCGTGCTGGCTGGTCTTGCCGAATACGGAGGTCGTGACGAAATTCGCGTCCAGCTTTTCACCGGCAGCGGAGACGGATTCGGCAGTGCCTTCGATTTTCGGCGTGATGAGAATGTGCATGGTGCCGTCCTCGTCCAGCACGGCCACCTTGTCGGGCGTAAGCAGCTCCTTCGGCACCAGCGACGCGGGAATTTCCACGCCGTTCTGCCAGAAGGTTACGTTCTCCGCCTTCAGCGCGTCCTCCGGATTCTGGAAGGCCTCGCTCAGACGCAGCACGCCCTCGACCTCGATGGGGTTGTCTGCCAGAAATTGGCGATAGGCCGTCAGATCATAACCGGAAATCGTGATGACCGTCTCCAGCTTGGGCGGTTCCACGCCCTCCTGCTGACCGTAGCCGCTGATGATGGCCTCCGTCGTGATCGCGCCGGGGTTCTGAGCGAATTCGGCCCAGCGCGCCTGCGCGCCGGTCATATCCAGATCGGTGGCGATTTTCAGCACCTCGTCCGGGATGGCCTCGGAAAACATACTCTCCAGACCGGGCAGCAGGTTCTTTCGGTCACTGAGGAAGGTCTGAATGGCCGCGATCTGATCCATTGCGCCGGAAAAATCCAGCTCCGGGAACAGGCTCTGCACCTCGGCCTGCGTCATGCCGCTGTCCAGCAGGGATTGCACCTGCATCAGCAGCGCGATGTATTCCGTCACCGCGCCCTCGTCCATGGCGGCGGTAATCTCGTTCAGATCCTCCAGAATGCCGGGCTTCTCGCTTTCATCGGCGGCGCTGTATTCCCGCAGCTTCTGCGTCAGCGTGTCGATGTCCGCCGCCGCGCCCTGAATATCCTCCTGCTGCCACACGGGCATGATGATGGAGGCCAGCGTCTGGGCATACTGCTGCGCCGCGGCCAGACGGTCGCTGTTGTATTTTGTGTTCAGCTGATCCAGCGCCTGCTGCCGCTCGGTTTCATCGGAAATCAGCTGAATGAGGGCAAATTCCTTATCGTACTGCTCTGCCAGCTGGGTATTGATCTCGCCCATGCCCTCGGCGGCGGCCTTCACGGCATTTTCATAGACGGTCACGTCGGCGTCCGGCTTTCCCGCGGCCTGCGCGCGGGCGATTTCCGCCTGCAGCTTCTGGCCGATCTGTTCAAAGCCGTCCGTATCAGCGGCAGACAGATGGTATTTGATCTCAATGGCCTCGCGGGCGTCGATCAGCTCCTGCAGACGGATTTTGTCCTTGTCGGAGAAATAGCCATTCTGCCGCTTTTTGAGCAATCGGCTGATCTCCGCGTCCATGGCATCCAATTTGTCAATATCGCCGGAAAGCTGATCGGCCACGGAGGTATAGCCCGCCGTCTGAGCGGTTTCGCGCATTTCCTCCAGCTCGCTGCGGGTGGAGGCGGTCAGCTCCTTGAAGGAATCCGTCCACTCCCTGACGATCTCATTGGTTTCCTTCTTGCCGTCCGACCAGACGGCCAGCACGCCCTGCAGCCATTCGCGGGCGCTTTTCGTCTCGCGGGTAAAGCTGCCGGAGTCCAGCCCGAAGAAGGAAAGACCCTCGGACTGGCTGTAAAACGTCTCGGCGGCGGTATCCTTCCACTGGCGGGCCGTGTCCTCCATGCCCTCCAGCGCCTCGCGGGCCTGCTTTGCGCCGGAAACGTAGTCCGCCAGTGCAACGGTCGCCGCAATGACGGCCGCCGCCACGGCGATCCATACCGCCGGTGACTTGCTCAATACAGACAGAAAGCCCTTCCAGCCGCCGCCCGCCTTGGCCACGGTCAGCGCAAATTTGCCGATGCCGGTGGATACCGTGCCCACGCCCTTGACGATCTTCGAGAACACCAGAATCGCCGGGCCAGCCGCCGCGGCAATGGCGGCGAATTTGATTATCATCAGCCGCTGGCTCTCGTCCAGCGACATGAATTTCTCGATCAGATCGGACGCGCCGTCGATCAGCCCTTGCACCGTGGGATTCAGATCGTCGCCGATGCGCTGTGCCGCCAGAACGGCGGTGTTCTTCAAATTCTTTAATTTCGATTCCGTGGTGGCGTAGCGCTTACCGGCTTCGTTGGACAGCGCCGCATTGTCCTTCCACGCGGATGTGGCCGTCTGCTGGGCATCGGAGAAAAGCTCGGTAGCGTTGGTGGCGCGCATCAGGGTATCCCGCAAACGCACCTCGGTAAAACCCATCTCCTGCAAAGTGACGATGGAGGACACGCCCTGTTCGTCCATCTGGGACAGGCCCACGATGAATTTTTCAATCGCGCCCGCCGGATCGGAGTTCCACAGTGCCTTGAATTCCTCGGTGGTCAGCCCGGCCACCCTGGCGAAATCCTTCAGGGATTTGCCGTTGGTTTCCACCGCCACCTGCATTTCGATCATGGCCTTGCTGAACGCCGTGCCGCCCGCCTGGGCCTCGAGTCCCACAGAGGACAGCGCCGTCGCGAAGCCCAGAATCTGCGCCTGTGACAAACCGACCTGCGAACCGGCAGCGGCCAGCCGCGTGGCCATGTTCATGATGGCGGACTCCGTGGTGGCGTAATTGTTGCCCAGATCGACCAATGCGGAGCCGAACCGCCCGAAATCCGCCTGAGACATCTTCGTAATGTTGGCAAACTGGGCGATGGCCGTAGCGGCCTCGTCCGCGGCAATGTCCGTGGAATTGCCCAGGTCGATCATGGTGCGGGTAAACTCCACCAGATAATCGTTCTGAATGCCCAGCTGACCGGCGTTCGCCATGACCTCGGCAATGTCGGCGGCGTCGGTGGCTACCTCGGTGCTCATCTTTTTGACCGCGTCCGAAAGCTGCTCATATTCGGCCTCCGTCGCGTCCACGGTTTTGCGCACAGAGGCGAAGGCGCTCTCGTATTCCACAGAGGCCTTGATCGCCGCCGTGCCCAGCGCCAGAACGGGCGTGGTGAGCGTGGCCGTCATGCCCTTGCCCAGCTTTTCCATGGAGGCGCTGACGGACGCGCACTTCTTTCCGAAGGCCGTCAGCGTATCGCCCGCCTTCGTCCAAGCGGACTGCATCCGGGCAAGGCGCTCGGTGGTCGTGCGAATCTGCTGCTCGGTCTGCCGAAGCGCGCCCTGGGCGTTGTTCAGATTGGTACGGGCCTTCGTGACCGCGTCCGCATTGTTCTGCAGGCTTTTCGTATTGGCCGCCAGCTGACCCTCCAGCTTTTTGACCTCGGCGGAGGACTCCGCATATTCCTGCGACAGCGCGTCCAGATTGGCCTTGGCGGCCAGCGTCGTGGAATCCGACTCGCCCAGCTCACGGGAAAAGCGCTGGTATTGCTTTGTCGCCGCAGCCACCTGCTGCTTGAGATCGGCATTTTTCTGCCGGGCCGTATCCAGTGATTCCGTCAGCTTGCCCTGCCGGGCGTAGGCGTTCTCCAGCTTTTTATTGGCCGCCTCCAGCGCCCTTTCGTACTGCTTGACGGCTTTCTGCTGCAGCTCCAATTTCTGCTGAAGGCTGGAAAGCTGGCTCTGAGTGCCGGAAACGGACTTCTCGAAATTGTCCACGCCCGAGGCTGCCCGCTTGAATTCGCTCTCGGCCTCCTGAATCTGTTTGTTGATGGACGTGAGATTCCGGGAAAAATTATCCCCATCCAGCGAAAGCGACACAACAAGGTCGCGCAGGACTTCACTCATGCGGGCTCACCACCTTTGGGAAATATTAAATCGCACGATTCTATTGATAAAATCGTGCGATTCGTGTATAATATAAGCGAAGGGAGGGATTGATGATGTCAATCACTGCAACGGAATTGAAGCAGAATCTGAGCAAGTACCTGCTGCTCTCCATGACCGAGGACATTTATATCACGCGCAATGGGAAGGTCGTTTCCAAGCTCACCAATCCATTCCAGGATAAGCTGAGCACAGTCGACGCGCTGTTTGGCAGCGTGCCCGATACCGTGACGCTGGAGGAAGCGAGAGAGGAACGGCTGGATACGCTATGAAAGCATTGCTGGATACCTGCGTGGTCGTTGACTTCCTGCAAAAGCGCGAGCCATTCGCCCAGGACGCGCTGAGCCTTTTTCGCGCCGCGGCAATACAGGAATTCAGCGGTTATATCACCGCGAAATCCGCCACGGACATTTTCTATCTTTCGCACCGGGCCACACACAGCAACGAGCAAAGCCGCATTCTACTGCAGCGCCTGCTCGATCTTGTGGGAATGCTGGACAGTCTCGGCGCAGACGTGCGTCTCGCGCTGCTGGCAGAATGCGCAGATTTTGAAGATGCGGTCATGATCGAAACGGGCAAGCGCAGCGGCATGGACTGCATTGTGACACGGAACACCAAGCACTATGCCGGTGTCTCCATCCCGGTGTATGAACCGGCAGAATTTCTCCGGCTGCTTGCCAGCGAAAAGGAAGAAAGCGAAGAATAAGCTTAAGGATTCAGATCAGGCCAAACCTCGTCGATAAAAGCTCGGCGGGGTTCTTTCTTTTTGCATTCCCGCTTTGCGCTCCACGCGCGGACGCGCAGAAAGCCCAGCATATCCATCCGGTCGATCTCGTCGAATTTCCAGCCGGACTCCATGAGGGCGTTGTAGGTAGAATAAATGTAATCCGGCAGCGTCAGGATTCCGGCGTCTGCACCGGTTCCGTCGCTGCCGTCGTAGGGAAATCGGACAGCACGTCCGTGGTCTGGGCCTGCACGGCCATTAGTGCCAACGCAATGTCGTGCATCAGACGGTCAACAGGATAATTGTCCAGCACATCGTCCGGCGTAAACTGATTCTGAAAGAGAATGCAGAACCAGCGGATCATGGTGTCCATGGCCTCGGAGATGGTGAATTTCGCGTCGTCCGGGATGGGCTGGCCCTTGGCGGCCAGCTCGGATAGGCGCACCACCTTTGCATACATCTGGGCGGCGGGCTCCAGTTCGCGCAGGGCGCGGCCCGAAACAAAATCAATGGAATACTTCTTGTCCCGCAGGGTGCAGGTAATCATAGCGGCCTCCTTGGCTGAGCACAAAATGCAGTATCTATGAAGAAATCAGCCCGTCGAGCGATTCGGCGGGCTGACAGACAGCGTTAGCTGCCCACGGCGGTAAACACCGGCGTGTAGACCGTGTTCAGGAAAGCGGCGGCTTTCTCGGCGGTAAAGCCGTTTTCTCCCTCGTCCGCCACTGCCTGATAGCGACCGTCAGACGTGCGCTTGATGGCCGTCCACTCCACCTCACCGGTCTGGCGGGTAATGCTGGTGCCCTCCTTGGTGGCGTAGGTCTCCGTGACGGGCTTGGCGCGCACCTTGAACAGCCACACATAGCGATAGGTGCCGTTGGCCTTCTCGGACATAAAGCCCACGGCGAAATAGCCGGGCTTGTCGTTGGCCGTGCGGATCAGTACGCCGTTGTCATCGATCTTGTTGGAGAAGATCATCTCCTGCACGACCAGCGGCAGGTCAGCCAGCTTGGTCTTGAAGGTGAGCTCCGGATCGGGATAGAGCACGTCGCCTTCCACGTCGTCAAAATACTGAATGTCCGGATCATTGTTTTCCGGCGTAATGGTGGCCTCGATGGCACCGGCCACCCTCTGCAGATCGCCGTAGGTGGTGGACGTTTCGGTATCCTCCGTCACCGGCGCGATCACCATGTTTTTCAGGCCCACGGTAGACGAAACCGCGGGCGCGGCAGCGGGCGTATTCGGCATAGTTTTTCCTCCTTATAATCACAAAAGCCCTCGGCTGTCGAGGGCCTGTCTCAGTTGTTCTTTCACTTTTTCATAGGCTTCGTCGGCCTTCGCGTCGAAAGCCGGACGAACGAAGGGATGCGGCGGAGCCGGGTGCGGGCCGCCATGGCCGAATTCCACGGGATTTCCATACGCCGCGCCGCCGTCCTTTCGGTGAATGCCACAGGTGACGCGATAGCCGCCGGAGCGCTTTTTCACCACGCGCCCGATCTTGATCGACCGCAGCAGCGTGCCCGTGCGGCGCTTGGGATCGGTGGATGCGTTGTGCAGCATCTGCTCCAGCACCGGCTGAGCCGCGTTCTGCAAAATCCAGCTGCAGGCGCGGGAGCCGTTTTCGCCGGAGGTGCGCAGCAGATCGGCCATGCGGGCAATGTCCTCCCGCAGTTCCACACCGCCCGATAATTCCATGCTCATCCGTCATCCTCCCAGCAAACCCATGTCCAGGCGACCAGCGTCTGGCGGGTATCGTCGTTATAGGAAACGGCCTCGTCAGAAAAGGCGAAGCCAGCCTTTCGCATGGCGGCCCGCATGAGGTGAATGGCCTCGGTTGGATCGACTGTGCTCCAAAGATTCAGGTAAACGTAAACGCGGTAACGGCGGTTTGCATCGTCCCAGTGCTCGTCCTCATAGGTCTGAGTGGTGTAAACCAGATACTGCTGCGGCGGAGTTACATTCTCCGCAGTGGCCTTCCATGCGCCTGCGAAAACGGGAATGCCGATATTTCGCAATGCGTCCTGCACGCGCTTCATCAGTGCACCCCCTTCACGGCCTTGGTGGTCAGGCGCAGATAGCGGCGCTTGAAATCGTACTCGCCGATTTCTGTGATGATCTGCTTCTGTCCGTTCCACAGCACCCACATGCCGGGCTGCACATCGCTGCGCCAGCGGATGGTGAACCAGATGCCGCGCTCGGTGTTTTCTGTGTCGCCCGAGGTGAAATAGCGGGAGTCGCAATCTTCCGCCTTGGCCCATACCTGGCAGACCACCTGCTCCGTCTCCACGGGAAAGCCGTTTTCGTTGATCTCATGAACAGTGCAGCCAATCTCCACCAGCTGGCGCAGCTCGCCGGGATGCGGGATTTTCATTTGGTTCACCTCTTTCGAGCATTAAAACATATCTTCGATTTTGCGGTAGGGATACAGCAGCGCGTGGAAAGCGTTCATCATGGTCAGATAGGCCGAGCGGTCGGAGGCGTCCCGGTATTCATAGAAATGGGAAGCCATGAGCAGCACAGCCAGCCGGACGGGTTCCGGCGCGTCCGCGTCAAAATCCGTCCGGCAGAAATCGTTGGCCGCAACCTGCGACTGCATCAGCAGATTTCCGAGCAGTTTATCCTCTGCATCCTGCTGAATGCGCAGATGAGCCTTCAGTTCCTCTACTGAGACGATCATTGCTGCCCATCCGCTTCCATCAGCCCGACAGCCTTCAGTGCAGAAAGCAGCGCGTTGAAGTCATCTTTCAATGCCGCAATCGTAGTGGCGTCGCTTGTGGGAAGATTGGCGGCGGGCGTAATGCCCGCACCGCCAAACAGATTGTCGCCGCCCTCCACGGTGGCCGTGGGCAGGAAGGTCAGCTTTCCGCCGATCACTGATTTCGCACCGTGCGCACCGATAGCGCCCGGTGTTCCGTGCCTGCGGAGCGCTTTGCGCTGTCCTCGGCACTCCAGCACTCGCTTCGCTCGGCCTCCATGGTTGCCGCCATGCGCGAAATAATTGTGGGTGGTGCGGGTTTCGTCCCGCACCGGATCAGCCTTCATCATCGGTCATTCCTCCTTAGGCCGCCTTCTGCGCCAGCACCTTCACGGCCTCGGGCAGAATCAGCTTGCCGTCTACGCGCTCGGAGGACAGGAAGCCCACCTGACCGGTGGCGGCGTACAGCTCGTTGAGCCGCTTGAAGCTGCGGCCCTGACGATCCGCCACCCAGTAATAGCCCAGATCGCCGAACAGAATGCTCTTGGCACCGGCGGCAATGGCGGGCATGAAGGTGGAGGTGTACACAGGACGGTTCAGCAGCGTGTCCGGCTGGCCCGCGCGCACGCTGGGCTGCCAGAGATAGTCGCCGTTGCCGTTCTTGAGCTTGCGCAGCGCCTTTACGGTGGAATCGTTCATAATGAACACGGAGTTCCGGCGATAGGGCGCGCGCAGGGAATAGAACAGATCCATGACCTCGTCCATGGTGATGGCTGTGGCGCTGGCCGCAGTCACGCCGGTCTGCGCGCCGCCGGTGGCGGCCAGAATGCCCAGCGGCTTGCCCGTGCCGTTGCCGGTGAAAAACGCTTCTTCCTCGGCAGCGCCGATGCGGCGCGCGAATTCGCGGGCGATATACGCGGGCACGTCGAAGGCGGAGTCGTTCAGCAGTTCCTCGGACACCTTAATCATGGTGGCCAGCTTGTAGGAGCCGATGGACACCTGACCGAAGGCGTCGTCGCTCTCGGGATAGGAGCCTTCCTCATCGATCCACGCGGCGGTGCCGTGGGATGCGACCACGGGAATCTTGCGCTCGCCGGACGTGGTCGTAATGACGTGGGCCAGCTGGCGGAAGATGTTCTGCTCCTGTAGTGCGTCGATCAGGGTGCGCTGATACTCATCCGGCACCAGATAGCCGCCCTCGCTGTCGGTGCCGGTTTCCAGCGCGTTGAAAACCTCGTGGGGCACGGACTTGCTGCGAATGGCCTGCCAGAACGCGGCGGCGTATTCCGCGGAGGCGCGGCCCGTCTTGGCCTTGTCCTTCTCGCCGGGCTTTTCGGTGATGGGCTGATTCGCGGGCGCGTTCAGCGCCGCGTCGATGGCGGCCTGACGCTCCAGGCGCTCGACCTCCTTGCCCATGGCGAGCACATCCGCTTCCATCTTGTCATAGGTCGCGGAATCCTCTGCGGAAACCAGACCGTCCGGGCCGGTCTTGGCGTCCAGAAACTTCTTAGCGGCGTCCCACGCCTTGGCGCGCTTTTCGCGCAGTTCCAGAATTCGATTCATCGTTTTTTCCTCCTTAATGCGGCAAACGCGACAGCCTCTTGTGGAGGTCTGCCGCGCTGACTCGGTTGTCGGGTTTGGGAATACGGGTTTTCAGCTTGTCCAGCAGGGAATTCGTGACGGCCCGGCGAGAGAACGTAAAACTGTCCTCCGGCGCGGGCTCCGCCTCCGGCTGATACAGGATTTCGTCGCAGAAGCCCAGCTCCAGCGCCTTTTTCGCGTTCATCCACGTCTCGCCGTCCATGAGATGGGACAGCTTGGTACGGGAAAGGCCGGTCTTAATCTCATAGGCATTGATGATGCTCTCCTTTACCTCGTCCAGCAACTGGATGGCCCGGCGCATTTCGTCGCTGTCGCCCATGGCCACGGTCAGCGGATTGTGGATCATCATGACGGACACCGGCGACATCTGCACCTTCGTTCCGGCCATGGCGATCACCGAAGCCGCGCTGGCGGCAATGCCATCAATGCGCACGGTTACGTCCGCCGGGTAATCCATGAGCATATTGTAGATCTGCGCCGCAGCCACGCAATCTCCGCCCGGCGAATTGATCCAGACGGTAATAGGGCCGCTGCCGGAAGCCAGCTCCGCCTTGAAGGCCGCGGGCGTGACCTCATCGTCAAGCCAGCTTTCCTCGGCGATGGCTCCCTCCAAACGCAAAATTCGCGCGTCCGGAGCGGTTTCGTCCCTGATCCAGTTCCAGAATTTCTTCATTTATAAGGGCTCCTTTCGAATGGTTTCTTTACCGGCAAACAGGCCCGCGTCTGCCAGCTTGGTCATGTTGCCGTTGATGAGGTACAGATCGCCGCCCGCCTCGGCGGGGATGCGGTCGAGGTTTTCCAATTCGCGGATGTCGTTGGCGCTCATCCAGCCGTTCTGCCTGCCCACGGCATAGCCGTTCATGCGGGACTGATAATCGCCGCGCAGCAGACCCTCCACATTGAACCGGGCGAAATACCGCGGCTTTTCCGAGGGCAGCAGCAGAGAGCGGTGAATGGTCTGCTCCCAGCGGGTAATCCACGGAGAAAGCGTGTACTTCACAAACTCCAGCGACTGCTGCTCGATATTGGAGAAGGACGATTTGTCCAGATCGCCCACCATGTGGGGCGGCACGCGGAAAATGCGCGCAATTTCGTCGATCTGGAATTTGCGTGTTTCGAGAAATTGCGCCTGCTCCGGCGAAATGGAGATGGGTTTGTAGCTCATTCCCTCTTCGAGAACGGCGATACGATGAGCGTTCCTGCTGCCCTGATAGATGGCGTTCCAGGAATCGCGCACACGCTTGGGGTCTTTCACCACGCCCGGATGCTCCAGCACGCCGCCCGGCTGCGCGCCATTCTGATAAAAGGACGCGCCGTACTCGTCGCAGGCGAGGCCCATGCCGATGGCCTGCTTCGCCATGGCGATGGGCGAATAACCCACAAGCCCGTCAAAACCCAGACCGGGAATATGAAAAACGTCCTCCGGCGAAAGGATCACCGAGGACTTCCTGCCCAGGCTTTTCACGTCCGAATCCGAGCGGGTATATTCGTAATAGATGTGCCCGCGGGAATCCCGATCCACAGTCATGCGGTCGGGCATCAGCGGATACAGCGCAATGACCTCGCCGCGCTGATTGCGCACGATCTGCGCGTAGCCGTTGCCCCAGAGCAGCAGGTGCGTCATGAGGGTTTCCCGGAAGGAAAAGGCTGTCATTTCCGGGTTCGGCTCATCGTGGAGCAGGTTATACAGCGGATGCCGCAGCGCCTTCTCCTTACCGCCTGCGGCGTTGTACTGGTAGAAGTGCAGCGGCAGTGAGGCGATGGCCTCGGACAAAATGCGCACACAGGCGTATACCGCCGACATCTGCATGGCGCTGCGCTCGTTGACGGTTTTTCCCGCCACGGTATTGCCGAACAGGAAGGAATAACCGCTGCCGTTCAGAGAATTGCGGGGCTTGTCCCGCGCTCGGAACAAATTTTTAAGATTATGCAAAATTTCACCTTCTTTGACTTTTATCATTGACTCGCACTATAAATTTGAGTATAATTTTATCAGCACTCAACTTTAATGAGTGCTGATAAAAAAGAAAGGAGGAATGCTGATGGCGTTGAAACCTGGTAATAAGGCTCCGGCATCCGGTCAGTACGGAATCGTCGGGCCTCGTGGTGGACAGACGGGCAAAGAAGTCACCGTTGTAAAAGGTGAACCTATGCCGCCTACCCCCAAGGCTGGTCAGGGTTATGTCATGAATGACCCCACCAAAAACAAGTCTGGTCGTCCCTAAAAATTGAATACAAAATCCAACTGAGCTGTCGAAAGTGACAGCTCTTTTCTATTTCTATATCATAAGCAGCCCTCTCTCGTCATAGACGGACGCGCCGTCGCCTTCATGCCGGATCGCACGATCCAGCGCCATGATGGTCGCGATGGCTCCGTCTATTTTTTCTGTGCTTTTCTCCTTGTCCGCTTTGATATTCCCGGCGGGATCGGAGCGAATCGTCACGTTGTCCACCATCCAGCGCAGCACCGGGTGTCCGCCGTGGGCCAGCTTGCCCTCCAGCGTCAGCTTCAATAATTCCTTGGTGGGCGGCGACATATCCTTGTAGCCCTGGCCGAATGGCACAACCGTGAAGCCCAGCCCCTCCAGATTCTGCGTCATCTGCACTGCGCCCCAGCGGTCGAAGGCGATTTCGTGGATGTTGTACTTCGTGCCCAGTTCTTCAATGAATTCCTCGATATAGCCATAATGAATGACATTGCCCTCCGTGGTATAGACCAGCCCCTGCTGTGCCCATGTATCATAGGGCACGTGATCCCGGCGCACGCGCAGGTCAATGGAATCCTCCGGCAGCCAGAAGAACGGCAGAATTTCATACTTGCCGTCCTCATCCTCCGGAGGAAAGACCAGCACGAAGGCCGTAATGTCCGTGGTGCTGGACAAATCCAATCCGCCATAGCACACACGCCCGCGCAGCCGCTCCGGATCGACCGGATAGGCGCAGGCGTCCCATTTGTCCATGGGCATCCAGCGCGTGGTGGCGCTCGTCCACTGACACAGGTGGAATTGCCGAAACTGCATTTCCTCGGCGGGATTCTGCTTCGCGCTTTCGCAGGCCGTTTTGTAATACTCGATGTCCACCGTCTTGCCCAGCGACGGGTTCACGGCTTTCCAGACCTTGGGGTCTGTCCAATCCGCGTCCGTGGGCGTGGAATACACCACCGGGTAGAAGGTGGAATCGTGTTTGCGACCCTCCAGAATATCCAGCGCTTTGGAATGCACCTCGTAGCAGATACTGTTTTTATCAGAACCTGCGGTCGTAATGACGAAATTCAGCGGCTGCTTTCGGGCCGCGCCGGAGCCCTTTGTCATCACGTCGAACAGCTTTCGATTGGGTTGGCCCAGCAGCTCGTCGAAGATACAGGCGTGGACGTTGTATCCATACTTGGAGGCGACCTCCGAGGACAGCACCTGATAGATTCCGCGAGTTGGCAGGTATACAAGGCGTTTCTGGCTCTCCACAATTTTGATGCGCTTGAGCAGCGCCGGGCACTGCAGCACCATGTCCTTGGCCACATCGAATACGATGCTGGCCTGCTGCCGGTCATTGGCACAGCCGTAAATCTCCGCGCCTTCCTCGCCGTCACCCGCCAGCATATACAGCGCCACGGCGGCGGCCAGTTCGCTCTTACCGGCCTTTTTGCAGATTTCCACGAATGCCGTGTTGAATTGCCGGTATCCGTTGGCCTTGATGATGCCGAACAGGTCGCGGATGATCTTCTCCTGCCAGTCGAACAGCAGAAACGGCTGCCCGGCCCACACGCCTTTGGTGTGCTTCAGGGATTGAATAAAATTGACGGCATGGTTGGCGCGCTCCTTGTCGTAATGCGAGGTGGGCAGCATGAATTCCGTGGGCTGATACTTCTTAGCGCGGGCCACGTCTGCCGCCTCCCTTCGGAAAATTCAGCCGGGCATACTCGCCGAACAGCAGCCGGGCCACGCAGTCCCGCGTCCGGGCCGCCAACAGCGCGTCCGGGAACAGCCCCAGATGATGCTTGCGCCCATGATGATGAATGTACGCCTCGAAGCATCCGCGCCCGCGAGCATAGCTCACGCCGATATAGCCGCTGGTGTTGGTGCGGCGGCGCTTCTGGTTGAAGGCGTTCTGCTGATGCGTGCACAGCCGCAGGTTTCGGCGGCGGTTGTCCAGCTTGTCGCCGTTGATGTGATCGATCTCATATTCCTGCGCGTCCGGAAACAGCAGCCGGTGCAGCACGGCCGTTCTGCCGCCGATATGCGTGGCCGGATAGCCGCGCTTGCCCAGGTGCCAGGTATGGGCGCGGATCAGCGGCAGATCGATCTCATCAAACGAAAAATCGCCGCCGCTGGCGAAGGAGGCGACATAATAGCCATGCTTTGTCTTATGAATGGGGTTTGTCAATGCGGCCTCCTTTCAGTGAGCATGAAAATAGCCCCTTGCGGGGCTGCGGCCGTCAACCTTTTGCTTCATATAATACGCTGCGGCCATAGGTGATACGGAGGATTTCCTCCGGCCTGTATTCGGCGTTCCGGCCAAAGCATTCGAAAAATCTGCGCCGGTCGGCTGCAATCATATGCCAGTGCGAATAGCCGCCCGTGCAATCCCGGCGCAGGTCGCTGGTCTCCGTCTTGAAGGTCAGTTCTTTCCCATCCTTCCGCACGGTCACATTCACGGTTTTCGCACCGCTGGCGTTCATGACGGCCATGATCTGCCGGACGATGTGAACGGGATTTTGCGGATTCTCCGCAATTGCAGCCTGTTCCGCGTCCCGCGCATCCTGCTCCAGAAATTGCAGGTACATTGCTTCCTGATTTTCTGTCCAGTAGCGTTCCGCCTCCCGCTCGGCATAGGCCAGCGGATCGGCGATATAGGAAAGGAACGAATCCTCCGTCCATCCCTCCGGAGCATACCGGCAATGAAAGCCTTCGCTGTCCAGCTTTCCGGTTTCCAAATACCGCTGCCGCACGTCGCGGGCGGCGTAATACTTGCGATAGGCGTCCAGCGCGCAGAGGAATTTTGCGTCGGTCAGCTCATGCACCGTCAGGTTTCCGCAGTCATTGTCCACGCGCTGCTCGATCATGGCGCGCACGTCCTGCTGCAACTGCCTGCGCAGGGCTTCGTAAGAGCGGGCCGGGAGCGTTTTGTCCGCGTCGTCCATATGCGTCAGCGCGTAATCCGCGTCGTAGATCAGGCCGTCCGCCGCGCAATAGAGGCCCGCATACTGAAAGCTGTCCTTGCGGCGCAGGCCGTCGCTGCCGTACTGCCGCTGGCAGTATAGATAATCGAAGCCGGGCCGCTTTTCCGCGCGGAGGAAAAGATAGGTTTCGCGGGGAAGAACCAGCCGGAGCAGGCCCTTATCGCCGGAGTGAAGCCAGTTGATGAAAAGCTCGTTCATCTTCGTTCTCTCCTTACAGGACGTAGCCCGCGCAGCGGACGATCTCGCGGATGGCGTTCATGGCGCGTTTGGGGCTGGAATAATCGCGCTGGCCCAGCGGGCGGCCGTTTTCGTACAGGCAAATGAGCGGCGTGCCGAAGCTGATCCGGGCGGTAACGCGGTAGGTGCTGGTGCGCTCGCCGTACCAGACCACCTGACAGGTGCGCGTCCATTCGCGGGCAAAGATCACGTTGCCGTCATAGTCGGCGCTGCCGGTGGATTCAAAGCCGTTGTCGGCCATGAGGCGGAAGAATTCGTTCCGGGTCTGCTGAATGCTTTTCATGGGATGTGCCTCCTTCGTTCGATGTGAGTGAGTGTTACCAGAGACGCCCCTGAAAAGCAAGCTCAGACGCCGTTTTTGCAGAAGAAAAGCAGGCCGTTTCCGGCCCGCCCAAATCACAGCTTTCGGATCACATCCACGCCGTACACCATGCCCAGCGTCGAGCCGCAGTCCCAGTTCACATGCACCGTGCCCGCATCGTCCACATGGAATACCGTGCCCTCGTCGCCGGGCTTCAGCCGGGAATAGGAATCTGGCCCCATGGAGACCAGCGCCACCCGGCAGCCTGCGGGATACTCCGCGCGTATGCGTTCAACAGCAGACGGAGAAGGGAATTCGTTCATAGCACACCTCCGTCAGTACTCGTCGGGAAACAGCAGCGTGGTGGCGCTTCTATCATATTCGGTAATAATCCATATCTTCCAGTCCGGATGCTCCGGATGAACATACGCCGCCAGAATGCGGTCGTCGCCATTGCGCACAGCCTCGTCGTTCTGCCGCCTGTCGCTTTCCGTCAGATCGCCCCAGTCGCAGCGGCGATACCGGGCGAAGGCCTGCCGCGTAAACCGCTCGAATTCCGGGCAATCGTTCACCTTGTCGGCCACGCCGCGCGTCGCCATGAGCTTTCCTATCATAAAGGCCTTATTCGTCATCCGAATCGTCTCCTTCCTCCAGCATGGGAACCGTGCCCAGCATCAGCCCGCGGAAATCCCGGACGCCCTGCAGATAGCAGGCGCGATTCTGATCGAAGGTGTAGGCGCGCATCAGGCTCAGCACATCGTCCAACTGTTCCTGCAGGGCTTCGTTGCCTTCCAACATGGCCCAGAATTTTTCCAGCGCTTCGTCGGCTTCGGCCTTACGTTCCTTGTAAGGCGTTTTCTTGGGTAGTTCCAGCAGAATTTCATTCAGGCGCTCGGCCAGCGCGCCGTCCAGTTCCATGAAGGTATATTTGTTCACAGCGCCGCGCCTCCTTTGCAATGCGGACAGGTGGCGCTATCTTCCGCGTCATATACGCGGTGGCATTCCTCGCAGCGTACCCATTCGCCGAAGATGAATTGCTCATCCACCCACGTTGTCGGGCTCTGCCAGTTCAGACAGTCGAAGCAGCGCTGTGCCAGCTTTTCCTGCCCGTCGCACAGGGCCAGCAGGTCGTTGCGGGTATAGGCCGTATCGGAAAGTTCCGGCACATAGCAGACCTGATCCGGATGGGAAAGGAAAGCGGCTTCGTCCTTGAAAATATAACCCTGACCGTAGAATTCCCGCTGAATGACCGCGGGCCGCCCGTCCTGCGGCGCGGTATACCTGCCGATCTGCAGCATATGCCCGCCTCCTTACTGTACCCGGAACAGGAAGGCCGGGCGCTGCTCGTATTTGTCGCTGCCAAAGGCCTTGTGCGGGCCGTTGATCTCAACCATACCCGCCAGCGTGCAGCCGTTCTGCAGGAAAGCCCAGGCGCTTCCCGCCGCGCTCGACCAGCCCGAGGAAAAGGTGAAGGCTTCAACGCCGTACTCGCGGAAGCTGGCAATAAGCGTTGCCGCGTCCTGATACTCGTGCAGCTCGGAAATGTCGATGTGCTCGTTGCCCACCTTCATGGTTGCGGCGTACAGGCTATAGAGAAGCTCGAAGGGCTTGCCCTGCGCCTGAATGCTGGCCTCCAGCGCGAAATGGTCGGCACGGGCCTGTTCCATAGCCGCCAGATCGTTCTTGAGTTCGGCGGCGGCGTAACGGGCTTCGATTTCCTGATCCTTGGCGTAGGTTTCTGCGAAAAGTCTGTTCATGATGATTGCCTCCTTCTTGATGTGCCTTCCGGCTGAGTGAGTGTTACCAGAGACACGCCGAAAAAGAAAGCTCTTTTCCTCGAAAAGCAGGCGGAAATTTTGAAGTTATGTTTCGATTTTCTCGGCCTTTTCGCCGGTGAATTGCTCCCAGCGGCGCACGATCAGGTCGCAATGCATCGGATCGCTTTCCATGGCCCGGCAGCGCCGCCCGGATTGTTCACAGGCGATCAGCGTAGTACCCAGACCTGCAAACGGATCAAGAATCAGGCCGTGCAGATCGCTGTGCATCTTGAGACAGCGCCAGGGCAGTTCCACCGGAATCTGCGGTTCGGCGCTTTTGTCGCTGCGCATAGCGGCGATTTCCCACACGCCCGCGTAGCCCCACTTGCGCCGTTCCTCGCGAGTCAGGCGCTTCACGAATTGGAACGCATGGGCGGCATAGGCCGACACCCAGGCATATTCCTGATCGTTATACGCCTCGGGCGCGTCGCTGGCGTAGGCCGTCACATAGTCGAATTCCGGCGCGGGTTTGTTCGAAGCGGTCTGCAGCGCCGTCGCAGGCACGCTGCCGGTCATTTTCCAGACACGAATCCACAGCGGACGAAAATTCTCGTCCGCAAACAGCCGGTTGGAATGGAAGGACAGCGGTTCGATGAACGGACTGCCGGTTTTCATCAGGTCGGCGGTCTGCCAGCAGATGATCCCGACATGATGCGTCAGCAGCCGAATGACTGCTGACATGCGCTTCAGCCACGGCTCCAAGCCGTTCTTCGCGTATTCCTTCGGGTCGGCGGGCGGCGAGGTCACGACACATTGCGCCTGTTCTCTTCCCAGCAGCTTTTCATAAGCAGCGGGATCGGTAGCGTCGCCGCAGAGCAGCAGATGCTCGCCCAGCCGCCAGCAATCGCCGGGCTGAGTCACCGGGCCGCCCGCGTTCGCGATTTTCTTCTTTTCGCCTTCTGCATTGAAATCGTCCTCGGCGGCCTCATGGGAATAGAATCTGTTCAGCAGCGCGTCCACTTCCTCCGCGTCAAAGCCGGTGAGCGATACGTCGAAGGCCGAAACATCAAATTCTGCCATGAGAGAAGCCAGCTTGCTCTCGTCCCAATCGCCCTGAATTTTGTTGAGGGCGATGTTCAGCGCCTTTTCCCGCTGGAGATCGAGATCGACCACCACGCAGTCGATTTCCCGCTGGCCCAGATCGACCAGTACCTTCAGCCGCTGATGACCGCCCACCACGTTCCCGGTCTGCCGGTTCCAGATCACCGGCTCCACATAGCCAAACTCCGCGATGGAGCGCTTGAGCTTCTCATACTCTCTGTCGCCGGGCTTCAGGTCTTTGCGGGGATTGTAAGCCGCCGCGTTCAACCGGCTGGCGGGGATTTTTTGAATGTCCATGTGTTACTCCCTCTGATAATTTTCATACGGAATGCCGATGTACTCCAGCACCGGGCGCATTCCCAGTCCGCCTGCCTCCCAATCCTTCATGCAGTAGCGCCAGAGCTTTGGATGCGTCCTTTGCAGACGCTGAAAGCGGGTCGGTTCGGCGTCCAGATGCGCGCCGAACATGCAGAAAACGCAGCCGGTGCGCTCATAGCCCATGTCGTAGATTTTGCAATAGGGAACCTGATATTTCCGCAGGTATTCCCACACGTCCTTTTCCAGCCAGAAAGACATGGGCATGGAAACGGGCCGTTTGGCCTCGAAGGTGTTGCAGCCGGTTTTCAGCCAGTTCTTCTCCCGCAGCTTGCTTTCGGAGGCCATAGTGCCGATGATGGGAACGCGGCCCGTCTCGTGGGCATACTTCTTCAGCGGCTTCTTTTTCATCTCATTGCAGCATTCCGCGCTGATCCTGAACGGCGCATTGAAAAGCCGCCGCCATTCGGCGGAGGTGCAGAAGCGCGAATGCGAGCCGTCCGGGCGAATGCCGTACAGCTTTTCACGGATGACCTGCGGATCGCCGCGTCGGGCGCGTTCGATCCATTGCGCCTGCTCCTTGCTGATAACGGGATAACCGTGCTTCTCAATGACCTTCTTAAAGGTCAGCGCGGGCCGAAGCCACGTCACATTGGGCACGGTTTTCACGAATTCTCGTATCTCCGGAAATTCCAGCCCGGTATCCGAAAACACAGCGGGGATGTCCGGATAATACTGGCGCACGAGGTGCAAAAGCACCGTGCTGTCCTTGCCACCAGAAAAGGAAACGTAGACGTTCCCATCCCAGTATTCGTACCATTCCCGGATGCGCCGGAGCGTCATGGCGATCTTGGCCTCCAGCGGCAGGCTCTGTTTTTGCTTTAATTCCCAGAGTTCCATAATGACCTCATTTCAAAAATGGAGCGCGGAGGATGGTGCTGCCCCTCCGATTCCCGCCGGGTATGGCGGGCGGTTTGCTGTTAGCCTATCCGCGCATGAAAAAAAGCCGGATCACTCCGGCCTATGACGCTGGGCGAGAGGGATTTTCTCGCCTTTATACATTCCAGCGCCGATCTCGTCAATTCTGGAGAACGGGATTTCCGGCACGGTCAGCCGCTTGCGGCATTCCGGGTCGATGAAGTAGATATACCGCAGCTGCCAGCCCTCCAGCAGACGGGAGCCGCTGGCCTGCAGAAATTCCTTCCAGGCGAAGCGCCCGTTGGTATAGTCGAAATAGCAGCGCCCGCCCAGCTCCTTTCGAGGCGTGGTGGGATTGGCCGACAGCGCCATTTTGTGCAGCCGCGTGCCGTCCGGCAGGATGCACAGTGCCTCGTTGGGCTTGATGCCGGTCAACACAAAATTCGCCGCCCGGTAAATGGCGCCGTCGCCGCAGGAGCAGGCGTCCGCAAAGGAGATCAGCCATTTGACCTGCGGAGCGTATTTCTTCAGCAGACGGATGCTCATGGCAATAGCCCGGCTTTCGGAATTTCGGGGGAGCACGCTGTCGAAGGCCATGCGGTTCAGCTCCATGAATTCGTTCCAGCCCGTGCCTTCCACAAGGCCAATCATCTGCTGCTTGTTCATGCTGGGGCCATAGCTCATCACGCCGTGCAGCTGGCCGTCCAGAAACACGCCGAAGTGCAGCTTGGAATTTCCCACTACGCTGCCGGAATAATGGTGCGCCTTCACAAAGGGATTGGCGATGGTGGCCGGGATCACCTTGAGCATAATATCCTTAGCCCTACCCATCCGCATCCTCCTTCGGTGTAAGGATGGCATGGCGTGCCGCCTGCATGACCTTTTCTCCTTTGTACATTCCAGCACCCAGTTCGTCAATTCTGGAAAACGGGATTTCCGGCACGGTCAGCCGTTTGCGGCATTTCGGGTCGATGAAGTACATATACCGCAGCTGGAAACCGGGAATGGGCTTTGCGCCCACATAGTCCAGATACTTCTTGAAATTGTAGGTGCCGCCGGTTACATCGAAGAACGTCAGCCCGCCCAGCTCCCGGCGCGGCGTGGTGGGATTGCTGGCCAGCGTCATTTTGTGAACGCGCGTACCGTCCAGCAGCTCGGCAAGGTTCAGGTTCTCTTTGATACCAGTCAAGACGAAATTGCTGGCCCGGTAGATCGTGCCGTCGCCGCAGGAGCAGGCGTCCGCGAAGGAAATGATCCATTTCACCTGCGGAGCATACTTTTTCAGCAGCTTGATGCTCATGGAGATGGCCCGGCTCTCGGAATTGCGCGGCAGCACGCTGTCGAAGGCCATGCGGTTCAGCTCCAGAAACTCGTTCCAGCCCGTACCCTCCACCAGCCCAATGATCTTGCTCTTATCCAGCGAAGGGCCGTAGCTCATTACGCCGTGCAGTTGGCCGTCCAGAAACACGCCGAAGTGCAGCTTGGAATTGTTGACCACCTTACCAGAATAGTGGTGCGCCTTGATGAACGGGTTGGCAATGCTGGAAGGGATCACCTTCATCGTAATTTCTTTAGCTCGGCCCATTCTCGCACCACCTCATACAGCCCATTGCCGTTGTGATTTTCGTTGGTAAAGGTTTCCGTCACGGCCTTCTGGTCGTAGACGTACTTGATCGCCGCCAGAATGAGCTTGGCCTGCTCGTCGTGGACGGTGATGGAAATCTGCTGGAAGGGCTTCTTTTCTCCGTCGTCCAGCGTGAAATTCTCGGAGAAATCCGCATCGGAGATGGTTTCAAAGCCGAAATCCGCCATGGGCATGACGATGTCCGCCAATTCCAGCGGCAGCAGATCCATATCCCACTGTGCCGCCTCGCTGACCTTGTTGTCGGCCAGGCGAAACGCCTTGATCTGATCCTCGGTCAGCTCGTCCGCGATGACGCAGGGCACTTCCTTCATGCCCAGCAATTTCGCCGCCTTATAGCGGGTATGTCCGGCCACGATCTCATGATCGCGGTCGATGACCAGCGGCACCAGAAAGCCGAATTCCCGGATACTGGCCGCCACGTTCTTGACGGCCTCGTCGTTTTTGCGCGGATTCCGGGCATACGGATGAATGTCGCTTAAAGAGATGTTTTGAATGTTCATATAGCCTCCTGAGAAATGCAGAGAATCAGCCTCCGCGTCGGGTGCTCAACAGCCGCTCCATCACATCGTCCTGCGGCGTAGCGCCAGAGTAATCTGTGGAGCAGTTTTCTTTCATAATGCTGTAGATCATGGCCCACAGGGTGTTGGCTTGTTTCATATAGGTTTGCGCGATGGTGATATAGGGCGAGGTGATTGCGTTTCCCTGTGAATTCTTTGCCAGAAAGCCATAGGTTGAAATTGCACGTTCGCACTGAATCAGTCGCGCCGCCGAAAGGGCGTAATGCTCAATCAATTCGGCAGAAACATGCTGGGCGCAATGCCTGTCGTTCAGCCATTTCCACACGGACTGATAAATTTCTTCGGCCTGAAACGCCTTACCATCCTTTTGCGCATCCAGCAAATAATCCTTCGGGTTGGGCATATCTGCGCCTTCCAGATCGGTGTAGTTTTTCAGAACGCGGATATTGCGCTTTCCGGGATTCCCGTCCAGTATTTTTTCGGACAAGGGTTTTCGCGGGCGTCCGCCCGTTCCCGGTTTGGGGCCTCTTGCGCCCATGGCGAAACACCTCCCGTGAAGTAACTTTTTTGTTTTGCAAAAAAACTTATGCGAAAGTTTTTACGAAGGGGCGGCCCCGCTATGTTGTGCCCGTCATTTTGAGATTTGAGAGGCCCCTGGGCCTCCCCAGCGCCCGCTCTCGCGGGCCGTGATCCGGGAATGGCAGGGCTTGCACAGCGCCATGAGATTGCTCTCGTCATGGGTGCCGCCCGCCGACAGCGGAACGATGTGGTGTACCTCCGCAGCCGCCGTCACCCGGCCCTCGCGCCTGCACATTTCGCACAGGGGATGCGCGGCAATAAACCTGCGCCGAATCGCTGGCCACGCGCCATTGTACCTTTTCTTCATTTCCGGCGTTCGGCCGTGGCGATTGTACCGGGACGTGACCAGTTTCTGGTGCGCAGGGCAGTATTGCCTGTCCGTCAGCTCCGGGCAGCCGGGATAGCCGCAGGGATGCTTTGGTTTTCTTGGCATAGCCGCCTCCATAGCAAAAGCGCCCGCAGATTTCTCTGTGAGCGCTTCCGTGAACCTTTTTTCACTACTGCTATTATAGCATGGCCGCGAGTCTACTTTTGTCTACGAAGCCTGTTTTTCAGAAATTTTCTCAAGAAATTTTTTCTCGATCCAAATCTGATGCCCGGCCAGGAACATGGAGAAGCCGGCCTTGTGAAATATCCGCTGGTATTCCACCGGCATGGCGAAGCGCTGATCGCGGGATGTGGCCGCCGCCTGATAATTGCGGTATTCCTCCCGAATATGCGTCCGGGACAGGTAGACGTAGTGCGTAACGCCGTCCAGCAGGCGGTAGGCCAAATAATACTTGTCCACCCATAGCTGACCTTTTTCGTTTTCCAGCGTGATGGGGATGGGCGTGGCCTGTGCGTACATCCGGCGCACGTGCTTCCTGTCTACCCGAGGCAATCCATACTCGGCGGCGACATATTCGGCCAACCGCTGAATGTGGGAGCAGCCCAGCATTTCGCTCCGGAAGCGAATTCCCGTTTGCGGTTTATTCATGCGAACCAGCGCTCCTTTCCTGCAGGATCGTCTCTACCATGTCCAGCGCCTTCTCATGGAGCCTGTGAACGTAGGCCCGGCACACGTTCATTTCCGCTGCGACGTCGATCCAGCATTTCATGGCCAGATAGCGCATTTCCAGCAGAAGGCGGCAATCCGCGTCCGGCACCCGCTCGATCACGCCCTCGATTTCCTTTTTCGTGTCCACCAGCAGGTCGATCTGCGCGTCCAGCTCCTTTTCTGCCTCCATGATCTTCATGACCGAGTCCTCCAGCGAGGCGACGTTTCGGGTATGCGATACCCGTTCGCCGCCATAGGCCACCGTGCATTTCTGCGCCAGCGCGCGAAGCTCTGAAATGCGCATCAGCTTCGTATTGATCCGCTGGTCGATGCGGTAGGCCCGCGAAAGGTATTCCTTGGCCGTCATCGGCACATTATTCATAAGGCATAACCTCCAATTCTTTCAGTATGGCGGACACCTCTGCCGCCGAGGTCACTTTGAAGGCCTGTCCTTTTGCGTTCCTGATTTTCTGTATCGTGATTTCCTGTAATTTTGTCAGCTTGCCGGTTTCGGTCTTGACCTCGAAGGCCACAAACCTCCCGTTAATGCAGGCAATGACGTCCGGAACGCCTGCCGTTCCATACATCCCGCCGTGCTCCTTCCAGCAGAAGCAGTTCGGCGTTTTCCTCAGCAGCCGCAGGATCGCGGCCACAATATCTCGTTCTGCCACAAACGCCTCCCGTTTACGTTTTTCAGCGTTTTACAAGATTTCGGAGGTGTTTCGTATTTCTACGCGCGCGCACATACGCACATGTGTAAGAAAAATTGTTTCTCACGTACCTCTAAATCCTGTGTAAAAACTGTAAATCAGTCGAAATTGTAAACGCCGATCAGCGCAGTGGTTCCACATGCGTGTGCAGAAAGCCGTCCACGTCGCAGCGCTGGCGAAGCAGCGGATAGTTGAGAATCGTCCCGCGCTTCACGTCCTCGCCGATCTGAATTACCTTGCCCTCAATGAAAAGGTCGCTTTTCCGCAGCTGCTTCATAAACTGCCCATACGGCAGGCATTCGCCCAGAATCGCATGGTCGCGGCGATACTGCGTGTACCGGTCATAGATGCCCTTGAACCAAATCGCCACGTTGCCGTCCTCCAGCATCCGGCATTCGTCCGCAGTCAGGCCCATGCGGTCGATGACCTCCAGCGTCGTTTCCACAATGCTCTTGTTGCTGTTGCCGCCGTCCAGCAGGTATTCCCGCGCTGCGTATTCCATGTATTTCGCGCAGCCATCCAGCGAAATGGAGAATACCTGGCTCCAAGCCAAACCCAGCCGGTTGCACGCGGCCTCCAGCAATCGCAGCCCAGCCATGCACCCGCTGAGGTTATTCACCACGCGGGAGGGCAGATTGCCGCTGAACATAGCGACGGACTCGTCGAACCATTGCTTCACAGCCGCCGTTTGCAGTGTCAGCGCAGTATCCAGCATGGCACGGCCCAGCGCCATTAGATCATCCCGATTGCCGCTGAGCTTGGCGAAGGCCGCTCTTGCCGTCTGGTCTTTCAGGTCGCGCTTGCTGAAAAGCAGCTCCATGCCGCGCTCACGAATGGCGGACTCATCCGGAGATTCCTCACCAGCCACCACCAGCGGAGCCAGCAGCGTATAGGATACCTGCGTCTGGTCGGCCCGTCCGCGCACGCCCTCATGCCCGTCATAGCTGTCGCGAAAATGATTGTACAGGGCGGCGAGCCGGGTTTTGTCGATCTTCGAGGGCTTGAATTCGTCCAACGCCTGCGGGAACAGATTGCTGGAGGATGCGTCCTTCATGAGCGTGAAGCCCGTGATCTGCGGCGCGGCCACAACCTTGCTCCGACCAAACAAGGGCAGGATCACCCGCTCCAGCGTGGTGGACTTGCCGCTGCCTGCCTCGCCGATCAGGAACAGATGCGGATATTTGATCCCGACGGAGCGCAGCATTTCCTTGACGAAGCATCCCGTGCACCATGCCAGCACCGTCACCGTTTTCGCAGGCTCGTTGTAGCCAAGCAGCAGCGGGCCAAGCTCGGTCAGCTTTTCCGCCGAAATGGCTTTGTGCCGCGGAAGCTCCGTTTCAATGGACGTATATTTCTCCAGCTGCACCATGTCCGGCACGTCCTCGCCGCCTGCAGCAAAGGCGCGCTCCTTGTCCACATAGGCCCAACTGCCTTCGTGCTCATACAGCCCCAGCGCCTTCACGCCGTGCTTCACCTGCCACGCCAGCCCGGCCAGATAGGATTTCAGCACCTCCAGATCGCCGTCGCTGCCCATGTAGCAAAGGGAGATCGTGCGCTTGTTCAGCACCGCCTTGAATTTCTGCGCCGACGCAAAATCCGACGTCATGAAGGAAAGCCGGAAGGTTTCGCCGTACATGGTCACGAGGTCGCAGGTCATCTGCGTTTCATCCTCCGCCACCAGCATTTCCAGCGGGCGCACCACGAAATTGGTCAGCGCGTAGACGTTCTCGCCGCGCTCCCGCATATAGCGCCCGTTGGCTTCGAAGATACCCAGATCGCCGCCCGGTGTATACACATTCTCCGTGCGGGCAATGGCCTGCGCCAGCGTTTCCTCGCCGTAGGTCGCGCCATCCGCATGGTGAACATTGTCCCATTTTTCCCGGAACAGCTTGGATTGCCGAAACAGCCTGTCCATCTGTTCCTTGTTCCTGCCCGTCCAGAAGGCCAGCGCGCAGCACAGGGCCAGATCGGCCTCGGATTGACTGCCGAATTTCTCCTGCCAACGGCCTTCCCACAATGCGGTAAAGTCCTCGCCGTTCTGGGCAGAGGCGGCCTTCTCCAACACCTGCTCGTCCGTCAGGGAAACCGTGCGAACAGCCCGCTTGGCCTTGCTTTTCGCCGCCTTTTTCTTGGCGACGTAGGTTTCGTGAATCCAGGGCAGCGCCTCCGAACCATCCGCAATGTCCTCGGGCGTACCCTCCAGCCGGTTCCCGGTCATGGTGAAATACCGCGCCGCGGCGTACATCTCCACGGCAGACTGACTGTTCTTATTGCCCTTTCCGGGCATGGAGCCGCGATAGAAAATGTGCAGCCCCGTGCCCGAGGGCGAGATTTCGGTGTAAGACGGATACTTCGTCAGAATGGCAGAGGCGACTTCATTCCAGCTGCCATCCTCCTTTTTGCAATGGTCAATGTCCACGCCCACAATGCCGCCCGCCTCGGTAAATACGAAGCCCACGCCGGTGAACAGGTACTTTTGCCGCGCGGCCTCGGCCTCCGCAAGCGTCGCCCAGGTCTGCGGATTGGTGGAGGACGCCTTCCGGCCCGTTTTCGGATCATAGGGCACCTTCCGCGGCTTCTCGCTTTTCAGATCGGGCTCCAGCCGCCAGCAGATCCATTGCGGCAGCGTCGCCAGTTCTTTCGGAAAATTCATGCCATACCGCTCCTTCCTTTGGCCTTGTTCGCCTTCTGCCTGGCCCGCTGCACCGAGCGCGGCGGGCGGCTGGACTTGGGCCGGTCGTTATGCTTTGTCTGTATTGCCTGCGCCCACATAGCGGCGCGCTGTTCCCGGTACACATTCGCCAGCGCTTCACCGGCGGTGGGATCGGGATAACCCTCTGCGTTTCTGTATGTCATCTATTCCATCTCCTTCATGTGCCCGAAATCCGGGCCGTAGGCCGCCTCGGCCACAATGGGCACGTCCATTTCCGGGAAGGGCTGCGCGTCCATGCACGCCTGAATGAAGGCGACGGCCTCGGGCAGTTTTTCCTCCGGCAGTTCAAACACCAATTCGTCGTGAATCTGTAAAAGCGGCTTCAGCCACGGGCGCTCAGGCAGGCCGACGATCAGCCGGGCCAGCGCCAGCTTCAGAATGTCGGCGGCGGTTCCCTGAATGGGCGTATTCAGCGCGCAGCGCTCGGCAAAGGATTTCCGGCCCCAATCCTGCGAGCGGATGCCCGGCAGATAGCGGCGGCGACCAAGAAAGGTTTGGGTATACTGCCGCATCGCGGCAGCGCGCCGGGCCTGCTCCTGCCAGCGGGAAAGGTTCGGATAACCGGCCTTCAGGTTGGCGATGACGCCTTCACAGTCGGAAAGCGATTTGTCCAGCCCGGCCTTGAACCGCAGCGTCCGCTGGAGGCCACGAGGGAAAAGCCCGTAGAACACGCCGAAGTTCACGTTTTTCGCAATGGTGCGGCGCTCCTTGTAATCCGGAGCATTCTTGTCCACGGCCTGCGCGTAAGGAATGCCGAAAATGACGCTGGTCGTTGCCGCATGAATGTCGCCGCCTGTGCGGTAGGTTTCCAGCATCTTCGGATCGCGGCAGTAGAACGCGCCCACGCGCAGCTCGATCTGGGAGAAGTCGCATGAAACGAGAACGTGTCCCTCGGGCGCGAGGATAAAGGCGCGGATGCCCACCGGATCGTTGGTCTTGCGCGGGCAGTTCTGCATATTGGGATTCCGGGCGGCGAATCGGCCCGTTTCTGTCGCCAGCGGCAGAAGATCTGGATGAATGCGTCCGGTAGCCGGATTGACAAAGCGCAGATAGCCGTCGATGTAGGTGGTTTTCAGCTTCGACCAGCGCCGGTATTCCTGCACCAGTTCAAACAGCGGCACCAGCTCAGGGCGCTTCTCCGCGCACCATTCCGCCAGCATAGTCAGCGTCTGGTCATCCGCGGCTTCGGCATTCTTGGCCGTGGTTTTCAGTACCGGAAGCTGCAATTCTTTGAACAGATAATCCTTGAACGCCTGCGTTCCGGCATTGGCTCCGACGTCCACATCGCCGATCATGCCGCGAATCTGCTCTCGCAGCTCCAGCAGCCGGGCTGCGCATTCGCCCTGCTTGCGGATCATGGCGGGCTCGTCCATGAGCAAACCGTTGTATTTCATCAGGCCGCAATAGACTGCTGTGGGCGATTCGATATTTTCCACGATCCAGCGATGCCTGGGCAAAAAGGCGTCGAACCATTCGTTGAAGCGTCGATACAGCCGCAGGGCGTAATCGCTGTCTGCACAGGCATAGCGCACCGTTTCGGGATCATGACTGTTCAGCTCGTCGAAGAATCTGCCGCCTGTCACGTCCTCAAAGGTCGGCAGCTCGTCGCCCAGCAGCTCCGGCACCAGCTTTTTCAGGCCGCTGTCAAACAGGCCGCGGAATTCGAAGCTGTTCTTCAGCGTCATCTGCGCCGCGGCAATGGTGTCATAGCAGGGCGGCTGAATGATGATACCCAGCGCATAGAGAAACATGGACTCAAAGGCCAGATTGTGGGCCACCTTCGTAACCGCAGGATTCGTCCAGAGCGTATCGCGCAGAAACGGAATCACCTGATCGGAATCGGCATTGCCGCCGTCGAAATGCTCCAGCGGGATATAGATAGCGCTGCCTTCAGAAGTAGAAAGCGAAATCCCTACAATGCAGGCCCGGTGCGCATCCAGCGCCGCCCGAGGATCGTCCCGATATTGCAGCAAGGGCGCAGTTTCAAAGTCGAAGGCCACTACGGCCGCGTTTTGAAGATAATCTTTAATGGCAGACAGGTCAGTTTCACATCTGTAATTCATAATAACCTCCATGGGAGGGCTGGGGCTGCCAGCCCTCCGTATCAATGGGTTAGTGCATCAAGCCAGTGGCTGCATGACCTCGCCGGTTTCGGGATCAATCACTTCGCCGGGCGCATCGTCATAGGCCACGCGGCTGGCGAAGGCCTTCACCTGCTCGGCCATGGCGGAAATGTAGCGCTGTTCTTCGTCCGTCAGCACCCGATCCACGGCGAATTTCGCCTGGGAATAGGCGATACCGCCCGAATTCTGCACCTTCTGCAGGGAGAACCGCGTCACCACGCTGCTGGATTTCTTGCCCTTGGCCAGCAGGCGCTTGACATATACGGCAAATTCTTTCATAGAGCCGGTGGGCAGCGTCAGCAGGATGGGGATCAGCTCGCCCTCCCGCAGAATAAAGATGCGGCGCTTGTTTTTGCAGGCCTTGCCGCCGTTTTCGCCGCTGCCGAACTGGTTCAGCGGGCACTGGGCGCATACGCCGCCCGGATTGCCCACGCCGGTCACGCCGTCGTAGCTGCCGCAGTCTGGCGCGTTATTGCCGCCATTGAAGCGCTCGCGGTAATAGGCGAACAGCGGATGATGATAGAGGATCACGCCGGTGAATTCTTTGGCCGCGTCCGTTTCGCCCGGAAGCTCGCCGGGCAGTTCAAAGGTCGTGCCGCCCGCGGCGGGGATGGTTACGCGGTCGAAACTCACATCCATGCCGTTCATTTCCGAGGCCATGGCCTCCGCCAGATTGAAATCCTTGAGGGCGGTGTAGTTGGTCGCGGGAATCATTTCGTTATTACTCATTGCTTTGTTCCTTTCTTATCGGGCTTTTCTTACGCCCACGGTCGTTTTCTCGAAGACATTCACGAGGCCGTCCAGCCAGCCGGGCAGCACATCCTCATTTTCGGCGATCTGCTCCTTCACGAAGCTGGACAGGGAACCGGCGTTGATCGTCTCAGTGATCAGATCGCCGTAGCCGTTGGCCCGCAGCGCACCGAAAAGCTCGTCCTTCTGGCCGGCCTTGGCGCTGGCGCGGGTCTTGGTGGACAGGAAAAACATCGTTCCTGCGCGGGTGAAATTCTGCGTTTCCGTTTCTCCCATCAGGTTCGAGAGGTGCCAGTCCACGTTGTCGATGTCCATATTGACCTGCTTCAGCTCGGCCTCCAGCGCATCCTTGCGGTCGCGGAGGGCTTTCAGCTCGTCGGCCAATTCAAAAAGTCGATTGTTCTCCATTTCATCCTCCAAAGGGGTTTCGGCCCGCCCTGTAATCGTCTACCAGCGCCTTGGCCAGATTGGCCTTGTCCTGCAAAGCCTTCAATGCCTTTTCATCCACGGTGTCCTTGGCCACGAGGTGAATATAGGTGCAGGGATGCTTCTGGCCCACGCGATGGATGCGGGCGCGGGTCTGCTTGTAGTTGCTCATGGAATAATCCAGCGAATAGAAGATCATGGTGGAGGCCGCCGTCAGCGTAATGCCCAGACCCGCCGTAGCAATCTGGCCCACGAACACCCGCACCGCAGGATCGTTCTGAAAGGCCTCAATCTGGGCGGGACGGTCGGCCACGCCGCCGTGGATCACGGAGTAGCGAAGGCCTTTCTTTTCCAACAGCTTCTCGATAGCTCGGATTTCCGGCAGAAACCGAGCGATGACCACCACCTTGCGGCCGTCATTCTCCGCGCTGTCGATAAGGTCGGAGAGCGCATCCAGCTTGGCCGAGGAAACCTGCTCCGTGGCGGCGTCCGCATCATTGCCCACAAAGCCGCCCGTCAGCTGAGAAAGCCGCAAAAGCCTTGTCAGCACATTGGTCACGGTCACGCTGCCGTTGGCAAGATCGGCATAGCTGTCCTTCACCAGCTGCAGGTACACGCGCCGGGCGGCAGGTTCCAATTCCACTCGCTGCACAATGTCCGTGCATTCCGGCAGATCGAGGCATTCCGCCTTTGTCGCCCGAAAGGCGATGCTGTGCAGCTTTTCCGTGAATTCCGCCTCCATGCTTTTCTTCATGACCGGCGTATAATTGCCATAGCCCACCATGTCGAAATAGCGGTTGCGGAACAGGTAGAAGCTGCTGCCGAACACGGCAGGGTCGGCGAATTTGTACTGGCTGAACACGTCGATGGGCTTGTTGGTGATGACCGTACCGGTGAGCAGCAGGCGATAGGGCACCCTCGCGCCCAGCCGGTGCAGCGCCTTGCTGGCGGCAATATTGTGGGTCTTAATCTTGTGGCCCTCGTCGCAGACAATCATGTCCGGCCTCCATGCGGCCAGCTCCTTTTCCAAGCGCCAGGCGCTCTCGTAATTCACCACCAATACCTGCAGCGCCGAGCCGGTCATATGCCGGATGGTATCCGCCTTCCGCGCGCCCGTGCCTTCCAGCACGGCGAGGGAGTAGTCGTAATCCGCGAATTTGCAAAATTCGTCCTCCCACACGCCGAGGATGGACAGCGGCGCAACAACCAGCAGGCGGCGGATGTGGCCGCTTAACCAGAGATGGCCTACAATGGCGATGGTCGTGAGAGTTTTTCCGGTGCCTAACCCATTTCCATCAAGAGGGCAGCACCCTTCCCGTTGGAAACGTTCATAAAGTTACCTCCTTTCATTGTCATTCTCCTCATTCTCGGCCAGCAGCCCAAAGAGCCGCAGTACGAAGTAGAAAGCTTCTCGCTGATGCTTGTAGGGCGCGGCCCGGATCGGCAGCTTCGGATTGTTACTGCACATTGAATCCCTCCTGTAAGGTCTGCCTATTTTTCGGAGAGCCATATTCCAGGAGCATCTCGCGCAGGACTTTGGCTTGCTGCTCGCTGGCCGTCTGGATGATTTCGGCAAGGACGCGCTGCTGTTCACCGGAAAGAATGTTCCGGTGCGGGTGATACCACTGAGCCACCTTCACGCAGCCGCCGTTGCCCTGTTGGGTTTCCAGAGGATAACGAGTCGTGAGCTCAACAACGTCTCGTCGAATTGTGCGCTCGTGTACGCCCAGTTCCATCGCCAGGCGCGACATGGTTTCATGCCGCCTAGCAGTGAGAATGCGCATAATTTCTTCGCGCCGTTCATTGCCTCTCACGCTCGTCACCTCCTTTCCCTTGGCTCTGGCTGAATGGTATCAACCAAACCGGACAGGTCTTGTCCGGTTTGAAAAATTTTTGAAAAGAAAAAATCCGGCAAACAGGCACGCCGCTTGCAGGACAGAAATGTCCCTCCGTGGACGCCTATTTGCCGGATTCCTGATGGTTCAAGCCAAATCCAATTCCCTTAGCAAATCTTACACCTGCCTCCGCGCTCCTTTCGATTCCATGCCGAATTCAGCGCCTGACGAGGCCGTGCGTTTCTATTCAATTTGTCTGTGCCGCATTTTCCTTCACTCGCAGCAGCGTCACCGTAACCGTCTTTTCCCGAACGGTCACTTCAATCTCTGCTCCGCATTTGGGGCATCGCATAATGCTCCTTGTGCCGGAGGCCGACCGGCTGATCAGATGCCCGCAATGGCAGCAGTGCGTCATAAGCATTTCAGTAGCGTTCGCCATCCTCCACCGCCTCCTGCAGTTCCTCCTGCGACCCCTCTTGCCTCAATTCATATCCGAAGAGAATTCGGACAAAGGGAATCATGAAAATCCCTCCAATATCCCCGTGCCATTCGTCATACCTGAAGGGCACCTCGACGCCCAGATACTCGCGGCTGATGAAAACCATGAAATAGAAATCGTGAAAGCGCAACACCATTTATAGATTCCTCCGTATTTTCGTATTACCGGCATCAGATAACTCCATGCGGCAGCCCGGCGTCCGCCGCATGAAGGAAGCAGCTTTTTGAGAGAAAGCTCCTGTCGTACTATCCATTTTGCCAGGAACTGTATCTCGCCACCAAGTATAGCACTAAATTTTATTTCTTGTTTTCAAATGTACGAACATACATTCTTTTTCCAAAAAATATTTTTGAACAGGTGTCGCTGGGGCTTTTTGCGAAAAGCTGCGTAAAATTTTCACTGGCCTATTTACAGCAATATATTTTAGTGCTACTATATACGTGAAAGTCAAGAAGGAGGCAAAAAGCATGAAGCCCACTGATAATCCGTTTCCCGCGGGAAACGTCACCAGCCTGGCGGAGCGAAAAGCTGCCAAGCTCGCTTATTTCAACCGCGAGAAGTATGGCTCTATCATCCGGGCCGCACGCCTCAAAAAGGGTATCAACCAGCCTGAACTGGCACGTATCCTTAACACCAGCAAAAACTACGTCAGCAACTGGGAAGTAGGAAAGGCGCGACCCGACCTCAATATGATTCCTGACCTTTGCGAAGCGCTGGGCATTTCCCTCAGCACCTTTTTCGGCCAGGCGGTTTTTACTGAGGAATTGACAAGCGAGGATCGCCGGGTGCTCAACAACTATCATTATCTCAGTCAACAGAACCGACAGGTCATAGACCAGCTGATGGCGACCATGCTGGACGTGCAGGCACGGAATCTACGCAAATACGTTCAGGAGAATTTTCAGCGCGTCTGGTATGACGACCTGAAAACCTCCGCAGGCACCGGCAATCCCCTGGACGAGGGCGGGCATGGCGTCTATATCTACCTCCGCGCTGACCGCAACGTCTGCCGGGCAGACGCTGTCATCACCGTAAGCGGCGACTCTATGGAACCCGACCTGCATGACGGAGACGACATCCTGGTACAATACGCCGACGCCATTTCTCCCGGCGAGGTGGGCGTATTCGTCGCCGACGGCGAGGGATTTGTCAAGGAATACCAGCCCGATGGCCTTCATTCCCATAATCCCAAGTATCCTGTTCTGCATTTTAACGCCGACGACAACGTTCGCTGCATCGGCAGGGTCATCGGCATTGTACCCATCGACGCCCGGCCCACGGAAACGGAGCAGGCGGAGTTGGACGACCTCCAGCACGAGGCGGCGCAACGACACTAAAGAATAAAATTAACGCAACCGGCCCTTCCGGTCGGCATATTTCCTATACCCTTTTTCAAGGAGGAAACGCTCATGCAACATTATGAACACAGCCGCGAATCTGGCGACCGAAACAGGAGACGTTGGCTCATGACACGGAGGGAGTGAATCGCCATGGGAGAAGTTAGTAAAACGAAAGAGAAAATTCTGGACTTTGTATCCGCCTTCTGCGATCAGCACGGCTACTCGCCGTCTTACCGGGAGATCGCCATAGGCATCGGTATCAAATCCACCGCCACCGTAAGTCGGCATATTCATGACCTCATTCAAAGTGGCGTATTGCCGCCTGTGGAGCAATGTCCCCGCAAACTGACCCTGCGCCGCAAGACCAAATTGACGGCGGGCGCGGGGGAACAGGTGCAGCGCATTCGTCTGGAGGCTGCAGACGGCGGCGTGGTTTGTTTTGACTGCAATCTCAAAAAAGAACGGGACGGTTTGGAGCTTTCATTCACCGGCATCCTGGACGCGACGCGCCTGAAGCGGCCTGTTTCCCGCATCGTAAACTGTTCTATCGACAACGGGGAGGCGTTATAATGGAAAATATCGTTCGCAGAAAACCGGCGCTCAATATGCATCGCTGCGCTTTCACAGGCTATCGTCCGCAGAAAATGCCTTTCGGCTTTGACGAAACAGATCCTCGCTGCATTGATTTCAAAAAGCGCGTTCAGGCTACGATCCAAACGCTCTATGACATGGGCTATCGCCATTTTATCTCTGGCGGTGCTTTGGGCATGGATATGTTCGCAGCAGAGGCCGTCGTTGAATTGCGCAAGCAGCATCCGGAGGTTATTCTGGAAATGGTCAGCCCATTCGACGATCAGGCCAGCAAATGGCCGGAGGAATACCAGGCGCGGCACGACCTGCTTTTTGAATTGGCTGACATCACTACGGCGACCAGTCATGTATATACGAAAAGCGCCATGTTCATTCGGAACCGCTATCTCGTCAATAATGCCGACCTGCTGCTTGCCGCCTATGACGGCCAGCCAGGCGGCACAGCCATGACCATAGGCTACGCCAAAGCAAACGGCGTAACCGTTCAGATCATCCAACCGGTATTGCCTGCCGCATGACAATTTCAACACGGAAATAGCAAACACCCATTGCCTCCGACCAAGGAAGCAATGGGTGTTTCTTCATTATATATAACGTAGATATATAACGTAGATTTACACCAGCGTCAGACTTATTGCAGCTCCTGCTCCAATTCCCGAAATTCCTTCGTATCAAAGAATTCCACCAGCGAAATGCCGAATCCATCGCAAATCATCTTGATCGTCACAATTCCCGGATTTCGACTCGCGCCATTCAAAATGTTCTTCACCGTCGTCGGCGGCACGCCCGCGCTCCGGGCCAGCCCATTGATTGACAGATTCTTTTTCCTGCATAGCTCCAGAATCCGATTTCCCACGCATTCAACTGTGCCCATTTTATCGCTCCCTGTCTATATATAGCCCTATTAAGCATAGCAAATTGTCTTTCAATATGCGGTCTATATATGGACTTTTAGATTTGAATGTGCTAAGATGGTCTATAAATAGACTGCTTATGCAGAGAACGGAGGATTCTCAGGGAAAACATTGCGAGGATAACACAGGCATTGGGTGCTTTCTGTAAAATGGGGCGTATCCTTAATTACAGGAGGCAGAGAAAATGGAAGAAAAAATCTATGGATACGCAAGAGTATCGACGCGAGAGCAAAACGAGGACAGGCAAATGATCGCAATGCAGCAATTTGGCGTAGCGCAGACGCACATCTTTCTGGACAAGCAATCCGGCAAGGATTTCAACCGGCCCGCTTATCGCAGACTGTTGAATATTCTGCAGGAAGGCGACACGCTGGTCATCAAGAGCATCGACCGCCTGGGCCGGAATTACGAGGACATTCTGGATCAATGGCGGATCATCACCAAAGAGAAGAAGGCCGCCATCGTCGTTTTGGATATGCCGCTTCTGGACACACGGCAGAACCGGAATCTGACCGGCACGCTGATTGCGGACATCGTTTTGCAGCTTCTTTCCTACGTTGCTCAGACAGAGAGGGAATTCATTCACCAACGGCAGGCGGAGGGGATCGCGGCGGCGCGCCAGCGCGGCGTTCGCTTCGGGCCGCCCTGCAAGGAGCGTCCATCCAACTACGAAGCGTGCCTTGTAGCATGGCGCGAAGGTGCAATCTCCGCCCGCGAAGCGGCCCGTCGCCTTCAGGTCGCACACAAGACTTTTCTACGTTGGGCTATGGATTAAAATAAGAACGTTAACATTGTGAAAAAAGAAGGAACGAGAAGAAAAAATTGGCGTATAGGGTAGAAATTATGCGCCAAGGACACGACCCGCATCACGATGCTGCGAAACGCCGCAAAAGCCCTCTTTTACAGCGCACCCAACAGGCCTTTTCCTATCATTGGTATTTTATCACGACTGGTGCCTATTGTCTACATTATGCCCCGCATCACGGCTGTGAGTCTGCAGCGGGAATTCCGACCGCCTTTATCTATCATTCCACTCGCGCGACAACCGCACATTCATCCGCGGACGGGTTAGCTTCCATCGACAGGACGCCCGTCATTATGTGCAAGAAAAGCGCGAGGGGATGCAGAGCGAAAGAAAGCTCACATCCCCTGCTTTCCATGTGGAAATGTATCAGAACGGAGGTCGATTTTCGTGGGCGGGAAAAGAAAAAGCGTTTCCCTGCCCAGCCAGAAGACACAGCCTGTTCATGAAGGCAGCCGCTTCGGAAAACTGACCTGCATCAGGCGGGAAACCATGGAAGCTCACGGCGTGATTTCGCCTGCCTGGCGCTGCCGCTGCGCCTGCGGAAACGTGGTTCTCATTCGGGAAAGCCTCCTGCGCTGCGGCATCAAAAAAAGCTGCGGCTGTACGACGAACCGTGCCAAAGACTTGACCAACATGAGATTTGGGCGGCTGGTTGCATTGGAACCCGTACCCGTGCGCGACACGGACAGCAGCATTCGCTGGCTTTGTCTCTGCGATTGCGGCGAGTATGTGACCATAAGCAGCAATAAACTGCTTACAGGTCATACCAAAAGCTGCGGCTGCTATGGAGACGAAATCCGCGGCGATGGACGTACCTTCATTGACGGCACATGCCTGGAAATCATCGCCTCTGACAAGCTGCCCAAGGATAACACCAGCGGGCACAAGGGTGTAGCCCGTTACCGGAACCAATGGCAGGCATACATCTGCTATGCCGGGAAGCAATATTCCCTCGGCCATTTCGACGACATCAAGAGGGCTGTCGCCATTCGAAAGGGCGCGGAAAAGCTAAGACTGGATTTCGTTCAGAAGAAGCTCGACGGGCAGGATTTGGACACGTCCTTTCGGCAGGTATTGGAAACGTATCTCCGTGAAGAACGAGAGATATGGAATACTCGCCCGCTTGTCCTGAGCAGCTCGCCAGCGAAAGTGAGGTGCCCGCAATGAACGAAGAAGCGATTCGCAACGACGTTTATCCGGGAGCCCGCATTGGGCGCTGGACGGTATTGGCGGATCAGAAAACCGACCGGCGCGGAGAAGCACTTCGGCTCTGTAAATGCGAATGCGGCACCTATCGCTTCGTGCGGGAAAGGGCCTTGCGCTACGGGGAGAGCGGCAGCTGCGGTTGCGCCCAACAGGAGGCCTCGCGCGGGCAGGCCTACGACCTGACCGGGAGGACGTTCGGCGACCTGAAGGTTCTCGGACGTTCGAATAAAAGGCAGCCGGGCCGCGGCGTCTGGTGGTGGTGTAAATGCAAATGCGGAAGCATCTGCGAGGTGATGGCCACGGCGCTGGTTACGGGAAAACGAACCCATTGCGGCTGCCGGAAGGATTTGAAGCGTTATGCTCACGCCGACATTACAAACCGGACATTCGGCAGACTCACGGCCCTGTATCCCACGGAACAGCGCGATTCGCGCGGAAGCGTCATCTGGCATTGCCGCTGCGCCTGCGGACAGGAGCTGGACATCCCGTATAACTGGCTCATGTACGACAACATCGTCAGCTGCGGCTGCCAGAAGCGCGAACATGACCAGAAGCTGAATCAGATGATTACGCGCGTGGACGGAACATCCATCGACCATCTGCGAAGTCAGAAGATTCCTTCCAGCAACACCACCGGCGTTAAGGGTGTTTACCGGGTAAAGGGGAAATACATGGCGAAGATCGTTTTCCAGAAAAAGCAGTATTTCCTTGGAACCTACGAAACGCTTGAGGAAGCGGCGGCAGCACGGTATGAGGCGGACGAATTGATCTCCGGCCAGGCCGTTCTGCTCTATGAGAAGTGGAAACGCCGGGCCGACGAAAGCTCCGCATGGGCGGAGACGCACCCGCTTCACTTTTCCGTCGTTCGCGGCTCGACCGGCCTGCGCCTGGAAACGACACCGCGCCCGGAGGAAATCGAAGCTCCGGAATAATGGGCCGCACTGAAATTGGAATCCGCGTGATGGGCTGCCTCCCTTGCGAGGCGACACAACACGGATCAGATAGAGAATCGCCCATCACGACGATACATGGGCATCAAAGAGGAGGAAGAAGTATGAATCCGAAAAAACTGCTCGCATTGGCCCTCGCTTTGGTACTGGCGCTGATCAGTACAGGCGTTATCGCCTATGCCCAGAGCGCTGCCGATGAAGCGACGCCCGCCGAGATCACGGAAAACACGCCTGCGCCGGACGGCGGAAACGAAGAGCCTGCTTCCGAAAATGGAACCGGCGAAGATGACGCTGGCGAGACGGAAATCTCGAACGTCATCATTCCCGGCGAAGGCGTAGAGCCTGCGGGCGAAGATAAAACGCCCGAGCAGCCGGTTGAGCCGGAGCAGGGCGTTGAAGAAAACGGCGCCTCCGACACTGAGCCGGAAGCTGAGCCGACGCAGGAACCTGCTGCGGAGCAGCCCACGTCGCCCCTTCCTCCGGAAGGAGAGCCTGAGACCGAGCCGACGGAGACTCCCACTGCAGAGCAGCCCACGTCGTCCCTTCCTCCGGAAGGAGAGCCTGAGATCGAACCGACGGAGACTCCCGCTGCGGAGCCGACCGACGTGCCGGAAATCCCTGAAATCTACGTTTCGCCCTACGCCAAGGTTTCCAGCGGAACCAGTCTCTATAAGGACATGGGCCGTAACGAAAAGCTCGGCGAGTTGATTGGCGACACGGTCATGCTCGTCCACGAGGTTTCCGCTTATGAGCAAGGCAGCCTCTACGAAGCCTATTTCGTCACCGATGAATCCCTGCAGGCCGACGCCTGCGAGCACGCTTACTTCTTTGCTTCCTCTCTGGAGCTCCTTGACAAGGAACAGACCGAGGTCTGTCTGAATTCGGTCGGCATTCGCAAGGTAGACGGCAAGCCGGTTTTCATGGCGGACATTCTCTATGAAGAACCCATCATTGAGGAAACCGAGGAACCGAAGCAGCCGGAGGGGGATCTGAGTCAGTCCCACGTCAACAAGTCCGACGTGAACATGCGCAGCGAACCGAGCCAGCATTCGGATCGCATCGCCAAGCTCCAGAACGGCGAGAACGTTGAAGTGATTGCCAGGGTCGTCAATGCCAACGGCGAGGCATGGTATGCCGTCATCTATCAGGGCAGTGAGGGTTTCATTCGCGCCGATCTCGTGAATGCCATCGGCGACATTCCCGAAATGCGCTATGAGGGCGACACGCTCATTCCCGACGCGGAGCCGACCGACGAACCGGAAGTCGTTCTTCCGGAAGAAACGGAACAGCCCATTGCAAAGGATATGCCTATTCTTTACACCGTGAAGTATTTCGACGCGAACGGTAATTTGCTCACGGCCTACGAGGTCGAGGGCGGCAAGACTTTCGAGGAAGAGGTTTTCCTCTTTGAAGAAGGTACCTTCCTCGGCTGGTATCCCTGCGATGAAAACGGCACCTATACCGGCATCACACCCTACGATTTTAGCCAGCCCGTCGAAAGCCCGGTCTACATCCGCGCCCGCGTAAGAGAGGACGCCGAGGTAGTGCCGGATGCGACCGCTGAAAACACCACGCCGAAATCGGTAATCGTCACCACGTCCTATGACACCGAAACCCTGCAGCTCGGCAGCCAGATCACGCTGACCGCGATGCTTACGGGCTATGAGGGCCTGAATTACACCTGCTATTGGCAGTATGCCGCTGCGAGCAGCGACGGCAGCATCATTGGGGAATGGCAGAACGCACAGTCCGGCGACCTTTCCTTCACCTATGTCTTGACGGAAAAGAACCTGCTCACGGCATGGAGAATGTGCGTAACAGTGAATGAGTGATGAAAAACAACCATCAATAGGAAGGAGAGAGAACCATGAGAACAAAGCTGAAAAGGGTAACTGCGCTGGTACTTACCGCGCTGATGCTCTTGCTGCTTCTCCCCACCGGTTTGGCATCGGACGCAGAAACAATTTCTGATCCCGTCATTCCCGGTCTTGCAGACGGCGGAGTACTGTTGGACGCAATTAACACTCCGACAGAACAGCCCATTGCAAATGATGCCTTAACTGCACATACCGTAGAATTCAACATCGGAGCCGATGCGCTGGCAGCTGGCGTCGTTGCGCCCGCTTCCGTTACTGTTGAAGACGGCAATACCATCACGACGCTTCCGGCCATTTCATGGCTGGACGAGAGCGGCAAAGCTGTAAAAGTATTTGCCGGATGGTACACGGATGCAGAGCTGAACAATGAATTCAGCACGGATTCTGCGATTACCGCCAATATCACCCTTTTTGCAAAATGGGTTGATCCCGACGCAGAAGGCCGCTATTATGTCAATTTCTACAGCCAGGACGGCACAACCGTTCACCTGACCGTTTCCGTTGACGAAGGCCGCACTGTCAATCCCGCTACGGCTCCTTCTCTGGAAGGAAAAATCTTCCGCGGTTGGGCTACGATGCTGCAGGGCGATATGCCTGTATCGGCAATTAATGCCTTCGATTTCAGCACTCCCATCAGCAATGCAGTAACGGAAGGCGAAAAAACCCTGAATCTCTATGCCTGGTATGGCATTGAGGTCAGCGTTTCCTTCGTTTCGAACGGCGGTATTGCCGTGCCGACGCAGATTATCGCCCAGGGCGAAACGGCCTCGAACGTTACGCCTATGCGCGAGGGCTTCACCTTCCGTGGCTGGTCTTCCTCTAAGGACGAGTATATTGCCTTCGACTTTACTACGCCTATTAACGAAGACATTACGCTCTATGCCTTCTGGGACGCCGATCTCGTTCCGGTCAACCTCGTATTCATGCTTGAAAACGCTGACGACGACGGTTACACGCCCGCGGGCCATAGCGAAACCGTTTATGCACCGGCAGGCAGCTACATTTCTATTGAAAAGAGCGCCATTACGAGCATCGGCCAGACTCATAATGTGCGTACTGCCGAAACCGCTGGCGGTGATCTGACGGGTTATGCTTCGGCAGATGGCGCGGGTGGCAGCAACGCCACCATTCCGGACGTGTATAACACTTATTTTCAGTATGCTTCCGCATCGAACAACCGCTTCGTTATGCCGGACGGCACGACTGTCATGCTTGTCTATTATAACCGTGTACGGGTGACACTGACGTTCAATTACGGTTTGAGCAGCAATGGTTCGATCAGTGTTAATGACCATATATCTGCGGAAGATCAAACGAAATATGCTGTTAGCTACAAGACCACTACAACGAGTGGCGGGTGGGGAAGCAGCTATAACGGCTTTACGTACACGTTTACGGCTAAGTATGGCCAGAACATTGTTCCTGTTTGGCCGCAGGTAGGTTGGGTTACGACGACTGGGAATTTCTATGGTTGGAAAAAACAAAACGATATTGTACAGGTTTCCAATGTATACACACTGGTAAACGATTTGTTTAATAGCCCCAGCATTTCAAACGGTACACTAGTTGCTAGCGGTACGCTTCCGGCTGTCGGTCAGGATACTAGCACTTTCTGGTTAATCTATGCCAGAACGACTCTTCCGGGTGAAACGGTGGATTTTACCTATAATGGTAAAAACTATACTATTTATTCCGAAGCGTGCCAACAGGCAAAAGCTAGTGGTTATTTCGGATATAAGGCGTTGGATGGTTGCACAGCAGCTACTTCAACTAAATATGGAGCACAGTATCGAAATCTAAACAACCTGAGCATTACTCCCAGCGGAGGGACAATGCAGGAAAAGTTTGATGCTGTATTTCCGGGCAAAATCGACCACGGCTCAAACGGATGGTTTGGAAGTGATGGCGATTATTGCCAGGTATTGCTCTACAATCGCGACACCCAAACGTTGACCATTATTGCTTACGACGATACCTATGGTGCGGCTGCGCAGACTAAATCCTATCTGTACGGTGACTGGATTTACAACGAGGACACCGACCTTCTCAAAACCGTTGAGGCCGGTATGAATAAGGCGAATTATCGCTTTGCAGGATGGTACACCGATGCGGATTTCACGCCCGGCACCGAATATGTACCGGATGAGAATTCCAGAATTACCGGTAACATGAACCTCTACGGTAAGTGGGAACCGTCGCAGTTCCTCGCGGAATTCTATCTCTATACCGACGACGCCACCCCGTATGCGGAGCAGGGCTTTGCAGAGGGCGGCAGGATCGAAAACAAGCTGGTACCTACCGCCGTTCAGGAAAATTTCGTCGGCTGGTATTGGTATCAGAATGGCAGACTTGAACGCTTCGATTTCACCTCTACCGTAGGCGCGGCCCATGTAGACGAAAACGGCGTCCTCAAGCTCTATGCCGTATGGAAGGGCACCACGGGCAAGGTCAGCTATCTGCCGGGCATTGGCGGTGACAACGCTACGCAGGAAGTTTTCGACTCGCGCGATTTTGACATCAATGCCGCGTCCGTCGAAATGCCCTCCTACACGACCGTATGGCCCACCGGCGTTCCTACCGATGCCGCCCTCACCTTCGTAGGCTGGAAGGCTCCGAATGGCGCAATTTATCAGCCCGGACGGTATGTCCTCGTAACCCGTACCTTGATGCAATTCGAGGCGCAATGGTCGAAGGACTCTGTAAAGCTGATCTATAACGCCAACGGCGGCAATGGCTCGGACGTCATCGAAACCTGGGCTCGGAACAGCAACGTCGCAATCTGGGACAACATGGATGCGAATAACCCGCATTTCACCCGCGACAATTATGTGCTGCTCGGATGGGACGAAAACCCGAATGCGACAACCCCGACCTATGCGCTGGGAACCGGCAGTATCACGCTTTCGAAGGATACAACCACGCTTTATGCCATCTGGAAGCGCACCACGGTAGACGTAACCATTACCAAGCAGGTCACTGGCAATATGGGCGACCGTAGCAAGAGCTTTAACTTCACCGTAGGCAGCTCTTTGGCCATGGGCAGCGGCGAAGGATATACCCTTTCGGGCGATGCAACGACTGCGACCTTCACATTGTCGCACGACCATTCCATGACGCTCAAGGACGTGCCCATCGGCGCGACTCTGGAGGTTACCGAAGAAGCACCGGGCTATGAGTTCTCCATGACCTTCAACGGCACGGCTGCCAGCAATCCTATCACCGTACAGGAAGGCAGCAATGCAATCGTTGTAACTAACAACCTCGACGCCACTCCCGACACGGGCGTTATGATGGACAGCCTGCCTTACATCCTCATTCTGGCCGTGGTCGTCGCCATCGGCGTGATCGTATTCATTCGCAAGCGTCGCAACCGCGACGACGATTAAGGAGGGCCTATGGCGAATCCGAATAGCCGAAAAGGGCGCGCCCCCGCAGAGCAGGAGGAAATCCAGCCGATCAACCGGGAGCAGAAGCGCATGATTAGCTGGCTTCGCAAGGTGCGCTTCAAAAAGAAGCTCTTCGGCGGCGTCAGTGAGCGCGACGTCTGGAAGAAGATCGAGGAGCTCAATTCTATGTACAATCTGGCGCTCATCGCTGAGCGCGCCCGCTACGACGCTTTATTGCAGGAGCAATGGGCCAGTATGGGCGACTATGCCAGTATTGATACAAATCTGGACGGGAAGGAGCGTGGTAGGCCGTAGCAAAGAAAACGGAAAGCGCCACCGACGTGATCGCCGCACGCCGAGCGAGGTTATCTACCCACGCGGGCTATCGCAGCCTGCTTGCGCGAATTCTCATCATTGCGGCAGCCGGGTACGTTTTCTTTACACAGCTTTTCCTCATCACTCAGGTAAGCGGCATGGACATGTTCCCGGCACTCAAGGACGGCGACTTGGCAATCGTATTCCGTATGCAGCAGGAATACGCCAAGAACGATGTAATCGCCTATTCGACCACCGAGGGAGTCCGCTTCGGGCGCATTGTTGCCCGCGGAAACGACGTCGTTTTCATGGACGACAGCGGCACCTGGCAGGTCAACGGCACGATGCAGAGCGGAGAAATCCTCTATCCCACCTACGCATTGGAGGGGATCGAGTATCCTTTCCGCGTTCCTGAAAATTGCGTATTCGTATTGGGCGACTACCGAACGAAGGCGACGGACAGCCGCATCTACGGCCCCATTTCTCTGGACGACGTAGAGGGCAAGGTCATCACCATTTTGCGGCGGCGCGGGCTGTAACGCGCGGCCACCATCCGGTATTTGCTTCCGCAATTCAGCGGAGGACAAAATACAGAACAAACAAGGAAGAAAGGAAGAACCAACCATGAAAAAGATCATTTCTCTGATTCTCGCGCTGATGCTCGTGCTCTGCATGGGCGTTGCGGCATTCGCGGAAGAAGGCACCACTGAGACCCCGTCCGTTACTGGTACCGAGCCAAAGGACTTCAATTTCACCAAGAGCTACAAGACGACCGCGGGCAATACTCCTGCAACCTACCCGGTTGAAACGCTGCGGTTCACTGTGATTGCTGATCAGGGCAATCCGGACAGCACCATGATTACTATCGCTGACCACAGCGTTGCTGGCAACCCGGATCAGATCGTTGTGACCGTTCCTTCTTACACCACGGTTGGTAAGTGGAATTACACCGTATCTGAAGTTGCGGGCAATACCAAGGGTGTTACTTATGCCAACACCCAGTTTGGCGTTCAGGTTTTCGTTTCTTACAACGAAGCTGGTACCGCGCTGGTTGCTCAGACTTCCTTCACCACCTCTGACGGCAATGAAGGTAAGATTGATTCCATCGTCAATACCTATGACCTGGGCAATATGAGCGTAGATAAGAGCGTTTCTGGTAACCTGGCCAGCAAAACTCAGAAGTTCGACATCAACGTGACTTTCACTTCTGATAAGCCCGTTCTTAGCACCATCACCGGCGCTGCTACGATCAACAGCAGCGATTGGACTCTTACGGAAAGCGGTTACACCTACACCACCACCGTCTCTCTGGCTGGTGGCGAAACAGCTACTTTCAACAACATTCCCGCTGGTGTGACCTATACCGTAGAAGAGGACGTGAAGCACGCCGAAGCGGATGCCAATGGTAGCGACGGTTCCAAGGGTTACACTGTTTCTTACACAAACGAGAGCGCTTCCATTGCCGCGGACAGCACTGCCGCAGCGCATGTCGTGAATACCAAGGGTACCGTGATCGATAACGGTATCTCCACCGACAGCCTGCCCTACGTCATGCTGCTGGGTATCGTGACCATGATCGGCGCTGCCATGCTCATCAAGCGTCGCGCGACCAACAACTAATTCAATTCGTTACTCCGCTTGCCGATGAGAGTACTCATCGGCAAGCATCCCGGCAGAAAGGAGCGGTAAGGTATGTCACGATTCTTTTTGAAGTTTACCAACGGCTGCATCAGTATCGTCCTTTCCCTTGCCCTCCTGACTGCTGGGGCCTATTCGGCCTATTGCCTCTGGGACAACAATCAGATCTATTCCGCAGCGGAAAACGTACAGGCGGAGCTGCTGAATTTGAAGCCGAAAATCAGCGAGGATACAGCCGTGGACACAGGACCTACCTTTGCTGAATTGCTGGCCATTAACCCGGACGTGTGCGCCTGGGTCACATTGGACAATACCAAGGTCGACTACCCGGTTTTGCAGGGCGAAACCAATCTGGACTACATCAACATCGACGTATATGGAAATTTCGCACTCGCTGGGAGCATCTTCCTCGACTCGCGAAATGACCGAACCTTCACCGATCTCTATTCCGTACTCTACGGCCATCATATGGAAAGCGGCGGAATGTTCGGCGATCTGGACTTGTATAAGGACAAAGCCTTCTTCGAGAAGAATCAAACCGGAATGCTCATCCTTCCCGACCGCACCTATTCATTGCAGGTATTTGCCTGCCTGCTCGTCAGCGCGTCGGAGGAAAGGATTTTCACCCCATCTATATGGGATAAAGGCGTCAAGGGCCTGCTGGACTACGCGGAAGCAGACGCCCTTCACATAGCCCCGGAAACCATCGCGCAGCTGCGCAGCCGCATCGACGCGGGAGAAAACCCGCAGGTGCTGGCCTTCACCACCTGCGCATCCGAGTTTACCGACGCAAGAACAATTGTCCTGGCCGCCATGAACGACTATCGCCAGGAAGACAGGGAGGATGTCAAACAATGAAATCGAGCCTTTCCAGAATCACGCTTGCCCTCATGGCCTTGCTCCTTTGCCTGGCCACCCTCATGCCCACGGCCCTTGCAGAACCTCTGAGTATTCAGATCAATGCGCAGATCACATTGGAGGGCACACTACCCGCGACGGCGGAAGCCTGCATCATCCGCATGACGGCGGACGATCCATCGAACCCCATGCCGAACGGCCAGAAGGGCGGCAGCTATGACCTGATCATCACCGGTGCGGGCAGCGCCGTATTCCCGGCCATGACCTTTGACAGCCTGGGCATTTACAAGTACACCATTGCAGAAATTCCGGGAACGAATCCGGACTGCAGCTATGACGCGCGCACCTACCAGCTCACAGTCAGCGTCGTCAACAGCGAAAAGGAAGGCTTTGACATCGAGGTAGCCCTCCGTGAAAATGGAAAGACGGAAAAGACCGACACGGCCCTTTTCCACAATGTCTATAAGACCATCCTCCCCACGCCTGCGCCGACCACCCCTCCCGGAAAGATCACTGCGACGGGTGTAAACGATATGTGGATGTATTATGTGGGCGGCGCTGCCGTTCTGCTCGTTGCCGCCTCTGTCATCATCCATTTCCTGCGCCGCAAAGAGGATGGCAGTCATGAGGGAAACTAAACCGAAAAGGAATAAGAGGGGGCGTCGCATAGGGCGCGCCCTCCTCGTTTTACTCCTCCTGATTTGCCTGGCCGGAGCCGCGTATCTGGCCTATATGGGGGCTATGGAGCTCATGGAGCGCAAGGAGGGCGACGACTTCTACGCCCAGCTTGCCGCCGCTGTAGAGGATACAGAAGCGCAGCAAACTGAAAGCACGAGTATTTCAGTACCTGAAACCGAAATACCCACAGTACAGGCGACAGAAAAGCTCGTACCCACAATGCCGCCCGCGCCTACGGCGGAACCTGCTGCTACGCCTGAGGGAACATCCGCGCTTCAGGCGGACGTCCCCATGGAAACATGGATTGCTCCCGCCACACTCCAGCCAATTACAGAGCAGGCCACGCCCGCGCCTACGCCCTTCGTCAATTATTCCGAAATTGATTTTCCGACCATCTGGCAGACCTGCCCGGATGTTGTCGGCTGGATTCGGCTGAATGACAGCGTGATCGATTATCCCGTCGTCCTCGGCGAGGATAACGACTTCTATCTGCACCATCTTCCGGACGGTACGGCCAATAAGGCGGGCTCTATCATGATGGATCAGGCCAATTCCGGTGATTTCACAGAAGCCGTCAATATCTTGCATGGCCATCATATGCGCGGCGGTTCCATGTTTGGCCGACTGGCTGACTACAAGCGGGAGGAATATTATAAGGCGCACCCGATCATTCGCCTGTATACGCCTGCTGGCGACTATGACGTCGCTGTTTTTGCGGCCTATACCGTCAACGGCTACACCTTCGGCTATCCCACCTCCTTTGAGGATGAAGCCGCCTTTACGCAATTCGTTCGAAAGGCCGTTTCTGCAACGCCCTATGAGACAGGCGTTGAGCTTCAGTACGGCGACCGAATCCTGCTGCTTTCCACCTGCGCCTATTCCTATACGGGCGCGCGCTTCGTCGTCATGGGAAAGATCATTGAACCGGAATCCATAAACAAATAAAAGCGCGCAGCAGCGCGTTCAGAAGGAGCGTGAAACCATGGAACAGGAAATCTACGACGTCGCGGAGATGCTGGCCGCCTGCTTCAAAGACGCGCCCGTCACGCTAACGATTCTGCCCCGCGCAAACGCATATAACGTCCGCACACAGAGCGGTCATTGTATTTGGGCCGACGATTTACCCACGGGCGGCTATAAGGATCTGCTCCGCGCCATGAGTCTTTTAATGAGCGAGCGGGTGCGGAAAACGTTTCAGGAGAAATTTTCTTCCGAGCATTTATCCGGGAGGGGCACATTCTGGTTTGCATCATTTGAAGCAAATCCGACCAGAAGCCTGAGCATAGAGGGAAAAACAGAAGGTGTCAACATCATTTTGAACGTGAGGTACGCCGCATAAGGCAACTCGAGAGCACAAACATGTATAAAATTACTTAGAAAAGGGAGGAAATCCGTTAAGATGAATCGAATGGTTATTCAGGATGATCCATGAAAGAAAATGAGCAATGGAGCTAAAATGGCGACTTCAGTTTCACGCAACACGGCAAACGAAAGGAGCAGTCGAATATGCCTACTGTCAGCAAGAAAGTTTCTCCACAACCCGCATACAAAATCTTCATCAGCTCCACGTATACCGATATGATACCGTATCGGGATGCATTACAGAACGCAATTAATAATTGCGATGCCATAGCATACGGGATGGAACGTTTTGTTCCCGCGCCGATTCGTCCGCTTGATCGCTGCTATGAGGAAATTGCTGCATCTCAGATATTCGTTCTTTTGGTGGGGCATCGTTACGGTTCTGTCGATAAGGAAACCGGAAAATCGTATACGGAGCTTGAATACGAAAGAGCCAAGGAAAACGGCTTGCCAATTCTGGCATTTCTATTGGATACAGAGAAGGTTGGAACTCTGGAGAAGTTTAGAGAGTCTGATGAACAGTATAATGCTCTTATCAGATTCAAAAACACGTTAAAAAACAGTAAGGAAATCACGATTGGAGAATTTGTTTCTGAAAAGGACTTGCAAGAGAAGGCAACGCGGTCAATAAAAGAAACGATTCACAGACTGGAAGCGACTGTTCAAACTGCCGAGGATTATACGGTTGGCGCAAAATTGTATGCGAAATTCATAAAACGGCCAGAAAGATATAAGGGCCGTGAAGCCGTATTACGCGTTCGCATGGAGGGACGTTATGGAGACGCTCGTCTGCGTGAAGAAGTATATGAAGCCTTTAATATGCCCATAGGCGATGCGCTGTATTTGAATGACTTATTCGTATTGGGTTCAGCTGTTGATGTAGAGAAGGACGGATGGCTTATTGATGCATGGGCAGAGGGAGAGGCTGCAGATTGGTTGGATGATAACGGCGTAACGACAGGAACAACTTTTGAAGCAAAATTTCGTTTTGCTCACGAAATTGTAAAAGATGGAGGACATGTTCTTGGAGGTGCACCTAGAGATGTTTATCAGGCAAAACTGATTATGATAAATGGGATTAGGGTTCTGGAAAAGGAACCGCAGAAGCCCATGGTTGGTACAAATTCTCGCGAAAACAAAACCTACATTAACTCCGACATTGATATGAGCGAACTGCCTGCTGATGTAGTAGAGTTTATACAGAATTTATTAGCAGCCCAAAGAAAGTGAGTATTAGTAGTTATAAGCGTAGAAGCTGGAAAAATGTACAAAGAAGTCGGTTGAACAACTGGCTTCTTTGTCTCTTTTTCTGTCTTGAAAGATATGTTCAAAAGGATAAGCTGTGACCACATCAAAGCAAGGGAGGCCACAGCAATGCTGAGCGTATCTGAAATCGTAGCCAAGACCGAGGCCATGTTCGACCTTTTCAACCATCACTTCTATAATAACGAGCTTACCCGCCCGGCCATCACCGTATCGCCGGACGGCGGGCGCGGAGCCTACGGCTGGTGCAGCGTATATGAAATCTGGCAGGCCAGCGGCGAGGCATATCGGGAAATCAACATATGCGCCGAGTACATCGACCGGCCTATCGGCGAGGTGGCAGCGACCATGCTCCACGAAATGGCGCATCTCTACAACCTGACCCATGAGATCAAGGACGTCAGCAACAACGGGTACTACCACAACAAGAAATTCAAAGAAACGGCTGAGGCACACGGCCTGCACATTGAGCATCACGCCACCTATGGCTGGACAATTACGACGCTGACCGAGGAAACTGCCGCATGGCTGGCCCAGCAGCCCGGCATGGAGGATATAACCGCCAGCCGCAAAACGATGCTCCAGATCAAAACCAAGGCCGACGATGACGAAGGCGGCGAAACGACCACGACCATCAAGGGCGGACGCAGCACCAGCAAAAACCGCAGTATCAAGTACGTCTGCCCGCATTGCGGAACCATCATTCGCGCCACGCGACAGGTCAACGTGGTATGCGGCGACTGCAACGTAGCCTTTGAGCAGGCCTAAGCCTACAGCCAATAAACGCCCGCCAACCGGGCGTTTATTTGTGTCCATGAGGTTATAGCTACGGCGACACGAAAACGCGGTTAGTGGGCGCGTAGCGGCCACAAATTCTTTTGTAAAAAGCGCGTTTTGAGCTTGCTTTTTGACCACCCGTGCGTAAGCTGTGACTCAGCCGCGAGGCACACAACAATATGGGAGGTATTCATCATGGAATGCGGAAAGCTCACAGCGAAACTTCGGGACGCGGTGCCTGTTTGCTTCATCGAAAACGGCAAGGAGATCAAGCGCTTCAAGAACATCGAAATTCCCGACGAGATCAAGAAACTGCCCTATCAGAGCTTCGAATTCAGCGTACCGGTAACCGGAGCTATCACTTTCAAAATTACGTTCGAGGAAGGCATCCTGCCGAAAGTCTGGCCGGAAGCGCGGACACGCAAGAGCCGGAAAGTCACGCCGGAGGAAGCGCCTGTGCCAGAACATATCACAGCCGGGCTTCAGGCGGCATTGGAGCAGGCGGAGGCCGAGGGCCAGCCCGTGGCAGAGATCGCCGAAGCAGCCGCGCAGGGCGCGGAGATCACTACTGAGCTGAATGGGCAGGAATTGACCATCACGGCCCACGATCCGGAGACAATGGAGGTGGCCTTCAACGTAACCGGCGAACGCCGCAAGGCGCTGGTAGAGGCCGTCAAGGCCTTCATAGACGCACCCGCCGTGTACCAGAACGCACCCAGCTTTGCCTATGTCATCGGCGACTACACGGTCAGCAAGACCGGCACGGTATCCGGCCCGGCAAACGAAGCCCTCATGGCCGCACTGAATGCAAAGGGATTCATTGCAGAATAAAGATCATTTTTTCCCGCTTCGGCGGGGTTTTTATGTCTGGGGCAGAGGTTGCACCATTCCACAAAAATTAGGCGTAAAAAGCCGAAACCAGCCGTTTTCATAATAGGGCATTTATCATGTGTGCGAAGCAAAAATCTATTTGTGAGCCTTCTCGTGTATTCCTGCAAATCTAAAGGGCAAAAAGGGGTATGGAGGCACATTTTTGCATGAAAACAAACAAGCCTATCCTTTCGGATAAGCTTGCTTGCACCAACTAATGTCGGTATTCATGGCGTTCCCGCCGGGATTCGAACCCGGGGCCTTCCGCTTAGGAGGCGGACGCTCTATCCTGCTGAGCTACGGAAACATAATCACCTTAATGTGCTTTGACCCTTAAAAAGCGAACGCACTTGGTTCTCTCTTTCAGCGGACGCACCATCCTGCCGGACAGCAAGCACACAACGCATTCTATTATAGCAAGCATCCACCTGCTTTGTAAAGGTCTGCGCCCTCAATTTTCAAATTTCTTCTCAAAATCCGCCTCGCCCAAAGGCCGTCGCCCAATCCGTCCGCACATCTCCGCGCCGTTGTGTCCTCCTCGTTTATCCCTTCTGTTACTTATATAAAGCTTGTGTTTCAAAATTATCTCTCATTTTGCCCATTCATTACCCATCCTAACAAAAGCCTGACACCTGGCAAAAATCATTGGCAATTTTAGGCTTTATGCGTTATACTGATCGTGGTAGTTTAGCCAATAACGCAAGGACTGGAGGTTACTTCCATGCAAAATCAGCGCTTTCCCCGCATCATCGCTTTCACCATGGCCCTGATGCTGCTTCTATCCGTCGCCGTTTCAGCGCTCGCCTATTCCACTATCCCCTATGGCGAGCAAAGCGACGCGGTGCGTCAGATGCAGACTGCTCTCAAAAGCAAAAAGTGCTATACCGGCTCCGTCGATGGCAAATTCGGTCCCGCTACCAAAAAGGCGGTTATCAAGTTCCAAAAGGCCGTCGGCATCAGGGCGGACGGCAAACCCGGCAATAAAACGCTTACCGCGCTGTACGACGGAAGCACCGCCCTTAACAAAACATCCAACACCGAGCGTAAAAACCTCACCAAGCCGACAAATCCACGCGCGCTGTACTACGGTTGCACAGGCTCGCGCGTAAAGGAACTCCAGCGCGCGCTTCGCTCCGTGGATTGCTACGGCGGCTCTATCGACGGCGTCTATGGCGACCTCACATACGAGGCGGTCAAGAAGTTCCAGTACAAGAAGGGGCTTCACGCGGACGGCATCGCCGGCACCAAGACGCTCGCCTCCCTGAACCGCGCCAGCAAAACCAAAGTCAGCTCCTCCTTTTTGCTGGCCGAGGGCAGCAAGGGCAGCGAGGTAAAAACGCTGCAAAGCCATCTGCGGGGCAAGGGCTACAAAATCACCGACGACACGGGCTATTATGGCGCCAGCACGACGGACGCAGTCAAGGCATGGCAGGAGGCCTCCGGATATACCGTCACAGGTTCCGTTTCCGAAAAGCAATACAACAGCCTTGTCGCCAAACCCAAAACCAGCAAATAAGCATTTCGTCCTTATTCGTCAACCTTCTCCGCCTTCCGCCAACGTGGGAGGCGGATTTTTTGATAATCTGCGCACGATTTTGCGCAACGAACCATTATATAAGGAAGAAACCCCTTTTCATAAAGACAAAAAAATGGTATAATCATAAAGGTGCCGTCTCATGTTTCACAGCGTGTGCGAGGCGGCTTTCAACTGCCTGCGGTTAAGGCACAAACCGGCGCAAAGCGCGCCAAAAGGGAGTGGAATTTGGTGACCGATCAGACCCCCGATATGAATGAGAACCTTTTGCCTGACAATGATCTGCAAAACGACGTCACTCCGGCTCACGCCTCGGCAACCAGCGCGACGGCCGTGGATGAAAACGTGTACGACGAAACGCAGATACAGGTGCTTGAAGGGCTTGAGGCCGTTCGTAAGCGCCCTGGCATGTACATCGGCAGCACAGATTTTCGCGGGCTGCACCACTGCGTATACGAGATCGTCGATAACGCCATTGACGAGGCGCTCGCCGGCTTTTGCACCGATATCAACGTATGCTTGCATCAGGACGGCAGCTGTGAGGTAGCCGACAATGGCCGCGGCTTTCCCGTTGGCATCCATCCAAAACTGGGTCGTCCCGCGGTAGAGGTTTGCCTGACGATTCTTCACGCGGGCGGCAAGTTCGGCGGCGAGGGCTACAAGGTGTCCGGCGGTCTGCACGGCGTGGGCGCGAGCGTCGTAAACGCCCTGAGCAGGCATTTTAAGGTAACCGTTTATCAGGATGGCAAAATCTACGAGCAGGAGTACGCGCGCGGCAAGGTGCTCTATGACCTGCGCGTAATCGGCCAGACCGACCGGACCGGCACCACCATCCAGTTCTGGCCCGACGCTCGCGGCGAGGACAACCCGGACGGCGTTTTTGAAACGGGCGATTTCCAGTTCAACGTTCTTAAGGCCCGTTTTCGCGAAATGGCGTTTCTCAACAAGGGTATTCGCATCACCCTGACCGACGAGCGTACCGAACCCGCCCTGGAGCGCGTCTATCATTACGAGGGCGGCATCATCGAGTTTGTTAAATACCTCAACAAAAACAAAGAGGTTCTTTTTGAGGAACCCATTTATATCGAAGGCGTCGTCAAGGGCACGACCGTCGAGGTTGCGCTGCAATACAGCGATACCTATCAGGAAAACATCTATACCTTTGCCAACAATATTCACACCCCCGAGGGCGGCACGCATCTGACCGGCTTTTCCACCGCGCTAACCCGCGCCGTCAATGAGTACGGCCGCCAGTTTAACTTTCTCAAAGCCGCCGACAGCAACCTAAAAAGCGAGGACGTTCGCGAAAGCCTGGCCGCTATCATCAGCGTCAAGCTTGTGGAACCTCAGTTTGAGGGCCAGACCAAGTCGAAGCTGGGTAACAGCGAGGTGCGCGGCATTGTGGATAGCCTCGTGTACGAAGGGCTGAGCACCTACCTGGGCGAAAATCCAGCCGTCGGCCGCATCATTCTTGACCGTTGCGTTGGCGCGGCGCGCGCGAGAGAGGCCGCGCGCAAGGCCCGCGAGCTTACCCGCCGCAAAACCGTGCTGGAAAGCGCCAGCCTGCCCGGCAAGCTGGCCGACTGCACCGAGCGCAATCCCGAAAAGTGCGAAATTTTCCTCGTGGAGGGCGACAGCGCCGGCGGCAGCGCCAAAACAGGCCGTGACCGCTTCTTCCAGGCCATCCTGCCGCTTCGCGGCAAAATCCTGAACGTGGAGAAGGTTCGTATCGACCGCGCCCTTTCCAATCAGGAAATCAAGGCCATGATCACAGCCTTCGGCTGCGGCTATGGCGACGAGTTCAGCTTGGAAAAGCTGCGCTATCACCGCATCGTCTGCATGACGGACGCCGATGTGGATGGCGCGCACATCCGCATTTTGATGCTTACCTTTTTCTACCGCTACATGCGCCCGCTCATCGAGAACGGCTATGTCTATATCGCCATGCCGCCGCTTTACAAGGTGACCAAGGGCAAGAAGGAATACTACGTCTATAACGACGACGAGCTTGAAAAGCTCATGCAGGAAATCGGACGCGACCCCAAGCCCGAAATCCAGCGCTACAAGGGCCTTGGCGAAATGAGCTCCGAGCAGCTCTGGCAGACCACCATGAACCCCGAGACGCGCACTATGATGCGCGTCTCCGTCGAGGACGCCATGGCTGCCGACGAGATCATGAGCCTTCTGATGGGCGACAAGGTGGAGCCCCGCAAAGAGTTCATCGAGGAAAACGCCAAGCTCGTCACCGACCTGGACATCTAGCAAGGGCTTTGCCCTTGACCCATTGCCGCGCTATCGCGCGGGGCATTTCGCGCATCGGTTGGCTCCGGCGCTTATGCCGCCGGAGGGCGGAAGCCCCTCCGGCTTGCTCGAAAATGTTCTTCCCATATGCGTCCGCGCAGCGGACGTACTGGGATTTCCAAGGGCGACGCCCTTGGGCGGGGTGTGGGGCGGAGCCCCGCCGTCTCCCCGTCCCCCGTCCCCCCGTCCTCCCTCTCCCCCAAAAACGCTCTAGGAGTGATTCACCCGTATGTCGAGCATCAACGATAAGCTCATCCCCATTGATCTTGAGCACGAGATGAAAAAATCGTTCATCAGCTATGCGATGGCGGTTATCATCAACCGCGCTTTGCCGGATGTGCGCGACGGCTTAAAGCCCGTGCACCGGCGCATCCTGTACGCCATGAACGAGCTGGGCATGACGCCCGATAAGCCCTTCCGCAAAAGCGCGCGCATCGTTGGCGACGTGCTTGGTAAATATCATCCCCACGGCGACAGCAGCGTGTACGACGCAATGGTCCGCCTTGCGCAGGATTTCAGCATCCGCTACATGCTGGTAGAAGGCCAGGGCAACTTCGGCTCGGTGGACGGCGACGGCGCGGCCGCCATGCGTTACACCGAGGCGCGCATGGCCAAGCTCACCATGAACCTGATTGGCGAAATCGATAAGGACACTGTCGATTTTTACCCCAACTTTGATGAAACGCTGCTCCAGCCCACCGTGCTTCCCAGCCGCTACCCCAACCTGCTGGTCAACGGCTCCAGCGGCATCGCGGTCGGCATGGCGACCAACATTCCTCCGCACAACCTGCGCGAGGTGGTGGACGGCTGCATCCACATGATCGACCACCCGGATTGCTCGGTCGAGGAGCTTATGCAGTTTATCAAGGGGCCGGACTTTCCCACCGGCGGCATTATATTGGGACATGCGGGCATTAAGGCCGCGTATCATACGGGCAGGGGCCGCATCCTCGTTCGCGCCCGCACCGAGATCGAGGCCATGCCGCAAAACCGCAACCGCATCGTTGTCACCGAAATCCCCTACATGGTCAACAAGGCCAAGCTGGTGGAGAAAATCGCGGAGCTGGTGCACGAGAAGCGCCTGGAGGGCATCTCGGATATCCGCGACGAGAGCGACCGCAACGGCATGCGCATCGTTATCGAGCTCAAGCGCGACGTACATCCCACCATCATCCTCAACTACCTCTACAAGCACACGCAGATGCAGGAAACCTTCGGCGCCAACATGCTGGCCCTTGTGGACGGCGAACCCAAGGTGCTTTCGCTGCGCGAGATGCTCTACCATTACATCCGCCACCAGAAGGAGGTCGTTACCCGCCGCACGCAGTACGACCTGAACAAGGCCGAGGCGCGCGCGCACATCTTGGAGGGCCTTCTGAAGGCGTTGGACCACATTGATGAAATCGTCGCCATCATCCGCGGCAGCTCCGATGTCGGCGTGGCGCGCACACGCCTGATGGAAACCTTTGACTTCAGCGACAAGCAGGCCCAGGCCATTCTGGACATGCGTCTGGCCCGGTTGACCGGCCTGGAGCGCGATAAGCTGATGGCCGAGTACGATGAGCTTCAAAAGACCATCGCGTACCTGCGAAGCCTTTTAAGCGACGAGGTGCTGCTCATGGGCGTCATCAAGGAGGAAATGAGCGCCATACGCGATAAGTTTGCCGACGAACGCCGCACCGAACTTACCGTCATGGAGGGTGAGATCGATATCGAGGACCTTATCCAGTCCGACGATATGGTCGTCACCATGACGCACTTCGGTTATGTGAAACGCCTGCCAAAGAGCACCTACCGCGCGCAGCACCGCGGCGGCAAGGGCGTCAGCGGCATGACCACGCGCGACGAGGATTATGTCGAGCGGCTGATCATCGTCAACACGCACGAGGATATCATGTTCTTCACCAACCGCGGGCGCGTGTACACGCTCAAATGCTACCAGATTCCCGAGGCCGGACGCACGGCGCGCGGCATGGCAATCGTCAACCTGCTGCAAATCGCCGGCGACGAAAAGGTAACCGCGATGATTCCCGTGCCCAGGGACGTGGGCGAGCATTACCTGGTGATGATGACCAGGCTGGGCATGATCAAACGCACCCCGTACAGTGAGTTCGCCAACCTGCGCAAAAGCGGCCTCATCGCTATCACCCTTAAGGAAGACGACGAGCTGTGCGCCGTCAACCTGACCGACGGCGATATGAGCATGCTCATCGGCAGCCGCCAGGGCCGCGCGCTGCGCTTCCACGAAAGCGCCATCCGCGTCATAGGCCGCACAGGCATGGGCGTACACGCCATGCGCCTGCGCGAGGGCGACGAGCTGATCGACATGAGCATGCTGCTGGAAGGCCAGCAGGTGCTTGCCATCACCACAAACGGCTATGGCAAGCGTACCGATCCCGAGCAATACCGCGAGCAAGGCCGCAACGGCATGGGCATCTTCGCCATGAGCCTTACGGACAAGACGGGCCTGCTTGCCGCGCAGCTCGCCGTCAACGAGGATGAGGATATTCTGCTCATCACCGACGACGGCACCATCATCCGCATGGCCGTGGCCGACATTCGCGAGAGCGGCCGTAACACCCAGGGCGTGCGCCTGATGCGTATTGCCGACGGCGCGCAGATCGTCGCCGTCGCCCGCGCGGAGCAGGAAGAGGAAGAGGACGCCGATGAAGAGGCTTTTGAAGAAGCCTCCGGACAGCACGCCTCCGCCGGTGCAGACGCAGTGGACGGGGCGCAGGAGGACAGGGACATCTAACAGGGCGCAGGGGACTGCCGCGCTCCCGGCGCGGCAGCCCCCTTTTTTGATCATTCGGATATTCTGCATGGAGGAACGAAAGATGCACCGAATCCCTCTCCAAAGCGCTGCCGGTCCCCGGGCGGCAAAAATCGCCGTTAGCCTTTTCTTCGCGGCCTTTCTCACGCTTGGGTTGCTGACGGCCGCCGACTACGGCCAGCCGTGGGATGAGCAGGACGAAATGGACATCCTGCGCATGAACCTGTGGGAATACGCGCGCTGGTTTCACGCGGATCAAAGCGCGTTTGAAGCCCGGGCCGCTCAGGACAGCCTTTCCATCAACGCGCTATCCCCTATCTCTGAAAGCGTGGAGCGCGACCATGGCGTCAGCGCCCTTTATCCGCTCGCACCAGTAGTGATGAGCGAAACGGTATCCGAAAATTTGCGTACAGCCGTCTGGCATATGTATTGTTGGGTGCTGTTCACGCTGGGGGCCTACGCCCTGTACGCATGCTGCCGGGAGCTGGGGCTGTCCCGCGGCGCCGGGTTGCTGGCCGTGCTGTTTTTGTTGCTTTCGCCGCGCTTCTTCGCAGAGGGGCATTACAACAACAAGGACGTCGTGCTGATGTCCCTCACCCTGTGTGTGCTTTGGCGGGGGCTTGCGCTCATGCGCAGACCGTCGGTTATCCGCGCGCTGTCATTCGCGTTCTTTGGCGCGCTGGCGGCGAATACCAAAATCGTTGGATTCGCGCTTTGGGGGCTGTGCGCCCTGTTCGTACTCCTCCGCCACATCATCAAAAAAACGCTCGACAGGCGTGCGCTTTGGGCCGGCGCCGCCGCCCTCTCCGGCTTCGTTGCGTTTTTCGCCCTGCTTACGCCCGCGCTGTGGAGTGACCCCGTCGGTTTCGTTTCCTATCTGCTCGCAAACGCGACGGCGTTTCAGCGCTGGGAGAATTTCATTCTTTTCCGCGGCGTGGTGTTTGATTTAACCCAGACGTCCCTGCCGTGGTATTACCTGCCCTACATGATTCTCGCCACCACCCCGCTTTGGGCGCTGCTGATGATTTTTCTTGGGCAGGCGTCCGCGCTTTTTGCTTTTCGCCACCGTTTCTTTCGCGCGCATTTGGATCTTTCACTGTCATTGCTGCTGTGTACGCTGCTCTGGGCGCTTCCGCTCGGCTTCGCGCTCATCACCCGCACGTCGGTCTACAACGGCTGGCGGCACTTTTACTTTCTCTACGGACCCATGCTGGTGCTGGCGGCATACGGCGCGTGCGCATTTTGGAGGCGGCTTGGCTGTCGTAAGGCGCCGCGTATGGCGTTTTCCGGCCTACTGGCCCTGTGCATGGCGCTGACCGGCGCGGGCATCGCGAGCCAGCATCCCTTCCAGTACGCCTATTATCAACCGCTCGTTCAATTGCGGGGCGATCATTTTCTGGAGCTGGACTACTGGAACGTGAGCGCGCAAAACGCGCTTGCCCGCCTGGCGGAACAGCAGGAGGGCGAGCTCCGCGTCGGCTATGCCGACCTTTGGTCTCAAAACGCGGTGGAGCACGGCATTTTCGCCCTGCCCGACGGGCTTCGCGGTCGTTTTACCATTGTGGGACCGGAGGATGAACCCGCGCGGTGGGTGCTTGCCAATCCAACCTATGCCTTGTTCAGCGGCTTTATCCCGTCCATGGGTATGCGCGAGGCCATCGTGCTTACCTCGTACGGCAGGCCCATCATGCAAATTTATGAGGACGCCGCCGGAGCGGCGGCCGGGGAGGCGCTTCCATGAAAGAGCTCTGCACGTTTGGTAAAAAGCATGGAAAGGCGCTGACCGCGCTCTTCTTCGCTGCAATTCTTCTCGTGGGGCTGCTCACCGTCATGGATTATGGAAAACCCTGGGACGAACCCGGCGAAATCAACATCCTGCGCATGGCCCTGATGGAATATGGCGAGCTTCTGCCCTTTGAAACCGGCTTTCACCAATCGCTTTCGGAGATGAGCGTCGTCCGCCTGTCCGAAAGCATCGAGCGCGATCACGGCTCCAGCCTGTATTATCCTCTGGCGGGGATTGTCTGCAACCCCAGCCTATCCTCACACCAGCTCACGTTCTATTGGCGCGCGTATACCTGGCTGCTTTTTTCGCTGGGCGGCTTCGCCCTGTACGCCTTGTGCCGCCGCATGGGACTCTCCCGCGCGATGGGCTGCCTGGGCGTTTTATTTCTGATGCTGTCCCCCCGTTTTTTTGCCGATGGGCACTACAATAACAAGGATATTGCCCTGATGGTCGTCGTGCTCGTTGTGCTGTGGCAAACCGCCCGGCTGACGGAGAAGCCCTCGTTCGGCCGCGGCACGCTGTTTGCCGTGGCGGCGGCCTTTTGTGTCAGCACGCGCGTAATCGGCGCGGCGGTTTGCGGGTTGTGCGGGCTCCTGCTTTTGGCGCGCCTGTTTCTCAGGCGCGAGCTGAATGGACGGACGGTTCGCGTCGGGCTTTTCACCCTCGGCCTGTCCGTGCTGCTGTACCTGCTGCTGACCCCATCCTTCCTTGCCGATCCCGGCGGGTATATCGTCTATGTTCTGCGCAACTCCTACAGCTTTTCCCGCTGGAACGGGCAGGTGCTGTTCATGGGCGGGGTGATCGATCTTTCCTGGACGCGTCCGCCGCTTTACTACCTGCCGGTGATGTTCGCGCTCACAACGCCTGTGTGGGCCCTTGCCCTGCTGGTATTGGGACAGCTCGGCGCTTTGCGCGCGATGTGGCGCGGGCGTCTGCGCGTGCTTTTGACGGATGAGGGGTTCATTGTAACGCTTTGCTCGCTCACGTGGTTCCTGTCGCTGCTGGGATGCATCCTGATGCGGGTTCGCGTATACAACGGCTGGCGGCATGTGTATTTTCTTTATGGGCCCATGCTGGTTTTGATGGTCTACGGATACGCAAAGTTATGGGCGCGCGCCCGCATACGGGTTGTTCCCCGCCGGGTGATAGCCGGAGCCGCCGCCGTCCTTCTCGGCGTGAACGGCGCGCTGCTCGCGCTCAACCATCCCTACCAATATGCCTATTACAACCCGCTTGTCCCCCGAAATGGACTGGAAACGAGCTATGAGCTGGATTACTGGAACGTAAGCATGTTTGACGCCCTTAAGGCGCTTGTGGAGCAGGCGGGGCCGGAGGAGCCGCTGCGCGTTCTCCCCAGCGACGGCAAAACCCGAAGCGGCGTCGTGCATGCGATCGACAGGCTGGGCGTTAACGGCCGCGTTGAGCTGCTGCCCGTGGGCGAGCCGGCGTCCGGCCCATATTACGTGATCGCCAACACCACCTATGCTCAGCTTGCGGGCTGGAGCCCCACCGAGGATATGCAAGCCGTGCATTCCATCACCGCCTACGGCGCGACGCTTGCGACAGTTTATTATAAAGGAGCGCAAACGCCATGACCACCAAAACCAAAAGCCGCGCGGGCGTGGCGGTAGCGGTATTCTTCCTCGCCCTTACGCTGATCGGGTTGTTTACCAGCGGCGATTACGGGCTGCCCTGCGACGAGCCCGCGGAGCAGGGCATTCTGCGCGAAAATATGAAGGAGTACGCCTGGCGCGTACTCGGGCCGGAAAGCGACGCCGTGCGGTATTACGACAGCCTCGGCGTTCAGCGCATTTCAGAAAGCATCGAGCGCGACCACGGGCAATGCGCCTATTACCCGGCAGCGCCTCTGCTGCTTCTGGATGCCTCCGCGCCCGATACGATGACGACCCTCTGGCACGCGTACACGTGGCTGTGGTTCATGCTGGGCGTGTGGGCCATATACGGCTTCTGCCGGGAAACCGGGCTCAGCCGCCCCGTCAGCTGCGCGGGTGCGCTGCTTTTGTACCTCTGCCCCCGCTTTTTTGCCGAGGGCCATTATAACAATAAGGACATGGTTCTGCTCTCGCTGGTGCTATGCACTCTCTGGCTGGGCGTGCGCCTGCTTGCCAGTCCCGGCTTTCTGCGCGGGCTGCTCTTCTCCCTCGCGGGGGCGATGGCGGCGAACACCAAGATCGCCGGCGCTTTTGCCTGGGGCGTGATGGGCCTGTGCGCCGTTGTGATGCTGACGGCGCGGCGCGGGTGGAGCCTTCGCACGGTAGTCGTCGCCCTGACAACCATCCTGAGCTTTCTCGGCTTTTACGCGCTTTTAACCCCCGCGCTCTGGAGCGGGCCTGTTGAATACCTCCGTTACCTATTGCAAAACGCCTCCGGCTTTACGCGCTGGCCCGGCGTGGTGGTATTTCGCGGCATGACGTTTGAACACAGCATTCACCCCCTGCCGCGCTATTACCTGCCCTATATGATGCTGGTCACGCTGCCCCTGTACGTTCCGCCGCTGGCCATCATTGGCCAGCTTTCGGCCATCCGGCGAGCCGCGCGGCAAAAGAAGGCGGCGCTTACCGACCCGGCCACCCTGTCGCTGCTGGCGGCCACGCTGGCCTGGCTGCCGCCGCTGGCGTTCGCGGTGGCAACAAGGCCGCTGGTGTACAACGGCTGGCGTCACTTTTACTTTGTATATGCGGGGGTGGCGCTGCTTGGCGCGCACGGAATCGGCGCGGCATGGGTGTTTTGCAAAAACCGGAGCGGCGCTTGGCGCAAAGCTCTTTCCGCGGCGATGTGCGCGTGCTTTCTTTTTTCCGCTATGGGGATTTCGCAAAATCATCCCTATCAATACGGCTATTACAACATTCTTGCCCGGACGAATGCCGAAAGCGATATGGAGCTGGACTACTGGGACGTGAGCACCGTAAACGCCATGCAACGTCTGCTTTTTGCTGAACGGGACGAAACGCTCCCGCTTACGCTGGGCGCGCGCGACGATATGAGCTGGTTTGGCGTGGAACATGGGTATGCGGTGCTTAACGCCCAAAGCCGCGGGCGGCTTACGGTCGCCTACGAGGCGGACGCGCCCTACCTGTTCCTTAATACCACTTACGCGCGGATTTATGGCGTGGCCCCGCCTGAAGGCTACCGTGAGCTGTTCACAGTCGAGAGCTACGGCAACACGCTTTGCGCTGTCTACGAGGCCGACCGCCCGCAGGATGAAGCGCCGTTACAGGCGCAATAGTTTCGTCCGCTTCCCCGCGTTCACAGCGCGATTCTAAGCGTAAATACGCCGTCGCATGCTGAAAACTCGCACAGGCCGCCATGCCGGCGGACGATAGCGCTGATGCTCGCGGCGCCGACGCCATGCCCGCCCTGTGCCCTTGTTGGCAGACCGTCCCGGAAATATCGTTCGCCACAATAAGAATTTTGTATCAATACCAGTAGTTTTTGCTCCGCCATTCCGCATTCAATCCGCACATAACCGTCTCCGCCATCCTGTGCGACCTGCGCGGCGGCCGTAACGGCATTTTCAAACCCATTGGAAAGCAACGCGCACAGCGCGGTATCGTCCACCGGCAACACGGCGGGCAATGCCGCGCTGATGCTTATCTTCACGTCCGCTTCCCGCGCCCTGCCGGCAAATGCGTTCAGGATCAGGTTGGCCGTTTCGTTCCGGCAATACGCGGCCTGCTCAAACCGGGTCAAATTGCCGCTGACAGTGTTAAGATATTCCAACAGGCGGTCCGTATGGCCGCAAACGGCAAGCTCGCCGATCAGCGAAAGATGATGGCGCATATCATGACGGTACATGCGCATCTGCTTCTCATTTTCATGCAGCCGCTCGATATAAGCCTTTGCCTGCCCTATGGATTTCTCCATGCTGCTTTGAAGCGATTCCGCCCATTGACGCCGCTGGATTTCGCGGTAGTAAAACACGTTGAAGGTAAAGAAGCAAAGAACCATGCATGCCGCCAGCGCATCTGTCACGATGGGATTTCCGCTGTAAAGCGCATCGGTAAAAATCACCGTAACGTTGTTAAAAAGATAATAGATCATCAAAAAGGCGGAAAACAGGTGCGGCGTTCTGTCGGACCGGTTAATGATGCTTAAGACGCTCGCTACATAGTAGCGGCGAACAACCCAGAGCAGTACAAGCGTTACAGCCGCCTCTGCGATACCGGCGGCCATTCGCGTACCGGTAAAGAAATAGACAACCAGCCCAGCCAGCCAGCGCCGGGGCGTGGTGAACAGATAGGCCGAAAGCACCGCCGAAACGGCGGTAAACCAGCTCTTTTTGCAAAACCAGACTAAAAATAGCGTTAAAGGCACATGAATCATCAACGGATAGATTTTTTCTAAAAGATCAAAGTCTCGTAGATATAAATACATGGCCAGCTGAAGCGCCGTAAGCGCCGCAAACAGCAGGAGAAAGCCAAGCTTATTCCGCCGGTCCCGGCGGATACCGGCAAACATCCCCGAAAGCGCCATGCCATAGAAAAGCAAAAGCTCGTAGTTAAACGCATCCAGTATATTTTGCATCAAGGCTTCTTTCCATTCATGGAGGCCGCCTGCTGGAAAAGATAGTCCAGATAGGCGCGCTTGACCTCCGCATACAGGTTTCTGGAAACGGGCACGCCGACGCCGCTTCCGGTTCGCAGCCCGCCGTTTTCCATCAGGCTCACATGGCGCAGGTTGACGATATAGGAACGGTGCGGCTTTACAAAGCAGGCGTCTGCGAGCAGCTGCTCCTCAAACGCCGCAAGCGTACCCCTGGCCTCATACACGCTTCCGTCCACAAGATGAAAATACACCGACTTGTCAACCACCTCGACATATTCGATCCGCATATACGCAATGCGCGTGACGCCGCCCCTGGAGGCGACGAGCAGGCTGGCTTCCGGACGGCGCTCCCGCAAATACAGCGCCTTATCCAGCAGCGCGTACAGCGTTTCCTCCTTCACAGGTTTCAGCGCATAAAACAGCGCGCCCACCTCGTAGCTCTCCGGCCCATATTCGCGGCTTGAGGTAAGAAACACAATGGCAATGTCCGCGTCCTGCGCGCGAATTTCCCTCGCCGCCTCAACGCCGTCAAGGCCGGGCATCATTATATCCAGAAGAACAGCGTCGTAGCGCCTGCGCCCGACCTGCGCGATCAACTCCGCCGCTCCGGCAAAGGCGTCGCATGCGACGTCTCTTTCCCGCCTCAACGCATACTCGCCAACAAGCGTGCTCAGACGCCTCAGCTCACCCTCGTCGTCGTCGCAGACGGCAATTCGCATTCCGTTCATCCTCTCCAGTATCGGTGGCATTCATTATAACACACTCCATCCGCGCGCGGAAGGCAGCCGGCGCATTTCGCGCCGTTTTCAAAACATTTCGCGCCATTTTTATGTGTAACATCCCTCCGCGACGTATAATATACCAGTCATTTCACGCGTCAGCGCGGAACTCAACTCAAAAAGAAAGAAGGCCCATTCGTATGAAAAAAATTCTCAGCCTTATCCTGATGGTCGCAATGCTTATGTCCGTCAATACGCTCGTGTACGCCGAGCAGATCGAAATCGATACCTCTTTTGAGGGCGTCATCTTCACCTACGAGGATATCAACATGCAGATCAAAATCCCCTCTGAATGGTACCGCGCCGAGCTGGCGGACGAGTATGTTCAGGCCGGATATTTTGACTGCTTCGCCGCCGAGGATGGCACCTATACGCTTTTGAAGCTGGTTAACCAGAACATCGAGGAAATTCTCGCGGTTCTCCAGGGCGACGAAACCTACCAGGATGTGGAGCTGATCACCATTAACGGCATTCAGGCCATCATCTATGTAAACACCACGCTGAACAACTATGGCACCATCATCCCCTTTTCCGACGGCACCATGAGCGTCCAGATGGAAATGGGCCCCGCCGGCGACCAGGCAATCGCGCAGACCCTGATGACGCTGATGGCGACGGTTGACACCATTCAGTAAGGGGTTCCCCCATACAAAAAAAACAGGCGCGCTTACTCGTGCGCCTGTTTTTTGTTTTAAAATTACAAGCAACCTCTCATGCCGCCCCAACCCGAAATCAACTGTAACAAGCCGCAGCAGGCTGGATATCAGGGCCGAAAGCTTCCTGCGTCCGAACTACAGCTCAAAGCGTTTCAGCAGTTCCTTGGCGATAAGCACCCTGGATACGCGCCGGTCCATCGCCTGCTTTTCAATAGCACGGTGCGCCTCCGTTTCCGAAATGCGCATATTTTCAATCAACAGGCATTTGGCGCGGTCGATGACGCGGATTTCCTCCAGCTTTTGGTGAAGCCTTTCGTTCTCCCTGCTAAGGACGAGCAGGCGGCTGCGGGTCGCGGCGGCCAGTTGCAGCGTTTGCTGAAACACCTGTGGGATGACCGGCTTGCTGACCACAAGCACGCCTGCTTCGGTCGCGGGTGCATATACCATGCTCATCAGCTCGGCTTTTACCAGCAGAATAACCGCCGCCAGGGTGCTGCCGGTTAATTCTGTGGCAAGCTCCAGCCCGGTTTCATCCGTGAGCGGCGCGTTAACGACAGCAAGCGCATACCCCGCTCCCGCCATCATCCGCCGGGCCTCCGCGGCCGAGCCCGCGATATCCGCGTCCACGCGCGCCGTGTCCGGGAGAAGCAGCCTGAGCTTGTCTGCGCCGCGCCCCTGCGGACAGATCAATAACGTCTTGCCCCCGGTCAACTGCTGAACCGCCCCTTCCCTTCAAATAGGCACCGGCAAAACCGCCGGTCAGAAGCGCATCAACTGCGCGCGGTTCAGCGCGTCGCGGTCGCGGGCGTATTCCGCCGCCAGCCGCTTGGCGCGCGCGGCGTATTGCTCAACCACCACAGGCGGCAGCGCGCGCCTGTTAAAATCGCTTGCAAGCGCCCGGGTAAGCGCGTCCTCCATGGTCAGCGGCAAAAGGGGCGCGCCCTTGACGTCCGATTGGGAAAAATCATCCAGCGACGCCCCGGAGGCGATGCCCTCAAGCGCCGCTTGGATCAACAGCGCAAAACCAAGGTATACGTTCATGGTCGGATCGGGGCTGCTGAGCTGCATGCGGGCAAAGCGCTCCTGCGGCAAGGGAATACGCATAGCGCTGCGGTCGCGCTCCATGGACCAACACAGGCGGTTAAACGCCTCGCCCAGACGGTCGTAGCTGCTGGGAAGCGGATTTAAAAACAGGGTGATCTCAGGCAGGCGGCGCAGCACGCCCGCCATGGCGCATTTCGCCTCGGCGCAGAGCTCTCCATTCTCCATACGCAGAAGGTTGCGCTGTCCCCGGTAAAACGACAGGTTCACATGCAGCCCGTTGCCCGCCTCGCCCGGTATGGGCCTGGGCATAAACGTGGCGTGCACGCCGTAGCGCGAGGATACCGCGCGCACCGCATGAATGAACGCCACATAATGATCCGCCGCGGTAAGGGGATCTGCGCGGTGAAAGTCCACCTCGTTCTGGCCGCGTCCGCGCTCATGGTGGCTGCTTTCAGGCCGGATGTTCATTTGCTCCAGCGTCAGGCAGATATCGCGCCGCACATCCTCGCAGCGGTCCATGGGGGCGACGTCCATATAGCCGCCCTCGTCATGGGGCTGATCTGTCGGTCTGCCTCGTTCGTCAAGATCAAAAAGGGTGAATTCGCAATCCGTACCGATTCGCACATCAAGGCCCGCCTCGGCCGCCTTCTGCGTGGCGCGCCGTAAAATTGCCCGGCTGTCCGCCTCATACGGCTTGCCCTGCGCAGTCATAAGCCCGCAAAGCAGACGGCAGACACGCCCGGACTGCGGCCGCCAGGGCAGTATGCACAGCGTATCCGGATCAGGCCGCAAAAGCAGGTCGCCGCCCGCAACGTCCGCGCAGCCGTCCACCGCCGTTGCGTCGATGGCGACGCCCGTTTCAAAAGCGTCGGAAAGCTGTCCGGGCAGAATCGCAATATTTTTCAACTGCCCAAACAGGTCTGTAAAGGCGAGGCGGATAAACTTGACGTCGTTTTCCTCTATGAACTGCAAAACCTCATGTGCCAGCATAGCACACCTCTTTCCATGGCATCCGCATGGCGCGGGCGGTCACGTGGGAACGCTGCTATTATAGCATATTTCCCGCCGCGCGATTGTGTTTTTGGTGTATCAGTCCAGCGCCTGCGCCGTCCCGGCGCGCTCCGCCCTGGGGGTAAAGCCGCGAATCAGCGCGCCAAGGCCCACTTGCAAAAGCGGCACGAGCACCGCAAAGCCGAGCAGTACCCACCGCCCGGCGTCCGCGACCGGCACGAGGTAGAATACGCGCGGAAAGAGCGCAACCGCCGCGGTAAAGACCGCCGCCATGAGCAGTACCAGGCCGCCGCGCAGGGGGTTGAGCGGCAGGCAGGTCAGCAGCAGCACCACCAAACCGGAATATCCCGCCAGCAGCGTGCACAGGGTGCTGACCACCTTTTCGGACAAACCGAGCAAGGGCCCGGCCAGCAGAAGCGCAACCGTCAAAAAAGCCACGCAAAGCCCGCCTGGAAGCGCCCGGATAATAACATTTTTAAGAAAATTGCCCCGGACGCGCTCACGGCTGGGCTGTAGCGCCAGCACAAACGACGGCGCGCCGATAGTGAGCGCGCTGACCAGCGTGAGCTGGATGGGGGCGAAGGGATAGGCGAACGGCAGCGCCAAAAGCAGGAGGGAGAGCACGAAGCTGTAAATATTTTTGACCAAAAACAGCGACGAAGCGCGCGTAATGTTGTTAATTACCCGGCGGCCCTCCAGCACAATATCCGGCATCACCTCAAAATCCGAATTGAGCAGAGTGATCTGCGCCACGCGGCATGCCGCGTCGCTGCCCCCGGCCATGGCGATGGAGCAGTCCGCCGCCTTCAGGGCCGGAATATCGTTCACACCGTCGCCCACCATCGCCACGCCATGGCCGTCGGACTTCAGCGCCTCAATCAACAGGCGCTTATCCTCGGGCGATACGCGCCCAAACACGGTATAGCCGCGCGAGAGCGCCAGATAATCCACCGGGCCCTCCACCGCCGAAAGGTCGATCATGCGCCATGCCTCCGGCACGCCGGCATCCTGTGCGACGCGCGACACGGTGAGCGGGCTGTCGCCGGAAATCACCTTCAGCGCCACATCCTGCTCTCCAAAGTAGCGCACCGTCTCGCGCACCTGCGGCCGAAGGGTGTCTCTCAGGCACAGCAGCGCGATAGGCCTTAAGCCGCCGGGCAGTTCCTCCCCCTCGATCGGTTCCCCGCCGCCAAGCAGCGCGAGTACGCGAAGCCCCTGTGACGCCCGTTCCATAGCCATTTCGGCCTCGGCACCGCAAAGCAAACGCTCCGGCGCGCCCAACGCAACCGTGCCCAACCCGTCAAACTGGGCTGCGGACCACTTGCGCTCGCTGGAAAAGGGGACGACCGCCAGCGCCGTCCGCCCACTGGTACGCGGATAGGCGGCGCGCAGCGCACCGTTGGTCGGGGTCGGGTCCTGAAAGGTGCCCAGCAGGGCGCACAGGCATTCCTCCACGTCCGGCATATCCGTTGCGCCCAGCGCAACCGTCTCCTCAAGCGTCATCTCGCCGTTTGTCAGCGTGCCCGTCTTATCCATACAAACCACGCTTGTGCGCGCAAGCGACTCGATTCCGTACAGCTCGTTAACCAGCGCCTTGCGCCTGCCAAGCTTGACCACGCCGGCCGCCAGCGCAACGGAGGTGAGCAGGATCAACCCCTCCGGAATCATTCCCAACACCGAGGCCACCGTGGCCGTGACCGTCTCCTCCATGGTCATGTCCAGCGCCGAGCGCTGCTTCCAATACAAAAATACGCCGATGGGCACAATGGCGATGGATACATATTTGATAATCCGCTTCATATCGCGCATCAGCTCGCTGCTGGCGCGCTTCACCCGGCGCGCGGACAGCTGAAGCTTACCGGCATAGCTTTCCGCGCCGACGGCGGTAAGCCTGGCCGTCACCCCTCCCCCGGTCAAAAAGCTGCCGGAATAAAGCGTATCGCCCGCCTTCTTGAGCACCGGCACGCTTTCGCCCGTCAAAAGGGATTCGTCCGCCTGCGCGCCGCCCACAAGCACCTCCGCGTCGGCGGGTATCTGGTCGCCGCGGGAGAGCATCACCACATCTCCCAGCACCAGCTCGCCCGGGGGCAGTTCCGTCTCCACGCCGTCCCGCAGCACCCTCACATGCCCTTCGGAAAGCAGGCGCAGGCGGTCGTGCGTGCGCTTGGCGCGCAGCTCCTGGATGGTGCCGATCAGAATATTGGACAGCACCACGCCCACAAACAGCATATTGCGGTAGCTGCCTACGATGAACAAAAGCCCCGCCAACACGACGTTGAGCAGGTTGAACAGCGTGAGCACGTTGCGGCGCAGGATTTCCCCCAGGCCGCCTTCGCGCGATTTTGGCATGACGTTCGCCTTTCCCTCGGCGGTAAGCTTTCTCGCTTCCTCGCTGCTCAGTCCTCGGGGAATTTTTTCATCCGTTTGCATAGCCAATCTCCTTTGTATGTGGTGAAGGGGTTATTTTTCGGGTTTCTTCAGTATGTACAGGGGCGAAAGATTGCAGACGCCCGCCCGCTCCAGCGGAACGCGCACCACGCCGGGCGACAGAATTTCGACAATGCCATGCCGGTCCATCTCTTCATAGCTCTTGCGCCGGTAGGGGTCGAGCACATAAAGATATTCGTCGTCCACGCCCGCGAGCACCACGTAATGCCCGTTTTTGGTGAAGGGGCCGCCCACGGTAGTGCAGCTAACCACCATACAGCCGCCTTCCCTGAGCATGTCCACCGCCTCGCTGAGCCGACGGGTCTTGGTTATGCTAAGGCCATATATCATGCCCACATAGTCCAGAAAGCGCATATCCGTGCCCTGTACGGTGGTTTTGCGGGATTTCAGGTTCCAGATATTGTTGCCGGACGCGAAGCCCGCCATCGCCACCGGCAGGTAGCGCAGCATCTCGTCCGCCGTCCGTAGGCGGTACTGCACATGCTTTTGATTGCAGAGAAGCCGGTTGACGGAGCAGGTGCAAAACGTAAAGCCGACATCCTCGCCCGCGTATCCCACCAGCTTTGTAAGCTCATCCTTTTCCACCAGGTTGGCAACCGCCATCGCCACCGCCGTAGGCCCGCAGCCGCCCTGACCGAAGTTGCGGAATTTTTTGGGGCTGCCGGACTCGTAGCGCATCGTGCTCCACAGCTCGTCATTCTGCGCATATACCATCAGCCTGCCCAGCGGCCCGACGTTTACATAGCCGTTGCCCGTGGGCAACGCGTCCAACTCCAGCTTGTTGACCTCCGCGCTCAGGGACGATTCGTAGCCTACGGGCCGCATCCGGCCATAAAGCGCGTAGCGGGTTCCGCTTTGCGCCTTGAGGCCGGTAACGAGCACCAGCAGCCGGTCGCCCCATTCGGGCAGGGCATCCGCGCCGGCGGTGAACAGGGAACGTCCGCAAAGCTCCGCAAGCCAGGCGTCGAAGTCCCCTTCATCCTCCCAGAACCGCACGCGCCAGGTATCCTCATCCTTTAAGGCGGTTTCAACGCCCGCGAAAAGCTCCACCTGGTAGTCCCCCGAGGGCGTCAGCAGGCGCAGCGATGGATGCGCGTCCGCGTATTCCTGCCGCGTATACTCCGCAAGCGACGCAAACGCGCCGCCCTTACCGCTGCTGTTGCCATACACATAGCTGACCGTCTGCGAAAAGTCCGGCGCATTTTCAAAATCCAAAAACACGCTGCCATAGCGGTAGACCCGCCCGCCAAAGGTATGGTTTGCATATTCCGTGTTGTCTTTTCCCTGGGTGACAGGCTGGTTCAGCCCAGTCCCCTCCTGAAACAGCCAGCCGACGGTATCGCCGTTAAGCCGCCGCAAATACTCAAAATCAGCCGTATAGCGCATGCCGGCCAGCATCGTTGCCGGCTTATGGGTTTCTGCCGGGACGCCTCCGGCCGGCGGGAGCGCCGTCGGCACAGGCGTAGCTGTCGCCGGGGGAATGGCGGGCGCCTTTTCCTCAGGCTCTCCGGTTGTCTCTGGCTCCAGCTCTCCGGCGGCTTCATATGCGGCGGGGGCGGGCGTTGAAATTGTTTTATCTTTTTCCGCCCGACCCGGCGAAAACACCGCGGTCAGGCCAATGGTAAAGCATAACGCGAGCGCGGCGCGGCGCGTTCTTTTCCTTCGTTCTATCACCGTGCTCCTCCTGTTCGGCGCGGACGGACAGGGCCGCCGCTTACGCACAGCGCCCGCACCATCCGGGAAGGAACGCGGCGTATGCGTGTAATGGTTATTATACCATCTGGAGGCAAAGGAGGTAAAGCGCCGTGGGAGAATTAACATATATGGCGAAAAGGGCTATCGCTCCTGTAGGCCGTCCCGGATAAAGATGGTGGAAAACGGATGTCCGTCCACAAAGAGGGTGTGCCATGGGGTATAGCCCTCATGCGCCGCGTCGCCGGGCGAGGTCCAGCGCGCATAATTCTCAATCAGATAATCCGCGGGCTGCCCTCCCTCCACAAATGAAATTCCGGCATAGTCCGCCTCGTCCAGAAAGCAGCCGGCCGCGTCCGCGTATCCGATTCGGATAGGATACGACGGCGCGTTGCGAAGAATGTACTTAAGCTGCGCGTAATACGCCTCCTGCCAGTAGTCGCGGCTGAAGCCATCCGCCACACGCATGCCAAGGGGGTTGAAATACAGCTTTTCAAAGGGATGATGCGCGGCGATCCACCCGCATTGCGCAGCCACCAAAAGGCAGATGCCGCACGCGAGCGCGCGGCGCGCGACGCCCCTCCGGGCCAGCCGCCGGAGCAGTCTCACCGCATACAGCATCAGCACGATCAGCGCCGGCAGGATAAAATAGAAATGCCGCCAGCCGTTATAAAGCGTGGAGCCGTTGACGGCCGCCGCGAGCCATGGCAAAAACGAAAGCGCAAAGCAAAAGGCGAAGTAGCGCTCCTCCGTCAGCAAAACCGTCATCCAGCCGCGCCCAGGCCGCTCCTTGCGCAAGGCGGATACGTCCCTGATAACAGCGGCGGCGGAAACGGGCATAAGCAGCAAATACCACAGCGGCAGCGAAATTGCGAGCCAGACGGGGATATAATACCAGGGAACCTTGGTATAAAGCCCGCCCATAAAAAGCTCCACGCCATACCACCGGCTGAAATCCGAAAAGGTGGAGAGCATCGCGGCCGTGCCTCCGACGGGGTCGGCCCAGAGGGCAGGCGTAAGCAGCACAAAAAAGACGTAAAACAGCAGAAGCTGGGCGGCATACCTGCCGATGTTGCGCAAAAGCCGCGCATATCCCGCTTCGCGCGCCACATGGCGGATAAACAAATCCCGCACCAGCCGGTAGCCGAACAGAAGCAGCGGAATCATGGCGCCGATCATTCGCGTATTTGCGGAAACCGCCGAGACCAGCGCAGCCAGCGCCTCAAAGCGGAAGCTCCCTTCACGCTCCAAACAGACGGCCGTCGCGAGCATGGACGCACAAACCGTCGACATAAACACCATATCCTTGATGTTGTTGAATTGCTCGCCCCAGAAGCGCGGATACAACGCCAGCATCAGCATGCCCAAAAGCGCCAGCCATTTGCTGCCGAACACCCTTTTGCAAAAAAAGAAAAAGCAAACATAGCCCAGCCAGCATATAAGAAAGGTATAAAGGTGGCGCATCTGGTAGATATTGCGCGGCGCCATATTGAAATGGGCGAGATGCTCCGCCGCTACCAGCGGCAGCTGGAGGGCTACGCCATAGTAGCGGTCCCGGTGATCGGCAAGGTCTGTGTCAACCACCCGCAGCTCGTGGCCAAGCAGGGTTTTCAGCACATACTGATAGGTGATAACGCTGCTCCTGCGCTCCGTCGCCTCGTCAAGGGTGAAGCCGTAATCCGCAAAGGTCAGGCAGCCTGCGGCAAGTATGGCGGCCATCGTAAGAAGGATGATGGCGTCAGCGAAGCGCTGGCTACGGGATTTCGTGGGCTTCTCTCTCATGTTTACACCCCCTCCTCAGTCGTAAACAGTTCCTGAAAAGTCATTCAGGCCCTTTTGCCAGCCGCCCGTCTCGGATATATAGCGTCGAGAGCGGATGCCCGTCCACAGAGACGGTATGCCAGGGTATATATCCCTCGTGCGCAACGTCACGGGAGGACGCGACATGGTTGTAAAACTCCAGCACGTAATCGCCCTCCGTGCCAAAAACAAGCCTCTGCGCATCCAAGGGATAAAGGAACTGAACGGCAGTCGTCGGCTCGCCTTTTAGAAAAATGCGCTCTGACGGATCGTTTTCAAGAAGGTACTTTAGCTGCGCATAGCCAGATTCCCACCAGTAATCACGCTCAAAGCCGTCCGCCACGCGCACGCCCGCCGCGTTAAAAAACACCTTTTCAAACGGATGATGCGCCGCAATCCAGATTGCCTGCCCCGCCAGCAGCACGCAAAGCGCGCCGGCCAGAGCGCCGCGCGCGGCCAATCGCCTTCTGTCTCGGAACCAGCGCCGCCATGCAAATGCAACGGCATACAGCATCATCGTCACCATGGCCGGAAGGGCAAAGTAAAAATGCCGCCAGCCGTTGTACAGCGTGGAGCGCATTACCACAGTTGCCAGCCACGGCAGAAAGGCGATAAAAAAGCCGAATAGAAAATACCGGTATTCCGTCAAAAGCGCCACGCCCACGCCGGGAAATCCCGGCGCTCGACGCGCCCGCAAAATTCCAGCTACGACGGCCGCAAAGGACAACGCCAGCAGCGCCAGATACCATATGGGCAGCGAAATGCCAAGCCAGACCGGAATAAAGTACCACGGCACCTTTTCGCCCTGATACAGCTTTCCGCCAAAAACCTGCGTCCCGTTCCAAACGTTATAATCGGAAAAACGAAAAAACACATTTGCCGTTTCCCGAATAGGATCATGCCAGAGGATGGGCATTGACAGCACAAAAAACGCATAGAAGAGCAAAAGCTGCGCCGCATATTTCCCAAGGTTTCCAAGCAGGCCCGGAATTCCCCGCTCGCGGGCAACCCGCGTAATGAACAGGTCGCGGACGACGCGGTAACCAAAAAGCATCAGAGGTACAATGGCGCCGATAATCCGGGTATTTGCGCAGACGGCGCCCGCGAGTGCGGCGATGATACCGTAGCGCGCGCGGTTCTCGTGCTCCAGGCAGCAAAGCGCCGCCAGCATGGCAGCGCACATTGTCGCCATAAATACCATATCCTTGATGTTGGTGAACTGCTCGCCCCAGAAGCGCGGATATAACGCCAGCATTCCAACGCCCAAAAGCCCCATCCATTTGCTGTTAAAAACTTTTTTGCAGAAGAAGAAAAAGCAAACATACCCCAAAAAGCACAAAAGAAAGGTGTAGAGGTGCCGCATCAGGTACACATCCCGCAGCGGCATGCTGAAATGCGCCAGATGCTCGCAAACCACCATCGGCAGTTGCATAAAAACCCCGTAATACCTGTCGTTATAGCTTGACAGGTCAAGGTCGTACACCCGCAGCTCATGCCCGAACAGCGTTTGAAGGATATACTGATAGTTGACGATGCCGCTTCGCCGCTCCAGCCCCTCGTCAACCGTAAAGCCGTAATCCCCAAAGGTCAGGCAGCCGGCTACAAGCACGGCGGCCATCGCAAGAAGGATAATGGCGTCGCCGGCTTTTTTCCTGCGGCTGGGTGCGGACAAATTCATCAAGCGGTTCCTCCCTTGGCTGATTTGCTTAATCACGCTCGCTCCATTGTAAATTTATTGCATTTATTTGTCAACTTTTGGGCAGTGCGTCCTTCCTACGCATCTTGACATTCCTCTGCCGCAGTGCTATAGTTACTAAATTCACGGATGACATGGGACGCGCCGCGCCGCAAACCGTCAAAGAGACCGCCGCCCCGGCTGAAAGCGGCGGATGGAAAGCGACGTGCGGACACCACCCATCGACGGGAACGCAAGGCGAGCGATACAGCGCACGAATGAGTGGGAGCTTTTCAGCTCTCAAGCAGGGTGGAACCGCGAGCGATTTTTTCGCCCGCCCCCGCAGAGATGTGGGGGCGGGCTTTTTTTCGTCCCCCAGTTAAAAAGGGAGGGATTTTGTGAAACCAACCCGGGCATTTGCCATCATCGTGTACAACGCGCTGGCCGTCCACATGCCCTGCTCCAACGGCCGCTGGAGCTTCGGCGCGCGAAGGCTGCGCGCGTTCTGCGCGCGGCACATGCTCTCCGCCTGCGGCCACGGCGTCAACGTCGAGCGCCATGCGCGCTTTGGCCGCGGCGTAACGCTGGGCGACAACTCCGGCATTGGTCTTAACGCCTCCGTCGGAGAACAGACCCGAATCGGCAACGATGTGATGATGGGGCCCGACTGCCTCATCTACACCGTGATGCACCGCTTCGACCGCACCGATATCCCGATGCGCGAGCAGGGCTATACGCCTGTCCGCCCCGTGGTGATCGGGGACGACTGCTGGATTGGCAGCCGCGTGACCATTATGCCGGGCGTTACGCTCGGCCGCGGCTGCGTCGTGGGCGCCGGGGCGGTCGTCACCCGGGACGTGCCGCCCTACGCGGTTGTGGCGGGCGTACCGGCGCGGGTCGTCAGGTACCGAAACCAATCCGAATAACCATCCTAACCATTTAGCAAGGAGAGAAGCATTATGAAAATTACCATGTTTGGCAAGGTTTTTGAGATCGCTCAGGGCAGCAGCGCGGGCGACATCCTCAAGGCCGAGCGCCCCGATGAATTCAAGCAATATCTCGCCGTCAAGCTGGAGGACGGCGAGATGGCCGACCTGTTCAGACCCATCGAAAAGGATCAGGCCGTCACGCCCGTTACCTTTGCCGATCCCGAGGGCCGAAAGGTGTTTTTTCACAGCGCCAGCCATCTGATGGCCATGGCGGTGAAAAACCTGTTTCCGGATGCGAAGCTCGCCATTGGTCCCGCGATTGAAAACGGCTTTTACTACGATTTTGACATTGAGCAATCCTTTACGCCGGAGGATTTGGTGAAAATTGAAAAGGAAATGACGCACCTCGCCAAAAAGAGCATCCGTCCCGAGCGCTTCACGCTACCGCGCGCCGAGGCCATCGCGCGGATGGAGCAGGCGGGCGAGCCGTACAAGGTGGAGCTGATCCGTGACCTGCCCGAGGGCGAAACGCTCTCCTTTTACAAAATGGGTGACTTCACCGACCTGTGCGTCGGGCCTCACCTGCCCAATCTGAGCTATCTCAAGGCCTTCAAGCTGACGCAGGTAGCCGGCGCATACTGGCGCGGCAGCGAGAAAAACAAGATGCTGCGCCGCATCTACGGCACGGCCTTCCCCACCAAGGAGGAACTCAACTCCTACCTTGAGCATGTGGAGGATATGAAGCGCCGCGACCACAACAAGATCGGCCGTGACCTGGAGTATTTTACCACAGTGGACTATATTGGGCAGGGGTTGCCCATTCTGCTGCCAAAGGGCACGACCGTCATCAAGCTGCTGCAGCGCTGGGTGGAGGATGAGGAGGAACGCCGGGGCTATCTGCAAACCAAAACGCCGCTGATGGCCAAGCGGGATCTGTACAAGATCAGCGGTCACTGGGATCATTACCGCGACGGCATGTTCATCATGGGCGACCCGGACGACGAGGAGGCCGAGGTATTCGCCCTCAGGCCCATGACCTGCCCCTTCCAGTTCCAGGCGTACCTGAACCGCACTCGCAGCTATCGCGACCTGCCCATGCGCTTGAGCGAAACCAGCACGCTTTTCCGCAATGAAAGCAGCGGTGAGATGCACGGCCTTATCCGCGTCAGGCAGTTCACCATCAGCGAAGGGCATCTGGCTTGTACGCCCGAACAGGTGGAGCAGGAGTTCCGCGGCTGCCTGGACCTGGCGCAGTATTTGCTCAAAACCCTCGGCATGGACGGCGATGTGACCTACCGCTTCAGCAAGTGGGACGAAAACAACCGCGAGAAGTATATCGGCGATCCCAAGGACTGGGAGAACAGCCAAAACGAAATGCGTCATATTCTGGACGACATCGGCCTGGACTATGTGGAGGCCGACGGCGAAGCCGCCTTCTACGGCCCCAAGCTGGATATTCAGATGAAAAACGTCCACGGCAAGGAGGATACCCTCATCACCATCCAGATCGACTTCCAGCTTGCCGAGCGCTTCGGCATGGAATACACGGACCGGGATGGGCAGAAGAAGTACCCCGTCGTGCTGCACCGCACCTCCCTGGGCTGCTATGAGCGCACGCTCGCCCTGCTTTTGGAAAAATACGCCGGCGCGATGCCCACCTGGCTCAGCCCCACGCAGGTGCGCCTGCTGACCATCACCGAGCGCCAGGACGACTTTGCCAAGGAGGTACAGGCCGCGTTGCGCGCCAAGGGCCTGCGTGCCGAGTGCGACCTGCGCAACGAAAAAATCGGCTTTAAGGTGCGTGAGGCGCAGATGGAGAAGCTGCCGTGGATGTTTGTCATGGGCGACCGCGAGGCCGAGGAGCGCACCGTGACCGTTCGCAACCGCAAGGGAGAGAACCTCGGCACCATGCCCTTTGAGCAGGCCGTAGCCATGGTGAAGGAAGCAAACGATACCAAGGCAATCGACTGATTATCCGGTTTTTCAGGAACATATACCGCCCCGGAGCCGACGCACGCGCGCTGCTTCCGGGGCGGTATTGGTTACGCACAGCGGGGCGGCGGGCCGTCCCTATGCGGCCGTCCCGCGCAAAAGCCCGGTTAACAGGGTGAAAAAGCGTGTATACTGAAGATGGGTAACTTGTGATAAAATCAGATGAACTTACCAAGATAAGGAGAACCCATGCTAACGATAGGACCGCATATATCCATCGCGGACGGGCTGGCAAAAGCCGCGCAGAGCGCGGTGGAGATGCAAGCCGGCGCCATGCAGATTTTCAGCCGCAACCCGCGCGGGTCCAGCTTCAGAACCCCCGGGCGGGCCGAGGTGGAGGCTTTTTCGCAAATCAGGGAGGCGCACGGCATCGGCCCGATTCTGGCGCACGCCCCCTACACCCTGAACCTCGCCAGCCCACAGGAGAGGGTGGCGGAGTTCGCCCGCACCGTCATCCGGGAGGATGTCGCCAGGATGGATGCGTTGGGCGTTGAGTTCATCGTTTTCCATCCGGGCAGTCATACGGGCGCCGGGATTCAGGAGGGCATCCGCAACATTATCACCGGCTTGAACCAGGCCCTCACAGGCAAGGAAAAGATCACCGTCCTGCTGGAAACGATGAGCGGGAAGGGCACGGAAATCGGCGAACGCTTTGAGCACCTGCGGCAGATTATGGAGGGCCTCGCGCATCCGCAACGGGTAGGCGTCTGCCTGGACACCTGCCACGTGTTTTCGGCGGGGTACGATATTGTCAACGATCTGGACGGCGTGCTTTCGGAGTTTGAACGCGTGCTGGGCCTTTCCACGCTGCGCGCCGTTCATTTTAACGACAGCATGATGCCCTTTGGCTCGCACAAAGACCGCCACGCGACCATCGGCGCGGGGACGATCGGCCTTGAGCCCATGCTTTCCATCCTCACGCACCCCACGCTGCGGCGTCTGCCCTTCTATCTGGAAACGCCGCTGGACAACGCCGGGCATAAGGAAGAAATCCGCGGCCTACGGGCGCGGATTTCGGAAAGGGAGGGCGGCTGAGCAAAGAGCCGCTCCCATGCGCTTGGGAAAGCTTCTTTTCTGCTTACCTGATTATTTCCGCAACCTCAACCTTCCGGTTTTCCTTCAGCGAAAGCGTAGCCGCATCCGCCGTTGCAATAACCGCACGGGCAGCCTTGCCGTTGAGCAAGGGAACAAATTCCTCCGTTGGGGCTTCGCCGTGCATAATGGCGTTGAAATAGCGCATTTCGTTTTTCATGATACCGTGCAGCCACAACGGCGGTTTCTTGCCGGGCCTGCCATATTGGATGGCGCCGTCCATCTCCGTGCTGTGGTAGATGTGCGTGCGCTCGTCGTCCTCCTGCTGCGACTCGTGCACAAGGTAGCGTTCTTCCGTGCCGTCGCAAAGCTTCACCGTCATGCCCACATTGCACATGTCGATGCGAATGGATCCCTTCGTGCCCTGAATGAGCACGTAATGCTCCGGCCAGTGGAAGGCGGAGCCATATTCAACCACCGCATAGGTGTTGTTTCCAAACTCCATAAGCATGAAAAGCATATCGTCCTCATCCCCAAACCGCGGCCCGCAGTGCGCCACGTTGCCGCCCGTCATGGTCACGGTTTTGGCCGGCCCCATCAGGAACTGGATGCAATCCACCTCGTGGATATGATGGTAGAGATGTCCGCCGGACTTTTCCCGGATTTTTTTCCAGCTTACGGAGGGCTGCGGCTCCTCCCAGCCATTGCGCGCGGAATGGCAGCAAAGCACTTTGCCGATTTTGCCTTCGCCGATCATCTGCTTTGCCTGGCGCACGCCGTGAAAAAAGTTCATCACATGGCCCGCCATGAGGGTGACGCCCGCTTTTTCACAGGCGGACACCATCTCGTCGCAGTCCCGGTAGGACAGCGCAATGGGCTTTTCGCAAAAAACGTTTTTGCCATGCCTGGCGGCGGCCAGAACCGGTTCCTTGTGCAAATAGTTTGGGGTGGCCACAATCACCGCGTCCACATCGGGACGGGTGCAGAGCGTATCCAGGTTCGTTTCCACCTCGCAACCAAGCTCCGCGGCAATGGTTTCGGCGTTTTCGGGGTCAAGCACGCACACGATTCTGGCCCCGTCCTGCTCCTTCATGATGCGGCCAAGCTCCGCGCCAAAATAACCGGTTCCAACAACGGCATATCCAACGGTTTTCATATTGGATTCTCCTTTTACCTAACATGATCATTTAATGGACCCCTGAGCCAATCCGCCGGCAATCTTCTTTTGAATCAGCATGAAGAACACGACGGAGGGGATCACGACGATGGTGGAGGCCGCCATCATGACGCCCCAATCCAGCACTTCCTGGCCTTCCAGGGATTTTAACGCTACTGCTACAGTCATTTTTTCACGACTGTTAATCAAAATAAGGGAATAAAGAAACTCATTCCATGCATTGATGAAGGTATAGATAGCAACGGCGACAATGCCCGGCGAAACAACGGGAAAAACCACTTTTAAAAAGGTCTGGAGCTTATTTGCGCCGTCAACCTTCGCCGCCTCCTCCATTTCGAGCGGTACTGTTTTAAAAAAACCAACAAGCAGCCATATTGCATAGGGTACTGAGAACGAGAGATAGGCAACAACCAGTCCGACACGGGTGTTGGTAAGCCCTATTTTTCCCATAAGGATGGAATAAGGAACCGCCAACAAAATAGGCGGAAACATGTATGTCGTAATGAGTACTCGCGTAACAGCCTTGCCAAATCGTGGGAAAAACCGAACAATTCCATAGGCACCCAAGGAAGAAATGATAATGGCAATGATCGTCGTGCTCGCCGCAACGAGAATGCTGTTTCCGACATTGCCATCAAATCGAAGCTGTTCAAAGACGATTCGATAGTAATCCAGCGTAATTGCCTTTGGGAAAAACACAGTAGGATCGCCTGCGATCTCACCCTTGCTTTTTAGAGATGATAGAATAATCCATAGTAAGGGAAACGAAGCGATCAGCGACAACACACCCAGATATAGGTAGCTGGCCATGCTGGAAAACCGTCCGTGCTTGCGCCAGGCTTTGTGTTTCATTTGTCCCCCTCCCTTTCCCATTTGCTAAGCAGCTTGAAGTACAGGGCGCAGATTGCCAGCAGGAAGATAAGCAACAGCACCGTAACGGCAGACGAACGCCCAAGCATCTTTAATCCCCAGCCCATGTTATAGGCGTATATTGGCACCGTTTCGGTCAGGCCTCCCGGTCCTCCACCGGTGATAAGATAAATGATGTCAAAGCTATTGAATATCCAAATGGTTCGCAGCACCACCAGCAGCCCCACTACTACGCGGATATGCGGCACTGTAATACGAACAAATGATTGCCATGGGCTTGCGCCGTCAATCTGCGCGGCCTCATACTGGTCTTTGGGCACGGTTTGCAAGGCGCTTAAGACGTTAACCATTATAAGTGGAGCGCCAAACCAAACATTGATAAAAAGCATCGTGGGAAAAACAAGTGAACTACTGCTTAAAAACTGTGGCACCGTTTCACACAGCCCGATTTTTGCCAAAAAATTGGGTAGGAAACCGGAAACCCCGTTGAGAATCCATTTCCACGCGATAGCAATAACGATGGTAGGAAACGCCCATGGAATAATCAGTACCGTGCGAAAAAAGCTTCTTGCATGCTTGATGCGCTCCAGCGCAAGGGCTGCTGTAAAACCCACAAAGATTTGGAACGCAAGCGACATTGCCGTCCACTTTACATTTGTAAAGAAAGCATGCCAAAAATCCGAATCTGTAAGCACACGAACGTAGTTGCTCAATCCAACAAAAGCATAATTTGCTTTGATCAGATGCTTGGATGTGAAACTGTAATAAACGCTTGTAATCACAGGGTACAAGAGGAGCAAACCAACGACCAGCACAGCAGGGAGAATAAAACAGAATCCGGCAACATCCGCCTTCTTCCGCCTTTTTTGCATCTGCCAGGTCTCCTTTCAAAATTGCGGTGGGAGATTTCACTCCCACCGCATCCGGAAAATATCGTTGGGAAGGTTACTGGACTGTTTCAAAAAGATCGTTCAGTTTGTCCTCGGCGGTTTTGGCGGCCTGCTCGACAGGTGTGTTGTTGATAACAATATCTTGAAACATTTCCTCAATAACGCGTTGAGATGTCAACAGACCCGCCTCGGCACGCGGTCCATATTCCATTCCGATGGAGGTGCTACCAGAAAGCATCTGGTTTAGCACTTCGTCTGCATGACTAAACTTTTGCACAATTTCATTTGAACGGTACTTTTCAGTATCAGTCACGCCCTTGATAGCCGACATCATACCGACGGGAACAGAAAGCAAGAAATCCGCATAGGTTTCAGGCTCATAGAAATACTCAATAAACGCTTCGCAAATCTCTGGATGCTTTGAATTTTTCCAGATAACCAACGGAGTGTTGTTGGTCTCACAGCCAACCTCGGGATCATCGGTATTTACGCGCGGAATAGGTGCGCAGTCAATATAATCCATCAGTTCCGGAGAGTTGGCCTCAACGCCGCCGATGTGGAAGCCAGTGTTGAAATCAAAGGCCAACTTGCCTTGATAATACATAGTGGCTTCGTCAAGCGTATTGTAGTTGATCGCATCGGCAGGAGAGCATTCTTTAAAAATCTTAACCCAGTAATTGATGCCATCAATGGCAGTTTGACTGGTCAAATTGGCTTTGCCATCCTTGGTAATCAATGTCTCTCCAGCGCTACGCACATACAAGTGCAGCCATCTGGTTGCCAGCATATCGTTGACGCCCATGGGCATAGCCGCACCGTAGACCGCTCCATTTTCACCATCGGTAATTATCTTGGCAGCTTCGTACATTTCCGTCCATGTCTGAGGAACTTTAAGGTTGTACTTTTCAAGCAAATCTTTGCGATACCACATGGCTTCCGTATTGGAATAGAGCGGCACGCCATAGCAATACCCGTCCTGAGCTGTCATTTCGGCAAGCGCTTTTTCATAAAATTTTTCGCGGCCAATCTTGTCAATCAGATTATCCATAGGAAGAATCGCGTCCGCATCAATCATCTCAACCACTTGAATAGCCACGGCGCTGCTCATGTCCGGCACGTTGCCGCTGGCCAAGCCGGTGGTCCATTTGGTATAGAAGTCCGCCCAAGAGAAGGTTTCAATCTTGATTTTTACCTTGGGGTTTGCTTTCACGAACGCATCGGCCGCCGCCTGAATTTTTTCCAACCGCGGTCCCTGGGTAAACGAGTGCCAGAAGGTGATTTCACCCTCAAGCGCGGTTTCGGCAACCGCGCCGGGCAGCATCGACAGGCAAAGAATGGTTACGAGAATAAGGCTCCACAGTTTCGAGCGTTTCATCGTTTTCCCTCCTGAAAATATGTTTGGTTTTAAGGTACCAGCAACGGTTCATGAAGCAGCGCAACTTCTACTTGAGTCGTTCTTATTGTAGTACATACGACAGAGAATTGATATAGGATTTCCAACAAATAATATAAAAAATCGATTAAAAATTAATCGAATAGAATTATATGCTGCTATTTTTCGATTGTAATTCAGGCGGCAAATGATATTAATTCCCTGGCGAATGCTTGCGGTAAAACTGCGGGCTGACGCCAAACGTCTCCCGGAATGTTTTGGTAAAATAGCTGGAGGATTCGTAACCCAATTCATAGCCGATGGTGGAAACAGGGTCGTTTGTGGTTACCAGGCGGTGCGCGGCGTACGTCATGCGCAGCTCTTTAACAAACTCATGGATGGTTTTGCCCGTGTGTTCACGAAAAAGGCGGCGAAGCGAGCTTTCGCTTACACCGCACAGCCCGCACATCTCCTCTCGGCTCATGTTTTTTTGCGGGTTGAGGGTCAAACAATCCACAAGAACGCGAATGCGTGGATCGGTATTGATATGCGAAGCCTCCGCACGGTGGCGCATGCTGTCCATGGTAAACGGCTCATCCAGCCGTACCACGTCATCCGTTTGCCGGAATGGAGCGGACCGCTGTGCCAGGGCTGCCAGAATCAAATTCAGGTATCCGCGGGTTTCCAGCCGTTTGTAGGTGTTCCTGGATACGGCACATGCATAAATTCTTTCAAACCAGCCTTTCATTTCGGGGTGATCCGAAAAATCATGCAGTATTCCGATATTCCAAAGGCATTTGAGCATATCCTCAGCCGGCAGCTGGACAGAGCCGATAAAGCGCACGCTGATAAAGACGATACGCTCATAGGCCGCGCAGTTAAGCGTGCATCCCTGCGGGATATAAAAGACGCTCCCCTCCTTAACATCATAGCCGTCGCCATCCACCTCAAAACGGGCGGAACCGGAACAGATATAGCGAACCAGCGAATACGGCACGCGGCTTTCATGATAAACCCAGTTATCCGAAAAGCTGTACCGGTTGACGTATAGAAAGACGGGCGAATAATTGCTGAAAATCGCATCCATCATGATCCCTCCCAGATGGGTTTCCATGATTTCGTAGTTGAGTATACCACACAAAAACAAATCAATCAAATTATCAGCGTTTTGTGATAGCATTTGGCGATTTGAGGATTTCAAAATGCCTTGCGGCCTGCTACACTATCAGTATTCAGAATATAAGGAGGAACTGATGCTATGACTGATCTTATTTCCTTCACGCAAAACGCTTTCGCTCTTTATCCGAACGCGGACGCTGTGGACGCCTGGGCCGATCGCCTTTTGGAACGCGCCGCGCATACGGAGGCAAACGCGGCGTTTAGCCGCTATACCCCCATCCGTACCTCCTTTGGCAATGGGCCCAACGCGCTGGCCAGCCGCTATGTGCGCTTTGAGGCCGAGAACAGACGCCCGTTTTACGGATACTGGCAACCCGCGCTGAAAACCCCCGCGCCCCTGGTGGTCAATCTGCCAGGTTATGGAGGCAGCATCAATCTGCATCCACAAATCAACGACGACGGCTATCACATCCTCCACATTTCTCCGCTTGGGTACGTCACGCCAGAAAATATATTGGAGGAAATGGCGATGGAGGACGGCAACTGGCCCGTCTTGCACAATACGGCCATGGGTCTGCCCGGCGGCTATGAGGACTGGCTGCTGGATTGCCTGTTGGCTGTCCGCTGGGCTTGCGAACAACCGGATGTCCTGGGTGACCGTCTCTCATTTTTTGGAACAAGCCAGGGCGGCGGCGGTTCGCTCCTTATGGCATCGCTGCTTGGCGCGCGCGTACGCTGCGTCTGCGCCGACCTGCCTTTTTTAACCGCCTTTCCGATAGCGAAGCTTCAAGGCGAGGCCTATGGCATTCTTCAAAAATCGGCGAACCTTGTGCCGAAGCAGGACTTCTGGAACCGTTTGGGCTATGTGGATACCGTCTCTCATACGCACAGGCTGCATGTGCCCGTTATGCTTTCCAGCGGCGGCAGGGACGATCTATGCCCACCCGAAACAATCGCTTATCTTTTTGATCAGCTTCATTGTACAAAGCAGTATACCTATCTGGAGGATGGCGTGCATACGCACTCGCGGGAAAGCATGTATTTGTTTAGAAATTGGCTTGCGCTCTTTGCGTAAGCGGGAGGGCGTAGCATGTCCTGAAATGCAAACAAAAAGCGCGGCGGTTTCCAATTCAAATCTGGAGCCTGCCGCGCTTTTTTCCGGTTTTGTGTTATGGGGCCTAAACCAAGCCCGGTCTTATTCCTGTTCCTGCTGGCGCTGGTAGTGTCTGAGGAAGCAATAGGCGTCGAATTCGCTTTGCGTATCCGGCTCGCAGGTCCACGCATAATCCGTCAGCGCGGCCCAAGCAGCCTGCCATTCAGCCCGTAAGCCGTTGCTGAACGCAAGCAGATAATCCGCAAGCAGCGTCACCAGGCGCTGCCAGAACGCGAGGTTCCGCCAGGAGCGCTCCTGCGCCGCGGACGCGCAGACCACATGGCGCAATTGGGCTTGCCCCGCGGCTTTGCGCAGCTCGCAGAGGCGGTTCAGATCATCCGGCGTGGGGCTGGGGTGGCGCTCAGCAAAGGTATCCATGGGGAACAGGCGGCTCAGCGTTTCACAGAATTGGAGGGCCGTTTCCCAACCCGGTCCGAAGGACTGTTCAAAGTAGGTCCTTAGCATCTTATCGTAATCCAGCGCCGGGCACAGCAGCGTCTGTCCGGCCATAAACAGCGCGAAGCCATGCGGCATGCTTACGCGTTGCAACTGGCAGTTCACCATGCCATTCAGTCCAATATCCGGCAGCGCGCGGATATCGTCATAGAGCACTCGGCTCAAGACCAGATGGCCGGGATCATAATTGGGACCGTAGAACAGGTGATAATCGTAATCGAAGCTGTCGCCGCCGAACTTTTCCTGCCACGCGGCAAGATAGCTGAGGTTATCCGCGATATCCGCGCCGAATGTAAGCCGATTGCGCACATACTCCGGTATGGAGGACGGCACGGCAATGCCCCGAAAGGAGCGTGAGAACGAGCGCGTGATGGGCGCATACATGAGGATAAAGCGCCCTTCATCGATCAAGCGGGTGTTCTGAGGCGGGAAAAGCAGGTCGAAGTAGACCAGAAACACGATGCGCGTGGCAAGGCCCCGGGCGTCAAGCAGCGCGGCCGCCTCGTTGAGCATATCCACATAGAAATCGGAGGGCCGGCGCGCGGCGCACGCCTCGCACTCGCACTGGTTATTGAAATCGTCCGCCAGCCATACGTGCAAAACGTCGATCTCCGGATGGGCTTCGGCGTAGCCGGCGATTTCGCGCGCCATGAGGGTTCGGGTAGCCGGGTTGGAATAGCACAGGCTGGTATTGAGCGCAATGCCTTTATACAGGCCGCGCACGCCGTTTACCTCCGCCATATGCCGCCGCTGCTCCGGCGTGGGCTCCACGCCGTCGTCCTCCCAATGCAGCCCGGGAATCCCCAGCGCCTCGCACGTCCAGCCATGGCCCACGGCATGATAGAGAAGCCCGCGCCGCTTGACAGCGCTTACCGCCGCGCTCTGCATCTCGCGCGCCAGCTCAGGCGTGAAGCATTCGCCTGCGCGAAGAGGATTATCCTTGTGCGTATACCACCGTTCAAAGAACGTATACGACTCCCGGAACTGCGTGAAATAGGCGTTATATCCGGCCTTGGGCGCGTAGTCGATGATGTCCAGCACGTTTTCAAGGCTTACGCTTCCCTCGATGCAGATTCCCCTGTGGCGGTTGGCCGCGCGTACGGTCAGGCTTGCTCCAAGGCTGTCCAGGCTACGTACGGGAACCACCTCGCCCTGCGGGCCGGGGCGCAGAAAAGCGCAGCCGGCCTCGCGCAGCAGGTGGTACACGCCCAGCAGGGCGCTGCGCTCGTTTGCGTAATAGACGCTGCCCGCGCCGCCGGACACATCGATTCGGTATGCATCGTCCCAGAAGGGATCGGCCACATGAAGGCGTTCCATCTCGCCGGACTCCATGGGCGCGAAGCGAACGCTTTCGGCGTCGTATCGCGGGTCCATGCGGCGGGCATAGCGGCGCCACTCGCAGCGGGCAAAGGAAAGAACCGATACCGGGTTATTCATGGGGATAACCTCACAATCTGCCCGCGAGCCAGCGTACGGCGTTTTGGAAGAAGCGGCCGCTGCCGTCCCAGTCCAAAAACGCCTGCGTGGCCCAATCGGGCGTACAATCGGATGTGAAAGCCAGCGTCCGGCCCTCGCCATAGGGCGCGGTCACGATAAAGGGGTCGCCATACACGTCCGCGAGCACCTGCGAGTCTTGCTTCGCGGCCACCCTGTTATAACCGCAAAACGCGGGCCACGCGCCCAACACCCCGTCAAAAACGGGGTGCTCAGGCATGAGCACACGGGGGCACGCGCCCTCCGGGCATTCGATACGGTCGTCATAGTTGGAAATTTCCACGGGTAAGGCGGCCGCCAGCGGCGTCATGCCGTAGCGCGCGGTGTTGCGAACGCCTGAGAAGCCAAAATAGCCGCCGCACATCATCAGGCCGCCGCCCTCCTCCACAAAGCGCCTGAGCAGCTCCAGCCGGTTGGGAAAGCGCCGCCCGTCCGCTTTGGGATTTTTGAGGAAGGTATTGCTGCCCACGTCGCTGATCACGACCACGTCGTAGGCGCTAAGCGCCTCCATGCTCAGGGGGAAGCGTTCCAAAACCTCTTGGCTGGGCATCAGCTCCGCCCGGATATCTCCGCCGCGGTTCAGCGCGTCGCAAAAGCCCGCGCCCTTCACATCCGAGTAGTCGGGCAACGTTACGTAGTCCGAGCCGCGCACATAGGTGTGTACGCCGGTATAGGTTTCTCCGACAAATAAAACGCGTATCGTATCCATACATGAACTCCATTCCTACAACAAATTCGCCAGACGGCGGCGTATTTCCTCCAGCAGCGGAAGGGAAAGGCCGATGCGGGGCATATCCGCGCCGCGATATGCCTTAAGCAACCTGTCGGTATACCGCAGAGCCCTTTCCACATTTACGGGGCGGGGCGCTTTGCCTGCCAGGGCCTCAAAATTGGCAGACAAAATCTTTCTCTGTGCCGCCTCTGAAACGCCGATACCCTGAAGCCGCATGCCATAACCTTCGAAGTTGTCCCTAGTGCTTAGAAAGCGCACAATATTGGCTACATTGTCGCGTGCGTAAGCGATTTTTTCCTGCATGGGTGTGAAGCCGTCCGCGCTCAGGCCGCCATTATCGGTGCCAAGCATAATGCGGTTGGCATAGGCCTCGAAGAAATCATGCCACACGCCGGGCAGCTTTGCAAAATTGCCATACATTTCGGTTCCGGGCGTAAGGTCGAAACAGACGTTGGGATATTTGTCCAGGACGGCCGCCGCACGCTCCGGATCATCGGAGAGAAAGTAGAAGTGAGCCAGCGACGCATGAAGCCCGGGATGGCGCTCAAGCACCGCCTCGGCGTCGCGGTACAGCGCCTCCTTGGAAGCATAGTCACCGTTTTCGTAGCACCAGCCCTTTTGAAGCGCGAACGCCGGACAGTTCTCCCGCGTCCAGAAGGTTTCCGGGTCGCCCACATGCAAAAGCAGAGGAATGCCCCGCGCCTCCATATGGCTGAAAAGCGCCTCGTACTTCGGCGAGCTGATCTGCACATGCCCAAGGTGCCGTTGCACCGTGGGCTTCAGCTCCACCATCTTCAGGCCGTCAAAGCCCATGTCCATGGCCTCCATGAGTTGCTCAAGCGGAGGCTTGGGTTCCTCCCCGCCGGGCAGGTAGCAGTCCAGCCCCGCGTAAGCGTATACCTTTGCGGGAAAGAGGGCCTTGTAGAGAATGCCGAGCGGATTTTGAGTAATATATTCGTCATCCCATTGGGGCGCCATGGCCACATTGACCTTTTCAAGGCCCGCGCCATCCATCAGGGCGTCCGTCGCCGCGAAAAACGCGTCTAAACCCTCATAACCGCCGTGCAAATGACAGTGGGAGTCAACCAGCCTAAGCTTCTCCATATTGAAAACCATCCTCCCTCAATCACAGCCAGATCATAAAAAGCCGTTCAGATTGCCGCCAGTGCCGCCAAGCGCTCGCTCATGGCTTCTATCTGCGGGAATACGCGGGCGTAAAAGGGCACGCCGGTTCCACGGTATAGTTCGGCCATCCGGCTGGCATAGGCCGCCGCCCGGTCCATTGCTACGGGTTTGGGCGTTTTGCCCGCAATGCGTTCAAAGTTCTTCCAGTAGATATTTTCAAGCGCCGTCACGGGCAGATCAAGCCCGCGCAACGCCATGCCGTAGCCCTCAAAGCTGTCTCCCGTTTCAAGAAAGCGGCGCATAACGCCCACGTTTTCCCGCGCGAAGGCGATCTTTTCCTCCATGGGCGTCATCGAACCCCAGCCGTTGTCCGTGCCAAAGAGGATGCGTCCGCTGTGCGCGATAAAGAAATCCCGCCATTTTTCCGGAATTTGGGAAAAGCTTCCGTACATCTCGGTACCGGGCGTGATATCCAGACACGCGCCGGGATATTCAGCCATAACCCGTTCCGCGCGTTCGATATCGTCGGAAAGGAAGAAGAAGTGGGCAAGCGATACCTTGAGACTGGGATGCCTGCGAAGCATATTTTCCACATCCGCGTACAGCGCCTCAAGCTCCGGATAGCCGCCCTCGCCATACAGCCAGCCGTTCTCAACGGCGAAGGCGGGTGCGCGGTCGCGATGCCAGAAGGTTTCCGGGTCGCCCATGTGCAAAAGCACGGGCATTCCGCTCTCCTCCAGAAAGCTGAACATACCGTCATAGCGGGGCCCGCTGAGCCGCACGCCGCCCAGGTTCCGGTACACCGTGGGCTTCAGCTCCACCATCTTGATACCGTCAAAACCCATGGCGGCATATTCCCTCGCCTGCCGCTCCAAATCCGTGCCGTCCACGCCGGAGGGCTTGTAGTAATCAAAGCCCGCGTAGCAGAACAGCCTGCCGGGATATAGCGCCTTATAAAGGATGCCCAATATATTTTGTCCGATAAACTCCGCGTCCCACTGGGGTACCATCACGACGTTCTTGGCCGTATAGCCCGCCTCCGCTCCAAGCCGTTCCATGCCCCGGTACAGGCCGTCGGTATCGGTGTAGCCACCATGCATGTGCAGATGGGAATCGGTTATTTTACCCGTATATTTCATAATCTGCTTCCTTTCTTGCCCGGCAAGAGGTCGCATTCTCCGCGCCGTCCGCGAGCATTCCGTCCAGCTCCCGCTGCGACGCCATAAACGCCGCCCCGGGCAGGGTCGGATTGGCGCAACAGGGCGCGTCCAGCGTTGCGGGCAGCAGGCATAGCCGCTCCACATATTCGGCCGTTTCATCCATCAGCGCGCCGCCCAGGCGTCCGGTCAAGCTTCCGCCCAAGATAAACGTTCCCACATCCAGCGTATTGCAAAGGTTTGCGACGACCAGCGCAAGATGCCGCGCCACATAATGGACGGCCTCCGCGCCATACGGATCGCCGGGAAATTTTTCGTGCAGGCTGGCCTCCGAGAGCTGTGCCTCAAACCAGCCGGGCTTTTGGATATCGGTCATGAAATCCGGGTCGAATACCATATGGGCGATCTCACCGGTGGAAAACCGCTTGCCTGTGCGCAGCTTTCCATCCAGAATGATTCCCGCGCCGATGCCTTCGCCTGCGGAGATGTATATCAGATCGTCGCCATGCAGCCTGCGCAGGAGGTATTCCCCCGTAGCCGCGGCGTTTGCGTCGTTAAACAGGTATACGGGCAGGCCCAACGCTGCCGAAAGGTTTTGCACGCTTTCGGCGGAAGGCCGGCGCATGCGGATGTTGGCAAGCGGCCCCAGCAGCACCCTCGCCTCACCGGTATCCACGCTGCCCGGCAGACAAATGCCTACGCCGCATACTGGGTCCAGCTCCGGCGCAAGACCGGAAAGCAGCCGTGGAAGCAGCCGCGGCAAAACATCCGCCATCAACGCGTCAAAATCCGGCCCGGCCGGCTCGGCGGCGCTCTGCTTCACCTCTCCGCGATAGTTTGCCACTACGGCCCGCGCCTCCCGTCCGTCATAGCTGACGCCAACGCTCAGGATGCTGTCCGGATCGAAGCGGAAGCGGCAGGGAGGCCGCCCCCGGACGGTTTTTTCCTCTCCGGCCGCCGTGATGATATGGCGCTCGGAAAGAAAGCTGATGATTTTAAGCACCGTCGGCGTGGAGATTCCCAGCGCCCTGTGAATTTCCACCCGGGAGGCCTCGCCCCTGCGCGAGAGCAGGTCGAAAACCTCCCTGCGGTTAAGCTCCTTCATATCGCCCTGGGCATACGGCATACCGGCATCAATCTCCTTAACTGACGGATGAAATGGAATTTTTCGCTCTCGCGCCGTTGTTTCTTTCCAATTCTACCGTATCTTCGAGGCGAACTCAAGCTTGAGGCTTGTATTTAATATTCAGGGCGTTGTCCAGCTCCCTGAAAAGCTGGGAACCCTTCCCCTCCAGCCCCTTTCTTAGGGACAGCAGCGCGCCCGTCACCTGGCAAGGCAGCACCCATGTAAACACGCGGGTATACCACGCGTCGCCATGACCAACCGCGCAATCGCGGCCATCGGTAAGCTCGTCACCGCCGCCTATCATGTATACCGACGGGCTGATGGTACGGTGGAACAGTGCCAGCGCCGCCATGCGCGTGTAGTCCGGGTCGCTCTTTGGGGGCATAAGGTAGAAGCCGCCCGTCGTAGCGTTCAGCGCCATGGATGGGCCGTGCAAAAACTCCTCAAACTCATAGCCGCACACGGACAATAGCAGCGTTTCCTGAATTTTCAGCGCGGCCTCGCGCGCGGCCTGCGCGCCCGTGCCCTTGCCCACCACTACGCAGTTTTCCATATCCGAAAGCGTGGATTCGTTGCGGCGGTACCACTCGGTTACGCTAGCCACACCCTCCTCCGCACGGACAAGCGCGGAGGCAAAATGGGCTGTCATATCCCCATAGGCGGCTTCACACACCGTTCCGGCGGCGCGTCCGGCCTCCAGGGCCATCATCATCAGGGTGAGCGCGGTGGCGGTATAGCCCTTGGTTTTGGGCCCGGCCAGCTCCGGTCCGCAGGGAATAAGCGAATGCGCGCACAGCTCGTTGATGCGGCAGGCCTCGGCGCCGGTAAGGGCCAGCATGGGGTAGGCGGATAGCGCCTTGATAGCCGCGATAGTATTGGTTGAGCTTCCGCCCTGCGATATGAACAGGATAAACGGCCGTTCCCCACGAATGGCCGGCAGGCTGGACGGCGCTGAGCAGCGCACCTCGATCCCAAGCGCAAGCTCCATAAAGGCCTCGGCCGCAAGCGCCGCGTTGAGCGACGAGCCGCTGGCGATAAGGTACAGCCGGTCCGGGCGCTCCCGGCCGAAGCTTTCCACAAAAGCTTTGGCGGCGCTGGCACGGTTGGAAAAGATATCGTTCAAAACGCCGGGTTGTTCCAGATAATAATCATACATGGTATTCATCGCTTTATTTTCCGCCTTTCATCGGGTTTTTCAACAGGTTTTCCAGTTAAAACATTTCACGCAGGTAAACGGGGTTACGGGGAAATTCCGGCAGCGCGGCCCCCGTGCGTGCGCGGATATCCGTACGGTTGGCAAGCGCTGTTGCAAGGTCCGCCGCGCCAAGCAGCAAAACGGACAATGCCTGGATGCTTACCTCAAGGTCCGCCGCACCCTCCGTCTTTTCCACAGTGGTTCGGCCCTCGGCGCACCGCACGGCAAAAAGGCCGTTGTTTCCGGATAGAACCGGATCTGCGACGTGCACGGTGAAGGCGATGTCCTCCCGCCAGGGGTAAAGCCGAAGGCATTCCCCGGCGTTGATAACCCTGAGCATCCCCTGCGCCTCACGCCGTACGCTGATGTGGTAAGGCTCCGGGAACAGCTGGAAGGGATCGACTCCGCCGGGAAGCGTAAGCTCCGTTCGCCTGTTGCCGCTGGGCGAAAGCAGCTTTAGAAAGCCAAGAATGCCCATCAGCGCATCGCGCGTGGTATAGGCCCAGTCCAGTACGCGGAAGCCCTTGCCGTTTTCCAGCTTTTCATGCAGCACGGTAAGATAGCCCTGCGCCTGGCCCAGATCATTCTCCCAGAGGTAGGTATAGGTATGCGATGTGTACGGGTCCTGTTCAAGCCGCCGGTCCCACATTTCGGATGTGCGGCGGCAGGCGAGGTTGCGTCCGCCGGCGAAAGCCTCGTACAGCGCCGTGATGGCCGAGCGGTCCTGCCCAGGCAGATACTGTTTTACCCGGCCCGTCGCCGGAAAGGCGGAGAGCGCTTCTGTTTGTAACGTACACAGGTCGGCGGGCGCGCCGGTTTCAAAGCCAAAGCGGCGGTAGAAAGGGTGCGAAAAGGGATATAGCGCCGAAAGCAGGTCGCCCCTGCGGTAGGCCGCCTCCAGCGTGTGGTTGAGCAGCACCCGGATATGGCCCTCGCGCCGGTCCTCGGGCAAAGTGCATACGCCGCCAACGCCGCACATCCCCACCGCGCGGCCCCAGTAATAGGCCTCAAAGGGATTGCCCACCACGCAGGAGGTCATTTTGCCGTCCTGCGCAAAAGCGGCAAAGATGTTCTCATGCCTGTGTCCGGTATCGTTTTGGGGCGTCTGTGTCCGCTCGAAGCGAAAGCAGAGGCTCATGATGTTTTCAGCGGCGAGATATTCCTCCGGTCTGATCGCGCGTACCTCCATAAAATCACCCTCCTTGGCGGTTTGTTATACCAGCATGCCGCGCGCGGCGACGCGCTCTTTTCGCAAAACGCCGTCTTGCAGCAGATATACCGAGTTTTGCAAATTGATTGCCGTGCATACATGAATGGGATTCAGGGCTATTTTTTCCCCCACGGCTAGACCGGTGTCTCCTCCGTCCGCGGCGAGCATACCGTGCTCCTCATTCATGCGGGCCAGCCTCAGGCCGCTTTTTCCCACCGGTACGGCATAGCCGGGAAAGCGGTACGGCGCCGTGCCGATGGGGATATCGCATGAGAAGGTCTTAGTACCGCCGTCGACGACGGCGTATTCCCGGCATGGCGTGCTGACCACCGTGACAAAATAGCGCGCTGCGATTTCTTCCCGCGCGGCCGCGCCCTCGGCGACCAGCAGTTCGTCGTTGAATAGGTAGGTCCCGGGCCGAATTTCGCTGACCAGTCCGGTTTGGGCCACGGCCACGCCCGTGGGCGTGGAGCCCGCGCTCACCTCCGTAATACCGACGCCCGCTTCGCGGATGAGCCGCGCCACGCCCGCCATCAGCTCGCCCTCCTCGCGCGCCGCCATAACCGCATCGGCGCAGGGCGCGCCCTGATACACAAGCCCCTTGAAGGTGTACACGCCCGTCAGGCGCAGGCCGGGAAGCTCCGCCACCTGTACGGCCAGCCCTGCCGCCCGCTCCAGCGCGACGCCCGTACGCCCCGCGCCGGTATCGATCTCCAGCCGTACCTCCAGCATGACATGCTCGCGCCTCGCCTCACCGCTCAGGTATCGCGCCCCGGCGAGGCTGTCCACTGCGAGGATTAAGCGGCGTACGCGGCGGCTTAACGCGATAGCCCGGCGGACGCGGAAATCCCCCACCAGCGGATAGGCGATGAAAATGTCGTCCAGCCCGCCGTCCGCCATCACCTCAGCCTCCGACACCTTGGCGCAGGTGATGCCCTTCGCGCCCGCCTCCACCTGCATTTTGGCGAACAGCGGCATCTTATGCGTTTTGATGTGCGGCCGCAGGGCGCACCCGGCGGCGTCGGCGGCGCGTTGCATGCGTAGAATGTTTTCACGCGCCCTGTCCATATCGATCACGATGCATGGCGTTTCCAGTCCGTTCAGCCATTCTTCCATAACCGCTCTCCTTTGCGCCGCTTATACGGGCGCGCCCTCCGCGGCGCGGGCGGTGAAGCGCAGGTTCCCGAAGGAACGTCCCGGCTCCCGCGCGCGCATGGCCATGAGCACCGCGCCCTGCTCCGGGGTATAGCGCGGCGCGCACAGCCTGCCGCCAAACACCCCTACCTCGCGGGCAAGCGGCCCGGTGACGGCGCCGCCCGAACGGAACAGCCCGCCAGAGTAGGACACGGCATATCCGGCGGTCAACCCAAGCTTTTTGGCCACAGCATGCGCGGTTAGCGCAAGCTCTCGCGCGGCTTCCTGGTAGACAGCCCGCGCCCAGGGGTCCTCCTCGTCGTAAAGCGCTCTGGCCAGCAGCTGGAGCTTTGCCAGTTCGGTCGCGCTGTGCATCAGCTCCTGATTCATCGGGTAGATAAACAGCGTGTCGTCGGTGATGCCGAACCTCGCCCGGAAGGCTTCGTATAGCCGCGTTTTGGGCAGGCGTCCATCCGCCTGTTTTGTATACAGCTGTAGGAGGCGCGTGCCGATCCAGCGGCAGGAGCCCTCGTCTCCGACCGTTCCCCAGCCGCCGGCGCGCGCGGCTTCGCCGCGCGCGTTCACGCCGTAGCAAATGGAGCCTGTGCCCGCAACGATGTTCACACCCGGCTCCATCGCCAGCGACCCAGCCCAGCCAAGCGCGCAATCGCAGGCGCAAACGGCCTTGCCGGGGCCAAGTGCCGCGTCGCACGCCTCCTGAATCATGCGTTCGCTGCCCTCCATCTCGCCGTAGCCCGGAAAGCCCAATCCGGCGCGTTCAAGCTGCTTAACAGCGATGCCCGCCCTGCCGCATACGGCCTTCGCGCCCTCCTCAACGAGCCGGCGTATACCCTCCTGCCCGTGCAGAAAGAAGCCTCCGCTGCCCGTCAGGTATGTGGCGAGCACCCCGCCGTTTTCGTCCGACACCAGGAACAGACTCTTGGTGCCGCCGCAATCAACGCCCAGATAGTACATACGGGAGTATCTCCTTTACGCTTTCAGTTCAAAAATCGCCTCTACCTCCACGGGAATACCTCCCGGAAGAACGTTAACGCCAATGGCGCTGCGCGTCGGCAGGCCGGCCTCCTCCCCGAACAGGTCCGCCAGCAGAAGGGTCGCGCCGTTAGCCACGGCGGGCTGCTGGGTAAAGTCGTCCGCGCTGTTTACAAAACACAGCACCTTTACCGCGCTTTGAATGCGGTTGAGATCGCCGATGTGCTTCTCCACCGCTGCAAGCACGTTAAGCATGCAATCGCGCGCGCAACGCATGCCGGTTTCCAGATCAATCTCCCGGCCCAGCCTACCGGTCACGTCCCGGTCGATTTTTGGGCCGCAGCCGGAAACGTAGACAAGGCTGCCGGCAAAGGTTTTTACGCTGGTATACGCGCCGCCCTTAGGGGGCGCGGGAGGAAGCTGAATGCCCAATTCCTTCATCTTTTGGTAAACGTCCATACTGTGTTCATCCTCTTTTCCCAGATATTTGGTTTACGCCAAAACAACGCGCGAAGCGCCGGGCGCGTCCAGCGGCTGTTCCTCCCGCCAGACGATCCTGCCGTTCATGAGCACCATATCCATGCCCGTGCTCATACGCTCCGGCTCGGCGTACGTGGCGTGATCGCGCACCCTCGTGGGGTCGAACACGCAGATATCCGCCCGCATGCCCGGAGAAAGCGCGCCCACGTCGCAGATGCCCAGCCGTCTCGCGGGCAGTTCCGTCATTTTATGAACGGCTTCGGCGAGCGTGAGCACCTTGCGCTCATGCACCAGGTCGCGCAGCGCGCGGGTGAACGCACCATATCGCCGGGGATGCGACGGCCCCTCTCCGTACAGTGCGTCGGAAATAATAGCCGCGTAAGGCAGGCGGACGGCCGCGTCCACATCCCCGGGCGCCATGCTGTGAACCACCACGCCCGCGTTACCGCGCGTGCGGAAAAGAATCTCGCACAAGGCGTGAACGGGATCGTCCCAGCCGCGCTCCCGCGCGATTGCGTCAAGATCCTTCCCGGCGCAATCATACCCGTCGCCAAGCTCCGCGCCGCCGATGCGGATGCGCTCCCAGCCGATGGAGACGGCCATGTTGTCCCAGCCCGCATGAGGCCGGGAAAGCGCGCCGCGTACCTCCTCCACACCCCGGACGGTTCCAAGCTTATCCCACAGGCGCTCATTATCGTCCTCCAGCACGCAGGGTGGCAGCAGGGAGCTTAGCGTCGTCGCGCCCGCGTCGTAGGGATAAACATCGCAGGTCACATCCAGCCCGCGCGCCCGCGCCGCCTCGATCTCCGCGACGGCCTCAAAGACGCCCCTACCCCAATTGCGGATGCCGGTACACTTGAAATGGCTGATATGCACGGGAATGCCCGCACGCTCGCCCCAGCCGATCACCTCCCGCACGGAGGCAACAAGGCCGTCGCCCTCGCCGCGGATGTGGCAGCACACGGGCCGCCCATAGGGCGCTGCCGCCGAAAGCAGGGAAACATACTCCCCGCTGCTGTTGTAGCACTCGGGCGAGTACATGACGCCCATGGAGAGGCCCAGCATGCCCGCGTCCAGCGCACGCGAAATCAGCTCCCGCGCGCGCGCCATTTCGCAGGGGGCAAACGGAGCCTTTTCAAACCCTTTCACCGCGGCCTTCACGGCCCCTAGTCCCACCAGCATGCCCATGCTCACGCGCGGCGGCTTTGCCGCGAGCGCCCGCATATAGGCCCCGCCATCATCAAAGCGCAGACCGCGCGCCGGGCCCAGACAGGGCGCGATATGAGCCTCCGCCTGCGCGGCATGCGCCTCGCTCATGGGGGCAAGCGACAGGCCGCAGTTACCGCCCACCACGGTGGTCAGGCCCTGCGCCAGCTCCGCCGCGCCAAAGCGCGGGTCGTTTAACGCGGCGATATCGCAATGCCGGTGGATGTCGATAAAACCAGGCGTAACCGCCTTGCCGGACGCGTCGAGCAGGAGCGCGTCCGCCGCCTCCAGGCCCGGCGCGACGCGGGCGATATGCCCATCCTCCACCAGCACATCCGCTTTAACCGGCTCGCCGCCCGTCCCATCCACCACAAGACCGCCGCGGATCAAGGTTCTTTGCATCCTTTGCATCCTCCCTTAATACAGCTCCGCCGCGAGCCGCAGAAAATGCGTAGCGGCCGAGACCCATACCTCGCGGTAGGTAGCGATGTTGCCCATGGGCCAGTAGGGGGTATCCTCGTTGCCCTGCGTCTGCACGCCGACGGCCATCTCGCCCACCGTTTCGCCAAGCAGCGCCGTATACAGGCGGCTGAAGCGGCTGCCCTCTCCATAGATCATACACTGGCCGAAGGGGTTCTTTCCCAACATCCAGTATGCCTGCTCCCTGCCCATCTGGAGCAGTTCCCCATCGCCCAGCACGTTTCCGATCAGCGCCGCCGATTTGGCCATGGACTGCGCCACCGCGCTGTTGCCCCGGAAGGAAAACCACACCGGGAAGCTTCGGATCACATAGTTATCATTCAGCCGCTCGCCGTTTTCCAGTTGCTCGCGGTAGTTTTTCTTCTCGGCCGCGAAATCCAAATAGGGATGCAGCAGGCGGAAGGTTTCCTCGTCCTCAAGCTCGTTCATGGCGTACAGCCCTGCGGGCACCATGCCATAGGGCTCCGTGTAGAACCTGAGCGCCTTGAAATATTCCCCGTACGCCCTTAGAGCGTCCAGCCAGCGCGCATTTTGCCCAAAGGCGCGAACGCCCTGCGCAAGCGCCTGCGCGAACAGGTGCTCGCGCGACTGGTGGCAGAAGTGGACGATGGCCAGCTTGCGCTCGTCGCGGTAGAAAAAGCCGCTCAGTCCCGTGCCCGTCTCTCCCTGATCCTGGCAGTGGAGAAGCCGTTCCAGCCACCGGACGCCCGCCCTGCGGTACGGCTCCTCTCCCGTGGCCTCATACAGGCGGGCGCAGGCGAGCGCAGCCGCCGCGTAGTGCTGCGAATGGCTGGCGTTCAGGGTGTGCTCAGAACGTGCGGGGCGCTGAATGCCGTTTGCCGCGAAAACCCCGTCCGCACAGCGGTAGTCCTCCCGTGCGGCCTCCAGGCACTTCCAAGCCAGCTCCGGGTCATCCTCCTGAAGCACGCGCGCGGCATGTGCCTCCATACCGGCAATCAGGAAGCCGTCGAAGGGGTTATTGTGCACATAAACGCTGTTTACGTCGTCAAAGTTGCCGATGAGGTTATCCGTCCAGCGGCGCATGATAACGTTGGCGGCATGATAGCCCCCGCCAAACGAGGTTCGCAGCACAAAGTCCAGCCCCCAGCGGGCTTCCTCCATAATGCGCGCCCGCAGCGCCGGGTCGCCGGCGCGCTCGGCCATCTCCAGCAGCACGCCGGTAATCTCCGCGCTCTGCGTGGTCTGCTGCGACACATCCGCCGCGTCGTGCCAGCCGCCGTTAAACACCAGGGACTTGCCGTCCTTATGCGCCAGCACATCATAATGGCAGCCGCCATGCTTGCCGGGCACGGGATAGCCGCACCGTTCACAGAACAGGAAGTTAATCAGCTTCCATACGGCGCTTTCCAGAATGTGCCCGCCGATGGGAAAGGGTTCGGATTCGACCTTTCCCGCGCGCAGGCGGTATCGGCCCGGCCTGTCAAACGCCGAAAAATCGAGGGTATAAAACGAGCCGCGCGCGTTGCGGACAGGCTCAATTGGCGCTGTGAACACGGTCTGGCCGCTCTGGTGATCGATTAGTGAAAAGGTTTCGCAGCACCGCCCTAAGGGATTGAGTATGGCGGTCTTTCCGCCATGTGTCCAGTAGCCGCTCACAGGCCATACCATGCTGCCCTTCTCGCATTGCCAGCCCTTGGTTACGTTTGGGGTCTCGATCTTCTCCATGCGGATGTTGCGAATGGTATAGCGGATATGACTTCCGCTTTCCCCCGCGCCATGGGAGACATCCTCGCCGTATTTGTGGATGCGAAACAGCACGGTGAGCATGCGGTCGTGCGCAAGCTCGGATATATCCCACACGCATTGGTTCCACTGGTGGTTTTTCAGGCTGATGGCATTAAAACCCTCACGGGAATACTCGTCGGGAATCTTTTTGACGCCGCCGTTGGTATAGCCCACGCGGAGCATGGGGCTGTGAATGCCGTCGCATTCGGGTAAAATGTCAAAAGCGAGTTGAGAATAACCTTCAAGCGCAAGTCCGTTCACGTCCAGAAAGGCGGTAAAGTCGCCGAAGGTGGCGTAGGTACCGTCCTGCTTTTCATTGGCCTGCCAAAAGGGTTCGCGCGTTCCGGTGGACAGGCAAACCGCGCCATCCGCAATTTCAAAGGCGCCCACGCCCTCCGTGCGCCAGCCGTCCCGCCGCTCTCCGTCCCAAAGGAGCCGGGTCCTCAGCACCGGCTTTTCAAGCTGCCTGCTCTCCAGCATGCTGCTTTCATCCGCCTTGAGGGGATAATGAATATACAAGCTTTCCTCAAGCTGCTTTTTCAGTGCCTCGTCCATCGTGCATTCTCACCTTCCAAGAAGCTGCCGCAGACCCCCGCTCACGGGGAACGGGGGTCCGTGCCGCCGTCAGTTTGTTCGGCGCGCCTTAACCTGCCGGCTCAGAGCCATTGCGTAAAGGAACCAGGTACCGTGCGGAATCCACTGCTCCGCCCAGCGCCAATTATCGTTAATCTCCTCCGTAGGCTCGGTCAGGAAGAAGATTCCTTCCTCATCGTCCGGGCGGCTGGTGATGCCGTTGCAGATGCCGCCCGGGCAGCTGATGAACTCGTAATGGCCCCGGAAGCTGTATTGAATGTTGTTGCGGCCATAGCCCTCGATCATACACGCGTCGAAGGGATTGAGGCCCAGAATCCAATTGATCTGATCCTGCGCAAAGGCGTTCAGCTCTTCCGCGAACGCGCCATCCTCCGTGTGTAGGGCCAGCATCCACGCCGCCGCCGCCAGCGAGGCAATGCGCGCGTTATCCCCCTGCCACCATGGCGCCGCCGGGCTTTCGTGATAGAAGAAGAACTTCTCGGCGCGTTCGCCCTCCACCGTCTTGTGATAATAGCGCGCGTAGCCGAAGGGGTTGTTCACCTTTTGGGTGATCCTGAGCACATGGCGCATGGCCTTTTCGGCCACCTCCACATACCGGTCGCCGTTCTCCTTATCCACCTGGGCAAGCGTAAGCAGCGCCACCACCGGCAGGCCCTCGTCGGCGGCGTGGTAGAACGGCTCGCCGGGGCGCGAGGTGAACCACAGGCCGCCATCGCCCGTATCCTCGATGCGGGCGAACATGCGCTCCGCCATGGCGTTGGCTTTGAGCAGGTAGGGTATTTCGCCGCTGGTCTTGTACAGCTCCGCGGCGGCGAGCAGTGCGCAGAACTCGTCTATAAGGTTCCATTCGCCATCGTTTAAGTACATCTCGTTGTGCTTCATAAGGTAGGCGAAGGCTTTCTTGGCTGCGGCGAGGTACTCGTCGGTATGGAAATCGGAACCGGGATAAGGATGGCGCGCCGCCGCCGCCAGCGCCGCGATGCACGTGCCGCCGCCGGCGCGCATGCTGGTTTCGTAGTTGGCGTCGGTGATCACCTCGGTGTCCGCCGTGGGAGCGGAGTGATCCTTGGTGAACTGGCCGCTGGACCGTGTGTACTCCAAGCCGATCATGCGGTTGTCGGAAGATGGCTCGTAGGAGTTTTGGCGCTGAACGGAGCGAAGGAAGCTGCCCGAGGGCGCGCGCATGCGCATAATGAAGTCCGCGCCGTAGGTGCCTTCATCCAGCACCCTTCTGCGCAGCATGGAATACTGCCTGTCGTGGGAGAGGAGCTCGTCGAGCTTAAAGAAAACATATGCGCTGAAGGACGCCTGCTGGGGATTGCCCACCGTGGTGTGGGAAAGGTGCGTCATATGGATGCCATAATCGCCGGAGGCGTCGCACCAGCCGCCATGGACGTCCAGTACGCCCTCCCTGTCGCCCTGGAAGGCAAGGTGCTTATCCGCCTCCTCCCACTCGCCGGTATTGCGCTGCGCTTTAAAGTAGTATGAAACGGCGTTTAAGAGCCGCATATCGCGAATGCATCCGGCAATTTCAAACGGCAGGGAACGCTGCGCGCCAAGCGCTGTATCCACCTCGATGGTATAGGCGCCAAGCGCTTCCACAGGGGTAAAATCGAGCGTCCAGTAGTAGCCGGTCCGCCAGTTCGCGACGGTTCCCACTTTGGCGGGCACGCCCTCGTAGACGGTTTTGCCGGCCTGGTCCAAAACCCGGAAGGCGCTCGCGGCCACACCTTCCTCTCCCTGAAAAACAGCCTTCTTGCTGCCCCTGGCATTGTAGCCCATGTGATTGGTGTAGACGTGCATGGTTGGTTTTCCTCTCCTCTTTGCTCAGGCTCGCCGCGGGGGGCCCCCCCCCGGGGGGGGGGGGCGGGCCGGGGGGA
>JAEYOW010000022.1 GCA_023411375.1 Bacillota bacterium | reverse complement strand
TAACTATGAACGGATTAACTTAAAAGACGGCCTCACTCCTGTTGAAATCAGGAGCAAGGCCGCGTAATCTTATGAAATTCTACGACTCGCTCTTGTTTTCGTGTCCGTTGATCCGGGAACAGTCCAGACAGCATGCACGCTATGCATTATACTCCTGCTAAGAGCTTTCCGGAATTACCAACTGGGTTAAGCGATAAATCTTAAGAAGTTTGCCATCCAGCGCTTCTTATTCCGCTGGTATTCTTTGTTTCTCCATACTAAAAGCCCGCTTTCCATTTGCGGTAAATGGTTTTTTTGACAACCTGAAAGGCCGGGCGACGTTTGCCGCCCGGCCTTTCAGGTTGTCAAAAAAACCCATGGGAGGTGTCGGAGGGTCGAAACCCTCCGACTGTATTCTGAACCCAGCGACATGCGCGGTGGGCTCGGAAACCTTGTGTAACAAGGTTTCCCTTCGGGGCCTCTCCGTCCGTGCCTTAGGCGCAGGAGAGGGCTTTTTCGACGGCCTTTTATGTATAACTCTACTGTTCAGGCCCGCTTCCGAGCGGCAGCCCTGCCTTCTTCAATTGCCTGGCGGTTGATATCAAGCATCGCGGCCTTTTTCTCGCCCAGCCAGTCCCGAAGGGTCTCGATCAGGTTTTCATCCGTTACCACGTCGGTAGCGGCCTGTATCGCGCCCAGCATCACCATATTGCTCACACGGCTGTTTTGCAGTCGCTCGGCGATCTCGTTGCATGGCACCGCAATGGCGCTGATATCCTGCCTAAGCTCCACGTCCTCGATCAACGAGGCGTTGTAAAGCAGCGTCCCGCCCGCGGGCATCTTGGGCATGAACTTTACAAGGCTTGGTTTGTTCATCGCCACCAGCACGGGCGGCTCGCTCACCAGCGGGCTGCCGATTGGCTCGTCGCTGACCACCACGGCGCAGTTGGCTTCGCCGCCGCGCATTTCGGGACCGTAACTGGGCATCCAGCTCACCTCGCAGCCCTGCCGCATCGCCGCCTTAGCGATGAGCTGGCCGATCAACAGCACGCCCTGGCCGCCAAAGCCTGCAATCAGAAATTGCTTTTCCATCACTCGGCGCCCCCTTCCGTCACGTCCTTGTACACACCCAGCGGGTAGGCGGGCAGCATATCGCTTTTCAGCCATTCCAGGGCTTCCTTGGGGGTTTTGCCCCAATTGGTCGGGCAGGTGGAGAGCACCTCCACCATGGTAAAGCCCTTGCCCTGCATCTGAAGCTGAAAGGCCTTTTTGATGGCTGCCTTTGCCTTCTTGACATGCGCGACATCGTGCGTGCTCACGCGCTCGATATATGCTGGGCCGTCCAGCGTGCCAAGCATCTCGCTCACATGCACGGGATAGCCGCAATGGTTCGTGTCGCGGCCGTAGGGGCTGGTGGTGGTCACCTGGCCGGGCAGCGTGGTCGGGGCCATCTGGCCGCCCGTCATGCCGTAAATAGCGTTGTTGACGAAAATAACGGTGATCTTTTCCCCGCGCGTCGCCGCGTGGACAATTTCCGCCGCGCCGATGGAGGCCAGGTCGCCGTCTCCCTGATAGGTGAACACGGCCTTATCCGGATGGACGCGCTTGATGCCCGTCGCCACGGCGGGCGCGCGGCCGTGCGCGGCCTCCATCATATCGCAGTTAAAATAATCATAAGCGAACACCGCGCAGCCGACGGGCGCCACGCCGATAGCTGTTTCGCCAATGCCGAGCTCGTCCATCGCCTCCGCCACCAGCCGGTGGATGATGCCGTGGGTGCAGCCGGGGCAGTAGTGGAACGGCTTCTCACAAAGCATTTTGGTCTTTTCAAACACAATTGCCATTACTGCTCGCCCCCTTTCCCATCGTCCTTTTGATCAAATTCCTTTTTAATAGCGTCAAACGCCTTGCCGATGCCCTCTGCGATAAAAGTGGCGCCTTTGGCAAGACCGTCCGCAGCCTTGTTCGCCGCGTCGCCCACCTGCTTTTTCAGGTTTTCCGTCTTTTCGACAAACTCGGGGCTGTTCACCTTTTCGTCTATCTTTTTACCAAACTCATTCAACTTTTCACCCACGGAATTCATGGCCTGCTCCACCTGCTTGCAAAAATCAGCGGGCTCGCCGCCGTTCAGCTTGACGATCTGCTCCACAAGCTCGCTCACGGTGGGCACCATGCCGCCCGTGCGGCCGTAAAACTCCACCGGGCGCTCGCCGTTAACCGCCAGGCGCACGTCGTCCACCATCTGACCCATGCTCATCTCCACGCACAGGTATTTCTTGGCCGTGGGAATGGTCGCGCGCAGCGCCGCCTCGGGGAACGGCCAAAGCGTGATAGGCCTGAGCAGCCCGACCTTGACGCCCTTTTCGCGGCATTTGCGCATAGCGCTGCGGGCGATGCGGCTGGTGGTGCCATAGGCGACAAGCACAATCTCAGCGTCCTCCAGCATTTCCTCCTGCCAGCGGCACTCGGCTGCGGCAATCGCGTCATACCTGGCCTGAAGCTTCTGGCAATGCTTCTCCAGCACCTGCGGGTCGATATACAGGCTGTTGATGATGGCGCGGGGGCTTTCCGCGGTGGGCACATGGCCCGTCGCCGCCCACGTTTTTTCCTTTAAATCGGGTGCGGGCGCACGGTTCTTCGCCCTGTCCATATCCACCGGCTCCATCATCTGTCCGATCAGGCCGTCGCCCAGCACCATCACGGGGTTGCGGTACCGGTCGGCGATATCAAAAGCGTCCTGCATCAGATCGACGGCCTCTTGAACAGAGCTGGGGGCCAGCACGCACATGCGGTAATCGCCGTGACCGCCCCCGCGCGTGGACTGATAATAGTCGCTCTGCGCGGGCTGGATGCTGCCAAGGCCGGGGCCGCCGCGCACCATGTTGACGATAACGCAGGGCAGCTCCGCACCCGCGATATAGCTGATGCCCTCCTGCTTCAAGCTGATTCCGGGCGAGGAGGAGCTGGTCATCACGCGCGCGCCCGCGCCCGCGGCGCCATACACCATATTGATGGCGGCGACTTCGCTCTCGGCTTGTAAAAAGCAACCGCCCACCTGGGGCATGCGCTTGGACATGTACTCGGGAATCTGATTCTGGGGCGTAATGGGGTAGCCGAAAAAGAAGCGGCAGCCCGCCTGGATGGCAGCCTCGGCGATGGCCTCATTGCCCTTCATAAGCTTTTTCATGGGCGTTCTTCCCTCCCTTTATCTTTCAACGGTGATGGCCACGTCCGGGCACATCGTCGCGCAGAACGCGCAGCCGATGCAGCTCTCCTGCTCCTTGCAGTGGGCGGGATGGTATCCCTTCTTGTTAAGATGGGATTTATCGATTTCCATAATGTTTTTCGGGCAGGCATCAATGCACAGCCCACAACCCTTACAAACATCCTCGTTCACGGTAACAGCCGCCATATTCCGACCTCCTTTGGTAAGTCATACGCCCCGTCGCTAAAGCGTATTCATTATATTATACAGCGCGATATGTCAAAGTCAACGGAATTTCCGTTTTGCTGGTGTGTTGAAATTGTTTTTATCCAGCATGATAATGATTGCTCATGTTGTGAAATACAGGCTGCCTGTCCGGTATTCCAATGCGATCACGACCGGCTTTCTACCAATTTATGCGCGCATCACGCCATCGGAAGGCGGCTGCGATTATCCTTTTTCTATATGCATATAACCCATGTATATGATCCTGTCACCCGGTTTACATTTCACCGTATATTGTGTACAATGCACAGGTACAACCCCAACGATACGAAAGGGAGGTCGCTCATGCTTCCAGCTTCTCATAAACGCGCCCTTCGCGCCCTGCTTCTTCTGCTTGTTTTCCTATTTGCCGCATGCGCTTTGCCCGCCGCGGCCGAGGTAACCATCACCATTAAGGATAGCGGAGACACGGGCGTAAGCCCGTTTCCCGGGGATGGCGAGCCGCCATCTTCCGACATGGACGGCGGAAACGCGGACGTTTCCGCTCCGCAGGGCGGCGCGGATGCACGCGCTGCGTTTATCGATTCTATCATAAGCCTCGCCGAAGAAAAGTTCGACGAAGCGAACGGCCGTGCCCAGCGCGCGCAGTACAGCGGCGATATTTACGTTTGTAAAAACTTTACCGTTTACCTGTTCCGCCAGAACCGGGACCGCTTCCGCATGGCGGAGTATCCGGACGTGGAGCTGGTCATCCCCGATAACAAGCCCAAGAAGGAAATGACGGATTACGTCTATGGGGTCGAGTGGAAGGATATTCCGGCGTCCGAGGGCAATCCCTTCTATGCCGCCGCTACCTTCCGCTACGACCCGGACAAAAGCAAGGAAGAAAACCGGGAAATCGCGCGTGAATTTCTCAAGCAGGTTAAGCGCGGCGACTACTTTCAGATGGCCGCCAAGTATTACTATGGTACAGGCGCGCACAGCATGATCTTTATCGCGGATTACGATCCCGAGACCGACACCGTGCGCTGGTGCGACAGCAACATGAAGGGCGAAACCAGGGGTGGCGAGCGCTACGCCTATGTGCAATACGACGCGGTAAAGGAAATCGACTGGTTCGTGGACGCCTTTTGCCGCAAAAAGTACGGCGCCACGATCTACCGCCTCAGGGACGATATCATCTGGGCGGAGTAAAGTCCGCTTGGCTTATCATCAATTCAAGGAAGTGCTTCTCACATGAAATACGTACTGGTCATCGGAGACGGCATGGCGGATACGTCTCTTCCCCAGCTGGCCGGCAAAACGCCCCTTGAGGCGCTCGCCCTGCCCGCGTTTGACCGCTGCGCAGGCTGCTTCTGCGGGCGCGCGCTCACCGTTCCCCACGGCATGCCCGCGGGCAGCGACACCGCGATTCTGAGCATTTTCGGCTACGCGCCCCAAACGTATTACACCGGCCGCAGCGTGCTGGAGGCGGCCGGGATGGGCGTTGACTTGCCGGAAGGCAGCCTGAGCTTTCGCGTCAACCTGTGCGCCGTTACGCCGGATGAGGCGGGCAAATCGGTTATCCGCAGCCATAACGGCGGCAACATTCACGGCCGGGACGCTGTCGGTTTGATGAACGACCTCATCGCCGACCCCGCCTTCGCCGCCCTGATGAAGCAATCGGGCCTGGAGATTACCGTTACCGACACCTTCCGCCACGTGGGCGTGATGAAATCCGACGCGCACGACCTTGCCGCCGTGCGTCTGACCGAGCCGCATAACGTGCTTGAGCAGCGCATTGAGGCGTACCTCCCGCATCTGGAACGGGAAACGGACGATGCCGCGGCCAAAAAGCTGTGCGGCGATATCCGCAAGCTGATGCTGCGCAGCTACGAAGTATTAAAGGCGCACCCCATTAACGCAAAACGATTGAACGAGGGAAAGCTTCCCGCAAACATGATCTGGCCCTGGGGCGCGGCAACCGCCGTCCGGTTGCCATCTTTTCAGAAAAAATTCGGCCACTGGGGCACGGTGGTCAGCGCTGTGCCGCTGGTCTGGGGCATTGCCGGGCTTGCCGGGCTGAAAGCGCCGCATGTGGAGGGCGCAAACGGCGACCTTGATACCAATTACGAGGGGAAAGTGCGCTGCGCGCTGGACGCACTGGCGGCAGGCGACGATTTTGCCGCCGTGCATGTTGAGGCTCCTGATGAAATGGCTCACGCGGGCGACCTTGGCAGAAAGCTCGAGGCCATCCAGAACGTGGAGTGCCGTGTGGTCGCGCCGTTGCTTCAGGCGCTCACCGAGCGGGGAGAGGATTTTCGGCTGCTCTTGTTAAGCGATCATCCCACTCTGCTCACCACGCGCACGCACGACGGCAGTCCCGTGCCCTACGCCGTTTACGACAGCCGCACAGCCGCGGCCGCAAAAGCGGCGGGCCGCCCCGCGCCCGCGCGCAAGTTCTGCGAAAGCGAGATGGCGTGCGAGCCCGTGCTCATGGACGGCACCGATCTTATGCGCGTGCTTTTTGAACAGTTCTGAAAGGACTGCTTTCGATGATCGACGTACAAGCGCTGACCTTTTCCTATCAAAAAACGCCCGTGCTCAAGGGCCTCACCTTTCATGTCAACAGCGGCGAAATTTTCGGCTTTCTGGGGCCCTCCGGAGCGGGCAAGAGCACGCTTCAAAAGCTTTTAATCGGGCTTTTGCCAAATTACGGCGGTACCGCCACCGTCATGGGGCAACAATGCGACCGCCTCAAGCGTTCCTTTTTCAGCCGCGTGGGCGTGGATTTTGAGGTGCCTACGCTTTATGAAAAGCTGACCGCCCGGGAAAATCTGCGTTTCTTTTCCTCGCTCTACGCCCGTCCCTGCTTTGAAATCGACACGCTGCTCGGCCGGCTTGGATTGGAGCAGGCTGCGAATATGCGCGTGGGCGCGTTCAGCAAGGGTATGAAAAGCAGGCTGAATTTTGCGCGCGCCATTTTGCACAATCCCGACCTGCTCTTTCTGGACGAGCCGACCAGCGGCCTGGACCCCACCAACGCCGCCGCGATGAAGGAGCTGATCCGCGGCCTGCGCGGGCAGGGTAAGACCATCGTGCTCACTACCCACAACATGCAGGACGCGACCGAGCTGTGCGACCGGGTCGCGTTCCTTTCAGGCGGCGAACTCCGTGCGCTGGACAGCCCGCACCGCCTCATCATGACGCGTGGCGCGCGCACGCTTACCTATACCTATGCGGAGGGCGGGAGGGAACGCCGTCATACCGTGGAGCTTGACAAAACAGCGCTGGACGGCAAGCTCCTTTTTTGTTGCAAAACAACCTGCTGACCATTCTGCACACCAACGAACCCACGCTGGCCGACGTCTTTACGGAGCTGACGGGCGGGAGGCTGGAGGCATGAAACAAAAGCGCGCCCACCCCCTGCGCGCGCTTTTGCGCGCGGATTGTTCGCTGCTGTGGCGGCACGGCATTGCGGCGGTTTATCTGCTGCTGATGCTGTTTTATACCGCGGCGCTTCGCTTTCTTGTGCCGGATGGGATGCGCCAGCGCCTGACCGCGTTGCTTTTGCTCACCGATCCGGCGACCCTGTCGCTGTTTTTCATGGGCGCAATCGTGCTATACGAAAAAAAACAGCATATTTATCCCGCGCTGTACGCGGCCGGCGTCCGCGCCCGTACCTGCGCGCTTTCAAAGTGTATTGTCATGAGCCTTCTGGGTACGTTTGTCGGCTGTGCGGTTATGTGGTTTTCTCAGCCCGGCGTCCTTATGTTCGCAGACGGCGCGTTGGTGTGGGCCAGCCTGTTCTCGGGCGACGCCGCCGCCCTGTGCGTAACGGCGGCCGTTATGCTGCTTGGAGGCGTATTGTTTACCTGCCTAAGCCTGGTTATATGCGCCTTTGTATCGACGCTGAACGGTTTTTTGTTAACAGTTGCGGTGGTGGAGTGCGTGTGTCTGCTGCCCGCCGTCTGGGATTTATTCTGGGCTCTGCCCGCCTGGGCGGCGCTTCATCCCGTGGTGTGGCTGGAACGCGCGCTGCTCATGCCCGCCGCGGTTCTGGAACGGCATCGTCAGCCTGTTCAGTGGCTTTCCCTGTCCGTGCTCGCCGTGCTGCTTGCCGCGGCCTTCCGGGCCGCCTGCGCATCCGTAAGCGCGTTGCTGAGCTCACGAAGGGAGGACGCATGATGAAAAGCCACCGCGCCTATCCCATCCGGCGCGCCTTTCAGGCCCTGCTTCGAAGCGTGCTGGCGGACGGCATGTTTGTCGCGCTGCTTATCGCGCCCCCGCTTTTGGGCGCCGCACTGCGCTTTGGGCTTCCAGCGCTGATTTCCGCCGTTCCGCCGCTTGGGCTCGTCGCCAACTACAAACCCCTCTGGGATGCGCTGCTCTACCTGCTCACGCCCTATATGACGTTGTTTTCCTCCTGTATGGTGGCGCTGGAGGAGCGCGACAACGGCGTTTGTCTGGCGCTTGTAACAACCCCGCTTGGCAAAGCCAGCTACCTGGCAAGCCGCTTCCTGTTGCCCGCGCTGTTTGCCGCCCTCTACTCGGCGCTCTGCGCGGCCGCCTTTTCCTCCGTACCCCGCCCGCTTTCGCATACCGTCATGCTGTCCCTTCCAGCCGCTTTCACCGCGCTCACAATGGTCGCGTTCATTCCCGCTTTTGCACGCGATAAAATCGTGGGTATGGCCATGTCCAAGCTTTGCGGACTTCTCATGCTCACGGTCGCGATTCCGTTTTTTCTGCCATACAAATGGCAGCCGCTTTTGTGCTGGCTGCCATCATATTGGTTTTATCGGTTTTTAATAAACACAGACTGGCTGATGGCCGTGATGTGCCTGTTAACGGGGTTGGCATGGCTGGCCCCTTTGGTTCGCCGCTTTTCCCGCCGCGCTCTGCGATGAGCGCTCCCTGACGCCTCAGGGTAAGCCTAGCCGGGTATACGCGACAGCCTTACCGCTTTCGCTTTGCCTCCAGCCAGCCGATCAAGTCCGCGCAGACCTCCTCGCGGTTGAGCTCATTAAACATCTCGTGCCTTCCATCCTTGTAGAGCTTGAGGGTCACGTCCCGCACACCGGCGGCCTTCAGCTCTTCCGCTACCTTTTGCACACCCTCGCCGTCGTCGCCCACGGGGTCCCGGTCGCCTGAAAACAGCAAAACGGGGATATCCTTCTTCATTGCCCCGATACGGTCCGGATACAGCCGCTTAAGCCCCGTAAACAGGTCGCGGTAAGCGCCGGCCGTAAACACGAAGCCGCAATCCGGGTCCGCGATATAAAGATCCACCTGTTCCGCGTCCCGGGTAAGCCAGTCGCTATCCGTCCTTGGGTTTTCAAACCGCTTGTTATTCGCGGAAAAATTCATGTGATGGATAAGCCGGCTCGGCTTTTCAGCCATGCCCAGCATACACTGAAGCGCGACGATCACGCTGCCCGCCGTGACGATCGGCGGAGCGAAATGGCCTGTGCCGCTTAAAATTACGCCCGCGAGGCCTTCCTCATATTTAAGGCAGTAGGTTCTTATCACAAAACTGCCCATGCTATGCCCCAGCATGAAATAAGGCAACCCCGGATATTCCGCTTGCGTTTGCTGCCGAAGGGCGTGCGTATCGTCAATCAACGCGTCCCAGCCGTTATTGGCCGCAAAATATCCCTTGACCCGGGTGTTTGAGCCATGCCCAAGATGCGTATGCCCCACGACCGTAAAGCCTGCCGCGTTCAACCGCCTTGCGGGTTCGTCGTAGCGGTCGATGTGCTCCGCCATGCCGTGCACAAATTGCACGACTCCCTTCGGTTCGCCGTCGGCGGGCCAAAGGCGCTTTTCAAGCTCGGTTCCCGTGACCGATTGAAAGGTTCCGCGAATTGCCATCATCCATTCCTCCTTATGGTATAGGCGACCCGGCGCTTTTTTATCATTATACCATATGGCCGGAAATTTGACAAAGCAGGGACGGGATGGGTGGATACTGCGTATGTTGCCGTTGAGAATCGCGAGCAATTTGAACAACTACGTTTACTCTCCACTTGCGCAGTGACCATGCAATTAAAACTGAAAGCTTTGTCTTCCAACTTTGTTTTGGGCGCTTTAGACTTCAAGATCATCATCAAACGTTTCTTGCGCAAGTAGTACACATTGTATTGCCGAGCGCTTCCGTTACCATCATATTTTGGCAATACATCAATTAGGAAAACAGATGTGTCAAATCGACTGCCTTATCCTCGTCAAAGCACTTTTTCAGATGCACTTTTATCGCTGGCAGCAGAGACGCTATATTGGGAATCTGTTCTTCGCTTTTATGCTCGCAACACAGGTATCATCATTCAAAAGCCGGGCCCTAGAATCAGACAAGATCTTGTCCTTGCACCTTTGACGGTATGAATGGGTGCAAATCCCCCCAAGAAGGAAGATGCCCGCCATAATTGCGCCAGATACGGCAGCCATGTGCAAAGTAGTCCTCAATGCTGATGCAACGCCGTTGCTTTCGGTTGATTAATACGAAATAGCGCATGCGATCGACAAAAGTATTACCAAAGTGACTAGCTCTTTATGGTTTAACAAAAACAACGATACTGGGCTTTTTTCTTAAAGTACAAGGCGGCATCTTCAACAAAAGGTTGACGATATTCTTTTCCACACTTTCGGCACCGAATATAGGCGCTCCCAAACGTGCGACTTCCCCCGTATACGCAAGTGCCGCGGGGGGATGGAGAAACTTTTGCATTACAATGGGGGACAATAGTTTTGGGTGACTTTGATGGATGCTATAGCGTAACCATCCTTCACATTTGTTTTAAACTATATCCTGATTATGACCGAACGCACTATGAAACTTGCAATTAACATACCGGGATAGACATCGTTTTATGTTGTCAGCTCACTCTGCTAAAAGGGGTTTTTCCTGATAAGAAATGAGAATATCTTGGATATCACTAAGCAATTTGTGATCGTTAAGCGCTTTCATAATGATGACGTCTCGTTTTAGATGTCCGGAAAGCAACGGGTTCATTGCGCATTTTAGTAAAAATTGGGCATCATGAATGTCAAGACCCAGCACGAAAGCCAGCCGCAAAACCGCATCGCGGCTGAGGTTTTTGCGGCTCCCATTGAGGACGCGAAAACCATAGGAACGGCTCAATCCAGCTTGTTCAAAAAGCACTTCTGTGCTCATGCCGCGCCTGCCCATATAGACATTGAGCAATTGTGCGACAGAGGGTAATGCAGATGGTTTTATCGATTTGTCGAGTTCTTTGCCCGACTGGATATCTGCGATAACTCGTTCCGTCAAACTTGGATCCGACAAGATAACCGCCCCCTCCCGATTTTACACATAATACCATTATGTAAAACATTTGGCAAGTTCATCATCCGTTTTAATTGTTGACTTCGAGTCAACCAACGCAATGTCAAATGATGCTATTATTATTTCATCAAGGATAACCAAAGCATCCATGGCATCGGGGGGTATTTTTTGATGAGAACGGTCGTTGGTCGAATTCTTGCCACAGATATTTATTCTCTCGGAACATGGCCTTTTGTTGTTTTCGATTGACTTATTGCCGGCGCCGCGCTGCGGCAATAAGTCAATCGAAAAGGTTAGCGGCCGTTAATGCGTTTGTCGCCAGACCGGCGACTCTCAACAGCATTCCATATTGTAAACTGTTCATATCAAAGAGGTACACGGCATAATCGTTAAGGAGGTATTTACATGAGTGTTACCACTAGAAGAGCCCTTTACACAGCGGAACGCTTGCCGGCTAAAAACGTGCGTCCATGGAGGATGGAGCAGTGCTGCGCTAATCTGAAAAGCACCTTGACAGAAGGCTTTGGGTGATATCATAAGCACACACAGCATAGGGGCCGCGGCTGAGGAAGGCGATGCGGCTTGTCTTCCCGATGCTAGAAATACCTTCAGTATGGCAGCTATGGTTAAAACCATGGCAAACGGTTTCTGATGTAAGCATTTGCACGACCGCCTTTGCCTTACGACATAGGTATAAGTCCTCCGGTTTTATATCTATTGCTAAAATATGAAAATTATTTGTATGAGGTGAATATTGTGGGAAAGTCAATTAAAACAGATCATTGCATGGGCTGTATGGCGGTGTTGTCCAATGGAGAAAAAATTTGTCCAATTTGTGGATTCGACAACACGAATCAGCAGGAAAACGCAAATCATCTTCCTTATACTGTGCTCAACGGGAAATATCTTGTCGGGCGTGTGCTGGGTCAGGGCGGATTTGGCATCACCTATATCGGCTTCGATTTGAATTTGCAGCTTAAAGTGGCTATCAAAGAGTTTTTCCCCAAAGACTTTGCCAGCCGCACCGCGAACAGCGAGCGTTCTGTGGTTCCCAATACCAATTGGGATATGGCGTTCTTTGAACAGGAACGGGAAAAGTTCATCAAAGAAGCGCAGCTCTTGGCTAAGCTTGACAATTGTGATTCCATTGTGCATGTTCGGGATTACTTCTTGGAGCATGGCACAGCGTACATCGTAATGGATTTTGTGGATGGCATTACACTGCAAGAGGAGGTGCGCAAGTTTGGCGGTAAAATGTCGTTTGCCGATGTGTTCACTTTACTCAGCCCATTGCTTCAGCAGCTGGATTACGTTCACAAGCAGGGAATTATCCACCGGGACATCAGCCCGGATAATATCATCATTACAAAGGATAACAGGCCTGTGCTGTTGGATTTTGGGGCGGCCAGAACTTATCAAAAGAACGGCGGCGAAAAAACGTATACGGTTCATCTCAAACATGGCTATGCCCCGCTGGAGCAATATAGCGGCAAAAGTGCGCAAGGCCCTTTTACCGATGTTTATGCGATTTGCGCAACCATATATACCTGTGTTTGCGGCCAGAAACCACCCAATGCCATTGATATTTCTTTAGCGCAGGAATGCCTGATTGCGCCAAGCCGACAGGGTGCAACGATCACGCCCGAGCAGGAAAAAGCATTGCTGAAAGGTATGGCGAGCGAAGGCCAGGACCGCTATCCATCCATGCAAGCATTATATGGCGCTCTGGCCCAAGCAACCCCTGTAACCTCTCCCAAAATTACCGTTTCCAGGAAAAAAACTCTTCTGGCTGGCGCGATAGCTGGTATTATCGTTCTTTTTATTGGTATAGGGAGCCTGATCAACCTTGCGGTTCAGCCCAAAAAGCAATCTGATCCTGCCTTTGGTGTTACCAATACAGCGGCGCCTGATCATAAAACGCCGGAAGAATGCTATGCCCTTGGGAATCAGTATTATAACGGCAAGGGCGTTGAGCAAAATTACCAAACGGCTGTCGAGTGGTTCCGCAGAGCCGCAGAGCAGGATCACGCGAAAGCTCAATACTATCTTGGCTTTTGCTATTATATGGGTTATGGCACTACGGTTGATTATGCAGCTGCCTATCAGTGGTATCGGAAGGCGGCTGATCAGAATGACGCCGGCGGACAATGGGGCGTGGGCGTTTGCTATTACAATGGTTATGGAATAACGCAGGATTATGCGGAAGCGGTTAAATGGTTCAAATCATCGGCGGAACAGCATAATCCCGGGGGACAATCCGGGCTGGGAAACTGTTACTATTACGGAAATGGCATCAAACAAAATTATATGGAAGCGGTTAAATGGTATCGTTTAGCAGCACAGCTTGGATATAGTGAAGCTCAATATAATTTGGGTCTTTGCTACGAAAAAGGGCTGGGTGTTGAACTAAATCATACCGAAGCCACAAAATGGTATGAGCTTGCCGCTGAACAGGAGCATGAAAATGCACAAAAGGCGTTGAAACGCTTAAAGAGCGCGGCGCTTGCCGCTACGTCGGTGGTAACGGACACACCTGCATCTACACCTGTACCCACCAATAGCCCTATTCCGGCTCATTCGCCTACACCAAAGGTGAATAATACGCACTCCAATAATAAAACGCCGGAGGAATGCTATGCCCTTGGGAATCAGTATTATAACGGCAAGGGCGTTGAGCAAAATTATCAGGAAGCAGTCAAATGGTACCGTCTTGCCGCCGAGCAGGGGTATTCCTTGGCCCAGGCAAAGCTTGGATTTAGCTACTACAATGGCAATGGCGTAACTCAGGATTATACCGAAGCGGTTAAATGGTACCAGCTGGCGGCAAATCAGGGAAATGCAATTGCTCAATCAAACCTTGGAATCTGCTATTACTACGGCAAGGGCGTAACTCAGGATTATGCCGAAGCGGTTAAATGGTACCGTCTTGCCGCCGAGCAGGGGCTTGCTTCCGGTCAATACAACCTGGGGCTTTGCTATGAAAAAGGGCTCGGCGTTCCAAAGGATATGAAAGAAGCCCTGACATGGTACGAAATGTCGGCCGCTCAAGGATATCAGAAAGCTGTTGATAAGGTGAAAGCGCTGAGCTCAAGCGCCAATGCAAATATAAAGTGAACCCAGCCGGCAAGCGGCTATATGGCGAAGCCTTTCCCATATGAATACCCATCATCAAACGAGGAATGTGATTTCAATGGAGGTCGGCAAGCATTACTGCATGAACTGCATGGAACCGCTCGAAATAGATGATTCTGTTTGTGGAAAATGTGGTTTTAATAATCAAATTACACCGGAGGACCCCAACCACTTACCTTATACCGTACTTAACGGAAAATACCTGGTGGGCAAGGTCTTGGGACAGGGTGGGTTTGGCATTACCTATATAGGGCTGGATCTTAACCTGTTGGTGAAGGTAGCCGTCAAAGAATACTATCCTAAGGATTTGGCTGGCAGAACGCTGGTAGGGGATCGCTCTGTGATCCCCTATACCGGCGATAAAAAGGTAGCCTTTTTTCGTGGACGAGAAAAATTTCTTGCCGAAGCGCAGACGATTGCTCGCTTTAGCGGGATTACCTCCATTGTGAAAGTTCGGGATTATTTTATGGAGCATGGAACCGCCTATATCGTTATGGACTTCGTACAAGGCATTTCCTTAAAAGAAATGATCCAAAAAAGAGAAACTCCTATGTCATTCAACGAAGTCTTTGCTTTACTGAAACCACTGATGGATGATCTGGCGCTGCTGCATCAGAAAAACATGCTTCATCGGGATATCAGTCCAGACAACATTATAATTACCGATGAGCACAAACCCGTATTGCTTGATTTTGGGGCGGCACGGGAATATGTTGATAATGAAGAGCATGAGTATACCGTCAATTTAAAACATGGCTATGCACCGCCTGAACAATATAGCTTCATTAGCAAACAGGGACCCTATACGGATGTGTATGCCTTATGCGCCACGTTTTATGCGACCATATGTGGAAAAAAACCACCTATGGCGATGGACCGATTGCTTAACAACGAGCAGTTGATGACGCCCTCTCAGCGAGGGGTTGTTATCGCACCGCACCAAGAGCAGGGGCTGTTGCACGGGCTGGAGCTGGACGCCCAAACAAGAACGCCGAATATGGAGACGCTAAAACAAGAGCTGCAGCACGGTAAAAAGATTGAACCGGCTATCATAAAACCGCTTGGCACTCCCCCGGCGAATGCAAAAATACAAACGGGCCTCCCAAGGTCAGCCCCCGCGCACGCAACTGCTTCCAAGTCAACCTCAAAAAGCAAATGGAGAAAATGGGTTGTTGTTTTGCTTGTTGTTTTTGGTGGTTTGAGCGCCTTTCTTGTTCCGCAACTGAAATTGGATCAATTTCAGTATCATATCAGCGATGGAGAAATCAGCATTGATAAGTATATTGGCAACCAGTCGGCCGCTGTAGTGCCCAGCCAAATACTATTTTTCCCAGTTGTACAAATCAATGTTTATGCGTTTGCGGGAAATCAAGATATATTTGAGGTTGTAGTGGAAGACGGAATAAAAACCATAAACGAGTACGCATTTAGCAATTGTCCTCGTCTGCAAAGCATACAACTGCCGCAAACCCTTGAAGTGCTGGAAACGGCGGCGTTTGATTCATGTATACGGTTAGGGCAGATCGAATTGCCGGATAGCCTGACGCTTGTTTCGGACTCCACTTTTTATAACTGCGCCGGACTGACAAGCGTTGATTTTTCCGAGGAAACCATGAGAATCGGAACAAGCGCCTTTGAAGGCTGTACGTCGTTGTATTCCATCGACTTGCCCAACCGGCTGCACACGATTGAAAAAAAGGCGTTTGCCAATTGCTCGTCTCTTCAAGAGCTCGTGCTGCCGCTTTCCCTTAGTCATGTTGAGACGCAAGCGTTTTTGGATTGCGTACAGCTTATTAGCGTTCGCCTTCCAGACTTCGTGAAAGAGTGTGCCATCAACGCCTTCGACGTTACCCACGAAAGCCAGCTTCGCTATATCTATTGCCCCTCGGAGATGGCTTGGACAGATTCCGAGGCCAATTTTCCCAAAGACGCAACCATCATTTGCCCCAAGGGCGCCATTGGTATTGCCACGCTCAAAACAAACAAGATCAAATACAAAACCGGCACGCCGGAAAGCTTTCAGCTCTTGGTTGATAAGATAAAATAACACGGACAAAGTCAAGTTACAGGTATGGCTTTCAAATAAAGCTAGCAAAGGGATGTGATTGAATGAAAATCCGCAGCCATAGCGATTATTGTAGAAACTGCATGGAACCGCTTTCTCCTGATAGCGCTGTGCGTAAAAACGGTTGCTATGACAGCGCCACGGTAAATTATGACATGGCAGGCCCTCTTGGCGGTTAGGTAGGCAGGAAGAGATGTTGCGCAGTTCAATGAAAGAACCAAAGCAAAAGCTGCAAGAAGGGTGAAAACGGAATGCAGCCATATCTGATTTCTTAAGCCATTTAATTGATTACAACAGGGAGATATTGAGAAATGGACATTATGCTACACTATTGCATGAATTGCATGGAACCGCTCGAGGATGATTCGGCGGTCTGCGCAAAATGCCACTATGACAATCAAGTCAAAACAGATGCTCCGGATCAACTGCCCAATACGGTGCTGAATGGAAAATACCTGGTGGGACGCGCGCTGGGTCAAGGGGGATTTGGGATAACCTATATAGGCCTGGACTTAAATCTGCTTATGAAAGTGGCGATAAAGGAATACTATCCTAAAGATTGTGCCACCAGAACCACGCACAGTGACCGTTCGGTGATCCCTTATACGGGAGAGCGGGAGATTGCATTTTTAAGAGGACGTGAAAAATTTCTCGCCGAAGCACAAATGCTGGCGCGGTTTACGGATATGCCGTCAATTGTGAATGTGCGCGATTATTTTATGGAGCATGGAACCGCTTATATCGTTATGGATTTCGTGCAAGGCAAAACGCTTTTGCAGGAGATCCGGGACCGTGGCGGACGCCTGCCGGTAGCTGAAACGCTTTCGCTGTTCCGCCCGCTGATGGAGGATTTGGCGGCCTTGCATGAACAGCACATTATTCATCGGGACATCAGCCCCGACAATATTATCATTAATAAGCAGAACCGCTTGATCTTGCTTGATTTTGGCGCGGCCCGTCAGTTTGCGGAGGATGAGCATTCTTATACCATTAATCTGAAGCATGGCTACGCGCCTCCAGAGCAGTATTCCGCAAAAGCCGAGCAGGGCGGCTTCACCGATGTTTATGCCCTGTGCGCTACCATTTACGCAACGATTATAGGGAAAAAGCCGCCTGAAGCAATAGAGCGGGTTATGCAAACGGAGGTATTGGTACCGCCCACCAAGCAGATTACCGGTATCACCATGCAACAGGAACGGGCGCTGCTGCACGGCTTAGAAACAAGCATTGATAAACGCACCAAAAGCGTTAAGCAGGTTATCGATGAGCTTTACAACGGCGCATTCCCGCCGCCCAAGCCTGCGCCTGTACCGCCCGACAAGCCCGAGCCCAAGCCCAAACCAACGCCATTATCCGTCACCCCGCTAGAGGATACGAGCAAAAATCCCACTTTTGAGAGTATTGTTAAACCGGCATCCAAGGTAGCCGTCATCGTTTTATTGATTTCCATGGTGATAATATTTTTACTCTGTAGGGTTAAAATATTTGACTTCAACATTAAAATAAAATCTATTCTTCAATCTCTTCAGTTGATTGTCAGCATGTTTGCGACGGCTTGGATTTACAGCAAAAAATTTTCGATTGAATATAGGCTTGGAAAACATCGCAGTTTCATTATTATTACGGCAACCTGTGCCATAGCTGTTTATGCTTTGCTTTACATACCTATGCACCTTCTCTTTAGCCGTTCTTTTAGTATCTCCAGCATCCGTGAGATAACACTAAGCTGTGATATTGCTGTAACGGTCATCTCTGGTTTATATTGCATTGGGACATTGCGAGTGATTAAAAAAACAACTACAAATGTTGAAGAGAGATTAGTCGACGAAAAGATAGCAATCCCCAGCAACAAAAACGGAAAGGCGAAGAGTTTGCTGGGAGGCACTCGCTGGGTCGTTTTGACAAGTGTCTTATTCAGCACCTTCCATTTAATATATTTGTTTAGAATGTGGTTGTGAATCTCATCCCAGTTAACAGCCTCACATGCACTGCGACAGAAAAGCCCATTTTTGAGTTTCTGTAAAGGAGAACCAATATGTCTTACAAAATGCAGCTTCCCCCATCCATTCAATATGGCATTGCCCAATGGCAAGGGGACAGAACCACCCAACAGGACGCCGCCGGCCTGGCCGTTCACCCTAAGGAGCAAAGCATCCTGGGGGTGGTGACGGATGGTATGGGTGGCATGGCAAACGGCGAACGGTTTAGTCAATTAGCGTTGCAAACCATTCTATCCGCATTCGTTCATAGTGCGGAAGCAGATACCCCAGCGCTTCTGCTTCGGCTGCTGCTTGCGGCAAACGAACAAACGCAAAAGCTGCAAAGCGAAGAAGAGCAAGGGGGGACAACGGTTGTCATGGCCGCAATCCATGGACGCTGCTTATGGATCGCCTCGGTTGGGGATAGCAGTATTTACCTCTATCGTGGCGGAACGATACTGCAGCTGAACCGGCAGCATACCCTGGGTACGCTTATGGACGAAAAAGTGTGCAGCGGCTTGTTAAGCTGGGAGGATGCCGAGAACAACGCCTATCGTCATGCCATTAACAGCTTTATCGGCGATGAGCGAATCAAGCATGTGGACCTTGCCGAAAGCCCCATCCATTGTCTTCCAAACGACGTGGTGCTGCTCATGAGCGACGGCGTTACGGGTACGCTTTCACAGAAAGAAATGGCCGACTGCATTTGTAAAAGCGATACACCGCAGCAGATGACGGCTCAGCTCATCCAAAGAATACAAACAAAAAAACAGAAGCATCAAGATAATGCAACCGTGCTGGCCATCAAAATTGGATAATATGAGGAGGACGAACCCGTGGAACAAACGATAACGATGAATCCGAATAAGACGACAGCGGCGCCGCAGGGAGAAACCACAGCCTTTGGAACGGATAACGCCATTCCTGGCAATGAGTCCGTGGAAAAGGACGCGGCAGACAAGCAGGCGGCTGACACCACCACAGTTACCACCTTCAACACCGAAGCCGGGGAAGCGGACGCACAGCCGGCGATTGATGGTCACGAGCAGGAACAGGGCACGGCAGAGCAAGTGGCAAGCCCAGAAGCCGGTAACAATGAACCGATAACCACAGCCTCCCAGGAAGTCGACGTTACTCCACGCGATGATATCAATAACACCGATCCGTATGGATCACTCCTTTGGGTAGGCCTTGGCGTCGTGCTGGTTTTGTTGGTGGCTGTGTTTGGTTTTTTGCTTCGTAAAAGCAGAAAAAAAGCGCATATGAGCAAAGCCACAGACGAACGCCGCTTAACCGCAACGCAACCCGCCGGTTCAAATTGTGTGAACAGCGTGCCCTATGCACGGCCGTCCATTGCCATTGGGAATGCCCAGCATATTGGAAACCGGGAATCCCAACAGGATTGTTTTGGAATTTCGGACATTTATGACGCCAAGATGCTTAATGAAAAAGGAGTACTGGTGGTTTTAGCGGACGGCATGGGAGGTATGTCCAACGGTGATGTGATTTCTAATGCGGTGGTGCATGAAATGCAAGCCCGTTTCTCCGAAATGCAGCCTTCGGAGGACCCCGCCAAATTATTGCTGCATTTATTAAAGGCCGCTATCGAGGCTGCCGGCAGGGCGCAACAGGGCGCGTCCAAAGGTGGTTCAACCGTTGTGGCGGCGTTGATTCATCAAAGCAGACTGTACTTTTTATCCGTGGGGGACAGCCGCATTTGCCTGCTTAGAAACGGCGGCATGATCCAACTCAACCGGGAGCATGTATATGGCAAGCAGCTGGATGAGATGGTCACAAACGGCGTATTGTCCGCCGAAAGCGCACAGGGCAACAAGCAGCGTAAAGCGCTTACCAGCTATATCGGCATGGACGGCAATATTGATATTGACCGCAATACAGCCGCCATCGATATTTATCCGGGGGATAAAGTGGTGCTTATGAGCGACGGTGTCTATAATACCCTTACAGAAGCGGAAATCATCCCCTTGTTGCTTCGGGAACCCATGCAGGCAGCCCAGGCTGTGCAACAAAGCGTGCTCGCCAAGGGTAGAGCGCATCAGGACAATTTAACCATCGCCATTTTGGAAATATAGGAACGAAAGAGGGGGAGCGGATATGTTTGGGTTAAAAAGAAGTCGGAGGGTTCTGTGTTGCTTGTTGGCGGGGTTGTTTATCTGCATACAAAGTATTGGCCTGGCAACCTCTGTGGTTGACATCGGCAAGCAATCCGTTGCGCGCGTGTATTCGTCAATATATATGACATGCCCTGTTTTGAATTTTAGCGAAAAGGAAGTCGCAGCGGGCGGGGGTAGCGCCGTTGCGCTGGGCAAACCGGGGCAACCGGTAGAGTTCTTTGTAACAAACAGTCATGTGGTCAATTATGACGAGGAAGACTTTATTGATATTTGCATTGCTGTCGCCAAGAGCTTGGAAATAGACATGCCGCTGGAGGAGCTGGTGACAGAGATTTATAAAAGCTCAACATTCACGGTACGCTACTACATTGTTTTTAATGATATCAACGACATGGTTGAAGTGAGCGTTGTGAAGGATTTTGGCGCCGATGCTGTGTCGAAGGACATGGCCATCATCAAATTGCCGAATCAAAGCACAAAACGGGTGCCCGCAACCTTTCGTTCCAGCGCCGACGTAAGCCAGGGAGAACCCATTTTTTGCATCGGTTTTCCCGGTATTTCAGATTACGTTACCACGACCGCGGACAGCGAACGGCTGCGGTCGGATCCTGACAGCATGACAGTGACCGACGGCACCGTGAGCCGGTTGGCCGAAAACGACGCTTGCAAGTTTGTGCAAATAAACGCACCTATCAATGGCGGCAACTCAGGAGGCGCGTTGATTGACGCAAACGGCTATGTTGTTGGTATGCCTACGTTTTCAGTAAAAGCCGATACGAGCATCCAAAACGCGAATTTTGCCGTGGCCAGCGATGAGATTATCGCGGCGCTCGATCGTATGGAAATCCCCTATGGCTTAGCTTCCGTGTCGGAGGCATCCGCGCCCATATCCACCGAAACCCCGCAAGTTACCCCGCAAATCACAGAAGCCCCCACTCCTACCCCCGAAAATCAAACGGCGTTGGTGGTTGTAACGGCGATCGTGGCGCTTGGAATCATTGGCATATCCGCCGTCTTGGTTTTACCCAAGCTGCGAAAAAAAGAGGCGCCTGCCGGCCCGCTTAATCCCACCCGTCCTGCGCAAGCTAACCACCGCGTTTTGGTATGGGTAAAGGGCGATTTGGCGTCCAGACGTTACGAGCTTACTTCCAGGCTTACCATAGGTCGAAACGCCTCAAGCTGCCAGGTGATATTCCCACCTACCGCAAAGGGAGTGAGCAAAGAGCACTGTACGGTATACTTTGATGGAAAGCAGGTGACACTGGAAGACCTTGGTTCCACCTATGGTACGTTCAACGGCACCCGCAAGCTGCCCCAGCGTCAACGGGTCGTCATTCATCGTGGGGAAGCCATTTCTGTTGGTTCGGAGCAAAACACGTTTACCATCCAGTAAGCAGCAATCAAAAATATTACGATTTGAAAGGAAGAATGAAAAATGACAACCTTAAACAAATGCGAGAATGGACACTATTGGGACCCATCCATGTATCCTTCTTGCCCGATTTGCGATGGCGCGACAGGAGGCGTGGACCGTTTGCGGGATAACGCCGCCTCTCAAGGGTGGCAAAACAATCCCTCGAATCCTTATGGGCAAACAGTGCCAATGGGTGATCAGAGGCGCGACGAAACGGTAAGCCTACAGCCAACCCAACCCGTGGACGAGGACGAATTAGGCGGGCATACTACGCCTGCGCCAACACTATTCGCACCTGATATGGATAATGGTCAACAAACCGAAGCCAATATTCGCCCCACAGTCGGATGGCTGGTATGCACGAAGGGATTATTTTTGGGACAATCATTCGTCATTTATCCAAACAATAACTTTGTGGGGCGAGATATACATTCGGATATTTGCCTGTCAAAAGATTTTCAGGTCACCTCCAACAAGCATCTAAAAATCACTTATGATATAAAGCACAATCAATTCTTTGTGACGGCTGGCGAGAGCAAAAACGTAACATACCATAATGAGAATCCATTGCTGAACAGCGCCAAGCTGGAATCCTTTGACCAACTGGAGATTGGGCAGAGCACTTTTGTTTTTGTACCATTCTGCGGCGACCGGTTTGTGTGGAACAAGGAAATGTAGGCCGAACGCAACCACAAGAGGGAGATGCGCCAGATCATGATTGATCCGAATCAAGTTTGCTACCACTGTATGCAAGTGCATGATAGCCAACCAAGTGTTTGTCCCCACTGCCATTCTCCGTGTACATTCAAGCAAGACAATATCAGAGCCATGCCGATCAAAACCATTTTAAACGGGCGCTACCTGATCGGAAACATGCTTGGGTGCGGTGGGTATGGAGTAACATACCTGGCCCTTGATTTACAACTTGATCAACGGGTTGTCGTCAAGGAATACATGCCAAGTAACGATTGTACCAGAGAAAACGGCCGGCTTACCCTCAGCTGTGTCAACCCAGAACCATTTACTTATGGCCTGAAGCATTTCCATATCGAGGTCGAAGCGCTCAAGGCATTACACGGCATTCCCGAGGTATGCCAGTGCGTTGACAGTTTTGATGCAAATAACACCGCCTATTATGTGATGCCATTTTTGGAAGGTATGGATCTGCTGCGTTACCTTTCCAGCCAAAAAAACAGCCGGATCAGTTACAAAGAAATGCTTGTATTGCTAATGCCGGTTGTGGTGGGATTGGCTAAAGTACACGCGCTGGGTATATTGCACCGCGACATCAGTCCAGACAACATTTATATTTGCGACGGAAAGGATGGGGATGGAATTTCAGCCAAGCTGATCGATTTTGGTTCGGCCCGCGCTGCCTATAGCAACATTTCCGTGTCTTTTACACCATTGTTGAAAATGCGCTATGCACCGATTGAGCAGTTCACAAATTCGCGCAAAGGGGAAAACCAAGGGACATGGAGTGATGTCTATGCTTTTGGCGCTACAATGTACCGCTGTTTGCTGGGGAAGCCTCCCATTTCCGCACAGGAGCGCATCACAGGTTCTTCCTTGCTTTCACCGGCAGACAGTTCGGCAAAGTGTACACCCCAGCAACAAGCAGTTATATTCAAAGCAATGGCTTTACAGCCAACAGAACGCTTTACTACAATGTTGGAATTTGCTGACGCTCTTATCAGCGTGCTGCCCATAGCTGAGCAGACTGCTATGTATGCCAAGTATCCCAACATCAAACCCGGTAAAATTCCAGATCAAAAGCCGTTGCAAAACGTTGTCAAACCCGAGTCTGCATTACAATTAAAATCCACTCACAAAGCGCCTTTCTATGCAATGCTGCTCGATTTGGCGATCTTCCAAGGGCTTCCTGCGCTGCTCGCCTGTATCACAGGTTCGTGGGAATATCTGCTTTACGGATTTTCCATTGGCGTGTTGCTAAACACCGCTCTGCAAATCAGCGATTTCCACGCTTCTCCAGGCGAAATCCTGTTGCGCCAAAGACTGATTTCTCAAAAGAAAGACGGGTTTTCTGTTGGGGGGCTGTTATTACGGAACGCATTTGCGCTGTTCCCGCCAATGGCAGCGACAAGCCTGGCAATGAATTTGTCAGGCCGATGGAACCGCTCCCTGCCGGATCAATTATGCGGATATGAGTTGGTCGATAAGGACGATGTGCCACAGCGTGCGCGACTCAAAGAAGCATGGGCATTGCAAATGCTGGAAGGATGCTATGCCGGTATGATTGTCCCGCTGGACGAAGGAGGTTGCATTCTGGGAAGAGACGCTGGAAAATGCAATCTGGTGTTTCCGCCAAACACAACCGGAGTAAGCCGCATTCATTGCGCCATTGGAATTACACCAGAGGGATTGGTATCCATTGAGGATTGGGGTGGCTTAGAGGGTGTCGTTCTGGAAAGCACGGGGAAGCCCATACCACAAAGTGCACAATATGTCTTGCATGACGGGGAGCAATTTCGGATTGGACGGGAAAAAATGATGTTAATCAAAAGGAGCAAGAATACGCAATGAAAAAAATATGCAGATTTTTATCAATCTCGCTTGTGTTTATGTTCGTCTTATGTATTGCTGTCAGTGCCAGCGCGGCAGGTGGAGTTTATTTCCAAATCGTTAAGTCCTCCGTTCAAAATGAGGAGCTAAAGGTGTTGGTCTATGCGGATGATACGAGCCGTATCGAAGCCGACAACTTTTCCGCGACACTCGGCTTACAGCCCGTAGAGCAATTGACGCTCACCGCGTTATCAAAAGCTGATTACGGCACAAGCTATTATATCGTGATAGATACCTCGAGAAGGATGAATGCCAACGCACTAAAGGACGCCCGTCAAATCGCGCATGAGATTGTCAACCAAATGGGGGCCAACGACAATGCCGCGGTAATTCTTACGCAAGAAAACGCAGGCTCTATTGTATTATCGTCCGATAAAGAAAGCCTTTTCCGGCAGATTGATGGGGCGGAAAAGCTGCAAAACAACAATTTTCTTTATGAGGGGATTGTTGATGCTGTTGACAATCAGCAAATCGATGCCAACGCAAAGAATCGCGGTTGCCTGGTTGTGCTTTCCGCTGGAAATGACTCCACCGGAACCCGCACGCAGGAGGAGGTGGAAGCCAAAGCCGCCGTAAGCGATATGTGTATTTATACCGTTGCTATGGTAACGGACAGCAACAATCAAAACCTTCGTAATAAAGCAACCGCTTTGGGCGTGTTGGCGCGCAACGCAAAGGGCGGCATTGATTTTGTTTGGGGACTGAGAGATAGCATGAGTGCATCCGAGATTTCGCAATCGATTGCAGACAATGAAGCCGCGTTCTATCTGCTCAACATGCTCCCCGCCGGCGGACAAAGCTTCCAGACCGATGCGGCTTTGTCTGTAAGCTTTACAACCAACGCGGGAAAAGTAATGATTGATGAAATGAGTATTCCTGTCAGTACCCTAACGCAGTTGGTTCCCGTTCCTACTGATACACCGCAACCAACGCCTGAAAATACTGTTGATTCATCGGGTACCGACACCGCCGACTCGTCCGATGCTATCGACATCGTCACTCCTCCAAGCTTTTGGGAACAGGTTAAAACGGCGTTTATGGAAAACGCTGTCATTAGCATCGCAATTGTAGCGGGCATAGTGGTATTGGTTGTTCTCTTGATTGTGCTTATTTCCTCGCGAAAAAACAAGAAAGTCAAGGTCAAAACCCCGATTGAGGATCAAACGCAAGGACTGGAACTGGAGCAGACCCAGCAAGAGGAAGAGCGTGAAGAAACTGTCGCCATTCGTAAATCGTTGCATGTTCGATTGAAGGATGCGGGAACCGGCCGGAATTTTGAAAGCGCAATGGATGAAACCCTTTTGGTTGGGCGGCCTGGAAAGAGTACACAGCTGGCGCTGGATAATGGGGATAAATCCATCTCCGAACGGCAGCTTATGCTTAAATGGCGCGATGGGTTGATGCTGATTGAAGATCAGAATTCCAGAAACGGGACAAAGGTGAATAATAACAGAATCACCAGTGAGATTCAATTGCATCAAAACGATAACATTCAAATAGGCACCTCCGTTTTCATTATTACCTGGTGGTACATGTAATTTGCCCAAGCAGCGGAAAGCAGCCAGTTTTGCATAACCGGCTGCTTTCCGCTCACCTTTGGAGGCGCGCTTATGGGAAATCAAAATTCGAATGATACCTTTTATTACAAAGCAAAGCAATCGAGCCTAAAACTGAAGAGCTTATTTTCGGCAGTGTTCAAGCCTCATCATAAAGATGATTGTGAGAAAATTCTCCTGGCGGGAACTGCGCGGGATGCGGGAAACAACGCTAACATGCTGAATAGTTGGCAAAAGCCCTGGTTGTTTGCGCGTATTTTGGGCTTTGGGCTTTTGCTTGTAGGCCTGCTGTGGCTGATCATGGAGTATTTTCCAGGCTATTCAGACTTTTTCCTGGTTCCTATTGCATTTCTGGGCGCTTTTGTGGTTCCTTTTGCAGTGCTCTTTTTCTACTTTGAGTTGAATGTACCCCGCAATATTTCCATCTATAACGTTATTGGTATGGCGTTGGCCGGCGGAATTTTAGCGCTGCTGTTTACCATCATCCTCAACCCTATCATAGAGAAACGCGGAGGAGCATATTTAGCGCCTTTTGCAGAAGAACCGGCAAAGTTGATTGCTCTATCCCTTTTTTTAAGAAAGTCCAAACGTCGCTATATCTTAAATGGCGTTTTAGTTGGGGGCGCCGTTGGGGCGGGATTCTCCGCGTTTGAAACCATGGGTTATTTTGTTCGAAGCAATATTGGCGTTTTACTGGACAGGGGCCTTCTTTCCCCGGGTGGGCATGTGCTTTGGGCGGCTCTGTATGGAGGTGCGCTTGCAATCGTCAAAGGCAATCAGCCCTTGCAGAGCAAGCACTATTTTGACTCCCGCTTTCTTAAATACTTTGGCGTCGCTATGCTGCTTCATATGGTTTGGAACATGGATTTCGAGCTCTTGCCGATTCCGCTATTTATCGATGTTAAGTATGTTATTCTAACATCCGTTGGATGGATGTTGCTATTACATATCATCCTACTTGGCCTACAGCAAGTGCTTGCTATTTCTGGTGAAGGACAACCGATAACGATTTCAGTCGGGGCCAACGTTTATTTGTATGGAGTTAAGGGCTTTTATGCAGGCAAACGCATTGCTATCCAATCCACAATTCGTATTGGGCGCGACGGCAAAACCTGCTCTTTGGTTTTTCCGCCATCCACACCGGGAGTCAGCCGGAATCACTGCACCCTTGTTCTGCGGGAAAATCATGTGGTTCTATATGACAATCATTCAACCGCCGGAACCTATTTAATGGATGGCACCCGCCTCCCCTCGGGGCACCCGGTCACCCTAGCGGCGGGTAGCCGCTTTTATTTGGGAAACAAAGGAACAACCTTTGAAATTCAGGCATAATCACACGCTTATACCATAATTAAACGAGGTGCGGTCAAATGTCAGAAAAGCAACGGTATTGCATTCACTGCATGGAACCACTCCCGGAAAGCGCGACAATCTGCGCTCATTGCCACTTCGACTATGCGGATCGGCAAGAAAACCCCAGCCATTTGCCCCATACCGTACTGGCCGGAAAATATTTGGTGGATCAGGCCATTGGACAGGGTGGGTTTGGCATTACCTATATCGGCCTTGATTTAAATCTGCAAATCAAGGTTGCCATCAAGGAATATTTTCCCATGGGATTTGCCAGCCGCACCGCCACCAGCGACCGGTCCGTAATTCCAAACACCGAACGAGACGCCGCGTTTTTCTCGCATGGGCGCGAAAAGTTTATTAAGGAGGCGCAGGTGCTGGCCAAGCTAAACACATGCAGGGCGATTGTGCATGTGCGGGACTATTTTCAGGAGCATGGCACAGCTTATATTGTGATGGATTTTGTGGAGGGCAAAACGCTGTTGAATCATATCCGTGAATCCAACGGAAAAATGAGCTTCATCGAGACCTATCAACTGCTCGCCCCCCCTTATGGAGCAGCTGTCAACGGTACATAAGCTCGGCATTATCCATCGTGACATCAGCCCGGATAACATCATCATCACGGCGGATGGGCGGCCAATTCTGCTGGATTTTGGCGCGGCGCGGGCCTTCCAAAACGACGGGCAAAAGCATACGTTTTCAGTTAATCTAAAGCATGGCTTTGCGCCGGTGGAGCAGTACAGCGGCAGGAGCGAGCAAGGCCCGCGACGGACGAGTACGCGCTGTGCGCCACCATATACGCGTGCATCTGCGGCAAAAAACCGCCGCACTCGCTGGATATTTTCCTGGGGGAGGATAAGCTGATTCCTCCAAGCGGGCAGGGTGCGGACATTGGTATGGAGCAGGAAAAGGTACTGCTCAAAGGCATGGCGACGGTTGCAAAGGAACGCTATCCCTCTATACAAGCCTTGCGGGAAGCATTTGAGGCATGCAGCGAAAAAACGCCTGTGGAAAAGAAGCCCAATCAAAAAGCGCCCTCGGAGAAAAACGTCAATGAACACAGACATAACCGGCGCTTTGGCCGCAAATGGGTTTTGCCGGCCGCGTTGGCCTGCGTTGTTCTAGTGATTGGAGTGTGGGTTGGCTTGGGGGTTGTGGCGACCGTACGCGAAGGCAACTGTGAGTATACGCTGTATTTTGACGGCACGGCAACACTTATCGGGTATGTCGGCCATGACAAAAATTTAACCGTACCGGAAGCAATCAATGGATATATGCTAACCAGCATCGGCATGGAAGCGTTTGCCTACTGCACGAGCCTAACCCAGGTAACCATTCCGGACAGCGTAACCAGCATTGGCGATAGTGCGTTTAGCGGCTGCACGACCCTAACTAAGGTAACCATTCCGGACAGCGTAACCAGCATCGGTGGTTGGGCGTTTAACAACTGCATGAGCCTAACCCTCCTCATTGATAGCGCCAACACTTACGCAGTCCAATTTGCCAAATACAGCAAAATCCCCTACAAAACAGAATAAGCAATGCACTTGGCGGCAGCCCGTTAAGAAACCACTGCGTAAACCAAGAATCTCTCCCCAAGGCGAATAAGGCCCTCCTGCTTGCGCCAAGGAATACCGTTTGCCGCAAGCAAGCGGTTGAGCTTCTTCTCCATTCCACGATCGCCAGTCCTTCGGAATACACTTTGTACCCCGACAAAACGGAACGGATGCTCTACCCTGCTGCGAACCGAGGCTTGTGTTTTTCGATAAAGCGGTTCCACCCCCGCTGGTCAAAGCAGGCTTCTCATCGCTATTCATTGCGGAACGTCTTGGCCGCAGACTACGATGAAGACGGTCCGCTCCCTGTACCCAAACAAGCAAACAATTTTAAGCCGGCTAAAAGGCCACGAAATCCCTGAAATTTCAGGGCCTTCACAGATGCAAGGGCGCCTGAATTATCATTCCCACTCGGCAAGTAAATTCATTTGCTAAACGCATTTGCTTAGCAATCCTATCTTCAAGTCCAAAATTTCAATGGATATCGGGAAAACTTCTCTATCACAGCACAGATTTTAGTATCATTCCAGTATCACGGAACGAATTTACATCTCTGTGCGCAGACGTTGGTTGATGTCGGAAGCGCTGTACATCACACGCAGCACCGTCACAGTAGCTTCATCGGTCACAAAAATCACCACATAATGGTTGACGGGCAGTTGCCGCATCCCAAGGCTTTTCTCCGGCTCTGAATGTAGCGACGGACAACGTTCAGGGAAAGCACTCAACGTCCCGATGGCTTCGGCAATGCGGTCATACTGCTGCATCGCCGTTTCGGGTGATTGCAGTTGATCGGCAATGTAGTCATAGATTGCTGCCATGTCCGCAAGGGCTTTGTCCGTGATCTTTAGTGCATACTGCTTCATCTGTGGCTCTCTCGAAAAGCAGCGAAGGCTTGCTTTGCGTCCTGCACATGACCATCTTGCATGTCCTGATAACCTGCCTGCAATGCGCTGTGAAGCTCCTGTGCGGTCATTTCATCAGCATTGATCGGGGCAGGTGCCTTGGGTAGCGACAGAGAAAACGGGATGCCGCCTGTCAGGCTGACTTGGCGAAGGAACATATCGACCGCCGTGGCCATCGGGATGCCCAGTCGTTTGAGCACTGCTTCTGCGTTCTGCTTGACGGTGGGATTCACGCGTAGGTTGAGCGTCATCGTCTTTTCCATGTCATCATCTCCTCAATACTATTGTAACGCAAATTGCGTTGCATGTCAAGAAACGATCATGAAGTGCAATATGTCAAAGTATCAATTTAGATGAACAAGGAGCAATTATCTATTTCTTCAAAGGGGCGTTTCAATTTTTGGGTGTTATCAATAGGCAAAAGACGCAAGAGAGTATTGACGGTTTCGGAAAGGTGCCTTTCCACGAATTCTACAAAAGGGTAAATCAGCAAGTAAGTATGGGAACCAAGTTGCAAAGTGCATTGGCTACATGGTACTCCCGCCTTTTCAAGTTGCGAAAATTTTTCAGAGGCATTAGAAGATAATTGAATTAGACTTTTTGAACTCGATTGGGACTCGGAGGATAATGTACATGATTCGGGCGCTTCTTGATGAACAAATGCGTCGCGTAACGGATAAACCAATCTAATGAATTCCTTTACATGTCTTTCGCACAAATAATTTGCAATTTCATGTGCTTCCTTATAGAGTACCTTAATGAATTCAGATTTTTTGGAATCTGCTGCATCTTTTTCACTTTGAGGTTGATGAAGTGACACTCTACGTTTGTCAATATCAATAGAAAAGTAAGAAACTACAATCCATGCTAAATTGTCAAATATCCCAGTCGTACAAATTATCAGTTCAAACAGGTGATGGCGAATACGGCCATTGGTTTTATTACTACTTCTTTTGAGTGATTCGATTTTCAAGGCATCACTCGAACGGCAAAAGAACTCTAAACGATTAATCAGTGAACATGACCAATTTGCCAATGATGAGGCGATTCCTTCGTGCGTAATGACATAATCCCATAGTCGCTGATACTCGAGGAAAATCTTTCGTGGACGATACATATAGTACATTGTTTCATCAATTTTGAAATTTGGCGTAACAAAAAAGCTTTCTTGCTGAAGAAAATACAGACGAATATACTCCAACACGTCATCGATTCCTATGATATTTTTGCTTTCCTTTAGCCTACTTTTATCCTCTTGAGATGTGACAAAGTAGTCAAAACAACTGTTATCCTCTGTATATAAATTACAAAATATGTCAATCAAACGCATGCCAGAGCTGCTGTCATATTGATACAAATCAGAATTTTTATCAAAGCAGCATAGAAATAAATCGTTCAGGTAAATCTCTGTGCCTTTTCTTATGAGCGTGGATGGTTGTCCATTTAAGGTTTTTATTCTTTGGATAACATTTTTGTCAGTAGTCGGAGAGAAAACAACGTTAATTTCTTTGAAAAGATTGCACTGTATAATCTTGTATAGTACTTCTTCTGACATATTCATGATAACAGAATAGTCAGTCGAAATCACAAATCGCAAAACTGATGTACCATGACTTAGGACAAGCTGATCAAATGGCGAACAATTCTGTAAAGACATTGTGTTATCCTCCAAATCGACCGATTAATTAGAATCTCTCCATCATCCTTAACGCCTTATCCAGTGTATACGCTCCATCCAGTTCCAGCTCCGCGCTCTTGAACACCATAAGATACTTGAATTTCGCACCGAGCTGGTTCTGCCACGCTCTGCCCAGATGCAGCTTTTGCAGCGTATCGTCGTTGCTGGCAAGATGTTCGCCCTTGGTTTCCACCAAAACAATCGTGCCGCGCTGGGTGGCCACGATGAAATCAGGATAGTGGTTGATTGCACCGTTCAGGCAGAAGCCGCGCCTGTCAATCACGCGGTGCCACCACAGCACGTTTTCAAGCGCCGCAATCTGTTGGATGGCTTCATATTCAATGTCATTCATGTCGTCCGCTTCGGCTTCATAGAGCGTCTTGCTCATGCTGTCGATAGCTGTAGCGGGGGTCAGCAGTTCGGGAAAAGCATAGTGCTCCATGCAAACCACATCGCCCGTTTCCAGCATATCATCAAACTGCTTCTGACGATAGACGGCTTGCAGAGCCTCAATCTTCCGCTTGATTTTCGTGGCAAAGGCAGGCACGGCGTTTTGCATGGCTTCAAGGTCGTCACGGCTCATGTTGCCAACCACACGCTTCACATAGGCGCGCAGATCGGGGGAAGCCAACGTATCATCCTTGTCAAGCAGCTTGCAAATCTGGTGAACGCATACGTCAATCTTCCGCTCTGTGGGTGCGGATTCGACGGCTTCACGGAACAGCCGGCTGTCTCGCGCGGAAAGCAGGCGATGCTTGGGAATCCCTTCGCCGTTGTCCGCAACGTCCACTTCCGCCACCTTCGCCGCGTCTGAGGCGAAGTCCACCTGCGCGTCCTGTTCGGACAGGCGGAAGTCCTTCGTCAAAGCTTCCTTGGTGAGAAGCGTGTTTGAGCCGTCCAGCAAAAGGCTGGCGGCGGTGTGACGAAAAAACTGCGGCAGACGAAGCCGACTGACCGCTTCGCGGAACTGCGGCTGCATCGAATAATGCTTCATGCTCTCCACCACCTCCTGCGCCAAAGGCAAATCCGTTGCGCCCTTCATGCTTTCTTCGTAAGCGTCGCTCTGCGCAATGGCGGTTTCTTCGATTTCGCGATAAACGTCAGGCGCGGCGTCTGCCTGCTGTGCGCGTCGCTCCATTTCCTGACGAATGGCTTCCACATTAAGCCCCGGTTCCTCTTCTGCACTTGTCCAGCGTAGTACGGAAATCGTTGCTGCACGTCAGCACATAGGACATGTTCAGCATTTTGTTACGATTCTTCCGCGTGTTCGGCAGACGAAGGACACGCCCCAAAATCTGCTCCACATCCACAGCGGAGGTCTTGTTCGCCAGCGTGGCGAGAATATACGCAAAGGGGCAGTCCCAGCCTTCCTTTAAGGCGTTGACTGTGATGATATAGCGGATGGGGCAGGAGGGCGCGCTCAAATCCACGCCCTTCAATTCGTTGATGGTCGAGGTTTTGATGGCAATCTGCTCGGCGGGGATATTCACCGCCAGCAAATCTTCCTTGATACGCTGGAACGTCCGTGCGTCGTCCTTCACCTTGGGCTGCGCTTGGAACAGCACGATGGGGCGAATGTACGCGCCGCCGCTTTGCTGTTCGGTCTGCGCCGCTTCTTCCAATTTACTTTGCAGCATGAGCGCATCCATCAGCACATCTTCCTGACTGTTGCGATTATAGACAATCACGGGGAGCTTGACCATGTTTTCTTCCTTCAAGGCGCGAGCGTCCACAAAAGAAATGATGTTGCTGTTGGTTTTCGGTGTGGCGGTGAGGTCAAGCACGAAGGTCGGGTTGAGATTTTTCAGCATTTCAACGCTCAAGTCCGACTCGGCGTTGTGGCTTTCATCCACGATGACCATGGGCGCAAGGGTGTTCAGCGCGGAAATCAGCGCCGTATCGTCCGCGCCTTCCACAGGCACGCCACCCTCCAAATGGGCAAACGGCTCGAGCGCGCTGTTCTCCCGATAGACCAGCCGTCCGTCCTTCTTCGCGGCGCGCAGACTGTCATAGCTTAGCACGCAAACCGTGAGGTTTTCCCGCACGGTGGTCACGGAGAAATCCTGCCCGTTCAGCAGTTGTTCCTTCGTCAGCACGTTCACGCGCCCGCCAAAGTCCACATCAAGCCGCATCCGATACGGATGATCCTTGTCTTGCAGGTTCTTGATGGTCTGCTCCAAAATGGCGTTGGACGGCACCAGCCACACAACAACCTTCGGACGATTTTGACAAATAGCTTCAGCAATGGGTTTGACACTGGAGCAGGCAAGGAACGTCTTGCCGCCGCCCGTTGGCACTTTGAAGCACACATGCGGCGTGCCGGGCAGAACGTTCTTATACGGCTTTACCACGCTTGCGCCTACCATGACGCCCTGTGAAAGCCAAAACTTGCGAAAGGCGGTTTCAAGCGTATTTGCCGGATCATTCAAAAACGTGAGATAGCTTTCCAAATCGCGCAGCACTTGCCGTTGATAGCGTTTCAGTTCCATCGTCCTGCCTCCTTACAGCCGCGAAATATCACGCGGTATCTTCTTAAATGTGATGTGCAGCCGTTCCAGCTCCTCGGCGTTCAGCGCACAGCGGTCAGCGTAAATGACATACTCCTCGGCGGCGGTATGAATTGTGGAAAGCGTTTGATCGTCAAGCACGGTGACGCGATCCGGCTCAAACACGAAGTAGTAAGCCGCTTGTCCATTTACGCCCAGCAGATACGGTTCGTCGGGCTTATCAGGCGGCATAACGGCTTTCGTCTCCATAAAGTAGACATATTCCTTCACCTTAGGCGTAGGCACGTCGGGGTTGAGCAGCTCGCCAATCATGAGCGGCTGTCCCAACTCGTAGAAGGAGAAATCGCCGCCTGTGCCTTCCACGGCATTCTTGCCTTCACCATAGCCGTTCATGACGCGGCGCACGCGCTCGGCGGTAATGGTTTCGGCGTAGTCGTTCATTTCCACGAGGATGAAGCGGCGATGACCACCATCCTGCTTGTTCAGGTTGAGGACGGCGTGGGCGGTTGTACCTGAACCGGCGAAAGAGTCGAGGATGATGGAATCGGGGTCGGAAATCCATTCAATAATTCGTTGAATTAAAAAAACGTTTTTCTCTGTGTCAAATCCCGCAAAGGAACCAGAAAGCAAAATATCCATCCAATTGTCGCTAAGCAGTTTTCCTGCTTGTGGTGGGACATAGTACTGTATTGTATCGTTTTCTTCGTTGACTCTTACAAAATCAAGTTTCTCATTGGTTGCCATAAGATTTTCAATAAAGTAATCATCAATAGATTCGTTTGGATGCTCTTCGAGAAAAAATTGATAATTTTCAACTGCCTTGCTAGCTCGACCAATTTCCCAACGCCATTGACCACGTTCTGGCGTATGCCCCAGAATGGGGTACCGCATTGTCGGACGATCTGTCCCTCGCCAAAATGTGTCCCATTTCCCTGCTTTTGTATTGTCAAAGGATTTTGACAGTTTTGGCATTTTGGTTTGTGAATTTCGTGAATACACATAGATATATTCATGTCCTAAAGACAGGGCTTGCACTTCTTGAAATTGTGCTTGTACGTTTTTTATCCCACGCCGAACCGCAATACAGTTCCTAAAATTTGATAATCCAAATATTTCATCCATAATACATTTCAGATTAGCGTATTCAAATACATCAATACTGATAAAAATGAACCCATCATCACTAAGTAGCCTTTGCAGCAATTTCAGCCGCGGATACATCATGCACAGCCACTTGTCGTGGCGGCTCAAGTCCTCGCCCTCTTTGCCCACCACCGCGCCAAGCCATTTCTTGATCTTTGGATCATTCACGTTATCGTTGTACACCCAGTTTTCGTTGCCCGTGTTGTAGGGAGGATCAATATAAATGCACTTCACCCGTCCTTCATAGTGGGGCAGCAGGGCTTTGAGCGCCTCAAGGTTATCGCCGCGAATGATCTTGTTTTCACTCTCACTCGGCGCATCTTCCCCAGCGGCAAAGGTATATTGCAAATCAAGGACGCGGTAAGGCACGTCCAAATGATGGTTGATGACTTTTTCTTTTCCGGTCCAGTTCAGCGTCGGCATGGCGTTATTCTCCTTCGTGCTTTCGCAAGCGGTTTCTTCCTTTATATATTATAAAGCAAATCTCCCGCGGCGTAAAGGCGGGAGATTGCGGATTTTTATATGCTTTATTCAACGTCCTTCTTAGGGTTAAACGGCCATTTCATGATTGCGGGGTTTGTCTTTGCGCTCTGATGCTGTCAAAATATCCTCCACTTGTTCTTTACTCAGCGCCTTCGTTGAAAAGCCGTTCGGCATTCACGTTGAGATAGCGTGTCAGGACGTTCGCTTGCATCTCCAAGTCAGGCAGACGTTCCAGCAATTCCGTGGGACTGCCGTGCCATTCAGGAGCATCGTCTGTTAGAAGCGTGGTGACTTTCTCAAGCGTAGGGTCAGGCGGTACCTTCCAAAGCTCCGTTTCTGCCTTGACGAACGTCCACACACAATGCTCACGGTCAAAGGATAAGGTCAGTTCCTGATCTTGCTGGTCACGCCCCACAACCTCCATGACAGCGTTGTTGTCGGTGCGCTTTTTGCTATGAAAACCTAAATCAATTCAGGGAAAGAAGGCATGAGAAAAAAGCCCGTTAGCGAACGAGTTTGAGAGGAAAAAACCTATGCAGGAACTGGGGCGGTAGGATTCCATCCAAGGTCTTGTAGTTTTTTCAGGCACGCAGCGATTTTCTTCTCACGGTTGAATTTTGCGTAGAAGTCGGAACCGAGATCTACAAAAGGAACCCCATCATGCAAGACATGGTAAATCGCGATGAGCATGGAGTGAGCCACGGCAACGGTTGCCCGGTTTTTGCCGCGCCTAACGGCGATGCGCTGGTATTGTGCCCTAAAGAAAGAATCGGGGGTGTTTCTCGCTGCCTTGGCGCATTCGATCATCGTCGTTTTGAGCATCTGGTTGCCTTTGGTGATCCTGCCGCTGTATCGCTTCCCTGCGCTTTCGTTGTTGCCTGGACATAGGCCTGCCCATGAGCATAAATGTGCCGCAGATGGAAAACGGCTCATGTCCATGCCGATCTCAGCTAGGATCGTCTCGGCGCTGCGGCGGGCGATACCCGGCAAAGCGTCGATAGCGGCTATGGCCTGCTCATACTGTTTCATGTAGTCCAGAATCAGCGTGTCAAGATCAGCAATGCGTCGCGTCATGTCGTCGATATGATCGATTACCTGCGCGAGTAACCGGCGCTGCAAGTGTGTGACGATGCCATCAATCGCCATGATGATCTGATCGAGCTTTTTGCGCATACTGCCGTGCAGCAGCGCGGAAACCTCGCCTTCCGACAAAGAGTTGCCGGCGATGATTTGATCCAGCAGCCGACGCGAACTCTTGCCGTTAACGTTTTTCACCACCGAGTCCAGCTTTATGTTTGCCCCTTCGAGCATCTTCTGCAACCGATTGAGCTCGCGTGCCCGCTCTTCCACCAGACTCTTGCGATAACGCGAGATTTCGCGCAGTTCCCGTTGCTCCCGGTCGGGTATGAAGCTCGCTTTGAGCAAACCATGACGCAACAAATCAGAAATCCACTCCGCATCCTTTACATCGGTCTTGCGTCCGGGCAATGCCTTCATGTGCGCCGCGTTGACAACCATAGCGTTGAGTTCGGCCAGTTCGAACAGGTTGTATAGTGGTTTCCAGTACGCTGCCGTGCTTTCCATGGCGATCATTTCGCATTTGTTCGCAGTCAGCCAATCGCATAGCTTCCTCAAATCGTTTGTCATTGTGCCAAACTGCCGAAGTTCCTGCTTGCCGTCTTGATTCAAGCAGGCCACGATCATCTTCTTGTGCACATCAATCCCACAGCAACATCCATAAACGACTTGCATTGCCATACCGCCTTCCAGTAAAAGTCACGGCTGCTCCGCCTTTACAGCTCATTTTGCTATACGTCCTTTCTCCCTTTGGGATGGACAATCTGTGGTTCGGCGGCGAAGCAAATATCAGTTTCTTTACCGCGCTCGCGGCTTCAAAAAAGCTCGATCTTTGCCGTGCTATCTTATTCTATCACAAAACCTATCACGAAACGCTTCGCTTTCGCTCGGCGTTTTCATGCTCTGTGGTGCAAGGTATGGCCTTGCATGACGTTTCTTTTGCAGGATGAACGCACCATCCGCAGCACCCAACAATCCGTTCGTGCCGGAGATCATGTCAAAGCTGTCCGTTGCTTCCATCTTGCGCGTGTGATGAACCACCAGCAGGCACAGCTTGTGCGCGTCGCTGAATGCCTTGAGCCGTGCAACGATCTCGTAATCGCTGGCGTAGCTGTACCGATCGCCGCCGACCTCACGCACCTTTTGCAGGGTGTCGATGATGATGAGCTTGGTGTTTGGGTGTTCCTTGAGGAAGGTGCAGAGCTGTTCGTCCAGCCCTGTACAGAGCGTTTTTGCCTGCGTGGCGAAGTGCAGATGATCACAGCCATCCACTCCGAACATCTGCGACAGCCGCTTTTGCAACCGCGCGTAATCATCCTCCAAGGCAAGGTACAGCACCGTGCCCTGATGCACCTCATAGTTCCACAGGGGAAGCCCCATCGCCACATGGTAGCTTAGCTGCGCCATGAAGAACGATTTGCCAATCTTCGGCGCACCTACGAACAGGTACGTTCCAGCGCAGAGCAGCCCGTCGATCAGCACGGACTTTGGCTCGTAGGACGTGTCGTACAGCTCCGACATGGAGATTGTTTGCAGGGAACCGTTATTTTTCTTGATATTTGCGGGTTTCGTTGGTATAATATCTATGGAATTTTGTTTTGAGGACTGCCCCTCATCTGCGCCAACAGATGGGTTCGGGGCGGTCTCTTTTTGTTTTTCAGCCTTCATTTGCGTCTCCTTTCAATCCATCCATCGTATCGGTTATCCACCTGATCACATCCATCAATTCATCATTGATGTCATTGCCTTTCGTCAATCCTTGTAGTTCCATCAGCAGCGCCGCCAGTTGGTCACGCAATGCCTTGTACACCCTCGGATTCGCTTCAACTTTCACCTCATGCCCCAGCAGTCGCTTGACGATATAATCCTGCTTGGTCAGCCCTGATAGCTTCACCATAATGTCCAACTGCTTGTTTTCCTCGGGTGACATTCGGAACGCCACGGTTTTGCTGCGCCAGCGATTGCAAGCATCCTTCACCTTAGCAGTCATAGCGAACCTCCTTTCTGCGACCATTCTTCATCCAACTTGTTTGCCATTTCGGTTTGCTTGGTGGGGAACATGTGCGCGTAACGGTACGTAATATCGATACTTTCATGCCCAACGCGTTCCGCAATGGCAACGGCGGAGAATCCCTTCTCGATTAGGAAGCTCACGTGACTGTGACGCAGATCATGGATGCGAATCCGCTTAACGCCCGAAGCCTTACAGCCTCGCTCCATTTCGTGAGTTAGAAAGTGCTTCGTCACCGGAAAGATACGATCATCCGGCTTTAAGCCGTACAAGGACTTCATGTAGTCCTGCATCTCCTCACATAAGAATTTAGAAAGGTGAATGATTCGATTGCTCTTAGGCGTTTTGGGTTCGGTCACTACGTCGCGCCCTTTGAATCGCTGATAGGACTTATTTATCCGCAAGGTCTGGCGCTTAAAGTCAAAGTCTGCCGCGGTGAGCGCCAGCAGCTCGCCCTCTCGGATGCCACACCAGTAGAGAACTTCAAAGGCGTAGTAGGACATGGGCTTGTCCATGATGGCATCGGCAAAGCGTTGATACTCCTCCTTCGTCCAGAACAGCATCTCCTTATGCGTGTCCTTGCCCATGTTTCCGGCGATTTCAGCAGGGTTTTGCTTGAGCCGATAGTAGTGCACGGCATGGTTGAAGATTGCACTGAGCTGGCTATGCACCGTCTTGAGATAGGTGGGCGAGTAGGGTTTGCCATTGTCCATGCGAGCTGCCATCAATGCGTTTTGCCATGCAATCACATCTTTAGGCTCAATTTCGCTGATGATACGCTTCTCAAAGTAGGGGAGAATCTTTGTTTCGATCATGTTATCCTTGGATATCCACGTATTTTCCCGCAGACGGTCTTTTTTGTCGGTGCGGTAGATTGTTACGAAGTCACCAAAGGTCATAGTCAGATCGGCGTTCTTTTGAAGCAGATACTGCCTTTCCCATTCCTGTGCGTCACGCTTTTTGGCAAATCCGCGCTTCATCTTCTTTCGGCGAACGCCTGTGTAATCGGTGAAGTAAAACGATGCGTAGTAGGTTCCTTGCTTTTCATCCTTATAGACAGGCACGCTGGTCACCTCCCTGTTCCATCCCGTAGAATTGTTCCTGAAAGAATCGGCGACTTACTCGTCCGGATACCGTGGTGTACCCTCTTGCTTTGAGCTTTTCGTTCCACTCGTGGATCATCTTGTAAGCGGCTGCCTTGGAAACTCCCAGTTCTTGCGCTACCTCCTGCGCTGTTGCAAAGACATTATTCCTCATACTGGCCTCCTGCGCTGTTGCAAAGACATTATTCCTCATACTGGCCTCCTACGCTATATATTTTTGCTTAGCGATTCTTGAAGCGGAGTCATCTCTGTGGTATATTACGGATAAGACCAGTGCTTTCAAGGAGGTTTCTTATGGCGGTTGGAGATCGAATCAAGCGGGCGCGCAATTTTCGCAAGATGACAATGATGGAATTGGGGCTTGCTGTCGGATTTGACGAAAACAGCGCCGACGTCCGTATTGCCCAGTACGAAAACAATTCGCGCAAACCCAAAGAAGACTTGCTGCGCAAAATTGCAGAAGCCTTGGATGTAAACTATCGCTCGCTGTATGAGCCCACGTTGTATGCAGCCGAGGATATTATGTATATGCTTTTTGAATTGGACGAGCACTATCCGTCCATGCGTCTGTTTGACGTTGAAGATGATACTGACGAGGACGATCCCGAAAAGCGAATTGCCGTATGCTTCCGCTATAAGCTGGTTGAGAGCTTTCTGAAAGAATGGAAACTCCGCAAAGAACAGCTGACAAACGGAGAAATCAGCAAAACCGAGTACGAGGAATGGAAACTCAACTGGCCACAAACAGCGGATGATTGCGGTAAGTTCCAGCCGAAGAAAGAATGGCGACAAAATCCCTAAGTACATAAAAACCCCTCCGAAACTTGCCGTTTCGGAGGGGTTGTCTGTCCCTCTTTTTGGAGAATGAAGCAAAATAGTATCAAATCAGTATCACAAGGCGTTTTGAAGTCTGGAAAGCCTTGATTTTACTTGGTTTCTTGCTATTTCGCGCTTACTCCCACTCAATACTGGCCGGCGGCTTGGTCGTAATATCATACAGCACCCGGTTGCACCCCGCGACCTCGCCCACAATCCGCGTGGCGATTTTGCCGAGCACCTCATACGGTATCCGCGCCACATCGGCGGTCATAAAATCATCCGTCGTAACGGCGCGGAGAGCCACGGCATAGTCGTAGGTGCGCTCGTCCCCCATCACGCCCACGCTGCGCGCGCCGGTCAACACCGTAAAATACTGCGAAACGCCCGCATCCAACCCGGCCGCGGCAATTTCCTCACGGAGAATCAGATCGCTCTCGCGCACGATACGCACCTTCTCCGGCGTCAGTTCGCCGATAACGCGGATAGCAAGCCCCGGGCCGGGGAACGGTTGACGGTATACAAGGCTTTCAGGCAGGCCAAGCGTGAGGCCCAGCTTTCGCACCTCATCCTTAAACAGCATGCGAAGCGGCTCCACAAGGCTTTCAAAGCCCAGCTCCGCGGGCAGGCCGCCCACATTGTGGTGGCTTTTGATGACCGCGCTGCCCTTGGCTTTTCCACTCTCGATCACATCGGGATAGATGGTGCCCTGCGCAAAATGATCGCGCTTGCCAAGCTTGGCGGCTTCCTCCTTGAATACCTCCACAAAATCATGTCCAATGATCTTGCGCTTTTGTTCAGGCTCGGTCACGCCCGCCAAATCGCGGAAGAAGCGGTCGGCCGCATCAACGTGTACCAGCTCCACCGGGAATGTTTTTGTGAAAACGTCGGCCACCTGATCGCTCTCGCCCGCACGCATAAAGCCGTGATCAACGTACACGCAGGTCAGACGGCTGCCGATGGCGCGATAGAGCAGCGCCGCCGCGACTGCGCTGTCCACACCGCCGGAAAGGCCCAACAGCACCGTGCCTTCGCCCACCTGGCCACGAATCTCGCGCACGGCCATTTCGGCATAAGCCTCCATGTTCCAGTCTCCAGCGAGATGACAAATGTTTTTTAGAAAATTGGATAACAGCACCGTTCCTTCCTCGGTATGCGTCACCTCGGGATGAAACTGTACGCCGTACAGGCCCCGCGCCTCATCCGCCATGGCGGCGACGGGGCAAATGCCGGTGTGGGCGATGGTACGAAAACCCTCAGGCGGCTGCGCGACCTGATATGTGTGGCTCATCCAGCACTGACTTTCAGGCTTGAGTCCGTCAAGAAGCCCACCCTGGGTGTGGTCCATGGTAACGGGCGCGCGGCCATACTCGCGCTGGGCGCTTTTTTCAATGGGTGCGCCGTGAAGATGCGCCATCAGCTGCATACCATAACAAATGCCCAGCACCGGCACTTTCAGCTCAAAGATCGCTTGCTCCACAACGGGGGCGTCCTTATCCAGCACGCTCGAAGGTCCGCCGGAGAGGATAATGCCCATCGGCTCCGCCTCCCGGATTTCCTCCATCGTCGCGCTGTAAGGCAGCACTGACGAATACACGCCGCACTCGCGCACTCGCCGTGCGATAAGCTGCGTGTATTGGCCGCCAAAGTCAAGGATCAGGACGCACTGTGGTTTTTCCATAAGCAGCGTTTCTCCTTCCGTAACAGTCAGGATGGTTGAAACCCGAACGCTTCCGCCTGCGCGGGGCAACAACGCTCATTTTGCCATAAATCTCGCCCGCCCGCAAGGGGGAGCGGTAAAAAAAGGACGGCCTAAGCCCCAAAAAAGAGGCCCGGCCGTCCAGCGCTCAATTGACGCCGTCCGCAAAATCGTCGCTCCACTGTTCATCCCGCAGGGCAATTTCCTCCGGTGTAAGTCTGTGCGTTTTACCGCACCGCTCGCAGCGGTCCACACCGCGCTCCACGGGCTGAAAGCTGTGGCGGCTGCGTTCCTTGCCGCATATACGGCACACCTGCTCGCATTCAGAGGTGTTCATCCAGTCGTGATGCTTATCGCGCGTATTGCCGCAGCGCACACATGCGCAGTGGTGCCACTCGCACGGCAGCGCCTCGGCCTTGCCGCACAGGGAACAAACCTGCTCGCATTTCCCCTCCACGGGTTCAAAAAGATGATGCTCGTCCCGCTGCTGGCCGCAGCGCTCGCAGCGGCAGCCGCGCCATTTGTGTCCGAACACACGGCAGAAAAAGGGCATGCGTTCCACCTCGGTAGCAGTGATTGATACACCAATTATAGCACAGCGCGGAGCCGACGCGCAAGGCTTGACATTCGGGGGCTTTCGTGCTACCCTGATACCGCTATCGGGCGGCCAGACGATCGCGTGGCGAAAGCCATGAGGAAAGTCCGAGCATCGCAGGGCAGGGTGCCGGCTAACGGCCGGTGAAGGCAACTTCAAGGAAAGTGCAACAGAAAGAAACCGCCCCGCGTTTGCGCGGGGTAAGGATGGAAAGGCGAGGTAAGAGCTCACCCGCGCCTTGGTAACAAGCGCGCGCTGTAAACCCCACCCGATGCAAGATCCGATCTGGAGCGATACGGCGGCCCGCCGTGCCCCTAAAGAGATCGCTGGAGCGGCGCGGCAACGCGCAGCGTAGATAGATGATCGTCCAACGACAGAACTCGGCTTACGACCGCGCCGGTAGCACCCAACGGGCTTAGCCCGTTTTTTTGTTGCCGCAAACGGCAAGCGTCAGCCTGCCGTATCCGGCTGTTCTTTCCCCGACTTAACGCTATCCCGGATCGCGTTAAGCTCATCATGCACTTTGGTAAGCGCAGGGGTAGCTAGCGCAAGCGCCGCCTCCGCCGTCAGCCCGCCCTGGGCCAGCAGCAGCTCCGGCGTTTTGCTCACGGTAAAGCGCAGCCGCTGATCCGCGCGCGTGATGGCCTCGTACAGCATGGCCGGGTCCGGCATATAGCGTTCGTCCACGCGCAGGTGCAGTCCGTCCGGCTTGAGGTAGAGGCGGCTGATACCAAGTCTGCGCGTAACGCCTCGTAGCTGGGCGATGCGCATGAGGTTCAATACCGGCTCCGGAATATCCCCGAAGCGGTCGATCAACTCCTCCTCGATCTCCATCCGTCCGGCCTCGTCCTCGATCATGGCGATGCGCTTGTAAATTTCCACGCGAAGCTGCTCCTGCGGCACATAGTCCTCGGGCAGGTACGCGTCGATACGCAGCTCCACGCGCGTATCCAGCTCCGGCGTCTGCTCGATACCCTGTACCTCTCCCACGGCTTGCTCGATCAGCTTTACATACATGTCGTAGCCGACGGTGCTCAAATGCCCGCTTTGTTCCGGGCCCAGCACGTCGCCCGCGCCGCGGATTTCCAGATCGCGCATGGCGATTCGGTAGCCCGCGCCAAACTCCGTAAACTCCCGGATGGCGGAAAGGCGCTTATCCGCCGTTTCAGAAAGCTGGCGGTTTCCGCGCACGGTAAAGTATGCGTAGGCCTGCCGATTGCTTCGGCCCACGCGCCCGCGAATCTGGTATAGCTGCGACAGCCCGAAGCGGTCCGCGTCAAACACGATCAGCGTATTCGCATCGGGCACGTCCAGCCCGCTTTCCACGATGGTGGTGCACAAAAGCACATCATACGCGCCGGCGTAAAAGTCCAGCATCACGTCCTCCAGCGCGTTTTCACGCATCTGCCCGTGCGCGATGCCGATGCGCGCCTCCGGAACCAACGTCTGGATCCGGTCATGCATCTGCTCGATGCTGCGCACGCGGTTGTAGAGAAAGTACACCTGCCCGCCGCGCGAAAGCTCGCGCCGGATGGCCTCGCGGATGATGGTATCGTCGTACTCCAGCACGAAGGTTTTGACCGGCAGGCGCTCCTCCGGCGGGGTTTCCAGCAGACTCATGTCGCGGATGCCCACCATGCTCATGTGGAGCGTGCGTGGGATGGGCGTGGCTGAAAGGGTAAGCACATCCACGCGCGTTTTTATATTTTTAATGCTCTCTTTATGGTTGACGCCGAAGCGATGCTCCTCGTCCACGATCAGCAGGCCCAGGTCCTTAAACTGCACATCCTTGGCTAAAAGCCGGTGCGTGCCAACCACAAGGTCCAAATCGCCTTCCTTAAGCCGCTTTAAAACCTCCTTCTGCTCCTTGGGCGAGCGGAAGCGGCTCAGCATATCGCACGATACGGGAAACCCAGCGAAGCGCTTTTTGATGGTATTATAATGCTGCTGCACCAGAATGGTTGTGGGCGCGAGCAGCGCCACCTGCTTGCCCTCCACCACGGCCTTAAACGCAGCGCGAAGCGCCACCTCGGTTTTGCCATAGCCCACGTCGCCGCACAGCAGGCGGTCCATGTTGCGGGGGCTTTCCATGTCCGATTCAATTTGCGCCACGCACTGCTGCTGGTCGGCTGTCAGCTCATAGGGAAACATGTCCTCAAACTCCTGCCGCCAGGGGTTGTCGTGGCTGAAGGCATAGCCCGTATTTTGGGAGCGGCGGGCGTAGAGCTCCGCCAGGTCGAAAGCCAGCTTTTTGAGGCCGGCCTTAACCCGGCTCTTCTGCTTTTCCCACTCCGCGCCGCCCAGCCGGTTCAGCTTTGGCGCGGAGTGCTCCGCGCCGATAAACTTCTGCACGCGGTCGAACTGGTCGGCGGGCACGTACAGCTTATCGCTGCCTGCGTACTGGATCAGCAGGTAGTCGCGCTTCACGCCGTCCGTATCCATCTTAACGACGCCCTGATAGATGCCCACGCCGTGCAAGTCGTGCACCACGTAGTCGCCCGTTTTCAGATCGGTAAAGGAGGCGATGCGCTCTCCCGCGTTCTGCTTTCTGCGCGCGCGCTGGTAGGCGGTGCCGTATAAATCCGTATCGCTGACGACACATAGGTGCGCCGCCGGGTGCAGAAAGCCCTTGGCATACGCCACGGGCAGCAAAATCACCTCGCGGACAATGAGGTTGCCATCCAGGCTGTCCGCGTAGGAGCAAGGCACGCCCATCTCCTCCAGCGCCTTTTGAAGCCTGCGGCCCCGGGCCTCGCCGCCCGTCAGCAGGATAATGGCGCAGCCCAGTTCCTTCCACGAGGCGATATCGTCCCGAAGCGGCTCCAGCCTGCTCTGGTACGGCATGGGCGTTTTGGAGCCGAAGCCGATCAGCTCCGAGGGCATAAGCTGGCCCAGCGTGGTCTGCATATCGGTAAGGGCAAGCACAGGCCGGCCCAGCCAGTCCGTCAGCAAGTCGTCATAGGTAAAGCGGAGTTCCTTTTGAGCGTCAAACGCGTCTCCGCGCAGGCGGGCGTCCTCGTAGGCCTCCGCAAAGTCGTTCTCCTTACCCCGGAGGCGCCCCGCGTACTGATCCGGACGGTCGCACAGAATGATCGGGTCCTTCAGGTAATCCGTTACGGTAACGGTTGTGTCGCACAGCACGTTCATCCACATCGGCGCGGTGCGGATGACCTGGCCCGCGCGTACCCGGTCCACGTCGTCCAGGTGGCGCTTATAGGCGAGCTCGCTTTCGGAAGCGCCCTTCGGCGGGGCGCTTTGCTCAGCCCCGCCCTCCCCAAGCAGCTCCTCGGCCAATTCCAGCGCGTCCAGCCCGGAAAGGAAGTCGTCCAGCGGAGGAAGATCGTCCTCCGCCGCCTTCTTTGCCGAAGTCCGTTTGGGCTCCGCATTCCTTTCCATCGCGTGCCCAGCGCCCACCTTGATGGCATCGCTCAGGCGCGCGGCGGCAGCCTCCGGCGCGGCGATCAGGCATTCGGTCGCGGGCGCGAAGCGAACGCTCTTAACCCGGGCGATGCTGCGCTGGCTGATACAGTCAAACCGGCGGATGCTATCCACCTCGTCGTCAAAAAACTCAATGCGGATTGCGTCGCTTTCGTTGGATGGATACACGTCCAAAATGGAGCCGCGCATGGCGCATTGCCCGCGTCCCTCCACCATCGGCACGCGCTCGTAGCCGTTGCGCATCAGCGCGGCCATGAGGCCCTCCGGCGCGTGGCGCTCCCCCTCGGCAACGTTTAGCTCCGCGGCCTCAAACAGCGCGCGGGGCGCGCAACGGTCCAGCAGGCTGTCCACACTCAGGCACAGCACGCGCGCCTTGCCGTGGCACAGCGCATCCAGAACGGCCAGGCGCTGCCAGGCGCTTTCACGGCTCATGGCGGCGCGGCTGAACTGGATATCCCGCGCGGGCAGCACGGCGCAGCCGCCGCCTGTCAGCCGTTCGATATCCTGCGCCTGCCTTTGCGCCACCAGCTCCGTCGGCGCGACCAGCACCACCGGCCGCCCAGTCTTATGCGCCAGCGCCGCGGCCAGAAACGGGCGCTCCCCCTCGGCAATTTCATACAGCGCGGTGCAACCCGCGCCGCTTACCCGCTCCAGCAGCCTTTGCCACCCCGGCAGGTTTTGGTAGGCGGTAAACAGCCCTTCGTTCATTCGGCGGCTCCTTCATCTGCTTCCTTCGGAGGTTTTGGCTTCTTTGGCTTTTTGGTATTATACTTGCACATCGCGCTTTCAATACCGTTTGTAATGGTTTCAAGTACAGCGTCGCCCGCCAGCGAGTAGGCGGCGAGCGCCGCCTCCTTCTCCTCCTGCGTCTGGTAGCGGCTCAGCACCCAGTCCGCCAGCGCCCAGCCTGCGGGGCGCTCGCCCACCCCCACTCGCAGGCGGGGGAAGCAGTCGTATCCCAGCTCGCCCACAATGCTTCGCATGCCGTTATGCGTGCCGGCACTTCCGTTTTTGCGGATACGAATTGAGCCCTGCGGCAAATCGATATCATCATAGATCACCAGCAGGTTTTCCGGCTCCGTCTTATACCAGCGCGCCAGCCCGGAAACGGCCTGGCCGCTCAGGTTCATGTACGTCTGCGGCAGGGCGAGGATGGTTTTCTGCCCGCCGATAAAGCATTCGCCTATCAGGGCGTTCTCCTTCTGACGGGTGATGCAAACGCCCAGCCTTGCGGCGAGCGCCTCCACTACGTCGAAGCCAACGTTGTGGCGGGTATGCGCGTATTGAGAGCCCGGATTGCCCAGGCCGACGATCAGATGCATGGCTTTCTCCTTCAGCGGCGCGCCTGGCTTTACGCAAACGCGTTTTGGCGAGGATGGCGCACCCACCCCCGCTTCCGAGGTATTGTATCACAAATTTAAGGCGCGGCGCAAGAAAAGAATGCGGAATGAAAACCGCCTGCCGGATAATGGCGGGCGGTCTTTTCTTATTTGTTTTGCTCCAGATGTTCCAGCGCGGAACGCACCATTGCCGCCACAAGCGCCTGATCGCTCGGCTTAGCGCGTTTCCAAAGCTCGGCAAGCTCGCGGATTTCTGTAAGCTCGTTAGAGGACAACCCATCTTGCAAAAGATAATCCGGTGATATTTTCAGGGCATTGCAAAGCTCAATGAATACGGCCATGCTGGGAATTTTTCCACTACCCTCGATTTGCCGCACATAAGTTGCGTTGATATGGCACATTTCCGACAGCATTTCAGCTGTAAGCCCACGGTTTTTTCTTGCCGCATTAATCCGCTTTCCCAAGGTCATCTTGCTCATACCATCACCTTATGTTTACAGCATCCAAATCATTTTGTTTGGCCAAGTTGCTCCAAAGCACAACGCACCATTGCCGACACAAGCGCCTGATCGCTCGGCTTGGCGCGTTTCCAGAGCTCGGCAAGCTCGCGGATTTCTGTAAGCTCGTTGGGAATCTCTTCATCATGTAAAAGGTAGTCGGTTGATACGTTTAAGATTCTGCAAATATCCAATAGCACCGGCAAGCTGGGATAATTCGTTCCGCCTTCTATATGCCGTAAATAGGTGGCGTTGATATCACAAAGCTCAGACAGCTTTTCTGTTGTAAAGCCACGATCCTTTCTGGTATCCCTGATTCTTTTTCCCAATGTCTTTTTATCCATACTATCATCCTATAATGAACTGAAAATCAAATGTTATGCATTTATAGCTTACCTCAGAAACAAGGATTGAAATAGCGTTTAAAAAAGCATATAATATGATTTATAAAATCATTACATTGGAGACGGATAAATGCATGATAAAGCGTGCGCCCTGTTCGGCTATGACACCGAAGCAAACGATGCCTCCAAACCGCTTGAGCCGGCGCTCAGGACCGCCATTCTCAAACAGAAAATCGATACCTTCTGGTACTGCGGTTTCAGCGGTTTTGACCTCAACGCGGCGCTTGCCATCCTAAAACTCCAAGATGATTTTCCAGGCGTAAAGTCGATTTTGATTCGCGCCAGCCTGCCCACAAAGTCCGACCCTTTTCCCGGTCTGTACGACGGCGCGCTTTATCCCGATGGGCTTGAATCGCTACCGTCGCGGCTGGCAGTCGTTAAAAGAAACCAATGGATGGTAAAGCACTGTGATTTGATAATCGCCAGCGCCGGAAACGAGTTGTGCGACGCGTACGAGGTCGTTCTCATGGCGCGGCGGTATGGAAAGCCGGTCGTCAACCTCGGTCCGTTCCCACCGGGCCGGTAATTTCCCCATATTCCCGGTCCCTGACCCATACTGAACGGGCACTCCTTCATCCGCGCTTAACAATTGTCAAAACCAGCAAATAGATTGTCCCGCGCCGGGGTACATGCTATAATGCCCATAAAGATATGAGGCCAATATCAGCCCCCTCGGCCAAGCGTCCGCAAGCGAAACACGGCGCGAAAAAAGGAGGTTTCGCAATGGCGAGCAGCGTCAAAACACAGTGGGTCAGCGTCATACTGTTTCTAACGATCTTCCTGACATTACTTCCTTTTTGCACGGCAACCGCGCAAAGCGGCGGCCTGTCATGGAGCCTCGAAGGCCCCGCCGACGCCGTGGTTGCCCATGACGGCGGTTTTCTGGCCCTTGTGGAAGGAAGCATCTGGGCCTGCCGTCCGGGAGAGCAGGAGCCCGCCCTGCTTTTGCCGCCGGATGGCGGTTTGCCTGTCGATGGGCTGTTCGCCGGCGACGCAGGCGGCGTGTTGGCGCTGTCGGTAACACACGCGGCCTACGATATCTACCGCATGGATGTGGATACGGCGGACCTTGCCCTGGCATGGCGGATTGCAAGGCAGGACGCACCCACGGGGTATATGCGTCAGATTCTGTGGCAGGATGGGCAAATCGTGATCGAATACCAGGGCGATTTTATACGGAAGTCGGATTTGCTGGTGTTTGATACCGCAACCGGACAAATCGTAAGCGCTTACGGCTGCGACATCTCCGGCCTGACGCCGTACCAAGAGGGTATGCTCCTTGGAGCGCAAGTACGCTATGACGATCGCGCCAATGTAATCGTTACCTATGATCTAAACACCGGAGCGATTTCTCCGGTCTGTGAACTCAACGCTTTTCCCGAGGCGTTATGCTTTGATTCGTCAACACAGCAAATCATCTCCTTTTTATCGCCCAATGCGAATGTCCTTTCCACCTCAGGCGAGCCGGTCAAGCAAGTCTATGTTCCCATTGCGTATGTTGCAGGAGAAGGGCGGCATTGTGCCGTAAACGCAGCGCGTCTCTTTGTGGTTTCGGATGCCAACCGCCTGCTGGCGGCCGACTTGCTGGCAAGTGGGGATGCCAAGGCGGTACAAATCACCCGTTTTGATGTGGACGGGGAGGAAACAAAGCGCTTTCGGCTTTCCCATCCTGAAATTCCCGTACAGTCCGTCAACATGGGCTTCCAGCTTACGCCGGCCATGGTCAGCCAGCTCATTCGCGGCAACGATGCCGCAACCGACATCTACATGGTCAGAACCTTTGAGGCAGGCTATTCTGAGCTGCTGAAAAAGGGCTTTTGCTCAGACCTCTCCGGTCAGGAAGACATTTACTCCGAAGTGATGCGTATGCCGCCCGCGTTGTCCTCGGCGCTGATGGTGGACGGGCAGCTGCTGGGCGTACCCGTGGAAATGGAATTTGACCCATGGACGGCGCTGTCATGCTCCTATGAAACCCTTGACGAATTAGGCATCATCTTCGAAGAGATTCCGACCAACCTGCTCGATCTGCTGGACAGGGTTTTGGAATGGTATCAGGACGGCACCCTCGATGGCGTTCGCCTGTTTGACTCGGGCGATCAGGCTTTCTCGCTTACTTGGTTTGTGCTGAACAACTACGCCCATTATGCCTCGGCAAATTCCAGACCGCTGGATTATGATACGCCGCTTTTCAAGAGCTTGTTGGAAAAATGCGACCGGCTTTGCGCCCTGTCCGCTCAGCAATCCGCGCCTTCGGCTACGTCCCTGTTTTTGTTTAGCACTTCCAGCCCGAAAGAGCTGCTGTCTGATTGGGACGAGAGCCAAAAAGCCTTCCTTCCCATGCCGCCGCAACCGGGCATGCCGCCGTGCTATCCCGTTTTCCTAACGGTGGCGGTGCTCAATCCCCTGTCTCAAAACAAGGAGCTTGCGCTCACGTATTTACAATCGCTGCTCAAGGAGCTTCCGGCGCAAAGGCGGCTATATTTCTGGCCCGACCAGGCACGTACGGCAGAGCGGTCATGGTATCAGGAGCAGCATCAAATGGCGGTGGACGAGATAGAGCGGCTCCAAGGCTTATCGGATGGAGATACGTTGGATGTCGCCAGCCGAAATGAAATACAGCTCCAACTGGCAGACGCCACGCGGTGGCTCGAGGAGCTGGAAACCCAGCAGCGCTGGGAGCTTTCGCCGGATGCCGTCAGCGCGTATCTATCCATTAAGGACAGCGTGTTCGTTCCCAGCAGCGCCGTGAGGGAGATGCTGGATGAACCGATGATCGGTGCTGTAAAGCAATACGCGGCAGGACAAATGGAATCCGCCGCCCTCGTGGAAAGCATCATTCGCAAAGCACGGATCATTCAAATGGAACAGGGCGGCGATCAATAGCGTGGCGCTATCAAAGAGGCAGGCCTTACTGACTGGCTTTCTCTGCGGATGGCAAAACGACAAAGTACAAGCCGCCTCCCCGGCACGGGAAGGCGGTTGACCAGAAAAAGCCTGGAATCAGTTCAGCTCGGCGCCGCCAATCACAACGCCAAGCGCCTCGGCATACTCCGTCGCACTGCCGGCGGGCGCGGTCAGAGTAAACACATACAAATTCGTGCCCGCGCCGACATAGCACTGCGCGCCGGCAAAGCCCTGTCCCGCAAGCTCATAAGCGTACTCAATCAGCAACGCCTGATGGTTTCCCACCTCAAGCACCTGTGGATCGCTGGTGAACTCGATGCCTTCAATTTGTCCAGAAAGCTGAGACTTAATCGCATCCGCGCCAGTAAGCAGCTGCTTCACGTCCACTGCCGCCCCGGCGTCTGTGCATACAAGGTTGATGTTCGCCTGATAATCTGCGCTCATCAGCATGATAATGCCAAGCTGCTCAATCTGTCCCTTGGCCTGCTGCGCCATCGCGGTAAGCTGCTCGTTGCCAAGTCCCTCCGCAGCGGTAATAAAAGTGTCAATCGTGTCCTTGGACAGGAGGGTCCAGGTGTCGGGATACCAGAAGGTAAAGCGGCCATCCGCATCCTTGTAGGTCAGATATTCCTCCGCGTCGCCGGCGGGCGCCTCTGCGAACGAAAGCATGGGAACCGCCATCAACATAAGCGCGGTAAGCAGGCACAGGAACTTTTTCATTTGATGTTTTCCTCCTTTATTGTTTCACCTTATCGTTTTCTGGTCTGTCCAATAAACGAACGGGGAGAAGGAAAGGTTCCCATCCCCTGCAAAAAAACCTACAGCTTTCCAGCTTCCTTCCTGCGCTTAACCCAGTTCTCCTTGATTACGCCGCGCGACCGCGCCACAAACAGCGCGTCCTCGGGCACGTCCTCCACTACGGTGCTTCCGGCGGCCAGATAAGCGTTTTTACCGATATGCACGGGCGCGACAAGGTTGCAGTTGCAGCCGATAAAGGCGTGGTCCTCCACTTTGGAGCGGTTCTTGGCCTTTCCGTCGTAGTTGACGAACACCACGCCGCAGCCCAGGTTAATATCCTTGCCCAGATCGCTGTCGCCCACGTAGGTCAGGTGGGAAACCTTGGTACCATCGTCGATAGAGCTGTTTTTGACCTCCACAAAATCGCCGATGCGGCAGTGGCTGCCAATGTTGGAATTGGGTCTTAAATAGGCATAGGGCCCAACCGTGGTGTGGCTGCCGACCGCGCAATCCAAAAGCACGCTGCTTTCCACGGTGGTTTCATCCCCGACAACGGCGTTTTGCATGCGGTTGTTGGGATAGAGCACGCAGTTTTCACCGATATGCGTCGTCCCCTGCAGCGTGTTGCCAGCATAAAGCATCGTTCCCCTGCCGATGGTCACGCCGTCCTCGATTACGGTGCGCTCCGGGTCTAAAATCAGCACGCCGTTTTCCTGATGTAAAACGATATTGGCGTAATTAAGGGTCCGAAACGCCTCGGCATAGCTTTTCGCATCGGTTACGGCAAAGTACGTTTCGGTGAGGCCGTCGTGCCATACGCGCGGCCCGATATCCCTGTCGTTAAGCGCCTCGACCATTCGCTCCACGCCGATCAGCTCCGGCTGCCCTTCCATCACCATGGCAAGCGTATCGCCGTTGACGGCGATGGCCAGCGCGGTCCGCATATCCTGCGCCAGCAGCACGCAGGGGCGCGCATCCGGACCTGCCGCGGCCTCGGCCAGCCCCGCCAGCGTTACGGCGGTCAGCCCCGGCGCGTCCTCCCGCACAACCAACGCGGAATCTACCCGCTTTCCATCCAGCTCCGCGCGGCCTTCAATCAGCGTCTGCACGGCCTCCAGCAAGGCCTCCTCCACATAGGCTCGGCTGGGCTTGCCTAACAGCGACTTTTTCGCAAATTCCCCGGCTTCCGAAATCCATCCAATTCCGTTCATCATAAGCCTCCTCTTCCTTGAGGGCATCCGTCACAGCCAGTCGGCCGGCCGTATGCTCAGCGTTTCAGGGTCCTCGCTGTTTACATCCATCACCATCAGCGCCTTTTCGCCCTGAATCAGCTTTCCGCCCGGTTGCGCCTTGGCCATGACGAATGCCGTGCCCACAACCTCTACGTTAAACTCGCCCATCAGGTCGATCATGCCCTTCGCCGTTCCCCCGGCCTTCAAAAAATCATCCACAATCAGCGCGCGCTGGCCTTCCTTCACCGCCCGGCGGCTAAGGCTCATGGTTTCAATATGCCCCGAGGACCCCGAGACATAGTTGATATTCACCGCCGACCCCTCGTATACCTTGCTGGATCGCCGGGCGATTACCAGCGGCACGCCGAGGGATTGCGCGGCCATCAATGCCACGGGGATACCCTTGGTTTCCATCGTAAGCACAAAATCCGGCGCCGCCTCGTAAAACTCTCCGGCGATGATCGTACCCATCTTGCCCACCACCTCCGGCAGGCTCAGGATATCGCTCAAATACAGGAAGCCGCCCGGCAGCACGCGCGAAGCCGTGCGCAGCTCGTCGCACAGGCCGGCAAGAAAGGCGCGCGCTTCCTGCGCGGGCATGTAGGGACGGTACCTGACGCCGCCTGCCGCGCCGGTTACGGTATCCAGTTTGCCAAGGCCAAAGGTTTCAAATACGTCCCTGAGAATATCAATGTCCTCGCTGAGCGTGGATTTTGCCGCGCCGAACAGCTCGCAGAAGTGGGACAGGGTAAAAATTTGGTTGGGCGACGCTGTCAGCAGCCTGCTCAGGGCCGCCATGCGTTCGTTGCGTCGAATGCGCTCCACTCGGTTTCCTCCTTGTTGCTTACCAATTTTCCCGGCAAGTATAGCACAAAATATCGAATATTTCCAGTCTGTTTTAATACGAACGTTCGGAAAAATTAGCGCTATTTTTCAAAACCGCCTCTATCCGCCCCAACCATCGCGCTTCTTGTCACCCCGCTCGTTTCCATGGTATACTGAAACACACTCGCCCATGCGTCAGAGACGCCATTGCTAATGAAGGATGTGTCCCGCTTGCTCCATTTTATTTCGCTGTTCCTGTTTTCCGGCTGTCTTTGCCTGACGCTCAGGCGGAGGTTTGACAATGTGCTGCCCGCCGTTCTTTCTGCGTTGATGCTTGTGCTGACGGTTTTTGCGATGCTTGGCCGGCTTTACTGGGCCGATGCGCTGGCGGTTTTTGGGCTGGCCGTATCGTCCGGGCTTGTAGCTTTCATGCTTACGCGCGGAGCCCGCACGCCCGGGCAGTTGGGCAAGGATGTCCTGTCCTATGTGCTTACCCCCGGCTTTGCTTGCTTTGCGCTGCTATGCGCGTTTTTCTGGTACGCCACGGAGCCCATGGTCGTCTGGTGGTGGGATGACGTCGCCTACTGGGCGATGGAGCCCAAATCCCTTTGGGCGCTCAACGGGCTGGCAGGCGCGTCTGACCACTGGACGCCCGCCTATGCCACTTACACGCCAGGCATACAGGTGCTTCAGTGGTGGGTGATGCACGCCGTGGGCGAATGGCGCGAATCGCTCCTGTACTTCACGCTTTTCATTACCTATGGCGCGTATTTACTGCCGCTGTGCAACCGCCTGCGGTGGAAGCACTTTTACCTGATTCCCGTCTTTTCAATCGGTATGATCGCTTTGCTGGCATGGGGCAACGCGGCCAGCTATACGTCCTTAAGCGTGGATACGGCGCTGGCGATCTGCTTTGGTTATGTTCTTGTGCAAATATGGCGGCTGCGGGAGCGGGATGGCTGGGGACTATGCTCGATCGCGCTTGGGCTGTGCGCGCTTGTTTTAATCAAACAAACCGGAGCGTTGCTCGCCTTGCTGGCGATTTTGTTCTTCCTGTTGATGAAACGCTGGCAAACTCAGCGCCGTCCGGCGGTTTTGGCCGCGCTGCTCTCGCCGCTTGCCGCCGTTGGCGCGTGGATGCTGTTCTGCCAGCTATCCGGGCTTTCCGGCAGGCATACGGAAAGCCTCTCGTCTGCGCTGACCGCGGTACTCTCCGGCTCCTACGTACCGCCGGAGGGTTATGAAAACGTATTGCCCTCTTTGCTTCATTCTTTAAGCGGGCATTATTCCAGCGTTTCCGCCTCCTATTCGGGAATGCTTCAAATCTTCGGACAGCCGCTCATCCCTCTGCCCCTAATTATGCGCCTGATGCTTGTCGCGCTGGTTCCGTTGTTTTTAATGAAACGCCATTCAGCGCGGCATATGGGCGGCATCAGTCTGTTTGCGGGCGTATCCATTCTGGTTTACCTCGTCGCGCAATACCTCAGCTTTTTTACCGTATTCGCAGTGGAAATCCCGCAATATACCGGTGCGCAAAGTGATAATCTGTTTTTGCTGATGGAGCGCTACCTGGCCCCCATGGTATTGGGCTTTGGCGTTTTGTCGCTGTGTTTGCTTCTTGACGCGCCCCTGCCGGCGGGCCGGCGTAACCCCCTCATTGCCGCGCTGACAGCCATGGCGGTTCTTTTTGGCATTCTGACGGTCAACTGGATTGACCTTTACGAGCTTTTGATCCCATACCGCTATATCCAGAAGGACCGGGCGCTGGGTACCGAGGGCGTAGTCATGATGGATAACGACTGGGGCGCGCAGCTTGAGGGCTATGGGCGCGCGAAGGTTTTAGTCGGCTATGAGCCAAACTCGAGCTTTATCAAGGATATGGATTACGTATTCGCCCCGGCCAGGTTCGAAGCGCCCCAGCCCACCGTTACGCAAAACGCGGCCGCGCTTTCGTCCTATCTTCTTCAAAACGGCTTCACCCACCTGTTCTGTCCGGACGAGGGTTCCCTGCTTTACGCACCGGCGTGCGGGCTGATGGAGGAGGGCGAGGAGTTCTATACCTACACGCTTTATGAAATAACGCCGTCCAGCAACGGGCTTGTGCTGACGGAGGCCCAGTGACCCTTCCGTCTATGTCCGGGAGATAATGCGAAGGAGCGGCCGCCCGCAAGGTTGCAAAACGGCCGCCCGGGTGTTATAATCATGCAAGGCAATGACGAAGACCAACGCCCGGCAACCGGCAACCGGTCAGAGAGGGCGGCGCGCGCAATCCGGCGCACGCTGAAAGCCGCCCACGGCAGCCGCGGGAAATTCGCTTCCGAGCTTTTCCTTTGAAACGCATCAGTTGTAGGAGGAAACGGCCAAGCCCCGTTATCGGCAAAGAGCGCATCGGCGAAGCTGTTCGCCCGTGCGGAATTTGGGTGGTACAACGCGGCTACAGGCCTTCGTCCCATGGAAGCATGGGCGGAGGCTTTTATTTTACCATCCAAAACCTGAACACAATGGAGGAGGAACTCAGATGGCTGTTGTGGATACTCTGCGGGAGATCAAAAGGCAGGTAGAGGAAGAGCTGGGCGCGCTGGACGGGTCGGCGGCGCTTGAAAGCCTGCGCGTGCGCGTGCTGGGTAAAAAGGGAGAATTGACCGCGCTTTTAAAGGGCATGGGCCAGCTTTCACCCGAGGAGCGCCCCGCCGTTGGCGCGCAGATCAACGAGGCCCGCGAGTGGCTGACCCAGCGTATGAACGAGCGCCTGAGCGCCTTGCAATCCGCCGAGCGCGAGGCCGCGCTTAAAAAGGAAACCGTTGACGTAACTGAACCCCGGCCCCTGCCTAAAGTCGGCAGCGCGCACCCCATCACGCTGGTGATGAACGAGCTGATCGACTGCTTCACGGGCCTTGGCTTCGAGGTGATGGAGGGCCCGGAGGTGGAGCTGGACCATTATAACTTCGAGCTGATGAATCTGCCCAAAAACCATCCCGCGCGCGATGCGCAGGACACCTTCTATATGGACGACAACATCGTGTTGCGCACGCACACCAGCCCCATGCAAGCGCGCGCCATGCTCACGCGCAAGCCGCCCATCCGCATCATCTGCCCTGGCCGCGTCTACCGCGCCGACGAGGTGGACGCCACGCACAGCCCTGTTTTCCACCAAATGGAAGGGCTTGTGGTGGACGAGCGCGTGTCCATGTCCGACCTGCGCGGCACGCTGGAGGCGTTTGCCAAAAAGCTGTACGGCGAGGATATCCAAACCCGCTTCCGCCCCAGCTTCTTCCCCTTCACCGAGCCCAGCGCCGAGGTGGACCTGACCTGCTCCGCCTGTCACGGCAAGGGCTGCCGCATCTGCAAGGAAACCGGCTGGGTGGAGGTTCTTGGCTCCGGCATGGTCAATCCCAAGGTGCTGGAGATGTGCGGCATTGACAGCACAAAATACAGCGGCTTTGCCTTTGGCATCGGCCTGGAACGCATCGCCATGAAGCGTTACGGCATCCGCGACATGCGCCTGCTATACGAGGGCGATGCGCGGCTGCTGGGGCAATTGCGGTAAGCGGCGAGGGACGGGGGTTGCGCCCCAAACACCCCCGTGCTCAATTCCGGCCGCTTTGCGGCCGGGCGGCAATCCAAAAGACCGCCGCCCGGAATGGTTTCTCAAATAGATTTTACTCTCATCAATCAAGGAGGTTATTCCTTTGAAAATAGCGATGAACATGCTTCGGGAATACGTGGATATTCCCGTTGCGCCCAAGGAATACGAGGAGCGCATGATCATGACCGGCACCGCCGTGGAAGGATTGGAGGACATTTCCGGCGGGATGGAAAACGTCGTCGTCGGCCGCGTTCTCACCTGCGAGGACGTGGAGGGCACGCATCTGCACCAGTGCACGGTGGACGTAGGCAGCGGGGAGCCATTACATATCGTATGCGGCGCGCCAAACGTGGGCGCCGGCAAGCTGGTGCCCGTGGCGCTGGATGGCGCGCGCCTGCCCGGCGGCGTCAAAATTAAGAAGGGCAAACTGCGCGGAATGGTATCCGAGGGTATGCTCTGCTCCGCCACGGAGCTAAAGGTGCCGCAGGAGCTGTACCCCAGCGTCGGGGACGAGGGGCTTCTCATCTTTAATGAGGATTATCCCGTCGGCAGCGACGTCCGCCCCATTCTTGGCATTGACGACTATGCCGTGGACTTTGAGATTCTCGCAAACCGTCCGGATTGCCTGTGCGCCCTTGGTATCGCGCGTGAAACCGCCGCCGCACTGGGAACGGAATTTCATGCCCCGAAGCTTGCGGTCGCCGAAGCCGGCGGCGACATTCACGACGAGGTGAAGGTGCGTGTGGACGCACCCGACCTGTGTCCCCGTTATGCCGCGCGTGTCATCAAGAATGTGCGCATCGCGCCCTCTCCCCTGTGGATGCGTAAATATCTGCACGGCGCGGGCCTGCGCTCCATCAACAGCATTGTGGATATCACCAACTACATCATGCTGGAATACGGCCACCCCATGCATGCCTTCGACCTTGGCAAGGTGCGCGGCAAGCAGATCGTCGTGCGCCGCGCCCACGAGGGCGAAAGCCTCACCACGCTGGACGGCGTGGAGCGCACCCTTAGGCCCGAGGACCTCGTCATCTGCGACGAGCAGTCCGCGACCGGCCTCGCCGGCATTATGGGCGGCGTGGAGAGCGAAATTACGGACGAAACCACAACCGTCATGTTCGAATGCGCCAGCTTCGACCGCACCGCCGTGCGCCTGACCAGCCGCGCGTTGGGCATGCGCACCGAGAGCAGCGGCCGTTTTGAGCGCGGCGTCGCTCCCGGAACGGTGATGGACGCGTTGGACCGCGCATGCATGCTGGTAAACCTCCTGAACGCGGGCGACGTGGTAACAGGCGCGATTGACCTCTACCCCAATCCCAGGGCCCCTCAGGTCATTACCGCGAGCGTGCGCCGCATTCAGGAGCGTGCCGGGGTTGAGATTCCCGCCGAAGCGATGGTGGACATTCTGACGAAGCTCCAGTTTGGCGTCACGCGCGACGGCGACGCCCTGACTGTGACTGTGCCCGGCTTCCGCGAGGATCTGGACGGCGAGGCCGATATTTGTGAGGAATGCCTGCGGATGTACGGATATGAACACATCGGCGCGACGGCTCTTCGGGGTGAAACCACGCAGGGTGGCGTCAGTCCCATGAAGCGGCTTAAGAACACCGTTGCAAGCGTCCTCCATGGCATGGGCTATCTTGAAATCATGAACTACAGCTTCACCGGCCTTAAAGAGATCGCGAAGCTCGGCTTGCCGAAGGACGATGCGCGCAACAATCCCATGGCCATCCGCAATCCCCTGGGCGAGGATACCGCCGTCATGCGCCCGACGCTTGCGTGCGATATGCTTAAGACCCTCGCCTTTAACATGAACCACTCCACCGGGGCCGCCAGCCTTTATGAGCTGGCCGCCGTATTCAATCACCATCAGCCCACCGACGAAGGCCTTCCCACCGAAACGCAGACCCTATGCCTGGGCGCGTATGGCGAGGACGTCGATTTCTTCACCGTTCGCGGCGCCGTGGAGGCTGTGCTGCGCTCGCAGGGCATTGCCTGCGAGGTGACGGCGGGCGCGGATGGGTACTATCATCCGGGGCGCTGCGCGCGCCTCAGCCGGGGCGGCGTGGTTTTCGCGCAGGTTGGCGAGGTTCATCCCGTCGTGCGCGAACGCTTCGATATGCCCAGGCGCGCCGTGATGGCGGAATTGAACATGCAGCTTTTGCTGGACTACGCAAAGCCCATGGGCGAGATGAAGCCTCTGCCGCGCTTCCCCGCCGTTTCGCGAGACCTGGCCCTGGTGATGGAGGAAAGCGTATGCGTCGGCCCGCTGATGTCGGATATGCGCAAAGCGGGGGGCAACCTGCTGGAGAGCATCGAGCTGTTCGACGTATACCGCGGCCTTCAGGTTGGCCCGGGCCGCAAGAGCGCCGCCTTCTCGCTGAGTTTCCGCGCCTCCGACCGCACGCTGACCGAGGCCGATGTGCAAAAGGCCATGGACAAGGTGCAGAAGGTGTGCGCCGAAAAGTATTCGGCAGCCATTCGGGGATAAATCAAAGGGGACGCCTTGGAATAAACAGGCTTACGGTCGTGCCCCCGCCCGGCGCGCTCTGCACTGTGACCGTGCCGCCGCACTGTTGGCGAAGCCTTTCGCGAACGTTTGCGATACCGATATGCGGCCGGTCCGTTTCCAAGGGCGCGGCGGGGTCGAACCCTATACCGTCGTCTGAAACCGTCAGCAGGTGTCCGTCCGCCTTTTCCTCCGCCGCAATGCGTACCGTACCGCCGCCCTCGCGTTTGGTAACGCCATGGCGCACCGCGTTTTCCACAATGGGCTGGAGCGTCAGCGCAGGCAGCAGAAAACCTTGGGCGCAGATATCGTATTCAATCAACAGCCTCTCCTCAAAGCGCCTTTTTTCCAATGCAAGATAGTTTTCGGTGTGCTCCAGTTCCTTTTCAAACAGAATCGGTCCTTCATTGGCAAGCGAATCCGTATTCGCGCGCAGATAATGCGAAAACTCAAGCAGCGCCGCCCTTGCCTCCTCCGGATCTTTGACGCACAGGTCGTAAATAGCGTTGAGCGTATTGAATAAAAAGTGCGGCTGAATCTGGCTGAGCATAAGCTGGGTTCGGCTTCTCTCCATCTCCAGCTGCTTCTCGCTAAGCTGCCGGGCGCGGTTGACCTGAACGCCCAGATAGATGCACAACGCCGAAAGCGCGCTGGACAAGTTGAGCAGCGGTACGTCATAGATAAAAAGCTGCGCCGTCATAGCCGCCACCGGCAGTGCAATATACAACGAAAACGACCAAATCTCTCTTGTTGACAGCTTCTTCCTGTGCCGGATGAGCAGCCACGCGTTGGCCAGCATGCACGCGATGCCAAACGCCTGCGACAGCCAAAACCAGCCCTGGCGGCGGTACAGATTATTCTCGTCAATCACATAGTACATATGGTTAAACTGAGAAATCACCAACATCCCAATCGCAACCGCGACCAGTCCCCATATCATTCGCGCGGGCCGGCGCGACACACGTCCATCGCGCATGGCGATGAAGCTGACCAGATAATCCGTAAAGACCGCCAACAGCAGACAGCTCGCCAGATACGAGGAAAAGTTGGCAACACGGATGCCCTACCAGCTCAACGGGTCCATCCGTCCGCGAAAAAACCATGCCGCCGCGTCGCTGAGCAAAAGCAGTGCATTCGTTGCCAGGATGCGGACGAACCGGCGGTTCAGGCCATCCTCTCCATGTCCGCCCAGAAGAAGGCTCAGGATTAACATAAGGGACAGCAAACCTCCAAAGCCTTCCATCACGATGTTTACATGCCTGATTGTTCCCATCCGTTCCGCTCCGCTTCTTTCGTCCAAAACGGCCGCCGCACCTCTTTGCATGTGCGGCGGCCGCTTTGTCTCATTTTTTACTCGTTTAAGCTCGCTTTGCCCTTACGGCGTGGTGGTCGTGGTTTTTGTGGGCTTGGGCGTAACGGTGGGTTTGGGCGTGACGGTGGGCTCCGGCGTCGCCTTTGCGGCCTCCAGGTCTTTGGTCAGCTCCTCTACTTTCGCGTCAGCGGCGGCCTTCGCGGTGGTCAGTTCCTGTACCTTTGCCTCGGCGGCGGCCTTTGCGGCGGTCAGCTCCTCGATGCTTTTGCCTTCCGCGGCCTTAAGCTCCTCATGCTCGCTCTTTAAGGTATCATATTCTCCCTGAAGCGTGGCCAAGCTGGTTTCGGCCTCGGTCTTTGCCTTTTCCGAGTCGGCAAGCTTGGTTTCAAGGTCTTTCTTGGCGGCTTCCAGCTCAGCGATGCTTGCGTCAGCCTCGGTCTTTGCCTTTTCCGAGTCGGCAAGCCTGGTTTCAAGGTCCGTCTTGGCGGTTTCCAGCTCGATCTTGGCAGCCTCCAGCTCAGTCTTAGCGGCATTGGCGGCCTCAAGGTCAGCCTGTGCGGTGGTCAACTCGGCAAGCTTTGTCTCCAAATCAGCGGCGGACGCGGCAACCTTACCCTCGCTATCGCTCAGACCGACGGTCAACTCCTCAATCTGCGTACTCAGAGCCTGATTCTCTCTGATCGCGTTATCCTTGCCGACAAAGCCGACAACCGCCAGAACGACGGCAACAAGGAGCACAACGCATAAAATGTCTACCAGCGTATTCCGTTTTTTAGGTGTAGCCGTGGGTTTGGACTCAGCCATGAAAAAAACCTCCTATTCACTTGAAGAATTTTTATCATTATAGCACAGCGGCCAAAAAAAAGGAAGGGATTTACCCAAATCTTACCTCATCCGTTCGTCTCCATCGGAAGGCGCTGCCAAATCCTCTATTGATTAAATCCGCCTATCAAGCGTATAATAATCATGGCTGTTTTCGCTATTCCCACAAATGCGCACAGTCCTCGCGTTTTGCGCGAACCACCATGGAAGCGGGTGAAACCATGACAACCCCCCATATCCGGGATTATCCCGGAAAGCATATCCATATGATCGGCATCGGCGGCTCCAGCATGAGCGGTCTGGCCCAGATGCTCCAGGAAAAAGGTTACGTCGTAACCGGCTCCGACAATTTGGAAACCTATGCCACAAGTCATCTGCGAGACGACCTTGGCATTCCGGTCACCATCGGTCACAAAGCCGAGAATGTCCACGGAGCCGATCTGGTGGTTTACACCATTGCCATTCTCCCCGACAATCCGGAGCGCGTAGAGGTTGCTCGGCTCAACCTGCCCAACATCGAACGCGCAACCCTGCTTGGACAGCTGATGGAGGGTTTTGAGACGGCCATCGGCGTATGCGGCGCGCATGGCAAAACCTCCACCACGGCCATGCTTTCGCAGGTGCTGATGGAGTGCGGCATGGACCCGTCCATCCATATCGGCGGCTCGCTGGACTTTATCGGCGGAAGCACGCGCATCGGCAAAAGCGGCATATTTCTGGCCGAGGCATGCGAGTTTAACGCAAGCTTTCTGCATCTCCGTCCCACGGTGGCCGTCGTGCTCAACATCGACGCCGACCATCTGGATTTCTACCGCGATATCGACCATATTCAGGAGACGTTCGGAAAGTTTCTGTCCCTTTTGCCGGGTAACGGCATCGCCATCGGCAACGGTGACGACAGCCGAATCATGGAACTTTTTCAATCGCTGCGCTGTACCCGCTATACCTTTGGCTTTACGGAGGGTCTGGATTATACGGCTGGCAACCTGAAGTACGACGGGCTTGGACGCGGCAATTTTGACCTTTGCTTCCGCGGCGAGGTTATTGGGCATATATCCATGCGCGTGGCCGGCTTTTTCCATGTGCTCAACGCGCTGGCCTCTTTGGCATGCGCTCATGCGCAGGGAGCTGATATGGCGGCCGCATGCCATGCCGTCAGCGAGTTTGAGGGCGCGCACCGCCGTTTTGAGCTAACCGCCACCATCGACGGCGTGCGGCTCTATCACGACTACGGCCACAATCCCACCGAAATGCGCAACATCCTGTCCGTGGCAAAGCTGCAGCCCCACAACCGCCTTTGGGCCGTCATGCAGCCCCATACCTACAGCCGCGTCAAGCGCCTGTTCAACGATTACCTCACCTGTACGAAGGATGCTGATATCACGCTCGTAACCGATATCTATGCCGCACGGGAAAAAGACCCCGGAGACATCAAGGCATCTCAGATTGTTCAAGGCATGCGCGAGCACGGGATAAACGCTATCCATACCCCTTCCTTCGCCGATACGGAAAAGTATCTGCGCGGGCATTGGCAGGAGGGCGACCTTGTGCTGACGCTGGGCTGCGGTAACATCAACCAGCTCAACGACCAAATGTGGGAGCACGAGCAGGAAAAGCAAGTTGTTTTGGAATAAGGCGCGTAACCAAGGGGAGAGGGCGTATGCACCCTCTCCCCTTTTTATTCCTTTCGCGCAAGCACCGCGGCGGCCAAAACCGGTACGCAGTAGAAAAAGCCTAGCATATACCGCATTATCGCCACAGGGCCGAGCAGGTTGGTCAACCATAGCGCCAGCAGGAACACGCAGCCAATCGCAGTGCCGCGCTGGCGGCGGTAAAGCTGTAGCCCCAGGCACAGCATGCAAACCCACACCATCAGCGCCGTGTCCGAAAGCAGGCGGGTACCCGGAAGCGACAGAAAGCTGAGCGTCCTGTCGTATGCCTCGTACGGCTCGCGAAGCTCCGGCAAAATTGGCTCCGTTTCAATCGGATACAGGTCGAGCTGGTCCAGGCCAAGTACAATGTTGTAGCGCATGGGCGCGCCCGGCAGATAGTACGGCAGGTTTTGAACCAGAAACGCCTCCAGATAGATGCCCGGGTTTTGCAATCCAAGCCTTGCCCACAGGGACAGAAGGCTTCCGGGGTCGCTTTCATATGCATCGTAATCCATAGCCCATTTGATGGGATCGGCAAATTGCGCGTCATAGATGTCCGCCATATCCTCGGTGTACAGCCCGTTAATAATCTCCATATCCTCCGCCGAGATTGCCTCCCGGTTTTTACTCACCACGCGCGCGACCTGCTGAAGGGGGATGGAAAGCATTTCCACGGAGCTGCCGCCTTCGGCCTGCGCCGCCTGCCGCAGACCCCAACCGGCCAGCGCGCATCCGGCCGCCGCGCCTATGCACAGCAGGACCGCACGCCCCCGCCGGTTCTTCGCCGCCAGCAACACACACGGAACCGTCAGGCAGAAAGCATAGATTCCGTTATTGCGAAACAGCATCATCAGCACGGACGTAATCACAAACGCGGCGACGCGCCAAGGCGAGCGCAGCGCCGCGTTGCCGTCCCGCCAAAAATCAACCAGCTGCAATACCGTCAGCAGCACAAAGCCTCCAAAAAGCACGTCCTTTGTCGCGCTGAACGACCACAGCGGATATAACGGAAACAGGGCGAACAACACCGTTACGCAAAGCCTGGCCCACAGAGGCACGCCCCTTTGCCACAGCCAATGGCACGCATATGCGAGAATACCCGCCATAACCAGCATTTGCAATCCGCAGTAAAGCGCCAGGCCCGTGGCTGCGGAGTCCAACTCCAGCCCGGCTTCCATCATCCGGCCAAGAAGCAGCGTATGCAGAAGTGGATGGTGTGTGGTAAGGCATTGATCGATGTAGGACGCAAACTGCGTGGGCGCGTCGTAGCGGAAGGTACCCGGCCAAAACGCGAGCCATACGGGAACCCAGCACAACAAAAGCAGCGCAAACACCAGCCAGCCGTTGCCCGCCAGCCGGCTGAACAGCGCCTCACACCCGCCGGTTTCCCGCTTCTCCTCCGCGCGCCTGATCAATCCAAGCGCTTCCTCATACAGCAGGGCAATGGCCGCGCCAAGCGCAGCCGTATAGATAGCGATGGTCAGCAGAAAATCCGCAACGCTCCACACGCTTACAGGCGCAAACGCCCCCTTCCGGCCAAGCGCGCCGCCAACCGCCAGAAAGCAGGCAAACAGACCGCCAAGAAAGTAAGCGATTCCGTTAAGCCTTGCGTCTTTGCACGCAAAACCGCGCGCCAGCAGCAGCGCAAGCGCCCCAAAGAGCACCGCGCCCATCGCGCTATGCGCGACAGCATTACCCCCTTCCGGCAGGCCCGTCACGGCTGGAAGCCGCCACACCGCCAGCAGCGCGACCGCCACCGCCAAAAAGCAGCGCATCCTGTCCCGCGCCCCGTTTGCTTTTTGAACCATCGTCCTCATCCCCTCTTTTGTAAAAGGCACCGCCGGCAAACGCCGAAACCGACCGCACGCGTTTCTGTGACGCATGCGGCCGGCTGGCGGATGCCCTCGCATCCATGTATTGTCCTCAGGCCCTTCCGGCGCTTTCAGTTCCGGGGGGCATCAGGTGTTATCGCTGTTGTTTTCACCGTCTTCCACGGCGTGATAGCGCTGCATACGCGTTGAGCGCCTGGGGTTCTCAGCGCTTTCCGGGGCTGGCGGATTGGCCTGCGTGCCAACCGTACCGAGGGGGCGCGCATAGGGGTTGGTGCCCGTGGAGGCCGTAGTGCTGCCCATTGCGCCTGTGCCCGCGCCGTCCGCATCGGTGGCTTTACCTTGCGTAGCGCCTGCCGCGTACGGGTTGGGCGTCGTCATGGACGCGCCGCCGGCCGAACCGGAGCTATCCGTCCCTGCTGTGCCGGTGCCAAAGGCGCTGCCCGCAGCGGGGGTTCCTGTTCCATACAGGCCCGTCGTACCGCCGGATACCGTGTTGGGGCTTTGGTATGGATTCACGCTGCCCGTTCCGGTAATGCTGCCGCTGCTGTACGGGTTTTTCACACCGCCAAACGTCGCGCCGGCAGCGCCGGTTCCATTGGCGGCCGCGCCACCGGACGCAGTGCCGGTACCACCTGTCTTACCGTCATTCTGCTTGGTTCCCGCCACAGGCGGAGCCGCGACGGCGCGCCTTGTGTACGGGCTTTGCGCCTGTTGACCGTTGGCGCCGTTATTGACGCCCGCCCTGCGGCTGGCCGCCGCGCGGGACGCGGCCGCCTTGCGCTTCTTGTTCTGATTGAGCGCATAGGCGTACACGCCGCCAGCGCCGCCAATCAGCACCACAGCCGCGCCGATCAGGCCCCAAGGAACGGAATCCGTCTGGGTTTCCTTGCTCTCGTCCTCATAGTTAATGGGTATCATCGTGCCGATCACAAAGGTCGAGGTCGGCTCCACAGACCCGGAGGGCGACACGCTCGCCGAGGCAACAGGGGTTGCGTAGGGATTAAAGGGCGCGTAGCTCGTCTGCGAGGTTACGCCCGTGTTCTGCCATGTGCCGACGTTCCAGTCCTCCACGGAGGAAATATTGCCCTGCGAGGACGAACCGGACGAGCCGCCGGAGCTTGATCCGCCCGAGCCGCTTCCGCCGGACGAGCCGCCCCCACTGGAGCCGGAGCCGGAGTTGTTTTGAAGCCCCTGCAGGTATTCCTTGCTGTTGAGGAAGCTGCTCAGCTCCGTCAGGTTGAGGTTGTGGAAATAGCTGCCGTGCACCCAGCCAATGGTGCCGCTCTGGTTGACGTTGTACCAGGTAACGCCGTTGACCTCCTTGGTGCCCAGAATCAGCGCGAAGGCATACTTATTGAGGGTTTTAATCTTCGTACCGTTGGGGGTCGCGCGGAAGTTCACGGTGGAGCTGGTCACATAACCGTAACTGGATTTGGCGTACGGGTCGTACGGCGCCGCGGTATTGGTGTTGGTCGGCGCGGTGGTCTTCTGGCTGTTTAAGTAGGCCTCCACCTCGGAGGAAGTCATCTTGCGCAGCTGATCCGCGCGGATATAGCCCGTGTATCCCTGATAGGTGGAGATGTGCCAGCCGGTTTTGTCCTTATATTGCTGGCCTTGCACATATACGACCGTATCGATGGGCAGGTAGTACTTCGCCTCGGCGAAGGGGTCCGCCACAACGCGCAACGGCACGTTGCTGCCGATGGTGATGTAGTATCCGCTGCTCTGCTCCGGTTCGGTAGGATTATTCTGGTTGTACTCCTTGATAATCCGATCCGCTTCCTCCTTGGAGATATGCCGCGTGGCGCTGTCCAGCACCCAGCCGCTTTCCGTGCCGCCCAGCACGGTCTGCGCGCTGTCCCATACCGTGCTGCCGGAGGTGTATTGACCGTTGATGTAGAGGAGCGTATCCTTGGGCAGCGTCTTTTTAATGGAGCTGTCGCTGTTGTCGGCCGCGCTGCGCAGCGCCGTCTGCGTGGTGGTCACGGCATAGCCCATATAGACGTCGATCTTCTTGGGCTTGTAATCGAAGCGCACCTGCGTCGGATATGCCGCGCCCTGCTCGTTGACAAAGACCTCCTGGGAGGTGATGCTCGCGTCGTTGAGTTCGTAATTGCCCGCTCCGTTTACCACCGCTTCATTCGGCGTCACGTTATAGGTACCGGGCGTCAGATTGAGCTTTTCGGAGGCAAAGGTCTTGTTCGTGCTGCTGTCGACATAGATGACCTCCACCGTGGCGCTCATGCCGCTGTCATAGTAGGTAAAGCTGACGGAATTGGGGGTTGCCACAAGGTTATTGCTCACCGTGATCTGGTGGCTCTTGGCGCTGTTTGAGCTCAGGCTGTAACCCGCCGGCACAAAGGCCGGGTCCGGCGCGACCTCGTGCGTGCCGGCCTTCAACTCCACCTTCTGGGGCGAACCGGGCAAATCCTCGCCAAAGCTGTTGACATAATGCACCTCCACCGTGGCGGTGGACTGGTTCTCGATATACGTAAACGTTACCGCCGCCGGGTTGGCCCTTCCGTCCGGTGTGACGGTCACGCTGTCCGCGCTGGCGTTTTGAAGGGTATAACCCTCCACGGCGGCGGCGTATTCCGCCGTGCCGTGCTCACCCTCCTCCATCGGCACCTTCAGCGGCTCGGCCAGCGCCTTACCCGAGGTGGACTGGAAGGTAAACGTGACCTCCGCCGTAACAGCGGGCTTTTGCACCTCGGCATAGGTAAAGGTAACGGACGCGGGCGTCGCCACGCCGTCCTGGCTGACGATAACCTGCTCGGCGTTCACGCCCTGGTACTCGTACCCCTCGGGTACGGCAATCGCGAATTCCCCGATGGAGTAGGTCCCGGGGTTCAGCGTCCTGACGGCAGCCGCCGCCACGGGATTGCCCTTGGTATCCACGTAGGCAAGGCTCACCTCCGCCGTCTTAGGTACAACCGCCTCGGGCGCGTAGGTAAAGGTAATCACCTCCGGGTTAGCCGTACCCTGGGCGGTAATCTCAAAGCTCTCGGTGCTCACGCCCTGATAGGTGTAGCCCTGCGGCACGGTAATGGCAAAGGAGCTGGAGCTGTACGTCCCGGCGCCGAGCACCTCGGTGCGCTCGTTGGCCACAGGCTTGTTATTGGTGTTCATGTAGCGGAAGGTGACGGTGCCCGTCACGGGGATGGGCGCATAAAGGAATTCCACCACCGCCGGGTTGGCGTTTCCGCCGCCGTCCACCACAACCTCGGAGTGGCTGACGCTTTCAAATGTATAACCGCTCGGTGCGTCCAGCCGGTAATCTGCCGTGGCATACGCGCCCTGTCCAAGCGTTTCCACGCGTTCCTCCAGCACAGGCGTACGGTCAGCGCTGTTCAGGTAACGAAACGTCACCTGGGCCGACACGGCGGGCTTAGCATAGGTGAACGTAACGGCGTTTGGCGTGGCGGCGCCGCTTGCATCCACCTTGACCGTCTGCGTCGAGGCGTTTTGAAGCGTGTAGCCCTCCGGCACAAGGTTCGCATTGGGCGACACGGGGCTTTCCCCCTGTTCAAAGGTAAGGGTCTCGTTGGCAAATTCCCGCTCGCCGTCCACATAGCTGATGTAGACGCTCGCCTGAACCCTTGTGCGGATAAAGTGGAACACCACCTCCGCGGGATTGGCGTTTCCGTCCTTATCCACCGTTACCGTCACAACGCCGTCGCCCTGAAGCGTATAGCCCTGCGACATGTCCTCCCTCACGCTGACGGGGGTCTGGCTATCGACGGGGCAGGAGGCGGTTTCGCGGTAAAATACCTCGTTCGTCTCGTCGTCTACGTAGGACACCTCGACCTGCGCGGGCGTCTTGTTGGCGTTATCGACCTTATCGCTGTCCTCCTGGCTGAGAACGTTGATGAACTTGGCCATGACAAAGCAATCCGTTTCATTATAACGGATGCTCAGCCATTCAGCGCCGTCCACATTCAAGGATGCATAAACCCAGACGTATTTGTCCTTGGGCACGTCTGCAAAAGCCTTCTTAGCGGACGTACTGGTTTCCTGACGGAAGTTAACCACAGCGTTGGTCATGCCATAGCGGTTGATATCCGTCTGCGCGGGAGGAACCTCCTCGCCGCCGCCCTCGGATTCCCCGCCGCCCTCGCCGGGGCCGGGGTCAGGCTCGGCCGGTTCATTGGCTACAAACGTGAATATGGGCGCGGGCGAATAGCTGCCGTCTGCGTTCACCGTTACCTCGTAGGAGGACGGCTCCTGAAGCGTATAGCCGTTCAGCTCTCCCGCCCGCTCCGCCGTGATGGTGTGCGTGCCGGGCAGATAGGATTTTGTGTCCTCAAAGGAATACACGTTGTCCGTGCTCTGATATTTAATCTTTACATCCCAGTTCTGCTGCGGCGGCTCGGGTTCTCCGCCGCTTTTGAAGGCAAAGGTAACGGGCGCGGGCGAATAGCTGCCGTCCGCGTTCACGGTCAGGTCCACGGCGTTCGCGCCTTCCAGCGCATAGTCCATTAGCTCGCCGGCGCGGTCGGGCGTAACCGTGTACTGGCCCG